>NZ_CP101323.1:2400000-3000000 GCF_024300825.1 Natronomonas gomsonensis | reverse complement strand
GTCTCGACCTCGATGACCATTAACGCCCCCGCGTCGGTGCTGCTGGCGATGTACATCGCCGTCGGCGACCGACAGGGCGTCGACCGCGAGGAGTTGCGGGGGACCATCCAAAACGACATCCTCAAGGAGTACATCGCCCGCAACACCTACATCTTCCCGCCGGAGCCCTCGATGCGCATCATCACGGACATCTTCGAGTTCTGCGCCGAGGAGGTCCCGAGTTTCAACACCATCTCGATTTCGGGATATCACATCCGCGAGGCCGGCGCGACCGCCGCACAGGAAATCGCCTTCACGCTCGCCGACGGCGTTGAATACGTCGAAGCCGCCATCGACGCCGGCCTCGGCGTCGACGAGTTCGCCCCCCAGCTCTCCTTCTTCTTCAATGCCCACAATAACATCTTAGAGGAAGTCGCGAAGTTCCGGGCCGCACGCCGGATGTGGTACCGAATCATGGAGGAACGCTTCGACGCCGAGAAACCCGCCTCCAAGCAGTTGAAGTTCCATACCCAGACCGCCGGATCGACGCTGACCGCCCAGCAGGTCGAGAACAACGTCGTCCGCGTGGCCTATCAGGCACTCGCCGCCGTGTTGGGTGGCACCCAGAGCCTCCACACCAACGGCAAAGACGAGGCGCTCAGTCTGCCGACCGAGAAATCCGTCCGCACCGCCCTGCGAACCCAGCAAATCCTCGCCCACGAGTCCGGCGCCGCCGACACCATCGACCCGCTTGCGGGCAGTTATTACGTCGAATCGCTGACCGACGAACTCGAAAACGAGGCCTTCGACATCCTCGACGACATCGACGACCGCGGCGGGATGCGGCAGGCCGTCGAAAGCGGGTGGGTCCAAGGGGAGATTCAGGACGTCGCTTTCGAGCGCCAACGGGAAATCGAGACGGGCGAGCGAATCATCGTCGGCGTCAACGAGTATCAGGTCGACGAGGACCCCAAAGAGGACATCGAGGAGGTCTCCGAGGAGGAACAACAACAACAGAAAGAACGCGTCCAGGCGATTCGCGACGACCGCGACCAGGCGGCCGTCGACGATGCTCTCGCCGACCTCAAAGCGGCCGCCGAAGGTGACGAAAACGTCATGCCCTACATCGTCGACGCGGTGAAGGCCTACGCGACGACCGGCGAAATCTGTAACGCGATGCGCGACGTCTTCGGCGAGTACTAAGCTAGACAGCTGCCTATCGAGTCGTATCGCTCTTTGATGACTGCCGGACCGGTTCTCCTAGCGCTGTAAGACTCTGCCCGGTCAGTAACCAAAGGTGTATTTACGACCGCTTTGACTAGATATTAGCTATCAATGTCCGTAGACCAAGCAGCCAGTCCCGCAGGTACAGTCGCCGATACGAGCAAGGGAAATGATCCAGAACGAGCTATCGTTACGGCAGCATTAACCGGTGCAACGACCTCAAAATCCCATCATCCGGGAATTCCACATACTCCGACAGAAATAGCGATCGAGGCTGAAAAAGCCTGCGAGGCGGGAGCAGCTCAAGTTCATATCCACGCCAAGACGAATAGTGGTGAGCCTACATTTGAAGATGATGTCTATGATAAAATATACGAGGAGATTCGTGCGCGTAGCGATGTCATCGTCAACTTCTCGACGGGGGCGTTCGGTGTTCCTGTTGAGGAACGAACGAGCTACCTCCGTGCTGCCGAGCCAGAAGTCGCCGCGCTGAACATGGGGTCAATGAACTATGGAAAGTTTGACACTGGGGCTGAGGAATTCGTCTTCGAGGAGACATTCGTTAACTCTTTCGAGGATATCAGTACATTCGCACAAACCATGGGTGATGTCGGTATCAAACCGGAATTAGAGTGTTTTAACCCCGGACACATCCGCAGTATCCGACCGCTACTAACACGTGGTGAGATTGAGCCGCCGCTCCAGTTTAGCCTCGTTCTCGGTGTTCTTGGGGGAATGCCAGCGACACCTGGGTCTCTTCTTGAGCAAGTTCGCCGCTTGCCGGAGAACTCAACATGGCAGGTTATCGGAGTCGGACGGGAGCAATGGAAACTCGTCAGCACAGCCGTTGCAATGGGTGGGAACGTTCGTGTTGGGTTGGAGGATAACTTCTATCTCCCAGGCGGCCAGCGGGCTTTAGATAACGCTGAGCTAGTTTCGAAAGCGGTCGCGATGGTGGAAAACGTTGGTCGTGAGACAGCAACACCCGCAGAAGCCCGACAAATACTCAGTTTACAGTGAACTGCCTCGGGGGGTAAGTCCCGAAACTTCCCATGAATTAGTTGGTGAGTCTATGACGTCCTCAAGCTGTATACATAACTGTAAGATGTGGTGGCGATTTCAATAGTATCAGTAAGACCTCATACCATCAGTATCCTTATTGCCGCGTGGGTCGTGTTTAGTTAAGGATGAAGAGTGAGGCGTGGTGATTTTCTGAGTGTCTATGGCAGAAATCACACGCCTCAGCGGTTGTAGCGACTGGATCGAGTTAGATTTTGTGGAGCGAGAGCGGACACCGAGCGAGCTGATGAAGCTCGGTATTCGACTCCATCTGGCTGGTCTATCACTTTCGAATACCATTCGAGAACTTGAGAAGTTCGGTGTCGAACGGTCACGAAAAGCCGTTCACGATTGGGTGCAGAAAGCCGATCTACAGCCAGCCGACGATACCAGTCCGGATCACGTTGCGCTTGACGAAACGGTGATCCAAATCAACGGTCAGCAGTTTTGGCTGTACGCCGCTGTCGATCCAGAGACAAACAAATTCCTGCACGTACGGCTGTTTACGACCACTACAACTGCATTGACACAGCGATTTCTGCAGGAACTTCGTGAGAAACACGACGTCTCTGACGCCGTGTTTCTCGTCGATTACGCCAAACATTTAGCGGCAGCACTCCGCCGAGCAGGGCTCCGATTTCAGACGATCCGGCATGGAAATCGGAATGCTGTCGAACGTATCTTTAGAGAGATAAAACGACGAACTTCTTCGTTTAGTAATAGCTTTAGCCACGTGCAGCCGACGACGGCAGAAACATGGCTGCAAGCCTTCGCCGTCTGGTGGAATTCACTTAACTAAACACGATGGCCGCGTGAGGGCATACATTTATTTGCTAAGGACATAATGACATACCATGACTAAACAAAATAATCCAAGTAGTCAGACAAAGACTTCGAAAGATGAAGAAACCCTTCAAATAGAATTTGTCCAAAGTCTTGAAGGTAGTAAGAATGTATCTCGGGCGATGGATGAGGAGAAAACGTCACTGGCAACGATTACAAAAAATTTCAATGATGTGGCAGAGGTGTTCACAAAGGATCGAGTTCGGATTATCCAAGCGGTGATGAAAGAATCCACAATCTCTGCCGAGAAACTTATAGATCAGTTATCACTTGGAAATAAAGGAACCGCTGATATTGAAGCGCTGGATTCACACGGTATTATTGAAGTTTCTTATATGGAAAACGAACGTGAAATTTCAATCCCCTATGATTCGATTCGCATCGTCGGGGAGCTTTCTAAAGCCTAATTATTGACCTCCTCTTGCGTCTGAAGACACGGGTCTGGGCTCACACTATATTTGACACTATTTTTGAGGAGTCATCGGAAAGGCTTCCACGTCGTAGCCATGGTTAGCAGCGAGACTCACAGGTCACTGCCGTCGCGTTGAGCGACCGACAGACCAATTTTGGTATCACTGTTCTTTGAGATCACTGAGTTGCTGTTGTAAGGTACAGCGTTTCAACATCCACGATTGTAGTAAGTGACTTTCAGTCCCGGACGGGATAGTGCGGTTGCTATGTGGCAGTTGGGCTAGCCACGCCGGAGCCAGTTGGATCGATGGCGGCGCGGGCGCGACCAGTACATTTCTCGGCTGACGTCCAAAGAGACACACCTCACAGCTTTGTTGGAATGCGCGCAAGCCACGTGTAGGGAACACTACGACATAATGCTGATTGATCTACGATATATAGAAGGCCGATAAACATTATGTGATAAAAGCTCTTGATATACTTATGGGGAACTTGAACCAACCTACTAGCTTCGAACACCGCCCCGAGACGGAGCAATCCTTCGAGAACGCTCTCGCGAAAGCGCGGAGCGGCGACCGACTCGATGTCGACGACGCCATAGAGTTGCTAACCACTGGAACCGAACGGGACGGCATCGACCTCGAACGCAAAGAGCGAGTGTTGGAGGCCGCCGACCGCCGCCGCGCAGAAGTCGTCGGCGAGGAAGTCACGTTCGTCGCCAACCTCAACAACAACATCACGACCGCCTGCAACACCGGGTGTCTGTTCTGTAACTTCAAGGACCGCTCCGAGCAGTTCCGCACGACCTACCAGGACGACCACGGCGGCTTCACGAAGACGCCCGACGAGTCGCGGGAAATCGTCCGAGATGCCGTCGAACGCGGCATCTACGAGGTGACTTCGGTGTCGGGACTCCACCCCGCCTTCGCGCTCGACGACGAACACCGCGAAATACTCGAATCGAGCGACCGCGGCGACCTCAACTACCGCCCACCCGAAGAGTACGAGGTCGACCCCCGAACGTACGTCGAACAGATTCGGGCGATGGCCGTCGACGGCGTCCACGTCCACTCGATGACGCCCGAGGAGGCCTACCACGCCCGCCGCGGCACCGACTGGAGTTACGAAGAGGTGTTCCGCCGTCTGAAGAACGCCGGCCTCGACTCCGTACCAGGCACCGCCGCCGAAATCCTCGTCGACGAAGTCCGGGAGGTCATCTGTCCGGCGAAAATCGATACCGGCGAGTGGCTTGAGGCGATGGAAGCCGCCGCCAACGTGGGGTTAGACACCACCGCGACCATCATGTACGGCCACGTCGACAACGAGGCCCACCGCGCGCTGCACCTCGACCGGATTCGAGAGTTACAGGACCGAACCGGGAACATCACCGAGTTCGTCCCGCTGTCGTTCGTCCACCACGACACCCCGCTGGCCGAACGCGGAATGGTCGACTCCGGGGCGACCGTCCACGAGGACGAACTGATGATAGCCGTCTCACGGCTGTATCTCGACAACGTCGAGCACATCCAGTCGTCGTGGGTGAAATACGGCGACGCTCAAGGGCTGAAGATGCTCTCCTGTGGCGCCGACGACTTCATGGGCACCATCCTCTCGGAGGAAATCACGAAACGCGCCGGCGGCGAGTACGGGGAGTTCCGGTCGTTCCAGGAGTACGTGGACATGATTTCGGCCATCGGACGCGTTCCCGTCGAGCGCTCGACGGACTACGAGAAACGCCGCCGCATCGACCCCGAGGACGGCCCCCACGGGCCGGAGTTGGGGCTGAACGCCGACGGCACGCCCCTGGTGTCGCGTTAATCAACCAACAGCGCCCGGTAGCGTTCCCCGGCGGCATCGTCGGCGTCCAGCGCCGCCTCGATGCGCTCGGAGAGCCACCCGTCTTCGATGTACCGTTCGTACACCGGAAGCCGCTCGTTCAGCGGGACGCCGGCCTCCTCGGCGATTGACTCCAGTTCACGCAGTTGTGGCCACGCGTACTCGGGGTTGATGTGGTCGTCGGTGACCGGCGAGACGCCGCCCAAATCGTCGATGCCGCAGTCGAGTAACTCCCGAACGGGCGCGAGATTCGGCGGCGACTGGACGCTCACTTCCTCGGGAAGGCCGACCCGTGCCATCGCCGTCACTCTGCGCATGGTTTCGACGTCCGGCGACCCGCTCTGCCAGCGGTCGTTGTTCACGACGGGCTGGACGATGACCTCTTGGATGTGGCCGTAGCGCTCCTGGAGGTCCCGAATCGCAAGGATGCTCTCGGCGCGGTCCTGCCAGGATTCGCCGATGCCGACGAGGATGCCCGTCGTGAACGGGACGCCGAGTTCCCCCGCGGTAGCGAGGGTGGCGAGTCGCTGGCCCGGCTCCTTCGCCCGCGGCCCGCCGTGGGCCTGCACTTCGGCGGTGGTCTCCAACATCACGCCCATCGAGGCGTTCACGTCGGCGACCAGTTCCATCTGCTCGCGGGTCTGGTCGCCGGGGTTGGCGTGGGGCAACAGTCCCACGTCGAGAGCGATTTCGCAGGCCTCCCGGAGGTAGGCGTGAATCGAGTCGTGACCCCACTCCGCGAGTTGCTCGTGAATCGCCGTGTACCGGTCGTCGGGGTCGTCGCCGAAGGTGAAAAGCGCCTCCGTACACCCCGCGTCGGCACCGCGCTGGCAGATGTCGCGGATTTCTTCAGGCGACAGCAGCGACGCCTGTCCCGGTGGGTCGTAGTAGGTGCAGTAGGTACATGTATAGCGACAGGCGGTCGTCAGCGGGACGAACACGTTGCGTGCGAAGGTCAACTTCGTGGCAGCCGAAACGTCGGCGGGGGTGACCGAAAGAAGGTACTCAACACCCTTATCTGCAATATCAACCTCGGAATTGTACTTCGCGCTGCGGGGCGACATATTACAGATACCGTTCCCGATCCAGAAAAAGATTCAGACCGTCTGGATTACTGTCTCTCGACGGTCACGCGACCATCTGCAGCAAGTTCAAAACCGGCGCTCGTAAGCCACTCATTTGCGGCACCATTGCTATGCAGCAAAACTTCTGCAAAGTCTTGGGGCTCATCAATATCGGTCGAAAGTCGTAAAGAATCGATCTCACCGACCTCAGCATCGACGTTCTTTGCGATGGTACGATGGTCTCGGATTGAGATGCCATGGTAGTCCACCCTGAATTCCGGGTGACGGACAACGATGGCGTTGGTGCCGCCTCCGCGGCCAGGTGCGAGGACGATATCGGCGTCCGGTTCGAACAGACGTTCGAGCGCAGTCGGTGTGACTAGCGGCAGATCGGCCATGACGATAGCAACCGGGAAACTACTGTCTGCCAGTTGGTCGGTAATTGCGGTATCGAGGTCGCGTTGGTCGATGACGACGGGTGCGTCACAATCGACCGGGCCAGTTGCAAGGATAGTTGGCGACGCGTCTGTTTCGGCGAGCGCGGTCAAAACGTCCGAAAGCATCGATTTGGCAAAACGCTTCCGTTCATTTGCTGACAGAGCGGGTTTAAGACGAGTCTTCGGGGACTTTATTGAGAACGGAATGATGACCTCCATCGATAATCTCTACTGGTTAGTGGCAGATATTCATACCGATTTTGGCACTCCGGATTAAACGGTTGTGTTGAGCAGAATAGTGTACTTCGTTTCAGAGGTTATGTCCCCCATGTGATATTTTCTAGTTAACTTGCATCATACCGTCATAGGGGTGAATTCTCTTCAACAAAATACTCCTCTTCAGAGAGATGGTCGTACGGCATCGGGATGTCGTCGGGCAACTCGGCCATCCCATTACCGCCAGTTTGATCTCCACCTATTTGACCAACTTCTTCCAGCGCGTCGTTGTCCGGTGTTTGATCAGCGGTCTCACACCTTTTTCGCGTAACTCATCCAGTCATAGCCTTTGTCGGCAGCGGGGCTGGCAATCTCGCCCGAGTTGCCAGCCGAGTTGTGTATCATGGCGTTTCTCGGTCGTGCAGTGAACGTCTAGAATCACTTGCGGTTCTGTGTCGACGAGAGCTGTCGCTTTGAGCGTCTGGACGCGATAATTCGTCCGGTGACAGTAGTGTTTGCTTGCATTTTCGCGGTCAAAGAACGTCGCATCGATGGCAGCGTGACCACTTGGCTCGTGCAGCTGCGCCTGTCGGCGCAGCAGCACTCGTCAGAGTGCTGTCTTGATCCTGTCAAACCACTTTACTAACGTTGAGTGATCCGGGAGATCGGCCGGTTTGAGGCCGATCTCTCCGAGAATATGTGGCATCTCGCTCAGAAAATCCAGCGCTTCTCGGTAGGATTTCTCCAAGTAAACCCGCAGAGAGTGCAGCTACACAACCGCATAGTCGGCGAAGCCACCATTTCCTTCGGGGGCGGCGACTTCGTCTCGGCCACCGACGGCATTTTAGCTAACTGAACCGCTTTGCTCGTGAAGCAGGAAATCTTAGACATGGACCATCGGCGGTTTCCCGCTTCATTCCACTAGTTCTGACGGTCGGAGCCGATGCTTTCTAGCGATTCACCAGTGCCGTTTAAACCATAAACAGACAGTGAGATCCACAAGGTCCGGCTCGTTAATTCCCTCGCCAAGCGGTTTGATGTGGTGATTTATTTAACCTCACCGCCAACGCTGAAATCAATGTCGAAGAGATCTTTTCGTCGGTACAACCGCCGACGAGACCTCAATTTCTACTCTGTACAACCTAGCGAAGACTCGACATCTGCAAACACGATCGACTACCTCTGGACGAAATTTAAGCCGGAACAGTTCGGACGAGTCACTAACATCCCTTCGGCGAGATATCGTTGAAGTCGCGCCACTGATCTCCTTCTTTTTCAACTCCCACAACCACATTATCCACGCGTGCGCAATAAAATAACACAGCACACGGCTCCGATGCCGCCGGATCCAAGCGCCTGAACTTCCACACCTAGACGGCGAGGCAGTCGCTGACAGCCCAACAGCCGCTGAGCAATATCGTTCAAGTCACGATTTCGACGGCCTGAAAAGAGCACGAGGCCTTCAAGCACACTCTGGTGTTAGCTAGGGGATCATCTCCGACAATGATTGCGAGGGGCTCCGCGATCTCGGCGTCGTCGAGATATTTGGTCCAAGCTCGTCGATGCAGGATATCATCGAGCCCGTCCGCAAGAATGCCCGTGAACGATAGGGCTGGATGTGTTCTGTGGCAGATTCAATTTGATGTCGCCTCGAGACCACTGTCACAGTTATCTTCCCGCGTGTGACTGACTGGTTTGGTCGCTTCTCCACGATATTGTTCAATTTCTTGTCTTTTTTCAGATAGGGCACGCAACGCTGGAAATTGGGTTTTGAGGTCGCTGTAGAGGTAGGCGTTGAGGGCATGTGCTCCGACATTCGCGTGCTCGTTTTTACTCCGCCGCTCGTTGATATGGCGTTGCCGCTGTTCGGAACGTTGGTCGCATCGCTCGACAGTCTCTTCACAGGCCTCCCAGACGTCAACGAACTGTTCGAACTGAAGACATCGTAACGTGCAGACTGGCAGTTCCTGAAGGGTGTCCTCAATCTCCAGTACCGTCTTCAAAACAGCTCGAATCGACTCCTGTTCTGCCTCCAACACCCGAATAAACCGGACTCGCGATTCGATAGCTTCGGTCGTCGCGAGAAGTAAATTGCGTTTGAAGTGTTGTGTTATCGGTTCGTTTTGCTGGAGTGTTTCGGCTATGGACGGAGAGAGTTCGGATTTGAGGCTTTCAGAAACTGGTTCGTCGTAGGCTACCTCGAAATCAGGTGTCGACATTACCGTCTCTTGGTATATTTCGAGTAGGCTTCCAGTCTGTGTTCCACCGTCGCCCGTGGCCGGTTGGGCTCTGCTGACCGATTTTCGAAAGGTCTCGAAGGCCTGACGCTCCCGCTGGAGGCTCTGTGTTTCTTCTTCGATACATTCTACTGCCCGGTCGAGTATCTCACATGCAGTGGTCATGCCTGTTCCGTGGTGTACCGCTCCGTGTGCCACTCATCCGAGAGCGGTATGTTAAGTCCTAACACGAAGTGGCTTAACGTTACCTCTTCGTTTCACTATTGAGTAATATTTGTTGGCACAACCTTACACACATCCGACTTGCGTCGGGTGGGCTACAACCTCGGAGGATCAACCAGACCGGAGCAAATTAGATATAGTAATTTATAGTTTATGGAATTTCGCCCTTTTTGTTGTTGAGTTAGCAGTCTGAATAGAGACTGCACCAACAACAGAATTATATAAATTCCGAAAGATTGGCTGAACATGCCAAAACCCGCCCACTCAGATTCCAAAATCAAACAGCATACGGAGAACCCTGAGACCAATGAGTGACCCCAACGACATCTATCCAGCGCTGCGGAAGAAAGGAGCCTCAGTCTGCACGCTCGACGAACTCGAGGAGCGCTACTGGTCCGAAGTCGGGCCCGACCTCCGCTCCGAGGGGCAGGACCCGAATAGCGAACGGCCAACCTACAAGTGGCTTGTCGAAAACGGCCACCGAGATCTCATTTACGCACTTCAAGAGTATCACGACCTCTCCTTCGGGGATTTCTGGACGCAAACCCTGGGGCTCGAGGACAAAGAACCGGGCTACAACTGGGAAATTGGCGATGAAGACACCATCGACGCGCTCGAAACCTATCTCGAACGACGTCGCGGGAACCGGTGGAGCGAGACAACAACTGCGACCCATCGTGGCCGTCTGAAGCAGTACGCGGGCGCATACTACACCGTCAATGACACCGATGATTTGTTGAGTCCAATCGCTCCAGACAGCGAAACACCAGAGTACGAAGCGAAAGACGCCTGCTGGCGGGCCTTTGAACGTCTCGATGACCAGTACAAGCGGACCACTCTCGAAAAGGTGTATCGAGCCGTCGACGAGTGGTATGAACACCTGCGGGACCGAGGCCTCGCGACGACCATCCCCACGTCGGCTGTTGCCTCGAATTTTGATTGGTCCGATGTCGATCCCGACGACGGGTCGGAGGAGACTATCGAGCCGAATCAGGTACGAGCCCTCTACGACGAAGCCCACAATAACCGGGAGAGAACGCTTGTCGTCGCTCTCTGTGCGTGGGGGCTGCGCGCGAACGAGGTGGCTCGTCTGCATCGCGACCAGTTGGTCCTCGACGTCGACGAACCGTACATCGAGTTCGACGAGCGGAAGAATGGTCCATCGACGGTGAACATCCCCTTTGGAGAACAAGATGCTCAGACACGCATCTCGCTACTGGACGGCGACGACTGGGGCGGATACCTGTTCCCGTCGACGAGATCAGAGTCGGGCCACGTCCACCGCAACACCGTTCGTGACTGGCTTCACGACCTCGCTGATCGCGCTGGTGTAACTCTCGGAGATGGCGATGATGCCTATCCAAACCCCCAGCAGGCCCGCCAGTATTGGTACAACGCCTACTCTGAGGTCCTTGAAGATGTCTTGCTCGACGCGGTCAGCGAACTTGCAGAAGAACAGGGTAGCAGCTCCGCTCAAGTCGTTTGGAATGACTATCTCTCCGAAGAACGACGCCGGAGCGTCCGTCGTGCGCTGATGCGCGAGAAGTTGAAAGCCGCCTTCGGTGACGAGTCCTAAGAAGTCCGCAATCGGAGCAGACCGAATGCGTCGAGGCTTGTCCTAGGGGCCATTCACTCGTTGTCGAGTTCGTACTTCTAGTGAGATCAGTCAGTGACCTCTAGACGCCAGCTGGCCATCCGCTCAACTAAACCCTCTTTCTCAAGGTCTCAACTGAGTCCGCGGTACAAACTGGAGAGTCAGCTATTCCAGGACTGCTGTTAAGCTATTATAAAATAGTATTCTATTCAAAAATAGTAGACTATTCGCCTGATTCTGAAAAATCGGATTCTCGGGCTTGTTCGAACCGTTTGGCCACCTCTTCCACGAGGTCTTCCTCCACGACAGTTCGCAGGAGAGCATCGGTCATCTCCCGAACAACGATGTTCTGATAGCCCTGTTGGTTGAGTTCGCGCTCCAATTCGTACTTCAGCCAGGAATCGAAGTCCTCGATCGTTGCCTGACGGGCATAGAAGGGGCGCTGTTTAGCAGCCTCGTAGCTGAACGCAGTATCGGTCATCGGATCCCGCGGCTCAACCGATTCCTGAGACGGTGTCTCCTCGGTCGCCCCCGATTCGGATCCCTCATCCGTATCCTGTGGTTCGTCGTCCGGTTCATCCTCAAGCGTCTCTCCGAGGTCGGCAAACGGATCGTCCTCAGCCATGGCGGACCACCTCCCCTGCCTCGACAATGTGAGCCAGTTCGTCGAAACACTTCAGCTGGTCACAGTCTGGGTCGTAGTCCAGTAGCGGTTTGCGCTCGCCGTAGGCCTTCGTGATACTGGTACGGTCCCGAATGCCGGGAGATGGTTTGAGATCGCCGGCGTCGACAGCCTCCCAGTCCGTAATCCGCGCGAAGTTCGGGATGCGGTCCTGGAGGTTATCGTGGGAATTGAGCCGTTCCAGAAGCTGTCGATCCTGGGTCTGTTGGTCAATACGGCCGCTCAACATATTCGGAGCCATCGCAAGGACGTCGACATCCATATGCTTCCGGAGCGGTGAAATCTGGCGCTCGATGGTTCGCTCCAGACCGGCCATCGCCTCATTCCCGGGGGCGAGCGGAAGCACCAGATTAGCCGTCGCGACGAGCGCGTTGTCAGTGAGTCGAGAGCGGTACGCCGGCGAATCCGTGACGATATAATCATACGTGTCCCCGAGGAGTGGGTCTACCACTTCCCGCTTGAGTAGCGCAGAGGGTTGGAATACGTCGCCGACGACGATCTCCCGCTCGACCTGTTCTAAGTCCTCGCTGGACGGGAGAATATCGAACTCGTAGCTGGTATCGTAGACAACAGAAGTCGGGTCAGCATCATCGAAGAAGACGTCGCCGATGGTTTCCTCGGTGTTGTGATACTGGTCGTCAAAGCCTAAGCCGACGGACGCGTGGCCGTTCGGATCAAGGTCGATGAGGAGTACATCGTGGCCCTGTGCGGCCAGCTGCCGGGCGAGGTTGACAGCAATTGTCGATTTGCCGACGCCCCCCTTCAACATACAAACCGAAACAGCTCGAGAGTTCCCATCGGTCTGTACCGAATCATATGGGCTATTTGGGCTATTCGTTCTATCTATGCTATTCTTACTATCTGAACCACTCATACTATTCAGCAGTATTAACCCCTCTCGACTTAACTCTGTGGTAAATAGTGTGAATAGTTTTCTATTCCACAACCATACGCTATTCTAAAATAGTATTCTACTCTAGAATAGCTAGGATAGAATAAGTAAACGAGGCTCAGGAGACGAACTCCAGCATAGAGCGGAGTTCAGATTCGATATCAGTCAGTTCACTCCGTTGCCACTCAAACCGTTCTTCGACCCCAACATCGGTAAGAACGGAATCAGCCCCCAGTGGTAGGCGTCGATCTCATCGGAAGCCTCGTTCGTGACGATGTGGAGGTCGTCGCCAGGCGCAATGTTGTATCAGGGTGTGTACCCGCCGTCCGTGACAACCTCGGCGTCGAAGCGGGCCTCGAGGTCGGCCTGGTCGATGAAGAGCGAGTTTCGGCCACACATACATCCGGGTCCGACCGGGAGAGTCTTCAACGTATCTGGAAATGTGAAGGGCTGGTGCTGTTGCCCCTCATTTGATTGTAGATTTGGGGACAATCGGTGAGTACAGGGGGAGAACATTGAATGGGTGGGTGGGTGTCTGGTGTTTGAGGATGTGGAGAGCGGGGAACGCGTGCCGGTGGACTTCCGACACGACGATTTCGTCGCCGTCGATAACTCAAATCTGCTAATCAGTCTCGACCGCCGATAGTGTACCCTTTCCCTTCGGCCATCGCTACTTCCGCCTCTAACTGCTTGCGGATGTCGTCGAACGTCGCAATGACTTCGTGGGTCATTTCGAACACAGACGTAGAAACAAGTGACCACGTGATTTGTTCCCAATTTAGCAGCAGAGCCTCGGTGACCTCGGCGAGCATCAACACGGTGAATTGTGCGGGGTCTGTGAACCCGGTATTCGTCGGGCCAGTCGCCATCACTTCCGTCTGAGTATTGGGGGTTAACCCCATCCGGTACAGGGTGCCTTTCGCACCGCCGTGGATAGTATCACTTGCGAAGGCGAAGTAGGGTTCGTACCTGTCCAATCCGACATCTTCGGCGACCGTGCGTCTGGAGGGGTTCTCATCCAACTCCACATGCGCCCATCCATAGGATTGCTTGAACGCACCCCCATACTGGTCCACCATCTGCTCCAATCGTTCCTCGATATCTTCCATTTCGTCATCTGAAAACGATTTAACGCCGAGTTCCTCGTGGTGTTCCTGAAGAAGTTCGGCTTCAAAGTAGTCGTCGACGATTTTGTGGTGGAGGAATCGCTCTGCCGTATCCTTGCCGTGCTTTGAGATGAATTGGGCAGAGATTGCGATCTCGTAGAGTGCGCGCCACCGTGAAAATGCGCCGTCAGCGTATCCAGCTCGTATCAACGCCAGCACTTCGCGTGACACCTGACAAGCCCGTGCGTGAAGCCGGAATAGCGCGGAGAAGAGTGGGTCTGTGTCAGATAATTCGTCATCCTCGATTAAGTGTTGTTTGAACGTGGAACCTGCCTCGTGGTTCAGCAAGATGAAGAACTCGAGGTTGTCGAAGGCTTGTCCCCATCGTTGGTGTAGACGCGTTTCGAATCCTTCCCGGGTGGCGGCCTCATCGTCCATCACGGATGGGTATTTTACCGCGTATTCGGCGAGGAGTTCGTCACTATACTCGAATACCAAGTCTGCTATCTCGTCTGTGTCGGCGGCGATGTCTTCGGGGTCGATGCTTAATGCGTTCTCGACGGCCTCCTCAAACCAGTTCGTGTCCTCCACGTCGCTCATACTGGCGTTCTTGACAGTCTGGGCAAGTAATGCTTCTCACGGCTTCACAGCCTTGTAGAATTAAGGACTCTGGAAAAGAAGAACCCTGTTGGCGTTAGTCGTCGGTGAGCAAGCCTACTTCCCGGCTATTTCACCGCAGATGGTATGTGACCAAGAGGATTTCCACAGAGCCGAAAAGGTTCTGAATCGTGTGATTAGAGCTCGGTCGGTGGCAGAAGCTCACAGAGAACAGCTGCTTGGTCAAGAAGTGCGTCTAAGAGCCGTTCAGTCGGTCGATACAGCGCGTGATGTTCATCGACAGTATAGGTCGTTTTCTCGTCGTCGGTGTGAGAGAGAAATCCGCACTCGAGAAGCGGAGCAAGGGTAGTATCCAGCGCAGTTCCGGAACGGCCAGATTCGGCTTCAAGAGTGTGTCGAGGGAACTCAGAAAGGAACCGCGTACAGCAACTCAGGACGTGAGCACGTCGATCAGCGAATAGTTCGTTGAGTGCAGTACGATGGGTACGTGTCCAATACTCGTCGAGTTTGACGTATGTGCGAACGATAGGGGAAAGCTCGTTCAAGGAACCAGTAGCATGGACGATGCCAAGGTCGTTGAGCGCATGTTGGTCTTTGGTGTCCAGAGACTCGCCGAGAGGATGGAGAACAGTTTGAAGCGCCTCGTGGTACCGCGAAGTGAGAAATTCCCCGGCAACAACGTGGGCGTTCACGATATTTCGAGTTGGGTGCATTGACTCGTGGTGATCGGGGTTTCGGTGGTCGACGTGGGTTCGTGGGTAGCTCATAGAGCACCTCTTCCAACGTGGCGTTGAGCATTAACATTCCGAGCAGTTAGGCTCGAGACTACAGCTGTGGAGGTTTAACCAACACGCCGCCGCCAATACGGCCGGATGTTGGTTAACACGGAGAACGCTGGATTCAGGAACTATTCTCGGAAACAGGATCCAAACGGAGACTACTCGGGACTGTACCGGGATTGGAGGAGATCACATCGAGTTTCTTGAAACGCGGAAGCGCCACGCCGCGGCTTATCGGGTACGTAGACAACTAATCGGGTATGGGAGAACACTCAACGTCGAATCGATTGGCGGTAGACCAGCCAACACGGAGCGCTGACCGCAACCAGAATCTGGCTAATCAAGCCGATCCCGCGACGGACGGAATGCTGCTACCCTCCCTTGAGGACGGTATCACACTCCTCGATGTCAACGGTGATCGGGGTGTTCCGATCCTTCAGTCATTGGTACTCGATCATCTCCTCTTGCACGACGGGCCCGCTTTCTGGATTGACGCAAACGGCCATGCGACGACGGCCACGCTGACGCAGATAGCCCCCAGACAACGGTTGCTCAACCGAATCCACGTCGCCCGCGGATTCACCGCCTACCAGCACTACGGCGCCGTCTGTGATCTCCCGTCAGCGGTGAACAAGTCGATCCAGATGTCTACCACCGACGCCAGGGCGGCCGGTCGAGGGGAACTGAGTCGCGACGAGGACACGTCGCCCCACACGCCCGCCCTCATCGTCGCGCCGGCCGTCGACGCCCAGTACCGCGCCGACGATACCCTCGGCGAAACCCACGCGGGAACCCTTCAGGCTCGAACTCTCGCTCGGTTGGCAACCTACGCCGATGGGTACGACATCCCGGTGCTCGTTACGCGAAACGAACGAAACGAATTCACCGAATCAATCGCGACGGTCGCCGACCACCACCTGGAGTGTGAGCAAACCCGGATGGGGCCACGGGTCGTCGGCGAGGACTTCGAGACGCTCGTCTATCCCGTCGGTGACGGCGCGTACTATCAGACCACGTTCGCCTACTGGCGGCAGCTGCTCGCGGCTCGCGCCACGCAGGTCGACGTGGAACCGACGGCGTCGGTGTCGACGCCGACTCCAGAGGGGGTCGGGACGGGCGTCACGGCTGACGGTGGGACGGTGGCGGCCACCGCGGACCCCATGCTTGATGCGTGGACAGCGGCCGATTCGGGAGGCCGATAACGATGGGACGCACGAACCCAACATACCGAGATGCCCTCCGAGCCATCGAAGAGCGCTGGGCGGATTTTCGGCGAGCACTACGGCGTCGCGACCAGCCGCGCTTCGATCGGCTGTTCGAGTACGCCCGCGAGCACGCTGACGCGAGCGGGCTGTTGAACCACCAGAATTCCCTCGCACCGGCGCTGCTCAGCATCGATCTCGAACAGGAAGCCCGCCTCGACGACCACGAAAACCGCCTCGCCGAGCTTGAACAACAGATTGCGGAAGGCGAGGACACACAGCCCCAACCAGCCGCAGAGAATACTGCTGGGGGTTCAGAATGACCGAACTATCGACAGTCGCCTTCGACATCGAAACGACTGGGTTCGAGACAAGAGATCAACTCACCGTTGTTGGGTTTGACTCTGCTGTCGCATCCCGAGTGTTTCTCAATACGGATGGAACAACACCATCGCCAACACTCACAGACCAGCTGAACGAGAAGCTCCAGACGGCGGTGCAACTCACCTCCCACGACAGCAAACGGGAATTACTAACCGAACTCACGACGTTCGTCACATCAACACTTACCCAACGGAACGCGAAACTCGTCGCGTACAACGGTGAGCGGTGGAATGGTGGATTCGATTTGCCGTTTCTTCGGACTCGGCTCTGTACACACAGCCTTGAGTGGCCCTTTGGCACGCTGCCGTATGTCGATGTGATGGATGTCTTCGAGAAACGGTTCAATACCAGCGAAAATACACTGAATGGCGTCTATGGAGAACTTATTGGGGCAGGGATGAACGAGCTTGATCCATTCGCCGATAGCAGTGAGGCCGTCACAGCGTGGGAGGAAAGTACATTTGAACCACTCATCACACACAACGTCGCCGATATCCGTCGGACGCGAGCGTTGATGGATCTCGCAGAACGGTACTGCTCGAAGTCGGACTTCTCGATGAAATCACTTGAGCCGGTCGTTTGAAAACAAGTTGTGTCTAACGGTGATATCCGGGGATGCCACCGCCGTCGAACCCACCAACGTCGTCACTACGCTGGTAGCGTCTACTTCTTTGACACTCCTATCGCTACGGTCTGCCACAATGTCATCGGACGTGGTTGCTGGAGTAATACACGGGACGGACCCGGATGCAAATGGAGCGATGACAATCGAGGTGTGGCGTGCCGATGGAATTCCGGACCCAGTGCCGGCCCACGTCCCCGCTTCGATGCTCGAATCGCTCCCGGACCGACTATTCGGCCGGCTAACGGAGGATCTCCTCGCGCTGTCGACGGCGCGTCCTGACGGCACCTTTCGCGTGGATGTACCGATGGGGTTAGACGACTCGACGGTCTATTGCCGCGTCTTCGACGACCACCGTCTCCTCGCTGCCGAGCAGGTCACGGTACGCGCCGCAGTTGACGGACCGGACCTCGTGGTTGAAACGAACGACACGAGTCGGCGCGCTGTCCCGGCAGCGGCGACGGCTCTAGCTACTGTTGTTGCTGGCTGCTCCGGCATTCCTGGATGGGGTGATGAGACGGCGACACCGGGGACGGCAACGGATACGCCGGGTGTGACATCCTCTCCTGAGGAGACAGATACCCCGACTGCGACTTCACGCCCCACTAACACTGCAACTGAAACGTCAGTCCCAACCGATACTGCGACTGAGACAGCAAGCCCCACCGACACTACGACTGCAACACCGACAGAGGAATCGTCGAGCCAGTCATCTGACGGCAACCAAGTGGATGCCGGTGGCGGCTGGAGTGGTGGGGGAGGAGACGATAGCGACGACTCGTCAACACCGACCCCGACTGAGACGCCGACACCAACCGAAACACCGACTGAGACGCCGACACCAACCGAAACACCGACTGAGACGCCGACACCGACGCCCTCGCCGGGTGACTCAGAGCCGGACCTGCGAGAGCCAGACCCGCCGGAACCAGACCTCACGACGACGAGTTCGACCGCCGACCGCGCTGCGTTCCTCTATCAGGGATCCGAACCAGTTCAGCGAGATGCGGACCCAGCGAAAATCGAGGGAAAACGGGTGAGTACCCTCACAGGGACGGTTTTGAACCGCGACGGATCGCCACTGTCGGGGGTGAAGGTCTCGATTAAAGACCGACCGGAGTTCGGATACACCTACACCCGCGAGGATGGCGAGTGGGATATGGCGCTCAACGGCGGCGGGCGCGAGACGGTTCGCTTCGAGAAGGACGGCTACCTCCCTGCCCAGCGTTCGGTCAATCTGAACTGGAACCAGGAGACGGCTATGGACGATGTCGCGCTGGTCGAACCGGACGGCGAGGGGACCGAAATCGAAAACGATGCTAACGAACCTCAGGTTGTCGAGAGCGGTAAGGTCTCGGACGATGATGGCACCAGGACGGCCGTCGTCTTCGTCCCGGAAGGGACCGCAGCCCAGTGGACGGCCGACGGCACGGCGCCGGAGTCGTTGACCGTCCGGACCGCTGAGTACACCGTCGGCGATCTGGGGCCGGAGTCGATGCCGGGAGGACTCCCGCGCCAAGTCGGCTACACCTACGCATCGGAGTTTTTCGTCGACGAGGAGGCATCCGGGTCGGGCGGTTCCTCCGGCGGTGGGTTCATCGGCTCCGGGTCGGCGGGGGACCTGCAGTTCGACACGGACGTCGTCTTCTACCTGGACAACTTCCTCGACTTTCCGGTGGGAGCACCCGTACCGACCGGGTCCTACGATGCCGATGCGGCGAACTGGGTGCCTTCCAACAACGGCCTGGTCGTGAAGATCCTCGGGATCTCCGACGGCAAAGCCGACCTCGACATCGACGGGAGCGACACCGCGGCCGACGAGCAGACCCTCTCGGATCTGGGCGTCGGCGACGCCGAGCGCGAAACACTGGCCGACCTGTACGAGGTGGGTGACGAACTGTGGCGGACACCGTTGCCCCATTTCACGCCGTGGGACTGCAACTGGCCCGTTAGACCACCCGAAAGCGCCGTTTTCCCACCGGAACGGGAGCGGCGTGACGAACCCGAGGATCCGGACCCCTGCTGAGAGTGACAACGATGACGAGGAACACCCCACTATCGGTTTCGACGGACGCACAGAATCTAGCGACGAACGCGAGGCTCCGCATTCCCGGTACCGACCTGAATCTCGAATACCGGAGCATGCGACAGCAAGGCAACATCCGTGACGCGACGATCGACGTCGGTCTGAACCCGTTATCGTCAGGGCTGCTCGGCCACGTCGTGCAGATAGACGTCGCCGGACAACACCACGAGGTCGAGTTGGATTCGACCGAACGCTCCTACATCTTCCAGTGGAACGGCGAGGACGGACAGGGGCGTCCGGTTCAGGGATCGGAGTGGGCGACCGTTCGCGTCGGGGCCCAGTACACGCCCGTGTACTCGGATCCCACCCCTGCTGGCGTTCAACCAGGGGGCGGTGGTGGTGCGGGAGAAGGTCTGCGTCAAAGCTTCGGGCGACGAGGGTCGCTCGAAGTGACCTACGGAGAGGGCCGCGAGCCGATAACGGTCTGGCGGACCTATCAGGTGGAACTCCGCTACGATCGACCCACGGAGCTCGGGTTCGGCGGCTGGACGGCGACCCTCCAGCGCGACCCGGTCTGGGTCGACGAGCAGGGACAGGGGGGAGTGAGTGGTGTCGTCGAGAACGTGTTCTCGGACGCGGCGCCGGAAATCGCCAGCGGCTTCAACAGGGATTCGATGGCGTTCGGGCCGGACGGGACACTGTACATCGGCGACTTCAGTACGGTGTTCGCGGTCGATCGGACCTACGCGCTCGAGAAGACGACCGACCCCTCGACCACGGTCACCGAGGACAGTTCGTTCGTCTCGACAGTCGTCGACAGCCGCGACCCGATAGAGGAGATCCGACGGATCGCCGTGGGCCCGTCCGGGTCGATATACGCCGCCGATCCGGCGGCCTACGCGGTGTTTCGCATCGACCCCGACAGCGGATCGGTCACGCGTATCGCGGGCGACGGAACCAAGCCGACCAACAGCGACCTGAACTTCAACGACATCGGAGCGAACGAGGACATGGGTGAGGCGACCGAGACGGCGATCCGTCCGATAGATGTCGGGGTCGGCCCCGAGGGGAGCGTCTACTTCGTCGATGCGTTCGACGGGTTCGACGGATACGAGGGACAGGCCGTCCGCCGGGTTACCCAGAACGGCAAGATCGAACCCGTCGCCGGTGCCCCGGTCGATTCGAGTCTGAACGTTTCCATCGGGCCGAAAAACGACGGGACCTTCGACACTGCTCCGACCGACGTGGAGTTTCAGAACATCGATAGCCTGGCCGTCGACGGCGAGGGAACGGTGTACGTCGCCAACGACACCGACGGGATCGGTGCCTACTACAACGTCTTGAGCGTCGAATCCGACGGGGTTCTCCGACTGGTCACCGGCGACATAGACGACACCGTCTCCTCGCCCGCAGTCGACGGGACCGAGGCCAGAGACGCGGGGTTCGGGCACATCTGTGATCTCGCCGTCGACGAGGTCGGGAACCTTCTCGTGGCCGACCTCTCAACAGAAGTCGTCCAGCGGGTGGCCCCCGACGGGACCGTTCGTCGGCTGTTCGGCACCGGCGACAGCCAAGACGATCCGCTCGAAAGCGGGGATCCGGCGGCAGGTGGCTTCGGCCAACTCGACGACACTGACGTCGCGGTGGCCCCCGACGGGACGTTCGTCCTCACGACGACCGGAGACCTGGGCGCCCTCGCCCGCGTCCGGTTCGCCGTCGACGATAGCGGCCTCTTTCCGAATCCGGACGGGCGGATTGCAGCACGGATCCCAGAGCGCCACGAGGAAACGGTGAACACGTTGACAGGGGGGACGTTGTGGGATCTTGGCTACGACGACGAGGGGCGCGTGGAAGCGTTCGTCGACGCGTACGGGAACGAGACGACGGTCGAGCGAACCGCCGACGGGCGCCTCGCGGCCATTGAGTCACCCACCGGCCAGCGGACGACGTTCGAGACGGACGCCAACGGCTACCTCTCGACGGTCACGCTTCCCGACGGACGCCAGATCGCGCTCGATTTCACGGAACTAGGACTGCTGACTCGAGCCGAGGACCCCGCGGACAACGAGAACACGTTCTCGTACGGGAAGGCCGGACGGTTGACCGACCGGACCGACCCGACCGGTGCCACGACGAGTTTCGTCCGCTCTACGATCAGCGACGGAGCCAGGATCAAGCGGATCTCTCCCGAGATGCGCGAGGTTACCCACACCAGCGAGTGGGACGACGGAGACCGACTGTTCACGACGGAGTGTTGCGGGGGGACCTCGAGCAGTACCCGACTCACGACTGGCGAACAGTGGAAAGTGACACGCCGCGACGGGGGGTCGCGGACACTGTCTCAGGGTCCTGACCCCCGCTTCGGGATGGCCGCTCCGGTGACCGAGAAAGCGGTCGAGGTCTCTCCAAGTGGTCGCGAGACGGTCACCAAGACCGACCGTACCGTCTCGCTCGCGGACGACAGCGACTCCCTCAGCCTCGACTCGCTCACCGAAACGGTGACGATCAACGGTCGGACGTTCGATCGAACGTTCGAGGCCGCCACAAACGAGTACTCGATTACGACCCCTGAGGGTCGGTCCACTGTCCTGACGCTCGATGACAACGGCGACGTGTCGGAGTTGTCGGCCGACGGCGTCGATCCGGTGTCGATAGAGCGCAACGGCAACGGTCGAATCAGCGAGCGCAAACAGGCGGGGACGGTGTTCAAATTCGAGTACGACACCAACGGCTACCTCGAGGCTGCCGAGGACGAGACCGGCCGTCGGGTCGAGTTCGACCGCGACGTGCTGGGTCGTATCCAGACTGCCACGACGGCTGCCGGAAGCGCCGATGCCGCGACGGAGGCCTTCGAGTACGACGATGCTGGCAACCTCACCGAGTTCGAGCGTCCGAACGGCGACGTCCACCGGTTCAGCCACGACGCCGCCGGTCGCCTCACGGGGTACGAGCCGCCGGAGCTGCCCGACGGCGAGGGCGTCTCGATGAGCTACGACGGCGACGGCCTGCTGACCGACCTCGACCCAGCGAGCGGTCGGACGATGACGAACAGCTACGACACCGGCGGCCGTCGCACGGGCACTACCCCCGGGGCGAGCGGGTCGGGACTGCCCTCTGTATCCTACGACTGGAACGCCGCCGGTCGCGTGGACACGCTGACCTGGTCGCCCGATGGCGGCACGGACCAGACGGTCTCGTTCGACCGCGACGGCATGGCCACGACGGGACTGGAGTACGGCGGAGCCGTCTCCGGTCGGTTCGAGTACAGCCACGACGACGACGGCTTCGTCACGGGGATCACGTTCCCGGAGGACGTCGGTAGCTCCCAGACGCACTCGCTGAGCCACGACGACGACGGCCTGACGACAGAGTACGGCCCGTTCACCCTGACCAGAGACGGTCCCGATGGTGCTCCCACGACGATCACCGACGGCACGCTGACGATCACGATCACCTACGACAGTCGCGGTCGAGTCGATACGCGGACACACGAGGTCGGTGGGACGGCGATCTACGCCGCAGATTACACCTACGACGACGCCGGTCGAATCGAAACACGGACCGAGACCGTCGACGGCAGTCAGTTGACGACGGAGACGTTCTCCTACGACGAGGCCGGGCGACTCGCCGGTCGTACCCTCGGGCACGGTCCCGACGAGTCCTACGACTACGACGCGAACGGCAACCGCGTCTCGCGAACGCTCGGGCCCGCGACGTTGGACGCGACGTACCGTACCGGGGACCGCCTGAAAGCGTGCGAGAAAGAGTCGAGTGGCAGTAGAACCACGGTCGCCTACAGCTACGACAAGGACGGCTTTCTCAGCGGCCGCGGCAGCGACACCTTCAGCTACTCACCGAAGGGACATCTCCTCACGGCGACACCCAATGGTGGGTCCACGGTCACATATACGAACGACGCACACGGGCGTCTCATTGGCCGGACGGTAAGCGGGAACACGACGGAGTACCTGTACGGCGACCCGAACCGACCGTGGCAACTGACTGTCGCCCGTGACCCGGACGGCACTCGAACCCGCTACTACTACGACCCGTCGGGCCGACTCATCGCGTTTGACCGCGACGGCACTTGGCACTACGTGGCCACCGATCAGGCCGGGTCACCGCGCGTAGTCGCCGCGACCGACGGCACCGTCGAGAAGGAAATCGTTCGCGACAGCTTCGGCGCCGTCCAGAACGACTCGGCGCCCGGATTCAGACTCCACGTCGGCTTCGGCGGTGGTGTCCGCGACCCGGACACGGGCCTGGTTCGGTTCGGCCTCAGGGACTACGAGCCGGAGACGGGCCGGTTTACGGCACGCGATCCGATTCTCCAAGCCGGTGGACAGTACAACTTCTATGCGTACGCCCACAGCGACCCGGTCAACGCGTTGGACCGGAGCGGCCTCTCGTGTTACTGGGAGGACGTAAACGAGGACTACAACATGACCATGGACAATATCAGTCCGGTCCGAAACGCCATCGACGAGATTTCGGGCGACGTGACGGCACCACAGGGCAACACCGAGGAGACGCTTAAAAACGGCGCTAAGACGGCACTCAAGGAGGGTGCCAAGGAAGGCATCGAACAACTGGGTAAAGGGGCTTCGCGGTCGGCGGCCGCCTCTGCGGCCGCAACCACTGGCGCGACTGCTGGAGCGACAGCCGTCGGCCAGGCTGCCGCCCTCGAAATCTCGCTGCGTGGATCTATCTACGGGACATCGATGCTCAGTAACCTCTCAGACATCTCGGTGACTGACGGCATCGCGTCCACCTTGTTCGAAGCCGACCCGCTCGGCCTGCAGACTGTAGACGATCCAGAGAATCCCTTTATCGGTCCCGGGAGTGGCGACTGCGGTTCGAAGAGTCCGGACAACTGCTGAGACTCAAAACCGAGTTTCTGATGCGCTACCGCCCGCCGATTCGGCCGCGTACAACGGCCGCGTACTGGCGTGCGGCCGTCAGTGGATCGAGTGCAGCCGCGTTCTCGCCGCCGACGATAGTGAGGACGACTCTGTCGTCGACCTTATCGAGGCGGACTGCGTCGAGCGTGCCGTCGCCGGCAGCAAACGTCCACGCCCCGACATCCGCTTCCCGTCGCTCCGCTGTCGCCGCGGTCCCATGTCGCTCGGCAAACCAGGCTGCGGTCTGCTCACCAACGGCGGGCCAGGCGTCGGCATCCGCGAACGTCGCACTCTCGACGTACTGGGGAATCCCGTCGGCGCCCGTACTCACGAACGCCGTGGCGGCGCTCCCGGCGCCTTCGAAGGCGTCGACGGTCGCCCGCAGGTGTTCGACGAGCGCCGACATCTCGGCGTTCACCTGCCACTCGACGTAGGCATCGCTCTGGACGAGGTCGCCAGCAGCGAGCACCGGAGTGGAGTCCTCAGAAGAAACGCTCGCATCCTCGGGCGTACCCGAGAGCACACCGCCGAGGGCCAGCGCACCGGACGTGGCCAGCACCTCCCGCCGCGTCAGCGCCGGGGGGCTGGCCGGACGACCGCCTGTCCTCTCGTGGCCGTAGGTCACAGCGATTCACCACCCATCGAGGGACACCGTTGATCAAGCAAGCGGTTCCACGTACCCACTAGAGACGCACGTCGCGACATCATAATCGGGTGTTCACTTCCACCCCACATCAATGACGAGTCTACGTATGTAGCGTCCATGCGAGACCTCTGCTGAATCCTCAACGTCGCGGCCAATGAGTGGGCACTACTGGCTTCTGTTTGCCGCGTCCATCGAAATCGCTCAACCAAGTACGTCTAACGGGAACTCGGCCGCTTACTGCTTGTTAATGTCGAGATGTTCTGACAGGATTCGCAGCACTCCCTTCCGGAGATGTGCGTGGACAGTCGGACGTGCGAGCTTGAGCGCGTCTGCGACCTCTTCGGCAGTACTTTCGCGTGGCCAGTCGAAGTAGCCCGCCCGGTAGGCGACTTCGAGCACTTCCCGTTGACGGGGCGTCAACTCGTCGAGGATACTGCCCGGTTGTGGAATCATCGCTGGGTCGCGGTCTCGCTTACGAGTAGCCAGTAAGTCCACTTCGGGGTACTTTTCGTTGATATGGTCGACGATATGTGAAATGTCGGAATCAGTCGGCGCCTCGACGACGAATCGCGCACCGTCCGGAGTCAAAGTAGCCTCCTGAAGGGTTGCACCCGCGGCGCTGACGACATCGGGTAGTGACGGTGGGGAGAAGACGACTTCCAGTCGCCCCGATGTGGAACCGTCGGTGATTACCCGAGTGCGTTCGACTGCTGTCGTTGCCCGGAGCGCATCCGCAGCACTGGCTGGGTCCACCCCTTCGACGGATAGATAGAGTATCCACCCCTCGCTGCCCGGCACGGACCCCTCGAGCGATAGAGTCCCATCGATGTCGGACCCAAAAAAGAGGGGTAGGTGTTCCCCGTGTGTCGCCTCGAATTCGAGTTCGACGACCGAGGTCGCGGACACCAGTTCCTGGGTTCTGGCCGCGTGTAGCACGGTTCCGAGCATATGACCGAGAACAGCCAGTGCAGTTTGTTCTCGACTACTGAACGCGTTGGGACGTTTAGTACCGAGCACGAGACAGCCATAGACGGTATCACCGTGACCGAGTGGAACGGCAGCAAGCGACTCGATGTCGTCTTCGTGTTCAGTTTCTAACCACTGCACTGTCGAGGGGTCTCGACAAATCGATACCTTGGGGTTATCCGTATTTATCGCCTCTCGTATTATTTCGTATCCGCCACCATTGGTCATCTCATCTGTCTGTATCGTCTCGCAGTCTCCTTCGAACCCTTCGGAGGCAACACAAGTAAACCGAACCGCACCCCGTTCACGCTGACCGACCCATGCGCACCGATAGATGTCCGATTCCACGGCGTGCTCACAGAGAATCTGCATAATCGGCCCCTCGTTTCCGGTCCGAATCACCTCCTGAGTAGTTTCGAAGAGAAGGGTATTGAGACGGTTCAGCGTCGCCAACTCATCACGCTGGCGTCGTATTTTCTGTTCCCGTTCCAATCGCTTGGAGATATCACGCGCGATGCCGCATCTGAACGAACGCCCCGTCTCGGGGTCCTCAAATGTCGTCCCGTCGAACTCGTGAGGGATCCGCTCACCTTCGGCGGTAAGTATATCGACTCTGACGCGCCGGTCATCGATGCCTCCGATCGACTGCATCAACCCCGGAACGTACTCGTATTGATCTTCCGGTATGAAGTCCCGAGGATTCATCTCTCCGATTTCCTCGTAGGTGTATCCCGTCGTTTCGGCGAGACATTCGTTCCAGAACCAGAACCGGCCATCGTCGCCGATGACGTAGACGACATCGTCGATAGTGCTCAACACAGTTCGCGCCAACCGAGGTGACTCCGCTAATAGGAGTGTTTCTGAATCCGCCTGCTCTATTTCTTCCGCCGAACTGGTTTCGCTGAGCGACCAGACGACGATGTCGTCCTCGTCCAAAGAGGAGAGGGTCAATTCAACGTGGGACCCATCTATTCCACCCACTCGTGCTTCCCCCTGCCAGCGGCCCCCTGCCAGAGCGGTATCAAGGGCAGCCTGTATTTTTTCTATTCGTCTCGGTTCGAACACCACCTTCCACGGGTAGTCCTCTAACTCCTCGGGTTCCATTCCGGCTATCTCCGCGAATCTTGGTGAAACATATACTAGATGCTCACCCTGTTGAATCCCGACACCCCCGGAAACCGACCGGGCCAAATCCTGCCAACTGACGGATAATTTGCATTCGTCAGTCATTACCACAAAACATGATGGAATATGTATAAATATATCGACTTGACGATGTCGGGAGGACTCGGCACGAATCATTCCGGAAGAAAAGAGAACACAAAAAATAGAGGAGAGACGTCATCGTTCGTGTTCTCGACTCGCTTCCAGAAACATGGAGACACGCCGTAGCTTATCGGACATTCGGCTGTTCTGTAACGTATAGGAGGAGATGATTATCAGATGCCATTCACGATTGACTTCTTGGGTGACGGCCGCGTCCTAGAGTGGGAGATAACCGCCGACGGCGTCGTCGCGACCGAGATAGTTGCGCGACGGCCCGGCTTTCGACGGGACGCTACGTTCCTACGACCCGGTGATCGACGTCGACACGCCCGTTCCTGGAGGCGTTCTGTGCCATCGAGAACAGAAAATCCGCAATCCTGAAAGCGACACACCATCGATTATCGGGAACCCCACTATTGGTCCTATAGGGAATGCCGTTCACTACTGAGTAGATCGACTTGGGACTTATAGAGCGAGAGAGGATACCCCGCGAGACCGTTGAAAGGGCATCCACCACTATCTCGCAGTATTATCAATATTATATATAATTATTTTATTATTTAGATATCAGTAGAGTCGAGTTGCTGTTCACAATTGGGATAGAAAGCTAACCTATGGCCAACTGGCGGCGAAAGCCCGGATCGGGTCGCTGTCGATTAAAAGACTATCCGAGTCAACAACGAGCGGTACTGGCTGTCCACCACGGGTAACCGTAAACGAACAAAACCATTCATTCACGGCTTTTTCCGTGTTAATATCCAATCACACGAGGATTTCTCACCGAACTCACCGAGAAGCACAATATCGAAAACGCCATGTTTCTCGTCGATGACGCAGACGGTTTTCTCGGTAGTCTCCGACGAGAAAACCTCGGCCCCTGCGTCCAACAACACGCCCCCAGAAGCGTTGCTCAATTCATCATTTTTAAAATATATTGGAGAACTTGTTTGCTTTCAAATTGGTTCAGTCACATCGACCGACTGGCCGCAAAAACGTGGTCACAAACCCACGCCGCTTAGTGGAGTTATAGTTAATTTAACACGACCAAACAGAGTCGTGCCATGAAAAGGAGCTGATCTGCTCACACAGATCTCCATCAGGTACTTTGAATCTATATAGTATCCGGACTGGGATAGTTGTTATATCAAATGAATCGCTTCTGGCGGAATAGTGACCTGCAGGTTGTGCCCAGATTCCATCTCAAATTGCTCAAAAACAGACGGCTGTGCAGTGACCATGATTTGGTCTGAAAAGCCATCGATATATATTGAAAGACGATACTGTGTACCCACGTTCAACCAATCGGTGACCATCCCAGAGATAGTGTTCCCACGACTCGGCGCGTCATCTGGGGCAGTCATAGCCAACTGTACACGCGAGGGATGGATACATGCCGTGACCTCAGTATGGGTGAGTTCTGTCGCAGATGCTCGAAGATGGATGTCTCCGATTTCGATCGTTGTTACGCTTGCATCTCGGTCAACAACCGATGCTTCGAGGATGTTTTCTGTGCCGGTGAATCGTGCGACGAATCGGGTAGCAGGACGGTTAAGCACAGTTGACGGCGGCCCAACCTGCTCAACCGATCCATTATGAAAGACGGCGAGGCGGTCACCGACCGCTGTTGCCGTTCGTTGGTCGTGTGTGACGTAGACGACGGGAACATCAAGCGACGCGAGTAAATCAGCGAGATCACGGCGCAACCGACGCCGAATCGGCGCGTCGAGACTCGACAGTGGCTCATCAAGGAGCAGTACATCCGGGTCTGCCGCTAGCGTACGAGCGAGAGCAATTCGCTGCCGCTCACCGCCTGAAAGCGTTGCCGGCCGCTGATTCAGTATGTCGCTGATCTCCAGTAGCGAGGCGAGAGTGTCGACACGACCCGAGTCGGTCGCTGCGTACTGAATATTTTCCCTTGCAGTCATATGGGGGAACAATGCCCCCTCCTGAAAAACAAGCCCAGCCCGGCGCTCCTCGATAGGCGTGTCTTCGAGAGACCGACCGTTCAGAGAAATAGTTCCCGAATCGGGATCAACAATCCCCGCAATCATCGAAAGTAGTGTTGTCTTGCCACTTCCGGATGGGCCGAGCACTGAGAGTACTTCGGTCTCGACAGAGAGGTCAACCGGACCGAACTCGAAGCCATCGTACATCTTCGTGAGGGAAGTTAATTCAAGCATGAGTCACTCCAAAGGGTTCGTTCCCAGTACGTGGAGAACGACGAGGGTTGCCACTGCAATCCCAACGAGAATAACAGCAATGGGAAAGGCATTGTCTAGTCCGAGCGTCGTGAATGATACCCATATCTGGACTGGCATCGTTCGGGGATAATATGCGAGCATGATCGTCGCGCCAAACTCACCGATAGCACGGGCGAACGCGAGTGTGACCCCGGCGAGAATACCGGGCCATGCGATAGGGAGTGTCACCTGTCGGACGGTCGTCAATCGACTCTTTCCGAGGGAGCGTGAAGCGTGCTCCAATTGGCGGTCGACGCTCTCGAAAGCTGCCTTCGCCGTAATAACGACGAAGGGTGAGGCAACGAACGTCTGCGCAAGGACCACCCCGACGATCGATCTGGTTAGCGGAACTCCGTTAGCGGCCGCCAGCTCACCGAGAAGCGTATTTGGCCCGACAACCGTGAGCAACACCATCCCGCTAACAATCGGCGGAAGGACGAGCGGCAACACGACGAGCGCAGTGACGAGCGTCTGGATGCCACTATCGGTACGAGCCAACCAGTATGCGAGGGGAAGTCCGAACAGCGTCGCGAGGGCCGTACTCGTGAATGATGCCGTTGTTGACGTGGTCGCAGCAGAAACTACGTCTGGGGTCGTGAGCCGCTGAATAACGATTCCAGGTGGTTGACTGACAACGAGCGAAAGCAGTGGCAATAAATAGTAACACAGCAAGGCCGCGCCGAGTAGGAACGCTACTGACAGCCAGTCGAATCGCTTGACGGCGTCTTCAGTCCGTGACATCATGGGGAACATTAGCAGTAAATCGAGGGTAGTCCTTTGGCACGACGAAACCAAACTCACTCAGATACTGGCTCGTCGTGTGCGCGTTGAATACGTCCACAACAGCGGGAGACTGATGACGGATAGTCGAGCCGTAGCTGATTACTCCTCCTTGAACGACCTTCCCGCTTGGTAGTTCATAGCTGGCGGTCGAATAGGCATCGCTGTACGCCGGGTCGCTGAGGTCGATCTCTACCGGGAGATCAACGTAATCGTAGCCGCGCTCGACAGCCATATTTCGGTACGCAATCGCCGCGTCGATAGAGCCGGTTTCGAACTGGCTGATAAGCTGTGTTTCGGGGTAAATCTGTTCCCGTGTCGGGATCGCCGCCCGCAAATCTGCCCCGGTTCCATAATATTCGGTCGCTAGTCCGAGCATGAAAAGAGACCGGTACCCAAGCGGATCCAACTCGGGATCCGTGCGGCCGAGAGTAACGTCATCATCCAAAATCGGATTAAACCAGTTCTTGGAACCGGCTTCGGCGAGGCGTTGTCCCCCATCGGTGTCTGAGTTGTATGCGATGACGATGGAGTTGGTGGCGAACTCGGCGAACCATTCCGGACTGAGCGGAGAGTCAAAGAGGGCGATATCCGCGAGGGAGACGATGGCAGGGTCTTTTTGCCCCTCTGCGACGAGGCGAGCGGCCTCAGCAGAGCCGTGGGCTTCAACCTGGATGGTCGCGTCAACGTTCGATCGAAGACCGTTTTCGAGGGCGTTATTCAGACTTCCCGCAGCGAGCATCGAGACTGTCGCCGATTCGCCGCCACCACCCCTCGTTCGAAAACAGCCAGCGGTACCGGCGAGTCCCGAAGCGATTCCCGCAAGGACCTGGCGGCGGCCAATTGATGTATCACCGACCACATGAAGAGGATGCCCTGTTTGACCAATAAGCTTAACTCAAACACTTCTGTTTGAGTTTATGTGGTGGAAATAGATACGACAGTACTGACTGACCGGCAAGTCGAGGTGATAGAACTCCGGGAACAGGGGTACACGCAACAAGAAGTCGCTAACGAGTTGGGGACCACGGACTCAAATGTGAGTGCTATCGAGCGGGCAGCCGAAAAAAACATCGAGAAAGCACGTCGGACGCTTGAACTCCTCCGTACGATTCGTGCACCTGCACAATTCACCGTTTCGTCAGGGACTGAGTTCAACGAACTCGTCGACCAAGTATACGCTCACGGTGACGACGCAGGGGTGAAAATTCGCTACTGTCGCCCCGAACTCTACGCACACCTGTACAGCCTCCTCAAAGAGGTTGCTCATGAGAGTCGTTTATGCACCGAAGTTAGAGTCGGGCTGACTACGGAAGGGGATGTGAAGGTATTCTCTGAATAGTTATCTGGAGATACCATCTCTATAGTCGCCCTGTTTCCCGACGACCCGAGGTCTTCTAAATCCGGTTTTAAATGGGACAACGACAAAAGTCTCCACGGAAATCTCGGTCAGTTTCCCTACCCGGTCAGTTCGCAGTCATCGGCGAGACGACGGACCACTCTCGGGGATCAATCGTGTTCGCCTCGAACGAAGTCGTCTCGGGATAGGTCGTGAAGACCAAGAAGTCAACCCGGTCCTCGAGATACTGAATCAGCGTCTGCAGATTCTCGTCGGCAAGGCCGCCGAGACCGTCGAGAAGCATTACCGGGATGTCGTCGGTGGCGTCGAAGGCTTCATAGCCAGCCAATGCTGCGACGATGCCAAGCAGTTCAAGTTCGCCTTCACTCAGGGCGTCGAGGCTGGCCTCTCGGCCGTCTCTGGCAACAACGAGTTCGAATTCCGAAGTGAGCCGAACCATCTCGAATCCGACGTCGAACTTCGCGAGAATATCCTGAATAGCGTCGTCGAAAGCTTCGCGTGTCCGCCGTTTAATCTCCGACTTCCGGTCGCGCAGCCGATTGATTTCGTCGGTCATCTCCTTGCGCTCGGCCTCAAGGGTGTCACGCTGCTCGGCCTGCGATTCGAGCGTCTCAAGTTCCTCCTGGACCTCTTCGAGCCGCGTCTCCGTGTACTTAATCTGGCTCTCGACTTCGGTCAATTCGTCGTCCTCAGCCTCGACAATCTCCGAGAGTTCGTCGATCCGGCTCGCCAGTTCCTCGCGTCGCTCCCGGGCCCCCTCAAGGCTCGTCTCGCGCTCTTCGATCGTGGATTCGAGGCGTGCGATTTCGTCCTCGAGGTCGGATTCACGGCGTTGGGCCTGCTTTACCTTCTCTTGACGTTCCTGCAAGTCCGTGACCTCGCTCCGGTACTCGTTCGCCTGTTCTCTGAGTTCCGAGATTCGTTCACCAAGAGCGTCGAGATTCTCTTCAACAGCCGCTTTGCTTGTCTCGGAGCCACACGTCCAGCAGTGAATCGAGTCCTCAAGGAGGTCCCGATCGATGTCTGTAATCAGCTCTACCCGGTCCTCATCGATGAGGCGCTTGGTCGGTGCGTACACCGACTGCAGTAGCTCCGCGTCCTGTTCGACGCGGTTCAGGCGGTCCTTGCGTTCCTTGATTCGGCTCGCTAAATCCTCGTCTTCCGCCGGAACCTCAAGGGCATCTAGTTCCTCGCGCTTTTCTTCGAGTTTCTCTGTGGTCCGGTCGATTGTCTGCTCAAGCCGCTCGATGCGCTTCTCAACGGAGTCACGTTTGGCTTTCGCATCACTTAGTTCGTCGCGACGGTCCGAAACCGACTCCTCGTCTTGACGCCCCTCTTTGATGTCCTCGCGCCGCGTTTCCAGCTCCTCAAGTTCGTCCTCTAGGCGCTCTATCGTCACTTGGGTGTCCGAGAGTTGTTCGGCTGCCTTCTCGGCACGCTGGAGTTCTGTCTCGACCTGGTCGCGTTCCCGACTTAATTCGGCAATTCGTTCATCGATGTTCTCTAGGTCTAGCGGCCGAGTGAGCACAGTCTCAAGGTTGTCATCTTGGCGTACTGCCTCGCGGACATCGTTTGTATCGTCAAGGAAGGCATACAGCGACGCAGTTACTCGCGCCTTCTCGGATTCGAGATAGGGTTCACCCGACCGGACAATCGTCTCCCCATCGCGGTTGAGTTCGACCCGATAAGTCTCCGCGGCGGTTTCTAGCTGGACCGCACCGGAGTCCTCGCCTTCCGTTAGGACCGTCTCCGTTCCCATCACTGTCTCGATGGCGGTTACGAAGCTGGACTTCCCCTGCCAGTTGGTCCCGCGGACAGCATTGATTCCGGGTTCGAGCGACGCAGCACCTTCGCGAATGCCAGCGATGTTCTCGAATTCAAGGTTCCAGGTCATCTTAGCTCTCCACCCCCACAGACGGCGCGACCGGGAAGTGGTCCTTGCAGACGAACCCCCGCTCAACGGCATCCTCAATCGGAATCCGAATCGGGCAGTCCGGACAACTCAGGAGAATCTGAATCTCGATTTCAGCCCGATTGCCTTCGGGCAACTCGTCCTTCGTATCAAGAGAAGACAACGCATCCCGAACCTTCGACCGGGTGAGGCTCTTTGCAACCTCAAGGCTGCGGCGCTCCCAGTCCGATTCTGAGTTCTTGACTTCTTTCTCGCCATCGAGGCATGAGTTGAGGTGTTCTCGCATTGTGCTCCAAGAGACCATGTCGCTTTGGACCCGCTCTGGGTCGATTCCGTCGGCTCGGAGGTCGTCCATCACCTCTTCTTGGAGGAGTTTGTCGTCCCCGGTCAGCGCCGCGTAATCGCTACTCACCCGTGTCCCGGTCGTGTCCCGCCCGTACTCGTCGTAGACGGACTTGAGCAACCGTTTGTTGAACCACTCAGTGAGCGTCCGGTATCCGTCGGGGTCGCGTCCGTCCGCACCAGTCCAACGGGTCAGAAGACGCTCGTCAACGGTCCCGTACCGACCCTCGGACGCATCGAGGTCGTACCTGTCGGCGACGATCTCGATTTTGCATTTAGTCATTACGGAAATTTTCTCGCGTGCAAAATAAAAATGTGACTATTGTGTAGGCGACCACGAAGCATTTAGAGTCCGTTCCGGCGTCGTATTAACTCAGGAGTGAAGCGGTCGCTTTCTGCGTGTATATGCCGCCATATTGATAATCACCAGTTAAAGCGGTTGGATCGGCTTACAGTTTGTTGGGCACAAACATGACCCAGAAGAAATAATTGGAGACAGTACTCGTCTGCATCTGGCCGATTTATCATTTGCAAATATAAATAAGAATATTTATAATTGAGGGAGGTTGTTGAATCTAAACAGCATCCACAGCAAGATACAGAATAACGATTTACAGCCGAACTCTGAGAAACAGACAAGTCACATCGCGCTTGACGATGCCGTGGTCTAATTCTGTAATGAAGTTGAGGACTAGACACTACTATCAGTTTAGATATAAACAGATATCATTACCAGCGACTCTTTTTGACAAGGAGAACACCACTAAGCACGTGCCCCATATATCAGATACTATATAATATTTTCTTAATATATTCTACCATGGATAGTCGAAGATTGCAGAACCGTTCCCCAAATCGGCTCGTCTGGCGGAATCGTGGATGGTTTAACACGAGCACGTATCGGTCATCGCATCACAGCACGTCTTCTTCTCGCAGTCGTTCAATCTCCTCGCTCGAGTAACCGAGTTCACGAAGGATGGCCTCTGTCTGTTCACCCAGTGCGGGTGGGTACTGTCTGATCGATGTCGGCGTCCGCGAGAAGTGCATGGGACTTCCCGGCATCTCCACCTCGCCAGCCGTAGGGTGAGAGATAGTCCGGTACATCCCTCTGGCCTGCACCTGTGGATTGTCGAAGACTTCCGCCATTTCCTTGACATCCGAGGCTGGGACACCGTGCTCGTCCAACAGTTTGAGCATATCTGCGGTCGTGTACGCCGAGATTTCGGCCTCGATAATCGCGTCGAGGTCGTCTCGATTCTCGACACGGTCGGCGTTCGTCTCAAACCGTTCGTCTGCCACGAGATCCGGCCGGTCCATCGCCTTACAGAACCGTGGCCAGATGTTTTCGGAAGCCACAGCCACCACGACGTAGCCGTCGGTGGTCGGGAACGCTTGGTAGGGGGCAATGGTGGGATGTTTGCTCCCCATCCGCCCGGGCGATTCGCCGGTCGCGAAATAGTTCGAGGCCATGTAGGTCATCCAGGCAACCTGGCCGTCAAGCAGGCTGACGTCGACCTTCTGACCGGTGCCGTCGCCGAGTTCCCGCTCTAGGAGCGCAGCCAAGATGGCCTGTGCGGCGTACATCCCCGCCCCGATATCCGCGATGGCCACGCCGATTCTGACCGGCGGGCCGTCTTCCGCGCCGGTAATCGACATCATACCGCCCTCGGCCTGCATGATGATGTCGTAGGCCGGACGGTCCCGATCCGGGCCCCACTCGCCGTATCCCGACAGCGAGCAGTAGATCAGTTCGGGGTTCTCCGCGCGGAGGTCCTGATAGCCCAGATCCCACTCGTCCATCTGTCCGACACGGAAGTTCTCGACGACTACGTCAGCCTTCGCGGCGAGTTCGCGGAACAGGTCCCGTCCATCTTCACTGGCGAGGTTGAGCGTGATAGAGCGCTTGTTCCGGTTGACGCTCATGTAGTAGGCGCTCTCCTCGCTGTCGCCGTAGGTTGGCGGGTGCCAGCCACGGGTCTGGTCGCCCCCTTTCGGATGTTCGACCTTGACGACTTCCGCGCCGAGGTCTCCCAGTTGCATCGTACAGAACGGGCCGACCAGCACCCGCGATGCGTCAAGCACCGTCAGCCCATCCAGCGGGCCGACGTCGGTCTCGGAGGATTTGGCTTCGCCCACCATAGTCACTCGTAGGCGGCGATGCCAGTCAGGTCTTCCCCAAGAATCAGAGTATGAATGTCGTGGGTCCCTTCGTAGGTATACACTGTCTCGAGGTTGGCCATGTGTCGCATCGGCGAGTAGTCGGCGGTGATGCCGTTACCGCCGAGCATCTCGCGAGCGATGCGGGACTGGTCGCGGGCCATCCGGACGTTGTTGCGCTTGGCCATCGAAACGTGCTGGGGGCGCATCGCGCCGCGTTCTTTGAGGTCCGCGAGGCGGTGCGCGAGCAGTTGGGCGAGCGTTATCTGGGTGGCCATCTCGGCGAGTTTGTCCTGCTGTAGCTGGAACCGACCGATGGGGCCACCGAACTGGTCGCGGTCTTCTGCGTACTGTCTGGCGGTTTCGAAGCAATCACGTGCGGCGCCGATAGCGCCCCAGGCGATGCCGTAACGAGCTTGTGTTAAACATCCGAGTGGTCCACCCATACCTTCCGCGCCGGGCAGCAGGTTCTCCTCGGGAACAAACACGTCGTTGAGACCGATTTCACCAGTGATAGAGGCCCGAAGCGAGAGTTTCTCGGTAATCTTGTTCGTCGAGACGCCGTCGCGATCGGTCTCCACGAGGAATCCCCGGACGGGCGTGTCAGGGTCGGTCCGGTCACGCGCCCAGACGATGGCGACATCCGCAATCGGGGAGTTCGTAATCCATGTCTTCGCACCCTTCAGTCGGTAGCCGCCATCGGCCTCCTCAGCGTAGGTCTCCATCGCCGTCGGATTGGAACCGTGTTCGGGTTCGGTGAGGCCGAAACAGCCCACCGCGTCTCCCCTGCCGAGTTTGGGCAGCCACTCGTCTTTCTGTGCCTCCGAGCCGTAGGCGTGGATTGGGTACATTACGAGCGCACCCTGAACGGAGGCCATCGAGCGCAGGCCAGAGTCACAGGCCTCCAGTTCCTGCATCAGGAGACCATACGCGGTCTCAGAGACGTTTGGAGAGCCATATCCCTCCAAGTTGGGTGCATAGAACCCCATCTCACCCATTTCAGAGATCAATTGAGTGGGAAAGGTTCCCTCAATCCAGTGCTCGCCGATATTGGGGTGTACCTTCTCTTCCACGAATTCTCGGGCCGTGTCCCGGATCATCCGCTCCTCTGCGGACACATCCGATTCTACATCGAAGTAGTCGAGCATTGCAACCTATTGCGCGGGCCCGGTAATAATGATGGTGGATACCACCCGGTACCCTGTCGGTTTACGGTCCTGAGCAGCCGCGATTTTAGCGCTGACGGGAGATGGCCAGATGAGCCGTATTCAGTCTGTTCGGCCCATTCGGGCCACTTTAGCGGGGAAAACGCTTACAATCAAGGGACGCGACTCCTTTAGCAATGACAGACAGCAGATGGAGCGTTCCCGAGTCGACGGTGTATGCCCGGGCTCGCGAATTGCTCGAAGCAGATAAACCGGCGGTCCTCGCGACCGTAACCGATGTCGAAGGGAACGCCTATCGGCGTCCTGGTGCGAAGATGCTCGTCACGCCCGATGGCGATGGCCTCGGCAGCATCACAGCTGGGTGTCTGGAGGACCAAATCAATCGCATTGCAGCGGATGTCCTTGATAGCGGCTGTCCACGAATTGAAACGTACGACATGATGGAGGACGACGAGGACGTCTGGGGGCTCGGCGTCGGCTGTAACGGAATCATCGATGTCCTCCTTGAGCCGCTGACTGCAGACTACCGGCCGGCCCTCGACAGTGTTGCCGCGAATGAGCCCGTCGGCGTCGTCACGGTTCTCGACGGGAACGCCCCAGCCTGGAGTCGGGGAAACTACCGCCCCGGCAAGGGATTCGTCGAGGGATCGGACGCACCTGCGTGGGTCCGGGACGCAGTCGAATCTGAGGTCAAAGACCACCTTGAACAAGAACGCAGTGGCGTGGTCCGTGTCGAAACCGACGCGGGGGCAGCCGAGGTGTTCGTAGATGCGCTCACGCCGGCCCCAAAACTCGTCGTCGTCGGCTCCGGCCACGACGTCGGTCCCGTGGTCGAATTGGCCGCGAACGCCGACTTCCGCGTCCACGTCGTCGGGTTCCGGGGAACCACGGACTCGGATCAGTTCCCCTCCGCCACCGAGGTTAATTCGACCTCACCGGCACGGATTCGGGACACCGAGTCCTTCGACGAGGACACCTACGTCGTCATTATGACGCATAACTTCGTCGACGACCGACTCGCGCTTGAGGAACTACTCGAGACCCCTGTTCCATACATCGGGCTCATGGGCCCGCGCGAGCGCTTCGAGGAACTGCTCGCGGCGATGGACGACGATGAGACCGCCACGACACCAACCGAGACCGATCTGGAGCGGGTTTACACCCCGATCGGTCTCGATTTAGGTGGGAGTACGCCCTATGGAATCGCCCACAGCATCGTCGCCGAACTTCTGGCCGTCGCGAACGACCGGGATCCACAGCATCTCTCAGCGCGCGACGGGGCGATCCACAACCGCGAAGACGGGTGATCGGTCGGCCGACGCACGTTTTCGGCGGTAACGGAACTGCAGAATAGGGAGCGGCGGCTCTGCCGGTTAGTCCCGGAGTTCGTCCGCCAAGTCGAGGATGCCTTCAATGTCCAGCGTCCCCTCGTCAAGGACAACGGTGCCGTCGAGTTCGACGGTCGGGTCGAGGACGAGACCGTCGAAGTGGATTTCGCTCTCTAGGGTGCCACCAAGACTGGTGTCGTCGCCGATAGCGAAGTGGACGGTACCGGCCTTCTTTTTGTCCTCGGCGAGGTTGCCGATCAGGCGCGCGTCGGGGTTGGTCCCGATTGCGAACTCGGCGAGATTGCCGGCGTTCTTGCCAGCATCGTCGACAATAGCCTGTAACTCGTCGGCCTCGCTACCACCCGAAATATCGGTCAGCGTTCCCGCCTCGAACGTGAGTTCGATCGGTTCGTCGAGATGGCCGATGTTGTCCATCGAGTAGTCGATGACGACGGTCCCGTCAGTGCCTGGTTTCTTTTGCGGACAGGTCGGCGACTCCCCACCTGGAAGCGCGGAGAAGCCGTAATCATGGAAGTAGCCATCGAGGGAGAACGCCGAGCTGCCCTCCAAGTTCAGGTCGATGTCCGTTCCGGCAGGGCTGGTAACGTGGGCCTCGCTGGCAGCGTCAAGGACATCACGCGTAGCAGCGGTGACCTCACGAAGCCGCTCGTAGTCGGTGTTCATGCCCCCTTCAATCAGCATGTCTTCCGTGACGCCCCGAAGGACAACGACACGCGTGCCGGCGTCTGAGGCCGCGAGTCGGGACTGCGTGTGCGTGATCGCGTGGGTCGTTGCAGTGAAGGCCACGTCAGCGGCCTTCATCGCGGCGGCAACCGGTTCCGGTGGTTCGTTCCCGTGGGCATCCAGTCGCGGCATTATCGATAGGGTTGCGTTCGCACCCGTCGACCGCGCTGCGTTGGTGATTGCACGCCCCACGCTCACCTTCTCCGGATCGGAGATGACGAGCACCTCCTCCTCTGCAGTAACCGTTGCCAGTTCTTCGACGATGCGTCGCGAAATCGGACTGAGTTCGAAGTCTATCATTAGATACCAACTCCAAGGTACTTCTCGAGGATCGCTTCATTCTCGCGCAGTTCAGCTGGCGTTGCCTGCTCGTGGATCCGGCCGTTGTCCATCAGGTAGACGCGGTCGGCGATGTCCATTACCAGGTCAACGTTCTGTTCGACGATAACGATAGTGTATCCCGAATCGGCGATCTCTTCGGTGATATCGGCGATTTCGGGAATCAACGAGGGCATCAGCCCCTCGGTGGGTTCGTCCATCAACACGAGTTTCGGGTCCCGCATCAGTGCGCGGGCCATCGCCACCATCTGCTGTTCACCGCCCGAGAGGGTGCCGGCCTTTTGCTGGAGCCGTTCCTCGACGCGGGGGAATCGCTCGTAAATCTGGTCGAGGATACTCTGATCCCGGGTCGCCGTCCCGAGCCCCATCGTCAGGTTCTCCTCGACAGTCAAGTCGGGAAACATTCCCCTGTCCTGCGGGACATAACCGATTCCACGGTTGGCAATCTCGCTCGCTGAGTTGCCTGAAATTACCTCATCCTCGAATCGGACCGTTCCAGTTCGCGGAGGGGTTAACCCGATGATTGATTTCATGGTGGTGGTTTTTCCGACACCATTGCGACCGAGGAGAGCGACCACCTCGTCGTTGTCAGCCTCGAAGCTGACATCGTGGAGGATGTGGCTCTTCCCGTAGTAGGTGTTGATGGCGTCCACTTCCAGCATTAGTACTCCCTCCCGAAGTAGACTTCTTGCACTTGTTCGTCCGTCTTGATCTCCGAGGGTTTCCCCTCTGAAATGATCTCGCCGTGATGAAGCACGGTAAGGCTATCGACGAGTTCCATCACCAAATCCATGTCGTGTTCGATGAGCATGATCGTAACCTCTCCGTGGAGTTCCTCAAGCAGGTTGACCACGGTCCGTGTCTCACTGGCTGAGAGCCCTGCCGCGGGCTCGTCGAGAAGGAGCATATCCGGATCGCTCGCGAGCGCGAGCGCCATCTCAAGGACCTTCTGGTCGCCGTGTGAGAGGTTCTCTGCTGTCTCTTCTGCATGTTCCATGAGACCGACGCGCTCCAAGAGTTCCATCACACGCTCGTGGCCGGCTTCGTCGTCGCTGTAGCGTTCAAGCGGGTTCAGAAAGCGCTTCTGGCCATTGATAGCCCCGAGGACGTTCTCCGTGACCGTCAGTTCGGGGAAGATACTGGTGATCTGAAAGGCGAGAGCCATCCCACGAGAAGTGATCTGGTGCGGCGGCATGTCCGTAATCTCCTCATCGTGAAACCAGATTTCGCCGGACGACGGATCAAGCATCCCTGAGAGCATGTTAAACACGGTGGTCTTACCGGCCCCGTTCGGGCCGATCAATCCACGAATCTCGCCCTCGTAAATCTCGAGGTCAACATCGTTGACAGCGACCAGTGAGCCGAACCTGCGGGTCAATCCGTCCGTCCTGAGTATGGTCTCACTCATCGGTAGTCACCTCGGTAGCGCCGGGATCAGCATCGGGGTCTGTCGGCGACTCAGGTTCGTCTCCCCCAGGCAATACGCCGCGGTCTTGGAGCCAGTCGCGAACGCGGTGGGACATCCCAACGACACCCTCCGGCTCGAAGATCACGGTGAATAACAAGATTGCGCCGATAATCAGCGGGTAGACATCGGTAATCCCGCTCACGAAGTTCGAGGCTCCTTCGATCAGGACCGCGCCTAAGATAGCGCCGATCAGCGTCGCTCGGCCGCCAACAAGCGTGTAGATGACCGCGTCACCAGAGACAATGAGAGCGAAGTGCGAGGCGCTCACGAACCCAGTGACGTACATGCTGAGCACACCCGCCACACCGGCGAATGCGCCACTGACGCTGAAGGCAATCAGCTTGTAAACCGTAACGTTGTACCCGAGCATCCGCGCGCGCTGTTCATTGTCACGGATCATTCGGAACACGAGGCCAATCGGCGAGTTCACGAGGCGGTTCATAGCCATGAGCGAGACTCCGACCACGGCCAAGACGAAGAAGTACCTGAACATCGGGTTTAGCATCGAGAACTCCCCGAGCATCGGTAGCGCGAGTTCAGGAATGATGACGCTCATCCCGTCGGTACCGCCGGTAATCGACGTCAAGCTCACCGCGGCGAGGTTCGCGATTAGGACGATCAGGATCGTAACGATCACGAATCCGTGCGAACTGACTCGAATCGCGATGAGACCCAGACCGATGGCGATGACGGCGGTAACGAGGAATCCAACGAGCATGGCGGTGAGAACGCCCTGACCGTAGTCTTGGATTGCGAATGTCGCCGCGTACGCGCCGACGCCATAGAACGCGGCGTGACCGAAGCTCAACAATCCTGTGTAGCCGTAGATTAGGTCGAAGGAAGCCCCATACAGCCCCAGCGCCAGGACTGACGCGCCTAAGAACAACAGGAAGTTGTCCACAGTGAAGGGGTAGATTACGGCGATAGCCGCAAGCGCAATCCAGGCCCCGTTCGTGGGAGTCAGCGTTCCGAGTGGCGTCTCGATGTTCCGGGTCACGCGGATGCACCCCGGAAGATGCCGTCAGGGCGAACCAATACGAATGCGATCATGAGCGCGAATGTCAGGATGCGTGCCTCTATGGGGGTCATGAATAATGAACTCACGTTCTCGACGAGTGCGTATATCAAACTGGCGACGAGGACGCCGCGCAGAGAGCCTAAGCCGCCGACGATTACCACCATGAAGGCCACCGCAAGGATGTCGAGCCCCATCAGGTGGCCCACACTGACGATCGGTGCCAGCAACACGCCGGCCAGCGCGGCCAAGAACGAGCCTAGGCCGAACGTGAAGACGAACACTTTCGAAGTGGGAATTCCGAGCGCACTTGCGGTTTCTCGGTCCTGACGGACGCCCCGCATCCAGGTCCCATAGCGGGTCCGGAAGAGGAACAGGTATAGACATACCATCAGGACGATGGAGACGACGCCGACGACAAGACGGTACTTCGAGTACGAGATGCCCGCAAACGACACCGTGCCACCGACTGGCGCGGATACCGAGCGGGTACCGGGGCCGAACGTCATCAGCGCCAAGTGATCGAAGATCAACAATAGGCCGAACGTCGCGATCAGAGTGATCGTGAGGTCGTCCTCAATCGGCCGGAGGATTGTGCGCTCGACGGTCATCCCGATGACGCCGACGGCAAGGGGCGCGACCAGCAGCGCCGCGCCGAAGCTCCCGGTGGCATCTATCATAAACCAGCCGATGACAGCACCGAGCATATACAGCGATCCGTGGGCCATATTGACGATTTCAAGCAGCCCGTAGATTTGGTTGAGTCCTAATGCGATCAGCGCCACGATAAGTCCCCAAGTGACGCCGTTCAGTATCGCCACCGCGAGGTCACTTCCCAGCGCCATACTATTTGTTGGCGGGCGAACGGCCCGCTGCGTGAGTACCGGTTAACAGCGGCCAGTTCCTCGACAGTACTCCGTGAATCCGTCCAGTTATCCGGCACCTCGTTGTGGCACACGTGCCACTGTGATGCACTCTCATGGCTTGGTCCAGTAGTTTCAACGCCGTTGATATAAATGTTGCTGGAAGCCCCAGTCGCCTGAACGGTCACGAACAGCGGCCGCCCGTTGGCTTGCTGTACCCGCCAGAGTATGGACAAGCTATATATTTCATCTCCTGAAACGACAATCCGTGGTATGAGTTACCAACACATATCCAATGAGGTTGGTCGCCCGTGACCGACGAAAGCGACGGCGGAATCGTCGTACGGGACACCGCGACACTCCCGCAATACGGCAGCGGTGCGTTCGCGAGTCAAATCGTAGCCGACGAAAGCGTCGGTGTCGAGAATGTCAGCGTCGGGGTCGTCACCTTCGAACCGGGCGCGGAGGGCTCTCCACACGTACGCGAAGTCGAAGAGATAGTGTACGTTCTTGAGGGCGAGGCGGAGATCGTCACCGACGACGAGACGTACAGGCTAACAGCGAATCAGGCGGCCGTGATTCCACCTGGCGTACAGCACAAACACGTCAACGTCGGGACCGAACCGCTCCGGAAACTGTGGATCTTTGCACCACAGGGCCCGGAAGCAGCAATCAGAGACCGGGAGGTGTCCGAGTCGTGAGCACGCTCGTCACGAACATCGGCCGGATTATCACCGGGCGGCTGGAGGAGCCGATTCTCGACGGGGATTCGGTGTATATCGAGAACGGGAAAATTCGTGAACTGGGCACGACAATCACCACCGCGGACACGAAGATCGACGCCGGCGGTCTCACCCTGACACCCGGTCTGATCGACTCCCACATCCACCCGGTGTTCGGCGACTACACCCCACGGCAGCAAACGCTCGGTTGGTGTGAGAGCTATCTGCACGGTGGGATTACCTCGATGATCTCAAACGGAGAACCTCACCTTCCCGGACGACCTGATGACGTCGAGAGCGCCAAGTCCCTAGCCACGCTCGCCCGGAAGTCACTCGCTAATGACCGCCCCGGCGGCGTCAAGGTCAGGGGCGGCACGCTGATTCTCGACGGCGACATGACTGAGGATGACATCGAGGATGTCCACCGGGAAGGCGTCGAGCGCTTGAAATTCCTCATGCCGGTTGAGGAACGCCAACGCGCCCGAAATCTCATCTCCTGGGGTCACGAGCGGGACATGATAGTCCTGATGCACTGCGGCGGCACGAGCCTTCCCGGCGTGAAGTCAACAGACGCCGAGATGTTCGTCGACATCGGCCCCGATATCGCGGCCCATGTCAACGGCGGCCCGACGCCAATCCCGGACGATGAGGTGACGAAACTGGTCACCGAGACGGAAATCGTTCTAGATTTAGTGCTCGCCGGAAATCAGCGCGTCGCGGTCGACGTACTGGAGATGGCTGCCGACCGCGACGAACTCAACCGCATCCAGATTGGCACCGACACTCCTTCCGGAACCGGGGTGACGCCGCTCGGAGTACTGCTTGAGGCCGCAACACTCTGTGGCATGACCGACGTATCCCCCGAGGAGGTTCTTTGTCTAGCCACCGGCACCACGGCCCGCCACCACGGCCTCGACACCGGCCGAATCGAGGAGGGACGGCCGGCGGACCTGACGCTGATGGGTGCGCCGAAAGGGAGTGCAGCCGAGACGGCTCTCGAGGCGCTCGATGCCGGCTCGTATCCGGCGATAGCAACGGTGCTCGTCGATGGCGAGGTCCACGTCGATGGGAGCCGGAACACCGCCCCTGCGAAACAGACCGCGACCATCGAACACACATGACTGACCCGACCATCCGGACGCAGACAGTAATCGAATCGAAGACCGAACGCGACGGCGAACGGGCGCTCGACGACCCGGTCACGAAGGTCGCTGCAGCGGCCGTAATCGACAATCCCTATGCGAGGGAGTGGCAGGAGGATTTGTCGCTACTCACCGAGTGGGGCGCCGACCTGGGCGGACAGCTCGCCGAGACGGCCGTCGACAGGCTCGGTGGACCTGACCGGGTCGAGAGCTACGGGAAAGGGGGTATCGTCGGAACCGACGGCGAACTCGAACACGTCGCGGCGATGCTCCACCCCGAACTCGGGACGCCGCTGCGAGAGGCCGTCGGCGGCGGCGACGCCATCATCCCGAGCGCGAAAAAACACGGCGGGCCGGGGACAGTCCTCGACGTCCCGACCCACTACAAGGACGAGGCCTACGTCCGGACCCACTACGACGCGATGCCGGTCCGTATTGAGGACGCGCCCGCGGCAGACGAACTCGTGTTGATTGTCGTCGTGACGGACGGCGGCCGGCCCCACCCGCGAATCGGTGGTCTGCAGGTTGACGATCTTGAGGACTGAGCTGGCTTAGACCTGCAGCGCTACTAAGCCGGCTCCGAGCGCGACTATGCCGGCTGCGGCGACGATTTTCCACGTGACCCGTTCGAGCCGCTGGAGAAAGACGTAGGAGATGAGGATCACGAACAGCGGGCTCGTCTGCAAGACCGGCTGGACCAGCACGACTGGCGCCACCGCCAGTGCCGCATAGTAGCTGAGCAGGAACGCGGAGTTGGCGAGGCCAGCCGCCACATACCATTTCGTGTTGACTGACTCGAACACGCCGCGTTCCGGCAGCACACCGCGGTACCGCAGATACGCGTAGAAGGCGACCGTCGCCGTCACCGTCTTGACACCGAGGCCGACGAACGGCGAGGTGCCGGTCGCTAATCCGACTTTCGCGAAGATGGGCTCGATACCGTACAGGAATGCGGAGGCCAGTGGTAGCGCGAGGTACGACCACGAAATCGACTCGAGCCCGGTCGAAGAACTGCGACTCTCCCAAGAGATGATGGCGACGCCGACCACCACCAGGACCGTGCCGACGGCCATCACTGGTGTCAGCGTCTCTCCGAGGACAAGCACTGCGAGGACGGCCGCGTGAAGTGGCTGGGATGCCTTAATCGGTTCCGACCGGCTCGCACCGATTCGCTCGATGCCCGCGTACTCGAAGGCACGGCCCATCATCGTCCCGACCAAGCCTGCCGCAGCGAACGCAAGCAGCGAGTTCCTCGATAGGCTGTAGTCAGGATAACCGACCACGAGTGCGACGGGAACCAGCACGGTAATGTTGACAAGCAGGACGACGATTAGAGCGTCGTTCGACCGGCCGCTATCCGTTCCGATGCGGATGCAGCCGACCTGAATCGCTAAGAATAGCGCGGCCGCGACAGCCAGCCCAGGCCCGAGTAACTCGACCATTTGTTCGGTCGGTCGTAGCCATCCGTGTTCGTTCTATCGGTGCCAGTAACCCGCGTGTTGTCGGTCAGAACTCCTGGCCGGCAAGGTTCGCGCGGGGGGGCCGCGGTGGCTCCGTCAGTTCCATCTGCGTAACGACATCTAGCTCCGAGCCCGAAATTTGGGTGATGTAGCGGTTCATGAACGCCTGGTGATCTTCTCCACGGATGAACTTATCACCCTGTGGGTAGGAAATCCCCTCATCGACCGATGGTCCGCTCTCGAACCACTCGATGAACGCCTGGTGATCTTTTTGGCTCTCCCAGTCGGAGGCCTCGATACCATCACGGATGAACGACATCGCCTCGTAGGCGACCCAGTACTGGCGGACAAGCGCCTCGCTTGCACCTTCGACATCCGCGAGTTCCCGGAGGTGGTTGTTCCCCTCCGTGTCCAGCGTCGGGGGGAGTCCAGTGATGTACGAAGCGCCCTGCCCCGCGTCTTGGATGTCCGAGACGTTCGTCCCCTCGATTCCGGAAATGTCGCCGAAGCGGGCCCCCGGGGTGTCCAGGTCGGCGCTCTGTTGCAGGAAGCTAATCGAGGACGGCAGGATTAGAGCGTTGAACAGGACATCGGTGTCCTCGGGGACTCCGTTCAGATACGAGTTGAGGTCGCTCTCGCCGACAGGGACGCCAATCGTTTCCAAAATCTCGCCGTCGTCACCCATGGTTTCCTGAATCGCATCCCGCCACTGCTGGCCGAACGCGTAGTCTTGGTACATGATGGTCCAGTTCGTCCCGAGGTTCTCCAGCCCCCACTCGACACCCAGCGCCGCATTCTGCGTGATTTCGTGTGCGGTCCGAATCGTCCAACGGTTGCCGTCCTCACCCGTCGTCGACGGCGCCGAACCGGCCGGGAAGTACGGCACCTGCATCTGCTTGGCAAGTGGAATCGTCGCGATGTTAACACCGGAGGAGAAGGAGCCGATGACGAAGTCGACCCCTTCTTGCTGAGCCAGTCGCCGGAAGACCTGCCCGCCAGTTTCGGCGTCAGTCTCGGTGTCCTCAACGAGCAGTTCCACCTCGCGACCGTCGATTCCGCCGTCCTCGTTAATCTCCTCAACGTATGCCTCCAGTACCCGCCTGAACCAGAAGCCGTACGTCGACAGCGCACCAGTGAGGTCAGCCTGGAGGCCAACCTTGATGGTGTCGCTATCGCCGCCGTTGCCATTGCCGTTGCCATTGCCGCCGCCCAGACAGCCCGCCAGACCCACGGCGCTCCCTGCGCCGATTGTTCGAATAACGTTACGTCTGTTAACGAATTGTCTCGTACCCTTCATGCTTGTTTACCTCTGTGGCGTTTTGAACACAATCCACACTGTGGTATGTGTCTTCAACCCATAGATAAACCCGCTTGTCATAAAACTTGTGACGAGAGGGACAGTAGTTTCTATCGGCACACTACTCCGACTCGTAGGATGAGAAATGCGACAGTGTGTGGCCCAACAGTGATTCGGACAGACGACTCCGGGCTCAGAACTCCTGGCTGGCCAGGTTCGCCCGCGCCTCGAAGCTGGGTTCGTCGACCTCGACCCGCTTAGCGTTGGTTAGCTGGCCGTCCTCGATGCGCTCGATGTGCATGTCCATGAACGCCTGGTGGTCCTCCCCGCGGAAGAACTTCGGCCCCTGTGGGTACCGCTCGCTGCCTTCAACCGAGGGACCGCCCTCGAACCACTCGATGAGCGCCTGGTGATCCCCCGACCCGGACCACTCGGTCGCGGTTACCGCGTCTTCGATCCACGAAAGTGCCTCGTAAGAAGCGTTGATGTGGCCACCGAGGTAGATGTTGTCGCTGTCCGACGGGTTCGCCATCTCACGTAGTTGTTCGACACCGTCTACGTCCACGTCGCTCGTGTCACGCGGGAGCATCGTCACATACTCCGCACCCTCCGCGCCCTTGCCGGTCTCGCTGACATCTACGCCCTCGATGGAGGCAATGGCACCGAGTCGCTGGCCTGGCGTGTTGAGGTCCGCGCTCTGCTGGAGGAAGCCCAGCGACGAGGCACCAATCAACGCGTTGAACAGGACTTCAGTATCCTCTGGCACTGAGTTCAGGTAGGAGTTCAGGTCACTTTCACCCACCGGCACGCCGATGCTTTGGAGTACTTCACCGTCGCGCCGTTCGACGGCGGCGGTCACCGCGTCTCGATACTGTTGGCCGAACGCGTAGTCCTGGTAGATAATCGTCCACTTCGAACCGCTCTCAATCCCGTGTTCAACGGCGATTTCAGCGGCGTGCTCCGTGCTGTGGTTGTTTCGCACCACCCAGCGGTTACCGTCCTCGCCGGTAATCGAGGGCGCCTCTCCCAGCGGGAAGTACGGTACTTGCATCTGCTTGGCCAGCGGGTTCGTCGCGATTGAGACGCCAGAGGACTGCGAACCGATGACGAAGTCGACGTCCTCTTGTTGGACGAGGCGCCGGAAGACCTGCCCGCCGGTTTCGGCGTCGGTCTCAGTGTCCTCGACGAGTAGTTCCACCTCACGGCCGTCGATACCACCGTCCTCGTTGACCGCCTCGACGTAGTTCTCAAGGACGCGACGGTGCCAGAATCCGTATATCGACAGCGCACCGGTGAGATCGGCCTGAAGACCGATTTTGATTGTGCCGCCTTCGCCATCGCCGCCGTTGCCGTTCCCTCCCCCGTTGCCGCCGAGACAGCCCGATAGGCCGACCGATCCTACGCCGGCTACCGCAGTGAGTCCCTTCAGGGTTGATCTCCGAGTGACAGTTCGGTCGCTGTTCCCCTCGCTGGGGTTGTCATGGTTACTCATATGTCTGCATTAAGAGATATGGGGTTTCTATTTATACTTTTTGGAGGTTTGGGTCGTTCGAAGGCTGGCTGGAGGTCAATTCAGGGGCAACCATAGTGTAGCCGCCGCTCCTGAGCCACCAGCCACAGGGTGCGGGGTACGGTGGGGTAATGGGACTGTAATCCGGCATGATTGGGGTATCCGGTACATTTACCTTGCAGTATTGAGACTCCAACGCATGGGTGATTCCGTGCAGTATTACCAACCCGGTTCGCTCGCCGACGCGGTGGACCGTCTGAAGGAGGCCGACGAGGCAAAGATAGTCGCCGGCGGCCAGAGCATGATGCCCCTGCTACGGCAGGGGCTCATCTCCCCTGACGCGCTCGTAGACATCACCGAGATACCCGACCTAGACGCGGTGACGGTAACCGATGGAACCGTCGAAATCGGCGCGCTCGTGACTTACTCCGAGTTGCTCGAGACCGAGATTTGTGCTGACCTCGACCTGCTCAGTGACGCCGTGAAGGCGATTGGCGACGTGCCGGTGCGCAACGCAGGGACGATCGGTGGCGGTGTCTCTCACGCCGACCCGGCCCAAGACCTGCCTCCGGCGCTCCAGTGTCTTGATGCCAAGGCAGTCAGCTTTGATGGGGACGAGACCCGCCACCACGACCTCTCGGAGTTCTTCCTTGATTACTACCTGACGGAACTCGAACCCCACGAGATCGTCACCGGAATCAAGTTCGAGCGACCGCCCGCACGGGCAGGAGGTGCGTACGCGAGCGACACCGAGGCCCCCGGCGGCTGGTCGACGGCCGGTGTCGCCGCGTTGATAGTCCCCGACGCGGACGATGGTGAGACGTGCACTGACGCTCAACTCGCCTACTGCGCCGGTGCACCGGTCCCGAAGCGCGTCCCAGAGGAAATCGAATCGCAGTTGGTCGGCGACCGAATCGACCGGGAAACCGTTGACGAGGTCGCAATGGCAATCGTCGAGGACCTCGAACTGATCGACGATGTGGATGACGACGTTGAGTACCGGAAACACCTATTCAGGGTCATGACTAAGCGTGCGATTACCACCGCTCTACGACGGTCTGATGCACCCCCTCTCACGGAGCCAGCACAATGAGCACGATCGACAACATTACGGTCGAGTTGAACGGCGAAGAACAGACGTTCTCGGTTGAACCCGGCGTTCCGCTTCGGGACGCCATCCGGAACGAACTCGAACTGACCGGGACCAAGGAGGCCTGCGAGGTCGGCGAGTGCGGCTCCTGCATGACCCTCGTCGACGGTACGCCGGTCAAGTCCTGTCTGATTCCGGCCCACCAAGCCGACGGTAAGGAGGTTACGACGGTTGAGGGCTTGGCGGACCACAATGGAGACGGCGTGGACCTTCACCCCGTCCAAGAGGGATTCATCGAGGAGTTCGGGATGCAGTGTGGCTACTGCACGCCCGGCTTCGTTGTCTCCACCGTGGCGCTACTTGAGGAGAACCCAGACCCAACCCGCGAGGAAATCAAACAATACCTCAAGGGGAACCTCTGTCGCTGCACCGGCTACACCAAAATCTTCGACGCCGTCGAGCACGCGGCCGAAGAGTACGAAGGCTGACGAGCTCGGTAGACTCCCTGTCGCTCAAGCGACGACCGGATGGCCGTACTTGTCGTGTGTGCCGGATATCCGAAATCGATCGCGTCTGGTGGGAATCTATTTATATCTCGCTCAACCACGTCGAGTCGGAGATGGAGATTCAAGACCTATCTATCCGCGTCGACGAAGAGACGAGCGTCCCACCGAAGCTGCCGACGTTCCGGCAAGGTCGGGTCGTCCGACACGAAGAATCGGACTACGAGAGCGACTTCATGGCCACCACGACTCACATCGGCACACACATGGACGCCCCGTACCACTTCGATGCCGACGGCCGAAGAATCGGTGACATCGAGCTGACGGAGACGATTCGACCCACGAAACGCGCCGACGTGCGCGACGTTGCCGAACCCAACACGGAGATTACGCTCGATCAGGTGAAAGAGCGCCTGTCCAGCCCACTCGAAGAAGGAGAGTTCCTCTTCGTCCACACGGGCTGGAGCGACGAACACGAAGGGACGCAGTCGTTCTACGGCGATAACCCCTACTACTCGGAGGGGATCGCGGAGTACGTCGTTGAGCGCGGCGCGCGCGGTCTGATTACCGACGCGGCGATCGACCCCGGCGACGAGGGGTATCGGAACCACTACACTCTGCTCGAGGCCGACAAGGTCATCGTTGAGAACGTGGTCAACTGCGACGGACTACCCGACGAGTTCACTACGTACGTTGTCCCGATGCGACTGGCCAACGGCGACGGTGCGCCAGCACGGGTCTTCGTGATCCGCGACAAATGAGCCCGACCATCGCCGCTGTGCAGTTCGAGGCCGGTCCGGACGCCTCGCCGGAGGAGAATCTCGAGCGCGCGATAGACGAGTTGCGGGAGACTGCGGCCGACGCGGACGTGGCCTGTCTTCCCGAGTACTTCGCCACGCCATACTTCCCGGCCGAGCAGGACCCGGACAATTTCGAGCTTGCCGTCCGCGACGACAGCGAATTCGTGGACCGAATCCGGGAAACCGCAGCTGACCTCGACACCGCTATCGTCGCACCGGTGTTCGAAGAGGGATACCCGGGCGGCCGCAACTACAACACGGCGCTGATAATCGACGACGGGGGAGAGCTTACGGGCAAGTACCGCAAACTCCACCCCTTCCAGCGCCCCGGCTACAACGAGACCTACTACTTCTCACCCGGTGACTTGGGGGCGCCGGTGTTCGACGTTGGTGGTCTCACAATCGGCGTTATGATTTGCTTCGACCGCCACTTTCCCGAGATCGCCCGCGTCCAGGCGCTCCGTGGGGCCGACGTGGTCTTCGTGCCGACCTGCAGTTTCGGTGAGGAGAATCGCGACGAAGTGTGGGTGAAAGAACTCACCGGCATTGCCGTCTCGAGCTCCGTCTACGTGGTCGGTGTCAACCGCGCGGGCACCGAGGGGGGCCAGACCCACTTCGGGGCCTCTACCGTAATCGACCCCCGCGGCGAGGAACTCGGCACCCTCGGCACCGAACCCGACACCCTCACCACCGATATCTCCCCGTCAAAGGTTACCAATGTTAGGCGCACGACGAAACACCTAAACGATATCAGGCGCGAATTACTACCAGACCTCGAGTCAATCTGATTGGGGGGCGGCGTTTTGTTAAGGGATTCGACACTATCCCACGCCCTAAGCCCGTGTGCTATTGTTAAATCTCATAGGTGTTGGCGGTGTATTCCGATTCGTCGGGTAGCGATCGGGAGAAGAATTAAGTCGGTTGTTCGTGTGTGAACACTTGCATGGAATTCGAAGGAGAATTTAGTGTCACGAGCAGTCCGTCGGAGACTTGGGCCTTTTTGCAGGACCCCGAGCAGATCGGAACAGTCATTCCCAACTGCCAAGACATCAAAGTTATCGACGACACGCACTACACCGCCGAGATTGGAGTCTCGGTGTCACATATCTCGGTGACCTTCGACGTGAACGCCGAAATCACCGAGGAAATCGAAGAAGAACTGCTGAAGTTCCGCCTTACCGGCAACGCCAAGGAGGGCGACAGTCGGATGGAATCCAACGTCACGGTCCGCATGTCTGAGGGAGACGACCCGAATGTGACCGACATCAAATGGGAGAACCACGTCGACGTCACCGGCCGCATCATGAACATGGGCAGCCGAATCGTCAAGAGCGTCGGTATGCGCCAGACGAACAAGGCCATTGACAACTTCAAGGGTGAACTCGGTGAAGTCGAAACCGAAGAGTCCGGTGGCCTCCTCGGCTAAGACGTTCGGACTGACCGATGCAACGCTGACGTAAGGGATCGACACCTTCGGAACCGAAAGGCAAGCGACCACGGCCCGAAACGAAGAAGAACGCGAACGCGAATCCGTTCAGCAGCGATTCGACAACCGCGACATCACTCGGATCCGTAGTCGGGACCTTTTTCGACCGCATCCAGTAGCATTTCCGGTGTAAAGGGAATCTTCCCCATCCGGCCGCCAGTCGCGTCTTTGACTGCATTCCCGATTGCAGCGGCACTGGGGATTAAGACCGCCTCGCCAACTCCCTTCGCGCCGTACGGACCGTCCTCGTGGGCCGATTCAACGATCTGTGTCTCGATGTTCAGCGGGTGTTCCGTCGAGAACGGAACCTTGTAGTCCAGCAGGTTTGCGTTGTCGATGCGGCCGTTGTCGTGGGTAAGCGCCTCGTATAGCGTGGAGCCGATGCCCATGCTGATGCCGCCCTCGAGTTGGCCCTCGACCATCTTCGGGTTGATCGCGTTGCCGACGTCGTACACTGAGACGAACTTGTTGAATCGGACTTCGCCGGTGTACTTGTTGATCTCGAGGTCACAAGCCTGCGCCCCGTGCGTGTAGAACGCCGTCAAGCGGTCTCCCCGTCCCGTTTCGGGGTCGACGTTCTTCACCGGTGAGTGCCACGTCGCTTTCCCCAAGATCTCACCGCCTTCCTTCAGGAACCCACCGCCGGCGAATACGGTCGGCTCGAACAGGTCTGCGAAAGGCATCCGCTGGCCATCGCCTTCGCCCTGAACGTACACCTCACCGTCGTCGGTCGCGAGGTCCTCCGGTTCAACGTCGAACTTCGCGGCGGCGTGCTGGTACAGCTGTTCTTTGGCGTCGTGGCAGGCCTTCCGGACGGCATTGCCAGTGTTGAACGTCAGCCGGCTGGAAATCGATCCGTCGTCGTAGGGCGTGACCTCCGTGTTCCCACGGAGGACGCGCACGTCGTCCAAGTCGACGCCGAACTCCTCGGCGGCGATCTGGGCGAGGACTGTCATCGACCCGGTGCCGATTTCCTCCGCCGTGGTTCGCACCTCGATCTTGCCGTCGCCGTGGACCTTCACGAACGCGCTGGAGGCGGTCGGGGCCATGCTGTACTTGCTTCCCTGCGCGAGGCCGACGCCGCGGAGCCACTCGTCGTCCTCGGCTTCGCGTTCGCGATTGTCCATATCGATGGCCTTCGCCGCGCGGTCCAGACACTCCTTTGCCCCCATGCTCTTCATCACCTCACCGGCCGGGTTCTCGTCACCTTCCTCCATCGTGTTCCGCTCACGGAAGGCGGTCGGGTCCCAGCCTTGGTCCATGACGATGTCCTCGATTAGGGACTCGATAGCGAAGATGAGTTGTGAGTTCCCGAAGCCACGGAAGGAACCGGCGATGGGAAGGTTCGTATAGACGCCGTAGGAGTCGAACTTCAGGTTCGGGATGTCGTAGGTTCCGACAGCGGCGAACCCACAATTTCGAGTAACCAAGAAGCCGGTTCCGGCGTAGGCGCCGCCGCCGAGGTAGGTCTCGATCTTGAGCCCAGTGATTTTTTGATCGTCGGTGACGCCAATCTTCAGGTCCGTCTCGAACGGCGTCCGGTAGGTTCCCTCGATGAACTGGTCCTGACGCGTGAAGGCCAACTTGACGGGCCGGTAGTCAGTGTGCTGGGCGACCGCGGCCGCAAGCGGTTCAGTGACACCCTCCTTGCCGCCAAAGCTCCCACCGACGTAGGGAACCTCGAGATTGACCGACGAGGATGGCACGTCGAAGGCTGCCGCGAGCATGTTCTTCACCCGGTAGGTCGTGTTGGTGGAAGTCCACACCTTCAGTTCGTCCTCGGGTGTCCACTCGGCGACGCTGACGTGGGGCTCCATCTGGACGTGATGCATCATGTCCGTGTCGAAGGAACCCTCATACACGTGGTCGGCCTCCTCGAAGCCGGCTTCGATGTCACCGGTCCGAATGCGATGGTTGGCGTAGAGATTCGGCCGATCGGGGTCGAGGCGCGGTTCGAGCACGTCACTGGTATCGTACTCGTGTAGGTCATCGTGGACAACAGCGGGTGGGTCCTTTTTGAGCGCCTCGCGTGTGTCGAAGACTGCATCGAGAGGTTCATACTCGACCTCAACGGCGTCCGTAGCCTTGCGGGCAATCTCCTCAGTTTCAGCGGCGACGGCCGCCACCGGTTCTCCCACGAACCTGACCTTTTGCTTCGGGAGAATGTACTCGTCGTCGATTCCCGAGCCGAACCGGTTGTCCGGAACGTCCTCCCCGGTGATGACAGCCGCGACGCCAGTCATCGCTTCGGCGCTGCTCGTGTCTATATCCAGAATTTTCGCGTGTGCGTGCTTACTGTGGACGAGTTCGACGTGCAACATCCGTGGCTTCTCGATGTCGTACGTGTACTCGGCCTCGCCGATGATCTTGCTCACGGCGTCAAGGCGCTCTTCAGAGGACCCGACGACATCGGTTTCCTCGTCGGGTTCCTGCTCGACCGTCTCCTCAGAGACGGTTTCGTGCTTACTCATACCATGCGTCTATTGCGAGGTGTCGCATATATATTTTCGTCTCGCTGTTAGAGACACAGAGGAATCGGATGCAACAGCACAGGTGTATCTCAATACAAAACGAGGTGTATCAATGGGTCGCTAACCGCCGTATTCGTCGCCGTACTGGTTGTAACCATGTTCTGTCGGGAGTCGCCACCCACCTCAGAAGGCGCCGACGGTACAGTGACGAAATCTCAGCCTAGCGTGGTCATACGCCGCTGGCACGGTGTATAATCGGCTACACCGTGGTCACCCCATGGTTCGTCTCCCTGCGCGCGGTGAACTGCAGATGGTGAGAGACGGTACACCACAGCACATACATTTATGATGCGGGGCCGGGAATGTTTTCTTATCATGGCGATAGAGCAGCGCAACGACAGCGGCTTTTGCAGGGCGGATTCGTTCGCCGAGGCAGCCACGCTCCTTCGCGAACACGACGCCGCCATCATCGCCGGCGGACAGAGCTTGATGCCGCTCCTCCGGCAAGGTATAATCGACAAGGACATGATCGTCGATGTCTCGGCAATCGACGGTCACAACGAAATTAACCCCGATGGCGACAGCCTCTACCTCGGTGGCCTGGCGACCCACCGCGAGCTAATCGAGAGCGATCTCAAGGAGACGCCTTGGAGCGCATTAATCGAGACAGCTAAAGAGATCGGCGACCGCCAAGTCCGAAACTGGGGGACTGTAGGCGGCTCGATTGCCCACGCCGACCCGTCGCTGGACTATCCGCCCACGATGATTGCGATGGATGCCGAGGTTGAGTGCTCGGACGGTGAGACCACCGAGTACGTCCCCCTCGAAGAATTCTATCTCGGCGAGTATGTTACTGTCCTCGACCCCGACCAACTAGTCACCGGCATCCGGATTCCCCGCCCGCCTGCGGGGACCGGCGTCGCCTTCGAAAAGTTCGCTTGGCGGAAGGGTGATATGTCGCTCGTTAACGTCGCCGCGCGGCTGTCCGTTGACGGAACCGAAATAACGGAGGCCCGCATCGTCGTCGGCTGTATGGGTCCGACGCCACTCCGGATGGAGAAGATGGAAGCAGCCCTCGTGGGTTCGTCAGTCCACGATGCCGACCGTCAGCGCGCAGTCGCAGAACACGTCGATGATTTCACCGAACCGGTGGGCGAAGAGCACGCCTCCGTTGAGTACAAGAACCGTCTAGCTGAGCGCCTGACCGAGAAGGTGCTTCGGACCGCCGCCGAGCGGGCCACGGAGGGGGCGGAATGACCGTTACGCTCACCGTCAATGGCGAGGAAAAGGAGGTCGAGGTCGACCCAACGGTGCCGCTATCGAAGCTCCTGCGTGAGGAACTCGAACTCAAGGGAACGAAACGCGGTTGCGAGACGGGCAAGTGCGGCGCTTGTACGGTAATCGTCGACGGAAAGGCGACTAAGTCCTGTCAGCGTCTCGCCGGCCAAGCCGAGGGTACGGACGTGCTGACCATCGAGGGGCTCGCAGACCGGGCCGAGGAAGGCGAGGATCTCCACCCCGTCCAACAGGGGTTCGTCGACGAGTTCGGAATGCAGTGTGGCTACTGTACCCCCGGCATTGCGATGATGTCCGTCGCTTTACTCGAGGAGAACCCAGATCCGACCCGCGAAGAAATCCAGCACGGTATCAAGGGCAACCTCTGTCGCTGTACCGGGTACGCTAAGATTTACGATGCGGTGCTGGGCGCTGCCGACCGAATCGAGGATACCTCGCTCGACCCGGACGCCGACACTGCGACGAGCGACGACTAGAACGCGCCGCAACCCGCCCTGAGACCTAACAATGTCTCGTCATTGCAAAGGTCGAACAGTCGATTCTGTCCCACAGAGACCCTTTTGATCGGTATCTCAAATATTCAGTATTTGGTATTATACCATACATTTTTGTAGTACTAGCGTGTTGCCTCGGTCGAGGTAACACAATGGATCTAGGCATCACTGGCAAAGTTGCAGTCGTGACGGGCGGGAGTAAAGGGATCGGCAACGCAATCGCGAACACGCTCGCGAGCGAAGGTGCCGACTTAGCGATCTGTGCGCGGAGCGCAGGCCCGCTCGAGGAGGCTGCAGAGGAAATCGAGGCCGAACACGGCGTCGAGTGTTTCGCGAAGACAGCCGACTTCACCGAGCGTGACGACGTGGCGGCGTTCGTCGATTCGGTTGCGGACCACTACGGGGGAATCGACATCTTCGTCAATAACGCCGGCAGCGCGCCCGGTGGCCTGCTCGAGAACCTTGATGAGGACGACTGGTATAAGGCGCTTGACCTGAAGCTGATGGGGCATGTCCGCGGGGCGACCGAAGCGATGCCCCACCTCGTCGAGAGCGAGGGAGTGCTGGTTAACCTAGTCGGCAACGATGGGACGAAACCCAGCCCCGGCGAGCTAGCGCCCGGTGCGGCCAACGCCGGCGACATCAACATGACTGAAGCGCTGGCAAAGCAGTACGGCCGCGAGGGCGTCCGCGTCAATGCCGTCAATCCCGGTCCAGTCGCGACCGGCCGCTGGGACTACCTCGTCGAGATTATGGCCGAGGAGCAGGGCCTGACCTTCGACCAAGCGATGGAGGTCGCTGAAAACTCCATCCCGCTCGGTCGTATCTGTGAGCCACAGGAGGTCGCAAACGTCGTGACGTTCCTGGCCTCCGAACAGGCCAGCTTCGTAAACGGCGGCGTCATCGACGTCGACGGCGGCCAAGAGAAGGCTCTCCTCGAGTTCGATACGATCCGCGCCGCGAGCGAGAACCTGGACTAATCTGCTCCGAATGAGTGACGACGAGATCAGGTTACAGGGCATCGACCACGTCGGTGCCCCCGTCTGGGATGCCGACGCGGCGACCGCGTTCTACGAGCGCCTCGGCAAGGAGGTAGTCATCGACGAGCACCTGCCGGAGTACGACATCCGCGCTGTCTTCCTCGACTTCGATGGCGTCTATCTGGAATTCCTCGAACCGACTGGTCCCGGGAACGTCAAGACGTTTCTTGAACGTCACGGACCAGGCTATCAACACATGGCGTACCGAGTCGCCGACGTCGACGCGGCCGTCGAGGCCCTCCGTGAGGACGGCTTCACATTCCAAAGCGACGATCCGATGCCCGGTGCGGGCGGGACCCGTATCATCTTCCTTGAGGAACGCCACACCGCCGGGTTCCAGGTCGAACTGGTCGAGCACGTCTAACCGACGCTCGAAATTATTTCGTTAGATCAGTCGAAGTCAGAGAGGTCACGTCTCAAAGCGGTAAAAAAGTCGTCGAAAGGGCGGCCTACTGGTAGATTAGGTCCCGTGGAAGTGAACGGACGACGCGCTCTGGTTTTAGGGGCAGTTCGGTGATGCGTGCGTCGGTGGCGTCGGCCACGGCGTTTGCGATAGCCGGCCCGATGGGAATCAACGCGGATTCGCCAACGCCCTTTGCACCGAAGGGGCCGTCGTCGTCGGCCGCCGACTCGACGAGATGGGTGTCGATTTTGGGTGTCTGGCGGCTCTGAGGGATGTGATAGTCCATGAGCGAGGCATTGAGAATCTGACCCTGGCTGTCGAGTTCGACCTCCTCCATGAGCGTGTGGCCCATGCCCATCACCGCACCGCCCTCGATTTGTCCTTCGACCATAGCCGGGTTGATTGCCGTTCCGACATCGTGAGAGGCGACGATGCGCTCGACCTCGACGACACCGGTCTCGACGTCCACCTCGACGACCACACCGTGCGTGGCGAAAGAGAAGGTCGGGTAGGGGGCACCCTCGAAGGTCTCGATGTCGAAGTCAAACAGGGGCGTATACGCGGCCGTCCCGGTGAGGAGCAGGCCGTCATTGTTGCAGGCAAGCACCGCCTTCTCAAAGGAGATGGTCTCGTCAACCGCTGGAGCAACGATTTCACCGTCGGTCGCGCGCAAGTCCGCGGGCGAGACCGATGCATCGAATTGCTCCTCGAAGACCTCAGCCGCCTTCTCGAAAATTGTCCCAAGGGCGTCCTCGGCCGCCAGGCGGACCGCGTTTCCGGAGACGAACGTCTGCCTGCTGGCGGAGGTCTCGTTGGCGTTGGGCGCGACCGTGCTGTCAGTGACGAGTTTCACATCTTCGGTGTCGAGTCCCAAGGTCTCCGCCGCGATTTGGGTGAGCGCAGTGTCCGATCCCTGCCCGATCTCCGCGGCGGCACACTGCACGGTAACGGAACCGTCCGAGTGGACTTCACAGAACGCGCTCGAGGGGTGATGGTGCCCGGTCTCGCCGCATCCATACCACATCGACGCCAGACCGACGCCGCGGCGCTTGGCTGGGTCGTCGGGCTGTTCGACGTCGAGTTCGTCGAGGGCGGCCCGGACATCCGCGATGGTCTCGGGCAGCCCTGCTGCCTCGATTTCCTGGCCCGTCGTCGAAGCAGGTTCGGAGCCGTCAAAGGCGTTCAATTCCCGGAGGTCACCCGGGCTAATATCGAGTTCGTCGGCTAGCACGTCCAGCGTGGACTCGATAGCAAAGGTCGTCTGGAACATGTCGAAGGATCGCATAGCACCGCCCCAAGGCTTGTTCGTGTAGACCGCCCGTCCGCTGGCCTCAACCGCGTCGACATAGTACGGGCCGGTGCAGTGGACCAACGAACGCACCGCGACACCACTGGAGAATGAGACGTACGAGCCACCGTCGACGGTAACGTCGGCCTCAATCGCCCGCAACGAACCATCCTCATCAGCAGCGATGCGGTAGTCGAGTGTGAGCGTGTTCCGCTTGACCGTCCCGCGGAACTCGTCGTCGCGCTTGTATTTGACTCGGACTGGGCGCTCGGTCACCCAAGCAGCCACCGCAGCGTAGCATGGCTGGTTGTGCTCGAGTTTCGAGCCGAACCCGCCACCGACCGCCGGACGATGCACCTCGATGTCCCGTTCAGGGAGGTCAAGGACGCGCGCGATACTCTGACGGTCGCCGTGGGGGTGCTGCGTGCTCGCCCATACCTCGACAGTGTCGTCGTAACACCGCTTGGCTGTCGAGGCCTCCGGTTCGAGGGGCACGTGGTCAATCATCGAACTTTGGTACGACTCCTCGACGACTACGTCGGCTTCTTCAAAAGCGGCCTCGGGGTCGCCGCGAGTGTACTCGTACTCGTCGATCAGGTTCCCGGACTCGTGAATCGGTTCCGCATCCTCGGCCAACGCTTCCTCGGCGTCGAGTGCCTTCGGTAGCCGGTCGTACTCGATATTGACTTTGTCGGCGGCTTCCCGGGCGGTCGACTCGTCCTCCGCAACGACGAGGGCGACAGGGTCCCCCAGATAGCGGACCTTTTTGTCGTTGAAAAGGGGCTGATCTGGGACAATCGAGCCGATTTTTTTCTCGCCGGGAATCTGGTCGGCGAAGATGATGTCGATTACGCCTTCGAGTGCGAGCGCATCGTCGGCATCGATCGACTCGATGCGGCCGTGCGCTACGGTGCTCCGCACGAGATGGCCGTGTGCCAAGTCATCGAATGGAATGTCACCCGTGTACTCTGCGTCCCCGGTTACCTTTCCGAGGGCGTCGACGCGGACCTCCCGTTCACCGACGGGTCCGTCCGGCGCGTCCTGGGCGGTATCCGCCGGTCGTTCGACTGGTTCTTGCTGACCCATACCAACAGCAAGTCAAGCCTGTTGCTTATACCTACCGACAGTCCAAGTTCTTCGCGCCCCCGAACACATATTACCAATGATACCAACATCACGAATAGCATGTCACAGGATCCCAAGCGCAGTGACACCTCAACGCCCTCGATTACACCGCCCGAGGACTGGGGGGATGCACGAATCGAACGGCTCAACGAGGACTCATTTCTCGTCCAGCGGCCGGACGAGTCGGGACGTACACCGCCGCTGGCGCTGGCCGGCGGCGAGCGGCCCATCCTCGTCGATGTCCACTACGGCCGGAGCGTCATCGTCCGGAGCCGACCTGACGCAATCAGGTACGGCTACCGGGAGAGCGACGTCTACACGGAGTTCTACTACCTCCAACTCATCGATGAGCCCGAGTGGGTCCAAATCACCGAGGAGAGTCCGGAACACGACCTCGCAATCGTCCCCCACCTAGAGGAGTGGGTCGAATCGGGCGAACTCACCGAAGCCGAGGCCGAGTGGGCCGACGATCAGTTCGACTGAGCCGAACCACAGGTGACATACTGAGATGACACATCAGTTTCAGTCGACGAACTAATCGATTTATAACGAGTTTGCTGGTGCTACTGAATCTTTCCTTGAGAAAGTCGCATACGCCTTATGAGCAATGCTGGCGACCATGTTCCCCCTCCCCGTGACGCCTGAGGAGTCGGTCTTCTTGTCCTACGAACAGGGACGATAATCGTGCTCGCGTACATGCTCTCCACCGTGGGGCGAGATGCATTCCTTAGCGTCGGTGCGATAAGCAACAACAGGTTCAACTCCGGAAGCACGGCTATCGCGTCACCGGCGATGCTACCCACACCCATGATAACGCACCACAAACGATAAGTGCGTTCGTAACCGTGTATCGGCCGTTATGGCTATGGACAGCGACGAATTCGCCAAGGAAGTGATAGCGGAGTCCAACCGCCGCGGGAAGGAACTCGCGGAGAAGGTGTTCGACGCCGACGACACGATTACCGGTGACGACCTCATCCCAATGCTCAAGGGGTTCATGTGGTCGGAGTTCTACTTGGGCGTCATCCCACCGATGCGCGTCATGTCGATGATGTACGACGGTGCTTACGAAATCGACGTCGAAACATGGACATCATGCTTGGCCTGGGGGACCAGATTCGTGACGAGGTCAAACACTCGAAGCTCTTCTCCCGTCGGGTCGAGGAGTTGGGTGGGGACCCGAACGTAATCCACTACAAGCCGACAGACGAGGACCTGTTCCTGCTCGAGCGAACCGCCGACTGGGACGAGCCAATCGAAATCATTACCGCCCTGAACTGCGCCGGCGAGCCAGCGCTGGCCGAGGCGTTCAAGGCGATCATGGAGAAAGACATCGTCGACCCCCGAACCAAGGACGTGATTCACAAAGCCAAAATCGATGAGGGAAACCACATCAATCTCGGCAAGAAGATGCTCGCGCGCTTCGCGACCGACGACGCAACCCAGGAACGAGTTTGGGAAATCGTTGACGCAAAATTCGAGGCCGCCTACGAATTCCACGGCAAGCAGATGGACTCCATGTCCCGTCCCGACGAATTCTCGCAGGCCGCCGGCGACTGAGCCGACGCTGACTGGCTTTTATCGAGGTTTCAGGAACGGATAACGCATACAGCGTTCAGGCGTCGAGGTACTTCAGCCGGACCCGTGGGTTCCAACTGGTCTCTCGCCAGTCGTCGCCCATCTTGCGCTCGACGACGTCGAGTTCGCCGATGACGGACGCCAGCGCGGTCATATTAAACGTACACTCGGTGACGACCGTCTCCCCGTCGCGCTCTTCGGTCTCCACCGTCGCGAGGTCCATCTTCTCCATGTCTTTGACGTCGAACTTCGAGACATCGTGCCGCCCGGAGAGTTTCAGCGTCGTCTCCGTCGGGTCGAACACGTAGTCTTCGTCGGCCGCTTCCGAGCCTGCCGCTTGTTGGTCTCTGTCAGACATGTGTTACCGATAGTCATCCGCCATCAAAAATCCATGGGTTCATGTCGCGGTCAGGGTTGTATCAGTGACGACAACCCTTTTGAGCCACCTATCCGTTCGATTGGGTATGGGTCACGAACACGAGGACATGGTCTGGCGGTCGGCGGCCGTCGAAACGGTCCTCAAACTCCGTCGGTCGGCACTCACCCGGACCGAGTCCGAACCGGTTGGAATCGGCGATATCTCGGGACGTGTCCTCGCGACATCGATCGTCGCAGAACAGGACATTCCGGCGACCGACTACGCGACGATGGACGGATATGCCGTCAACGCAAGCGACGAATACCCGCTCTCGATCGTCGACGAAGAGGTATTCCCTGAGGACGAACCACCGTCTTTGGACGATGGTCAGACTGTCGAGATTGCGACCGGTGCACCACTCCCGGAGGCGGCGAACGCGGTGCTTAAACGAGAGGAATCGACAGTCGAGGATGGACAGCTTGACGGACCCAGAATAGAGCCAGGGACGTACACCTATGCCCGTGGGAGCAATGTTAGGGCGGGCGAGAGGCTCTTTGAGGCGGGCGAACGGCTCTCGGCAAAAGACGCGATTTTGCTCGGCGACCTGGGGTACGACGAAGTGTCCGTCGCCGAGCGGTTCTCAGTCGGGATTCTCGCGACGGGCACTGAGATTCACGAGGGACGGCGCGATGATCTCGACTCCGCTATGCTCGCGGCTCTGGTTCGGTCGTGGGGCCACGAGCCGACCTATGAGGGGACCGTACCGGACGACTACGAAGCGGTCGAAGCGGCCATCGCTGACTTGGCCGACGGACACGATGTCGTCCTCACAACGGGGGGAACAAGCGTCGGTCATAAGGACTACGTAATCCGCGCGCTGGCCAACCTCGGTACCGTCCACTTCCACCGGGTGCGTGTCCGCCCGGGGAAACCAATCGCTGCCGCAACGGTGGGAGAGAAAGAGAACACGGTAGCGTTTGCGATTCCCGGGAAACCGTTGGGAGCGCACACAATCACGACGCTCGTCGCGCGACCCTTCTTCACTGGGTCGTCGTTCCTCCCGACAGTCGATGCGACGATGGGATCGGCTGTCGACTTGGGTCCTGAAGGGTTCGAGTACGCCGTTCCGGTAGTCTTTGATGGCGACACAGCGGTCCCCCTTGGTCACGCCGACTCCCGGCTCCACGTGTACAACCACCAGTTCGACCCGAGCGTCCTGTCGTCGACGACGCGGGCAACCAGGGCCGACGGGTTCATCCTCACCGAGTCGTCGCTATCGGCGGGTGAAACGGTCAGCGTAGTCCCTTACCCAGTCCTCGAATGACCCCCGAAGACCTCCCCACCGTCTCGATCGAGTCCATCCGGGAGACCAGCGAACGTGCAGACAAGCGAACCTGGGGGGTGGTGCTCGCGGCCGGCAAGAGCACCCGGTACGGCGAGAGCAACAAACTGCTCACCGACATCGACGGTGCGCCGCTCGTCCGTCACGCGGCGAAGACACTGGTCGGCAGTTCCCTCGACGGCGTGACGGTCATCGTCGGTTACGAAGGTGACTGCGTTCGAGACGCGCTCAACGACTTGCCCGTTGAGATTCGGGAGAACTCCGACTACGAGGCGGGACAGAGCACTTCCGTCCGCGACGGCGTGGTAGCGGCCCGGGACCACGACGCCGACGCGGTGCTCGTAGCGTTGGGGGACATGCCGGCCGTCGATGTCGCGTCAATCAACCTGCTGCTCGAAGCGTATGAGCGCGGCGTCGCGGATATCCTCGCTGCGGCTTGCGACGGCCGACGGGGCAATCCGGTACTATTCGACGAGCGGTTCTTTGACCGACTCGCGGATATCGAGGGCGACGTTGGCGGCCGGGGATTACTGACCGAACGCTTTGGCGCGCGGGCGGTCGAGACTGGCAATCCGGGAGTTCTAGAAGACATCGACCGTCCGGTCGATGTAGATGAATTTCTATAGTCAGTTTCTCATACACTCAGCCACGGCGGCGACCTGCTCGTGAATCGGTTAACCTTCGTCGATATCACCACATTCGCGTCGGCGACGCGATTGGCCTTTCGGTAGTTCTCAGTAACCTCCTTGGTGACGGCGATGATTTCCTCAGTTCGACGACGCCTCAAGGCCACCGTCGCAGTTGCCGTCTTGTGTGTGGCTGGCCGGTCCGGTCGCCTCGCCACGACATCGTTCGATACGTCGTCGCGTTTCCGCGAGGGCATGCAACGCTGGAAATTGGGTTTCAAGGTCGTCGTAGAGGTAGGCGTTGAGTGCGTGTGCCTCGATGTTCGCGCGTTCGTCGATGGTCCGTCGCTCGGCGATGTGGCGTTGCCGCTGTTCGGAGAGCCGGTCGCATCGCTCAACGGCCTCTTCGCAGGTCTCCCAGATGTCGACGAACCGCTCGAACTGGAGACATTGCAACGAGCAGGCCGGCAGTTCCTGAAGCGTGTCCTCGATGTCTAGAACCGCCTCCCGAACGGTTTGAATCGATTCGTGTTCGGCCTCCAGCACCCGGACGAATCTGGTGCGCGATTCGATAGCCGCGGTCGTCGTAACTAGCAGATTACGCTTGAACCGCTGTGTTACCGGTTCGTTTTCCTGGAGCGCATTCGCTATCGAAGGAGTGAATTCGGCTTCGAGACTTTCAGAAACGGGTTCATCGTAGGCCGCCTCGAAGTCCGGTGTCGACATAACCGTCTCTTTGTATGCTTCGAGGAGACATCCGGTCTGTGTTCCACCGTTTCCGGTGGTCGTTTGGGCATGGCTGACCGACTCTCGGAACGCCTTGAAGGCGCATTGCTCCGCCTTAATCGATGAGCGTTCTTCTTTAACAAGTGTGATTGCTTGCTTCAATATGTTATTTCCTCGCTCCATAGTGGCCATGTTACTATAGCCTCCGCCCTATTCGGAGTTTATCGTCATGCTACTCCTTAACAGTATCTGCCGTCATATCAACAGCTCTCACGGATGTATTTCCAAACGTTTCGTTCTCAGTTTCGCTCGAATCTGATAAGCGGACAATGTCATAGTAATATCGCCTCTACCTAAATATTTAAGTCTGATATGGTAACATTCCTCGATGGAGAAAATGTATGTTCAAAACAAAGATGAATGAAACATACGGTAAGTAACATGTGTGGAACACAGATTCCAGATTATTGCCATCGAAATCCCCTACCGGGTGATGGGGCGTGATAATCGGAGTTCCCTGGGAGACCGCTGGAGATGAGACGCGGGTCGCGCTTGTTCCCTCCGTCGCCGAGGACCTCATCGAAGACGGACACGAGGTCTGCGTCGCCGCGGGTGCCGGCGAAGGCTCTGACTGGTCCGACGCCGACTACCGCGAGGTCGGCTGTGAAATCGTCGACGACCGCGAGACCGTTTTTGAGCGCGCGGACATCGTGGTGCAGGTCCGTGCGCTCGGGGCTACCCCCGGCGACGTCGACCCCTACACGGAGGGGCAGATCGTCGTCGGCCAGCTCGGTCCCTATGAACTTGATGAGGAGCTAGAGGATCTGGCCGACCGCGGCGTCACCACCCTCGCCTTGGAGCTCATCCCGCGAATCAGCCGGGCACAGAGCATGGACGCGCTGACCTCTCAGGCGAGTATCGGCGGCTACAAGTCGGCGATCGTGGCCGCCGAGGCGCTTCCGAAGATGTACCCGCTGCAGATGACTGCCGCCGGAACCGTCCAGCCAGCGGAGGTGTTCGTCGTCGGCGCCGGTGTTGCAGGGCTGCAGGCCATCGCAACCGCCGACCGTCTCGGAGCCTCCGTCCGTGGCTACGACATCCGATTAGAGGTCAAACAGGAGGTTGAGAGCCTCGGTGCCGACTTCGTCGAACTCGACCTCGAGACCGAGGGGTCCGGCGACGAAGAGGGGTACGCTCGGGAGATGGACGACGAGTTCCTCGAACAACAGCGCAAGGAGTTGACCCGCGTCGTCGGAGAGTCCGACGTCGTCATCACGACCGCCGCTGTCCCCGGTAGGCCCGCCCCGGAGTTGGTGACCACCGAGATGGTAGAAGGAATGGATTCCGGGTCAGTAATCATCGACCTGTCGGCCGCGACGGGAGGGAATTGCGAACTCACCGTTCCAGACGAGACGGTCGAACACGATGGCGTCACGATTCACGGGCCGACGAATCTGCCCGCGACCGTCTCCCACCACGCCAGCCAGCTATACAGCAACAACATCGCGAACTTCCTGGAAAATCTTTACGACGATGACACCGGCGAGATCGACACCGACGACGAAATCGTGGACTCGACAATGCTCACCCACGCCGGGGAGGTGCAGTGGACTCACCCGGCGGAGCGACCCGATCCGGACGAGGCGTCCGAAGATGACCAGAACGACGGTTCTGGCGAGGAGGCCGCCGACGTGGAGGTCGATGATGAAGATTAACCGAAAACCGGCGTCAGAGAGTGGTGATGCGTCCGCGGATGTAGCGGTCCGCCTGGAGGGAGGTGCGTAGCCGTGGCCGACATCATTACCCACCTGACACTGTTCGTCTTGGCGGCGTTCCTCGGCTACTCGGTCATAACGAAGATCCCGGCGACGCTGCACACGCCCCTGATGTCCGGAGCCAACGCCATCACGGGGATTACGCTCGTCGGTGCGGTCGTGGTCGCTGGCTCCGGTTCCACGACAGTGGCAACGGTACTGGGGTTCCTAGCGGTCGTCATGGCGACCATCAACGTCGTCGGCGGCTACCTCGTGAGCCACTTCATGCTCGAGGACTTCCACGGAGGGGGTCGGTAGGATGGTCGAGTTGTTCTCCGAATCGATTCTCCGGCTAATCTACCTGCTGGCAGCAATCCTGTTTATCCAGGGGCTCCGCGACATGACCCATCCCAGAACCGCGGTCCGGGGGAACCTCACATCGGCCGGCGGGATGCTAATCGCCGTTACCGCCACAGTGCTGTGGTTCGAGATTCTTTCGCCAGCAGTGCTGATCGGCGGGCTTGCGGTCGGCGGACTCGTTGGTGCCGGCCTTGCAATTAAGGTAGAGATGACCGAAATGCCGCAACTCGTCGGCGTCTTCAACGGCTTCGGCGGCGGTGCCTCTGCACTCGTCGCTGGTGCAGAGTTGATTGAGTTTCAGACGACGACTGCCGGGGCGTTCCCGGGAGACCTGGCCATCGCGGCCGCCGCCTCGGGGATTATCGGCGCCGTCACGTTCACCGGGAGTATGGTCGCCGCTGGGAAACTCCACGGCCTGATCTCCGGATCGGCGATCCGCTACACCGGCGAACACGTCGTCAAGGCCCTGTTACTCGGGGTTGCCGTCCTCGCAGGCGCCTACATCGTCATCCAGCCCGATCTGCTGGCGGGCGTCCTCCAAGGGGCGGTCGTCCCGGCGTTCTGGGTACTTATCGCCGCTGCGTCGATTCTCGGCGTGATGCTCGTCATCTCGATCGGCGGCGCCGACATGCCGGTCGTCATCGCGTTGCTGAACGCCTACTCCGGGCTGGCCGCCGCAGGGACCGGCTTCGTCTTGAGCAACACCGCGCTGATTATCGCCGGGACGCTCGTGGGCGCTGCCGGGATGATCCTCACGGTCATCATGTGTGAGTCGATGAACCGGTCGCTCGCCAATGTGCTGTTCGGCGGCTTCGGCGAGGAGGCCACCTCGGAGGAGATGGACGACATCTACGAGGGCAACATCACCGAGACATCCCCAGAGGAACTCGAGATGCTGCTCGATACGGCCAAACGCGTCGTCATCGTGCCCGGTTACGGGATGGCAGTCGCGCAGGCCCAGCACGCTGTCGCCGAATTCGCCGAGCTACTCGATGAGGACGGCGTCGAGGTGGAGTTCGGCATTCACCCCGTCGCTGGCCGAATGCCCGGCCACATGAACGTGCTGCTGGCCGAGGCGGACGTTCCCTACGACAAGATGAAAGAACTCGAGGAAATTAATCCGACGTTCTCCCAGACGGACGTCGTTATCGTCATCGGCGCGAACGACGTTGTGAATCCGCGGGCCAACGAGGCCGATGGCAGCCCCATCTCCGGGATGCCAGTGTTGAACGTCTACGAAGCCGGCACCGTCGTCGTCAACAAGCGGAGTCTCAGCCCTGGCTTCTCGGGTATCCCGAATCCCCTGTTCGCTCGGGATAATACGGTGATGCTGTTCGGCGACGGCAAGCAGTCGATGCAGGAGGTCGTTGCCGAGTACAAGGAGAACCGCTAATTTCGTCGATTGAATTTTCAGGCAGACGGAAGAATTTTCTTTTCGATAGAATTGTTGTGTTTAGTTAAGCGAACATCACTAGACATCAAAGACTTGCAGCCATGTTTCTGCCGTCGGCGGCTGTACGTGGTAGAAATATTAGTAATCAAATAAGTGTACCAATTTATATCGTAAAATTACATTTAACAGCATCCCGGTTTCCATGAGGAATTCTCTGAAATCGGAGCCCTACCCCGAGGAGGGCCGCCACTAGATATTGAGTGTAATCGGCAAGAAACACGGCATCGGAGAGGTCATGTTTCTCCTGAATCTCTCACAGTGACCGCTATGTTAATTCGGTCTTAGTGGCCGTATATAGCCGCAAATATAGGAATTTGTTCGTTTCTGAATCGACAGCAACGTACAGTCAAAACTGCTGATCATTGATTCAGGTCACGGCTTCGTCGAGCGTAACGTGATCCGCACTGGCAACGTCGGCCAACTGTAGATCGGTCTTCTGTACCCAATTATGAACGGATATTCATGGCCGTTTAACACCAAATATATCAATTTAATATATTATATTTGAGGATGATAGTACTGATGGATGGAGCCGAATATCGAGCTTCACCAACTCGCTCGGTGTTCGCTCCACAAAATCTAATTTTTAGGGGAAATCCCGGTCTTTGGTGAACTCCTTGTATTCGGTGTACTCCTACTGGCTTTGGGTGTACTCGCGATGGAGTACCGAGACTCGCTCCGCACCCGGCAACGTTCGGGGGTCTGTAATTGATTGTCTGAGTTACGCCCAATCTTTATCCAAAATCAACTGGGGGTAATAATATGGCGACACAGGACGACGACAAAATCAGGCGAGCGGTCAAGCGGATTAAAGATCCACCGAAGTCACGTCTTCGTGACTGTGATCAAGAGTTGTTATTGACCTACTATGACCGACTCGCAGCCCGGAACCGACAGAATGCCAGCCAACAGAAGGGTCGACAGTCACAACTGCTTGAGCAGAACCGACTGATTGCAGTTCAAACTGAGCTGCTCGCCGAAACCCTTGAGAGTGGCCAAGTAGGCGTCAATGCTGTCGACTCAATTTTAGAACATTACGAAAACGAGAATGTCGCAGGTACTACTCTTGAAATCAAATATGGTGCGCTCAAGGACTTCGCCCGGACGATGCTCGAGGTCGATGATAAAGATCTTCCAGAGAGATTTGCAGACATCACACCTTGGAGTTTTCGTGATTTGAACCCAGTTCCGCTCCCGAGTGAAGTGGTCGAATGGTCCGATATCGTCGATATGTGCGAAACTCGCTCACACATCCGTGACAAGGCAATCGTGGCAACACAGTGGTCAGCTATGACGCGACCAGAGGCCGAAATGCATTCGATGCAGTTCTGTCACGTCGATGACCAAGGTAGTCACATCAAGTTGACTATCCCAGAGGATTCAAAGACCGGCTACAGAACTGCATATTTGTTTGCTGGGGCGCCGCTACTGCGGAAGTGGTTATATCATGAGCATCCAGCACAGAATAGCGTCAACGATGGGCCGACACCAGATACGTATATATGGGTTAAACAGCAAGAGAATAAATTGCTGAGATACAATAGCTATGCCAAAATCTTCGGAAAGCTCGCAGAACGGGCGGATATCGACAAGCCAGTCACCGGCCGACATTTACGCCGTAGTCGGGCTAGTGTGCTAGCCTCTCGGCCGACAATCGACGAGCAAGATCTCCGGAATCTTGGTGGTTGGAGTTTTGGTTCTGATAAACCTAAACATTACATAGCTAACTACTCACAGCAGACTGCACGACATGTTGCAGCGGCCGACGGCGCCGATTTTGACTCATTCGACAAGCCCTCTCCAATTGCTCCAATTGAGTGTACAAATAACAACTGCGGACGGTGGACTGAGCGTCACTTCGATAGTTGTATCTGGTGCTCAGCAAGCCTTCCCGATAGCAGCAGCGAGCGGATTGAGTTATCGATGGGCAGCAATGATTGCAGGACTGAAGACTTCCTTGGAGCCATATCTGACGGTGAGATAAATCTCAGGGATCTTGAGGGTATCAAGCGGTGTGAACGTTACATTCGAGGTCGCAAGGATTTCTTTGAGGAGCTTCCACATATAATCTCTATTGCCGAAGAAGAGTAGATGTTTCTCCGGCTGATTTGATTGCTATTTAACAGAAATTGTGGACTTTCCGTCTGTAGTGCAACACCGAACATCACTATATTTTGATGTGCTAGAGATACGGGGGTTGCGTGCTTTCAGTCTACAACATAGACGAAGACCGACCTGACGTTCTCTACCGAGACTTTGAAAAGATCTTAGCTCAATCAGGAGTCGAATAGACTACTTTGTAAGATCTACCGCATCCACGGCTTCGAACTGCTCCTTAGATACGTCGAGTTTCTTCAGTAGGTAGTGCCAAGATATATCGCGAGCTTCTGCTTCCCCCATCGTATCGTGGTTCCGTAGCGACCAACTGTTCAGTACCTCGTCAACTACCTGAACAGGGGCAACAAGCTTCCCAACTTCCTTCTCAGTTTCAATTTTTCCAGCAATTTCATATACTACAAAAAAGTAAAAGTATTCCTTATCGCACTTCTCCACAGACTTCTTGATTAGAGTTTCATGATTCCGTCTCCAAATCCGAAATCGGCCATAGCCTCCAGAAGGATACCGACGAATGCAGCTTTTGGCTTCAATCGCGCACCAAGTCTCATAGTTACGGTACACCGTTGTATCAAACCAAGATGGCCCACCAGTTCTAAAGAAAATAGAAAGATTATCTAGAACAGCGTGCGCGAGTCGCTTAGAGTTGTATCCTCGACTAGATGCCGTCCCTCGTCCACGCCCAAGGCAAACATTCCCTTCTGGCTCAAGCGATACGTCTTCAAGTTTTATTTCCGGGTTCGCTACCACCCCTTCGGAAGAATCACTCATTGGTTGCGTTCAGCTTCGGTGATTCACTCGTCAGTGGGACGAATCGAGTCGCCTCCGTACACTTCGGACACGGTGGGGGAGCCTCAACACGTCCATTCCACTCGACCGTCTCGTACGCATACGTCGACGAACAGACCGGACACCGCCACTCTAAGACGTCGTACTCGGCTGCCAGCTCCGGATACTCATGCGCTAGCGTCGGGGTAAGAGCCGCTGCCCCCCCTTCAGCGCGAATCGCTCGATCGACTTGCCGCTGCGGGTAGACAACTCCCGGCAGAAACTCCTGCGCCGGGGTGTCCTCATACGGTACCTCGCCGACGCCGCATCGCTCCCGATACGAACAATAGCCACACTCCCAGGAAGCCTCCGGCTCCGCCGGCGGGAGTGACTCCTCAAGCCGGTACGTCGTCTGCTCGGCCGCCCACTTGACGACCGTCTCTTGGAAGAACTCCGCGTCGAACTCGACACGAATCGGCAGCAAATCGTGCTGCTTGCGGCTCACGTAGATGATTAATCCTGTCTCCACAGGGTGAGACACCTCTTCGTCGGCCTGAAACCCCCGAAGATACGCGTGTAACTGGGCCCGATGGTGACGACTTGGTGACGGTGATTCCCTGTCGAAGCCTTCGAGGGACTCTTTGGTCTTGATTTCAGTCGGCAACAGCGGTGTCCCATCTCTCGTACAGAGCACCGGGTCAGTCGCCCCGCACACCTGGAGCGGCCCTACCTTGGTGTCAAGCCCGTAATCGATCCACATCGAGTTCTGCACGTAGGCCGGTTCCTCGACCTGATCGGCGATGGTCTCCAGAAACGGCATGACGATGTCTTCCTCGATGCGTGTACCTGCCCAGAATATACCCGAGGGATCCTCATCTTCCTGTGGTGCGTTCTGCGCTGAGTAGTATGCCTTCCGCTGGCATTTGAGCAACTGACTCGGAGAGTGCCGCTCTGGCGGCGTAACCGACGCCGGCGTGTGTTGCCACGGCTGGCCGTCCCGCATGTGCTGTTTGACCTGCCAGTCTTGGTACCACTCGCTGAAGGCATCCCCCGTTATGGCTTCGATGAGCGTGCCGATACGATCGTCTATCCGTCCGTGTACTGTCGCCGTCATGGCTGTTGACCCCTATTGATGATGAGACTCTCTGCTCACCCGGCGTGGGTACCGCCGGCCCTATCGCTCTCCAGTAATCATCTATGCCCCCGTCAGACATAAAGATAACCTATCTCGTTGCAACTTGATTTATTTTGTTGCAATTTTTTCGCCGCGTATTATGTAGCGGCGTTTTGGACACTCAAGTGTGCAACCCCGGTGGTGGAGCGAGTACGACGGTCCAATACTGGAATTTTTAGCGGACTGTGGAGCCGCTGTACCCCCACGGGTAATCCTATTCAATCTGGAACTGCGGGATGTCGCCTCTCCTCACCGCTCGACGGTAAAGCGCCGCCTCGAGCGGCTCACTCAACACGAACTCGTCAAAGAAGTCAACGACTCAGGCTACTACATAATCTCCAAGAAAGGCCGGCAGTTCCTCGACGGCAAATTGGATGGGACGGAACTGTAATCGCGCGGGATTTATCTGAGAATGTGGTTGTTGCTCACTAAGGCTGGAATCTTCCTTGATTCAATCGGCACTAGAATCTACACACTCCACATGTGCACAGATCGAGGAGAAGCGCGATTTCGATGACGTCGGCATCAGCCTAGAGCAGCAGTCGTCACTATAGAGCAACATATGCGGGTCTATTCAGATACTGGACCTTTGTAATCCCAATTCAGACTGTTGCCTTGTCGACGGACGACGTACTTGTAGGGGCCATGCAGTTCGCCGGACTGGCACTTGCAGTTATCCTTGCCGCAGCTGACCTTCTTGATTACCACAGTCCCACTGCTCGATTCTTCGACGGCTTCGATTGACTCGCCCTCACTGGCATCGATGTCCTCGGCGGCGATGTCTTGGCGGTACTCAAGGAGGTCGTCGATCCAGTCCTGAAGGGCATGTAAGTCCTCGTCGTCTTGCTTCGGGACTCCTTCAGCGAGATACTGCGGCAAAGACTCTGGAGCCGTGGGATGGGTTGGCATTGTCTTACCAAACAATCGAAGGACTGAAGCAATAAATGTTTGGTAAGATTCTGCAACCCCCCACCATTTCCGAAGCAAACACCAGAAAGGTAGACGACACCGGAGGATTATCGGGTGGTTCGAAGCAGCGGAAGATGTGGATTCACCGTATATTCCACCCCCTCCGTCATTTCCGAAGCTTTTGACTGAGATGTTAAGCTCGCCCTCCACCAGTTCCGGAGCTACCCCCGGTTTAGATTGGTCCTGAACAGTAATCTACCGTCGTTTGGGTAATCGCTGAACAATGTGGTAACTCGGTCTAATCGCCTCCTTCGGCAGTAGGAACCAGCTCGAAGCAGAAACTAGACGCGAGGGGAAGATCTCCGGAAATCATCTGGACGGGAAGTGCAGCAACCCTCCACTGTTTCCGGAGCTATTGCTGGCGGGAGATTACAAAAACCCTCACTCCACTATTTCCGAAGCTATCCTCGAGAGAAACAAGGGGTAACAACGGATGCGGCATAGATTGCCGAGAGAATCAACAGCAACACGGCTTCTGTTCTTTCACACTAAACATATTCTCTTTCTAGAATATTGTTTTAGCTCTAGTGCGGCTATGGTAGTGAGGTAATTGTCTTAATTCTTTGGCTTTAGATAGCTTTTCCTTAATGTCGGGACCACGTCTCTTGTCGATAGCTTCGGAAATAGTGGAGTGAGAGGGTATTATAAAGAAACGTAGCTCCGGAAGCGCTGGTCATGGGAATGCATATAAATGGTTTAGCTTAGGACGCTTCGGAAGCTAAGGAAGCGGTGGTTTTATCATATTGTGCTGTGTGGCAACCTATCATGGTCATGGGGATGTTCCAACGGGATCGTCAGGTGTTCGCTGACGCCGAACCACTTGACGATTCATACGAGCCCGAGGATATTCGTGAACGGGACGAGGAACTCGAGAAATATCAGCGAGCCCTCCAGCCGATTATCGACAACCGGCCGACGTCGAACATCTTTCTGTATGGCAAGACGGGAACAGGGAAGACCGTCGCGACGAAATTCATGCTATCCCATCTCGAGACCGATGCTGCCGAGTACGACGATGTTGATCTCTCAACTGTCTGGGTCAGCTGTGAGAATCTCTCCTCGTCCTACCAAGTCGCCGTCGCCCTCGTCAACGAGCTCCGTGAAAGCCAGGACAAAGACCGCATCAGTACTACTGGCTACTCCCAGCAACGAGTCTTTGACATCCTCTACGAGGAACTTGACGCACTCGGTGGTACTGTCGTAATCGTCCTCGACGAGATTGACAACATCGGGCATTCCGACGACATCCTCTATGGGCTTCCTCGAGCGCGGTCAAATGACTACGTCGACGACGTCCGTCCGGTGATAATCGGTATCAGCAACGACTTCCAGTTCCGCGATAATCTTTCGCCGAAAGTCAAAGACACACTCGCCGAAAAGGAGGTTCTCTTCCCGCCATACGACGCGAATCAGTTACGCTCGATTCTCACCCCCCGCGCCGAGAAAGCGTTCCACGATGGTGTCCTCGACGACGATGTTGTTCCACTCTGTGCAGCGTTTGCTGCTCAGGACACGGGATCGGCCCGACAGGCGATCCGACTGCTTCGTGAGGCCGGCGAACTCGCGCAAGCTGACGATTCCGATACTGTGACCGAGGAGCACGTCCGGGATGCCCAAGACGAACTCGAAAAAAATCAACTCTACGAGGGCATGCAGGAACTCACGACCCAGGGACATGCCGTCCTCTGTGCGCTCGCGTATCACCAGGCACTCGACGACGTCCCTATCCGATCCCGTGATCTCTACGAACGGTACGCGAAAATCTGCGATCGGCTTGACGCCGACAGCGTGAGCGAACGGCGAGTTCGCGACCACCTCTCGGATATGAATATGCTCGGGCTCATCAGCGTCTATGAACGGAATGAAGGGCTCTCGGCTGGCCGGTATCACGAATACGAGCTTGACGTTCCGCTGAAAGCCGTGCTTGAGGTCCTTCTTTCGACATCTCGATTCGAGGACCTCGCGAACATTATCCAGTCGACGGCCAACGATAACAATCTCCTTCAGTCGGATATTTCCGACTATTAAGCCTGTTTCTGCGGTCTCCAAAGGAAAAATCGAGTGATCTCTCGTTGCTGAAAGCTTCGGAAACGGTGGAGGGTCTCAATCACCCCAAAAGAGCTGGAAACCATTGAGAGAGAAATGGATACCTTCGATTCAGTCTTACCTAACATACCGTTTTACCCCTCCGGTATGTTTGGTAAGGTAAGTAAATCTGCCAGCTGAAAGCTTCGGAAACGGTGGAGGGTTAGATACCAGTGAGTATTGAAGATGGTCCTGTTTCTGACAGTCTTAAGGCTGACGACGCGTCCACTGGACCGCAAGCCAGACTAACCCCAGCGTGACGAGCCCACCGAGCGCGTAGCCACCCCCGATGGCCGCGTACGAAAGAGGCGTTGCTGCACCCACTGGCAGCAGGATGGCGACCATTGCAGTCACAGCTAACACCATCCCCGTTACTACGCTGAGTATCGCGACAACAGCAAAGAATTCTGGGACACTGTTGGTCGCTCGTGAGGCGAGTGCGAGGGCGTCGTCAGTGACCGACCCCACAGCCTCAGTGGCCTGCTGCTCTGCTGGGTTGTGATTCTGCGTGTTCCAGGTATACCGTTTGGGGCCATCAGCACCGTCGATCCAGCCATCATCTTCGAGTGTCTTGAGATGTTGCCGGACCGCTTCCCGTTTGGGTTCGACTTTGGCAGCGATGTCATCGGCTGTGAATTGCCGCCCGTGATTCGTGAGGACGATTTCGGCAATCGTCTCGAAGGTATCGCCCTTCTGGTCGTACTGCTCCCGGAACTCGGCAGGCAGCTCTGCCATAGCCGTCTGATATACCATCCGGCGCCTACTTGAGCGTGACTGCTGGTAGTGGCACCCATTTGGCCGTGACCAAGACCGTCTTGGTCGCCACAAACACCCAGTAGCGGTGCTTGAACGGTGATTCTCTATTATATGCCTGATGTGCATATATCGATCTGTCGATGCTCAACGCGAACCGAGCTTGCGGTCAACACAGGCGTATCGAGTCTCGAAGAGTGTCTGTATGGATTGACTCACTGTCCCTGGAGGTGACCATCTGTGGAGTGGTCTAACGTTCTGACACCCATGCCCGACGTCGTTGACCGCCGGCTGGTCGTCGACGCCGGTCTTCTCAGCCTACTTGCGTGGGTGCTCGTGGGTATCCGCGTACTCTTACCATCGGGTCTACGGGCCCAGCTAGCATTTGACCACGGGGCGTTCATTCCCTGGACACTGTGGACGCACGCGTACGTGCACGACGGGTGGGCCCATCTGCTTCAGAACGTTGGTGGGTTCGTGGCTATCGCCGGAGTGGCATACATCCTCTGTCGGGTACTCAACGCTCGGCGGTGGTTCTGGGTATCAACTGTGGCGTTCTTGACAGTCCTGCCAGTGCTCGTGAGTCTATCGAGTTATGTGCTGCTTGGGTGGTTCGCGCCGGCGGCGACGCCGGTTGAGCGTGGGTTTTCCGGTGTGGTGGCAGGGTTCGCGGGGCTGGTCTTTGTTGCGTTCTTGATGTGGGTGAACCGAGAGGTCGGACTCGCCGCGACACAGGCTGTTGGGCAGATGGCCGTATTGCTCATACTCTGGGAACTGTCGGTGATATATTCCGGCTGGGTCGATGTTCGGGTGACTGCCCTCGTCGCGTTCGGTCTGGCACTCAGTTGGGTGTTGCTGCTCCGTGCGGTATCGTGGCGAGACGCTTGGGACCGACGAGAAGCATGGTGGACAGAAATCTGGCTGGCTATCGGGGTAGGTATAGTGCTGCTGACGGTTGTGGTTGCGCTATTCCCAGAAGACCCTATCAGTGGTGGGACGTTCACGAATATCTTCGCGCATGGTGCTGGATTTGTGTTGGGCGGTCTCGTCGCCGGCGGGGCGTGGCAGGGGATTTGAACATGACCACAAATCGGCAGGATTACTCACTCAGTTCGCTCGTAAGGTAGTCCTTTGCCGGTTCAGTGGACTTCTGGAGCAATTCGATTGGGTTCCGGTGACCGATACGCGCCCTACATCTTGAGTGTGTCTTACCAAATAGTGCTCAGTAGTCCGTGCTAATGTTTGGTAAGAGCTAGGCGGCTTGCCAGCAGAAGCTTCGGAAACGATGGAGGTAAAAAAGCATCTGGAATAATAGAAAATACTACACAGGTTGTCTGTAGTGCTTTCTTAGAGGGTATCAATCGGTTTGGGATGGTTTTGGCGTTACTCGCCAAACCAAGTCAAGACCATGGAAGCTGCGGAGCGGAACCTTCGATGGGCAAGTGATGTGGTGGCCGAATATTCATACATTGCTAGACCTTAGCACTATTTAGAGCCAATGGCATCTCGTGACTCCCCTTCAATCTCAAAAGATACAGCGGCAGAGATTCAACGGTACGGATCTGATGAAGGGTATGCACCACTAATTATGGATTTAGTTGCACATCCGAAAGGCACTGTCTCACTTGAAGAACTCATTATCCTGAATCCTGAAACTTCAGAGGGAACCCTCCAAGAACGACTCGACACACTCGCCAAGGTAGGCGTTCTCGCGACAGCTACGTCGACTAGACAGTCTTCTTCGGACAATCGACTGTATTATTATTTAACCGAAACAGCGCGAGCGGTTTTTACGCGTAATCAGATGTTCTCGCCAGACCCGCTCAAGGAGATGTTCAACCGCCTCGAACATACTGAGCGGTTCTGTGAACTACTTGAAAAGCCTCGTCCAAAAATCGATGCGAAAACTGTCGACCTCAATCAAAACCAAGTCCCTACTGGATTTTAATTCAATTCTTCATCGTGAGGTGTCGACTGTCGATGGATGTCTCGCTCCTCTCGAAAGGTGGTCGCTACGAAGTCAGTCCGCGTCCGTCAATAGGTACGAAGTCGACATCATCGACGAATCGTGTACCTGCCCCGACTGGCAGCAACGTTCACCCGAAGGCGGCTGCAAGCACCTGCGCCGCGTCGATCACGAGATCAAACGGGGCCGCGTTCCCCGACCAGACGGCCGCCTTCCTTCCCCGTAGGGCGACGATTGAGCTACTCCACAGGACGGACCGTGTCGCCATCTCGTTGGGCCCGGTCGAACGTTGAGAGATACGCGAGCCGGTCGTGAACCTCGTCGGTGCCCAACTCCAGTTCGGCGGCCAGTTCGTCGACGGCCATCGGCTCGTCGAGTGCCTGGAGGACTTCGAGCCCCCGGTAGTACCTGTTCGTGAGCTCCTGGACGCGGTCCTCGATCGGTGTGGTCACTCCGTACCGCTCCTCGAGTTCGACCAGGGCCTCATTCGCGAACGTGGCGAACTGATCGTCCCCCAGGCGTTCGATCTGGGCTTCGAGTTCAGCCCGGACGACGTCGTAATCGAGGCCGGCCTGCACGAGCATATTCATGTCCTCGATGTCGTCATCGCGGCCTGCGATCGCCTTGAACAGGAAGATATCCTCGTTGCTGACTAGCCGGACCGTCAGTCGATCCGTGTCGAGGAACGGCTCGCTGCGCTCTCGCATCCCGTCGGTGAGCACGAGCTTGTTCGCGACCTGCTGGTTGAAGATGTCGAGGCGACACCCATCGTCGTTTTCGACGCAGCTCGTCGCCCCCAGCGCCCGGTAATCTGGATCCAGCGATTGAACTTCCGCATACCCGAGGTCCATCAGGACGGCCCACAGCTGGCCGTACGCGTCGCCATCTGGGACGACCAGGTCGATATCTTTCGTCGCTCCCTTGAGGTCGCGCAGCGACATCGCGCCACCACCGATCAGGTAGACCGTGAGCGGTTCAGATAGCCCGTCTCCGATTCGCTGGAATTCGTTCTCGATGTACTCACGTCCGAATGTTGGTCTCATAGTAGATCAATAGGAGTGCCCGAGACTACGGGTGAGGGAGAAAACCGACACTCGTGAGCCGCCTTACAGTCCATGGCAGAGTTGACCCCCCACTAGACCTTATTAATACTTTTAATCACAGGTTGTTTTGTGATATGTATGGAGGTCCACCGCACTGTTCCGGTCAAACTCGATGTGACCGAAGAGCAGGCGGAACTGCTTCACGAGACTATCGACGAGTTTCGGTGGGCCGCCAACTATGTCGTAGATACCGCGTGGGACGGCGAATGGGCCGAGACCCGAAAGTCCGTCCTTCACGACCTGACCTACGACGAACTACGCGAGCAGACACGGCTTCACAGCAACCACGTTCAGTCGGCTCGCGACCGCGCCGTTGACGCACTCGAAAGTGTGGTCGCGAAGTGGTCGAAGGGAGAGTATGCTTCATTGCCCACGTTCACCTCGCACTTCGTGGAATATAACCAGCGCAACGCCACATTCCACGACGACCATGCCTCGTTATCTACCGTCGATGGACGCGTCATTGTCGAATACGTCATTCCCGAGGTAACCCGTGAAACGCCCTTCTCCGAATATCTGCAGTGCAACAAGTGGGAGACTGCTGGTGCGACACTCCATTATCGCCGTGGCGATTTCTATCTCCACGTCCGAACAAAGGCGGACGTGGACGATCCCAAACCGGCCGAGAACGGAACGGTTCTCGGTGTGGACCTCGGGATTGAGAACATCGCCGTCACCTCGACTGGCGCGTTCTGGTCTGCCGACGAACTCAACCACTGGCGAACGGAGTACGTCCAACGCCGCAAGTCACTCGAAGAGTGTGGGTCGCGGTGGGCCCACGAGAACGTCCAAGCGGTCGGGCGAAAGGAGAAGGGACGCTTCAAGCAGTATCTTCACCGTGTCGCGAACGAACTCGTAGACGAGGCAGTTGAAAATGGCTGCAGGGTGATAGCCTTCGAGAACTTGACGGATATCCGCCGTCGGGTGCCCGATGCCCGTAAGTTCCACGAGTGGGCGTTCCGTCGCCTGTACGACTACGTCTCGTACAAGGCCAAGGGACGCGGGATTCAGGTTAAGCAGGTAAACCCGAAGAACACGTCCCGACGGTGCTCGTCGTGTGGGTTCACCCACGAGGACAACCGCCCGTCGCGGGACACCTTCCGCTGTCAGTCCTGTGGATACGAGAACCACGCGGACTACAACGCAGCGAAGAACATCGGCTATCGACTCCTTCGCAACCAAACTGGTGGCGAAGGAGGCGCACCCGTAGGCGTGCGCTTAAACACCGGGATGCTGAACGCGAACGGGGTTAAGCCCCTGCCGGATTCGGCCAGAGCGGGAGTCCACGGTGAACACTACGACCCATAGGCCGTAGTGAGCTTACTGTGGTAGTGGCACCTCGTACTCAGCCGCCAACTCCTGAAACTCGTCCCACCCCGGGAGCCGGTCGTCGTCGACCTCGCCGTGCGTCTCGAGGTAGCGCAGCAAGGCGTCGATTTCGTCTTCGAGGCCATACTTCGCCCCCTGCTCTCGGAGATCCTCCTCGTCGACGTCGACTTGGCTGAGTAGAAGGAGACAGTACGAACGGTGGCGGCTGCCGTCGTCGATCAGTAGCGTGTGACAACAAAGTTCCGCCGGCGAGACTGCGTCGAGATCCTCTGAGTAGAAGTAGTAGCGATGGCCAGTGAGCAGGAACTGGAGGTCGAAGGCCGCGAACCGAGCGAGGCCTGTTTCGTGGAACGCCGCTGCGTCGATCTCCGTCTCGGCCTGCGCGAGGAATTCGTCGTAGTCTTCCCAGAGAATCGTGCCCTTCGGGGCGACGGCTTCGAGGCACTGGCGATGCAGATGGTGTGCGAGTTCACGGGCGAACTCGTGGAGGCGGTCGAAGTCGGCGTTGAACTCGTAGTGGCCGTCGGCCGTCCCGACGAGACCACGGTCGCGAAACCGCTTGAGGACCCGATTGACCGTGTTGCGGTAGTTGTCGCTCCGGTCGGCGATCTCGGAGACGGTTCGCGGCTGGTCGAGGTAGTACAGCACCTCGAGTGTCTTCCCGGTCAGCAGCTCGGGGAAGTCGATGTGGGAGTGCTGGCGGACGAGGTCCTGGTAGAGCTCGACGGCACGAGCGTCTGACGGGATGACTCGTTTTCGGCGGCCGTCGCGTTCCGTGTAGACGAGTCCCTTTTCGACGAGGTCGGCGACGGCACGAGAGAGGTAGCTCTCGCTGTGGTTGAGCTTCGTCGCGAGTTCGGAGATCGTGTCGCCGCGTTCGACCGTGGCGAGGACCTCGAGTTCGATACGCCGGAGCACGGTGTAACATAGTACGAAACTTGTATATAAAGAAGTTTCGAGTAGTGTTACAGCCAGCAGGCACGAGAGTCGTCTCCATCGTCTTAACCAACAAAACTATGGATTCGTGGGCCGTGTTGGTTAACACGAGAGTAGCCGATGTCCTACGAACCCCCGACCCCACCGGCGAACCTCCCGACGGAGATCGTCAACACGCTCAACGAGTCGGACCCGAAGCAGCTTCGAGACGTTGCAACGTACGCTGAGGCGCTCGCCGAGCACAAGGAACGAGAGGCCCGTCTCGAGGAGTCGGCAGATCAAGAAGAGGTCGAAGAACGACCAGACAATCTTCCGGACGACGTCCCGGCCAAAGCGACGATCACGATCAAGGAAATCAACGACAATCGCTACTACTACTGGCAGTGGCGGGAGGGAGAGAAGATTCGTTCTCAGTACAAGGGCCCGGTCAACCCGGACGAGTAAAACGCGGTGAGGGAGGACACCCACCCCACGTTTCCGTCGTAACTGGATGTGGGTGGAGGGGGTGACGTTGATTTCGAAGGGACCACACCCCCCGCATTTCCGTCGTTTCTCCACGACGGCGTAGGGAGAGGCTACGATAGTGGTATGCAACCACTAATTATGTTGACCTAGAACCAATCTAGAGATGAACTAATATCTGGGACACATAGATTAAAGTAGCATAGCTGAGAAACGCTCATTAAGTGCACTTCAGCTATGAAAGGGGCGAAGTACTTCACCCCCTCAGATGAAACGATCCTTTCCAGCTGCTTCTGTAGACGGCCAGTATTGGACGGTTAGGCCGCTCTCGTCTTTGGTATCTCGTTATGGACGTCTTCTTCGAGTCCCCTCCCCACCTGTTCGGTGATTACGACGGAAACGTGGGGTGTGTGGGTTCGTGATTCGACAACAACGCATCGCTTCCGTCTACGGGTTTCCTATCTCACTTCGGAAACCCGGCTATATTGTCAGCAATCCAATTCCACCGAATGACGGCATTTCACCGCCGGTTTCGGACAAGGAACGTCGGAAACGTGGGGTGGCGTTCTCCACTAGATTTATACTCCCCCCGCTCACACCGTGTGATATTCAATGACGCCCGACTCTTCACCCAGTTCTGTCGACGATCCACTCTTTGAATCCGGGCATCGCATCTTCGCGAACAAGGATCTCCTGAAAATCGGCCACGTGCCGGAGGCTGACCGGATCGTCGGTCGCGACGAGGAAATCTCGAAGCTCGCGAAACGTCTCAACGGTGCTGTCCACGGGTACTCCCCGGAAAACGTGATGATCTACGGGAAAACTGGGACCGGTAAATCTCTCGTTTCAAAACACGTCTGCCAACGAGCTAAGAATGCCGCTCAGGATGGCGTCGAGATTGGAACCGCGTATATCGACTGTGCTGAAGACAACACGGAGACTCAAGCAATCTCCTCACTGGCCGCGAAGCTGAACGATGAATCTTCGACTGGAATCTCCGTCCCACATACCGGCCTCAGTACGTCGAAATACTACAAACTCCTCTGGAAGACGCTCGACGCCCAATTTGATTCTGTGATCATCATCCTCGACGAGATCGATCTGATGAACGACGACAGCGTGCTGATGAAGCTCTCGCGCGCTGAGGAGGCGGGAAAAATCGACTGTAGCGTCGGTGTCATCGCGATCAGCAACAAGATCCAGTACGTCGACAACGTGAACGAGCGCGTGAAAAGCAGCTTCCAGCACAAGGAGCTGTTCTTCAAGCCATACGACGCCAACCAGTTACGGGAGATTATGTTCAACCGTGAGGACGCCTTCCAGGACGGCGTCCTTTCCGAGGACGTGATTCCGCTCTCGGCGGCCTTCGCCGCGCAGGAGCACGGTGACGCTCGGAAGGCGATCGACATTCTTCGCCACGCCGGGGAGGTCGCCTACGAGGCCGGAGCAGAGCAGGTGACGGAGGAACACGTCCGCCAGGCACAGCAGCACGCCGAAAAGGACCGGTTCAGAGAACTCGTGAACGGCGCACCCACGCAGGCGAAGGCAGCGTTGCTGGCGCTCACGGAGCTGAGTGTCAACAGCAACGACGATGCGTTCCTCACGAGTCGGGTGTACGACCAGTACGAACGCATCTGCAACCATCTCGATATGGATATCCTCTCAGTCCGCCGGTTCCGCGACATCCTGAAAGAGCAAGCCTTCCTCGGGGTTGTCGAAATCGAGAAGATCAACAAGGGGAGTGCGGGCGGCATCCACCTCCAGAACCGACTCATCGAAGATCCCCAGGTCGTCCGCGAAACGATCCTCGAGGACAGCCGGATGCAGGATTGGACTCGCGAGTAGTGACCCCCTACTACTGAGTGGATGCGGACGACGGAAATCCGGGGTGGGCGTGAGGAAACGACGGAAACGAGGGGGGTCGAAAATTACGTCGGAAACGTGGGGTTGGATCGAAACGACGGAAACCAGGGGTGGTGTCCACTACGAAGGTTCGTTGGAGGCTCCGAACGAGCTCAAAACGGCGTCCCTCTCACCGGAGAGCTCCCGGCGAATGTCGGATCGGTCCCACCCGAGCGGTGAAAGCACGCTCTCGACCGCTTTGATAAGCTGCGTCTCGTAGTACGAGGCGTCGTAGGTCTCGATCCCCTCGTGGACGAGGAACATGGTACAGGAGTGCTCCACTCTACGTTTCGCTCCGAACGGTTTCTCGACATCGACAACGTCCCGGGCACGTTCTACCCGGATCTGGTTGAGGACATCAACCAGTGCAACCGTATCGGGATTAACGACGCTACGTACGTCCTGGTATGGAAGCTCTTAGAGAATCTCCTTATCGACATTTTCCGGGACCAGTACGGGAAGCAGGAGATTGATCTGTACTACCTTCTTGAAAACCGGCGGTCCAGGACGTTCAACGATCTCATCAATACCTTCGAGGAAAATCTCGACGACTTCCAGCATAGCTCTGGAGGCCTTGACAGCGACTTCATTAACGAACTAGACGCTTTCTGGCAGAACGCCAACGCAGAAGCCCACTCCATCGAGACCAACATCACTAAAGACGAGATGAAGGAATACAGGGAGCAAGCCCGTCACGTGGTCCAGATACTATTCCGTGTAAATCAGAATATGTGAAGCCTATTGTAGCGTATCGAGAGAAGCAGTTAGCTGCTGTTGTATATCAAGACCTGTGTGGAACCGATCGACGATCTCTACTTGATGCTCAGGGCAGGCAATGATTGCCACTGCTCCGTCCTGTACCGGAACGACAGGTTGATCTGGATTATGGGGTGCGAGGTGGCAACTAGGACAGTTGATACCGCCGGCTGGCCGATGCTCTATGAGTTCGGCTGTATTCTCGGTAGTGAATCCGCAGACAGAGGCGAACTGCTCCAGGTGTTCATTACATCCAACAAGGGGGAGTGTGAGCTGATCCACGAGAAGGTAGGATACTGTGTGACCTCTGTTAGAGTGGAGAGCAGACTCGCACGCATCACACTGGATAGGCGGATGACTATGGAAGTCGTCCGTCTGTTGCTGGGAGGAATCTGCTGGGGGCATACTGAGGTGTGTAGCTTGGAGTTTAGTTGCCACACGGGTAAGTTATGGGAACATATTGTCGTCTCCAGTATCCTGCTGGAACTGGGAGAGGTCGATATTCTCCAGGATATCTATATCAGTAAATTTCTCAATGAAGATTACGATCAAGATACCGGGGCCTTGGAGTCCGGTGCGACGACGATATCGAGGTCCGTAGAGAAGCGTGCGTTGAACGCTGAGGCTGCGTAGCCACGACGAGAACGTAGTCGTGGCCTTCTTGGGTGAGCTCCTCAAGCAGTTCGATGAGTGCGTCACTTCGATTGTTGAAGCTCATGGCTGTGCCGTTCCGTCTCTCGATACGTGACGCCGAGGTCGAGGTCTTCGTACATCCGGTCGAGCATCGCCAGCGCCGACTGGAATTGGGCGTAGTTCTCGCGCATGTACTCGATCGTCTCGGCTCTCGGGATTACCGGGTACCCTTCGACGTGCTCGATATCGAGTGACGCGTGTGGCTCGAGGACGATCTGCAGCGGTCCGTCCAACTCGTCTCGGGGCTGTCGTTCGAATACGGTCGGGAGGTCGAACCACTCGAAAAATGTCTCCCAAGCGTCGACGTCCTGCTCACGAACAGCCAGGAACAGTGGATAGTCGTCGGGCTCGCGACCGACCTGGTAGCCGCCCTGAGTCCACACGTAGACGGCGTCGATCCGCGTGAACGCGAACGGCCAATCACTGAACTGTGTGATGACGTACGTTTCCTCGATGGAGGGTGGACTGACGCCGGCGCTGGCAGCGACGAGCTCGAGCGCTGCGTCGCGTATGCGCTCGTCGACAACAGTGAGCCCGTCGTCATAGGTGACATAGCCTGCGTCTTCGAGCCGATTGACGGCTTGTCTCACTGTCTCGTAGGGCGTGTGGAGGTGTTGGGCGACACGGCGGATGGAGTTACCACTCTCGATGGCGAGGAGAGTCTGTGCCGCCGTGTCGTCGAGAACCTCGTACATCTGGTAGTTACCACTAATCAGGTAACAGTTAAAAGGTTTACTAGAGATCTGATTACTGATCACATTGGATACACCCTGTTCGATGGTCTCGACTAGCTCCGACAGTTTCTGTCAAGGAATCTCTATGAACTCGCCATCCTGCTAGGTTAAGAATGTCGCGTTTGCGAGCATCGTCGATACCGACCTATAAGCACTCTAACTGGTGCCAATTCATTGCTCTTCGTTTTTGCTAATCCATTGGTTCTGAAACCCTGTTTTCTCCTTCCGTTCGCGATATCGCGACCGCCTCAGCTCGAAAACAGGGGTTTGCCCTACGGTTTTTTAGTGGTTCGTTCCGTCTGTGATGAGGACTGCGTGGAGAAACAACGGAAACATGGGGTGTCTATCTGTTCGAGTTCACTCATCTAGATTGACTGGGTCTTTGTATTTGGAAATCACTTTTTCGCCTTCTCTCCACTGCCAGTAGGAGTAGCGGTTGTCGTTGATTTCCTTGATCGTGATCGTCGCTTTAGCGGGCACATCGTCCGGGAGATCGTTTGGTCGCCCTGCAATCTTGTTATCTTCCGCCTCAGCATCTCGGCTGTGTTCCCACTCGTCAGCTGCATCTTCCTCGAGGACGTCTTCTTCCTCACCGCGAAGGACACGAAGATAGTCCAACGCAGAGAGGTACGGAACGGTTGCTCGAATACTGCGTCGCCGCTCCTCACTCCAGTCGTGCTTCTGCACTGGAGACAGTTGCCGGTGGTCGCCGCCGACCAACACCTGACCAGCTTCCTGAAGCCCAACGCCGGACAGCAAGAACTGTGGCGTCGTCATCATTGAGGCCTCATCGACAGTCAGTAGATGCCAGATGGATGCAGCCGCAGTCTCCGCTTCCTCGTCACCTTGGATGATATAGTCAAGTAGCTTCCACGCCCGACTTGGCGTTGCGAATACGACCGTCTGTGTTGCCGAGTCATTACCATCGTCGAAGTCGGCTCGTGTTCCTTGCTCTCCTGGTGTTGTCTCTCGGAGTCGCTGTCCAAGGCGTTCTAGTTCAGCGTCATCATCAGAATCATTGTAATCAATATACGATACCCACTCCGGCGCGTCAGCCGGTTTGTCACCGGTAATCCGTACTAACTCTACAGACCCCAGCGCACTCGACGGATCTTTTGAATTGCACGCCGCATACAGGTCGGAAACGCTCTCGAGGAGTTCATCAATCGCTGTATTGGACGGTGCAGTAACAAGTCCGGCAAACGGCAACTCTCGTCGGCTTCGATCCCAAGCTCGCGCCAGAACTGCTGGCGCGAACGCCCCGTCTGTTTTCCCAGTTCCAGGCGGCCCTTGCAGGCCAACAATTTGTGACTCGTGTTCTCTGATGAAGGCTTGTTGTTCATTGCTAGGGAAGGAGGATTCGGCCTCTTCGCTATCTTCGACATCCGGGTTGATGTTGTCGGCTAGAAATTCGCCAAAGGCGTTGAGATACCGCTCTTCGAAGAGGCTAGTCTCCGGTGCAGGGGTTTTCCCCCACCGAATTCGCTCCAAACAAGTATGTAGAGCGTTGTCGTCGATGTACTCAAGTGCGGTATCGACCCGCCCTGCATTGATATCGTCAGTCTGTGGGTCAAGCAATACCGAGTCGCCTGTTTTGAACACCACATACGGAGACTCTGGTCCACCTTTGGCTGGGTCTGTCGCCCATTTGTCGTGCCGTCGACCGAATTCGGCACTCGACCCCCAGAAATTGTTCAGACTGAACACAACCTCGTTGTTGTCAAGGTCTAACGTTTCGATGGTTGCTTGGACGCCTGACTCAATCCCGTAGGGTGTTGAGACGACCTCGTCAGTCCGCCCCGGCTGCCATTCGTTTGCTACCATCCACGACCCGCTGCTTGATCCATCACTTCCTTTCACCCGACACGCACGCTTCACGCGCTCGGCGTTCGTCGGGTTGTGGAACTGGTTATCGTACCGTACCCGACCGGTAACCCGGGCTGATATATCGGATACTTCTTCGATATCGATGATTTGGACGGGAAGCGTATTCCCACTAAGCAACCGCTGGGGTTGCTGCATTCGGTAGTGAGAATACTCTTCGTTTCGAGCGACACTATGCTCAATCCGGAGATATTCACGTCCGGCTTCGGCCAGCGTTGGCGACTCAAACGAGTCCTCGGCAAGCGTTTCGATTGGGTATGGCTGTTTATCGAGCGTTGCATCCTTGACTGTGAGACTCCGTTCGATGTGTTCGAGTGCGTCACAGAAATGCCGCCCAAGCGTCTCGATATCCGTTGGGCGAAGTGGAGCTGTTTCCCCCGCTGTATCCCGATACCGGAACGATTGAAGCGGGTAGTCGCCCAGTTCATATTTCTCCCGCACTGATTGCACCCATTCTGCATCAATCCGCCCGACTGCACTCCAGAGATATCCAAGCGGGATGCTCGAGTCGTATCGCATCCGCGTGGGAACACCACTCCCACCAGCTCCCCTGGTCGGGTCAACGATTCCGCCCCCGTCAGGGTCTGGGTCACCCGTGACGGTTCGGCTAAACAATCGATACGAAAAGACCCGACGTAGCTCGAACGTCTCGGAACTCCCCTCAGGCGTGTAACTCCACTCGTCGTTCGTGCGGGGTTTGCGATAGGCATCCGTCGGCGGGGACACCGACCGGTAGGCGGTAAGCAACCCGATGGCGGGAGTTGGTAATTGGAGGTGCTGGCTGACAATCGGCTTGAGGACGGACACCATCGGTCGATCTTTCCCGGCCTCTCCCTCTAGGACATCCTGGAATGACTCTATGAGCTCGTCGTCGTGTCGGCCGAACGCGTCTTGTAGCGCCCTCATCTCCGTTGAATCATACAGGTAGTAATGCAGGAGTGGGTCTGTCTGCGCAACGCCAGTATAGTCGATTCCCGTATCCACTCTTCTGATGGCTTCGTATAGCTCACCGATGAACTCCTGGAGCAGTGCTTTCTCAGCCGTGTCTGCGCCACTGTCGAGATCTGGCGCCCCATCGCTCGCGACTGCCATCCGCTGTGGTTCAACCTCACTCGCTGTTGCCGTCACACGCCCGCTAATCTGTAGAATTCGGTCGCGAAGATGATCCCGCTGGACGTTCAGATACACGCGAATCATCGACCCATTGCGCCACACTGTCTCAAATGGCCCATCATCATCGGGCTCATCATCAGGTAGTGAACACCGACCCGTCCCAGGAACCCACGGCCGCGGGCGGTCACTAACCCCGCTACCAGATGCCTTTTGACCTCCATTCTCCTCGCTCGGGTATTGAGTTGAATGGAGTTGGTCTTCGAGAATTTGGGCTCGGTAGACTAACGTTGGAAGTAACTCGCCGATCCCCGGAGTTGTTTCCAATTCTTGATAGACGGGTGTCCCGTTTCGCCCGCGTCGATACTCAGTCGGATACCAGTCATCATCATCTGGTGGCTGGCAAAGGTCAGCAAGGTCACTCACAGATTCAATCCCGTGTTCCGCCAGTAGCTCTTGCTGGGAGATTGTAAGCCCGAGTAGTCGTAGATGGCCTTCCTGATAGGCGTCCGTCAGGCAGGACTCGTTATATGGGCAGTTTGCACATTTCGTATTCAGTTGGTAGGAAACGTCCTTGAAGTCAGTCTCTGAGAGTTCCTGTAACTCGCCGCCCGAGGAAAGTAGCCGATTGATATCCATCACTCGTGGCCCGACATCGAACGTCGGTACGGCATCGGCTATCGGTGCGATTGAGTCAGTATCGTCCTGAGTAATGATTCCGGCGTCGACAGTCACCATCTCGGTATCGACACTGGGGGCAGTAGCGAGTACGTCTTCCAGCAGGGCCACATACGTCGCCGCCTGTATCTGGTGGTAGCTTTTTTCCTCGTCGGTTCGCTTGATGTCGACAATTCGAACTTTCGCACCGGTATCGGTTGCCCACACGAATACGAGGTCGATGTCACCACCGACGTTCCACACGCCAATCGTCCCGGCGACACTCGCCTGAGTAATGATGGCTGGTGTATCTGGGGCTGGCTGCTGGCTGCACGCTGTAGCGATTGTCTCGACGAGCGTGCCGTGATCTGGCGTGAAGTCGTCGACGTCCCGCTCTAAATCCAGTAGATCACAGGCATCGGTTGCGACTTTCTCGACGACTTCTTCTTCGAAGTCCTGTCCTGCCTTTGAGAGGAGGAGATTCAATGCCCGGAAGGCTTCGGTGAAGTCACTTCCATCGTGGTACTAGGACGAATCTTGCTCTTCCACGCGGTGTTTGAAATAGCGAGGACACTGGTCGAAACTGATGTACTCACCGATTTCGGCGGGGGAAATCGTTCGTGGGTACTCGAAGAGGTCGTTTTCAGTCACCTCTGGTGGATCGTCAGCAGACTGCCGTGGCGTGTGTTCAGAATCAGAGGGTGATGACATAGTGGGTGGAAGTGTACTGGAGTTCTACGTTAGGAGTCTATAAAGATGATTCAATACTGAACCGGTTCTCCGGGTGAGTTCGGTCTGAATTAGAGGGATTTGAGGAAACACTCGATATCGAGTGCTGTAATCCGGGGGAGATTGCTGGCAGCTATTCATTGCGAGTCGATGTGATAATTGACCCAGTTACGACCGATCACTATTATTTTGTCTGGGTGTAATCTAGCATAAATGGCCGATTTTCGCGAAGAAATCAAGGTATGGGAGCGGAATAACACTAAGCGAGAACTCAGGGACGCATTTGAGGAACGTACTGGTGAGCGACCCACTTCTTATAACCCGCTGTGCGAAGTGATGTTCCGTGAATTGGCCCCTGAACATACTCCGATAGATTATGCATCTCGCAGTGAGGAGTTCTCAGATGATTTAGATCCGGTAGGTAAGCGGTCGCTTGGGCTGGCAATATTGCTACACGAAAGAATTGGGCATCCCCCTCACGATATGTGGGGTGGTACAATAACAAATCGTCTCTACGCGAAGTGCATTGTAGCATTTGACGCCAACACAGACCAAGAAGTCGTCCAACAGGAAAATCATGTGCCAACTGATCTTCCTGAGGAAGTGGACTCTTCCCCTGATATCCCTCATCGTAGTGGAGTTATAGAACCTGATGTCGTACCTATCGCCAATTTCGATGATAGATGTGAACAGGTCCTTAGGGATTGGCTTGACCAAAACTCAGATTTGGCTGATTCAGAATCATTTGTGTACGTCTTGAATTGCACCCCACCCAAAGGGCATGAAGAGCCTGCTAAGGTCACGCATAAGCGTTCTATGGCTAAAGCGAAATTAATTGCTGACCAAGCGTTGGACTCTTTAGATCCGGTTGACCAAGCCGCTATTGCTTTAAATCAGAATAAAAGCTTGATCTATGTCGGGAAAGCAGATGATTTATTGAGGCGGATGAAGGCGCATAACGCCGGGAGTGGTCATCACGGAATCAAGTTTACTCATGTGTATCGACCAAGGAGTATACTCAAGATACACGGTTGTTCCTCCTCGGAAGAGGCAGAGCGTTTGGAAGGGGAACTCGCACGCGAACTCAATAGTGGTGATAAGGCGTTCGTCTATTCCGAAAATATGTAATAGGGAGTCCTGATCAGGAATGAACGTGGACGCCAGCATTGTAAGGGTCAGAGTTCTCGAACTATAAATTACCTAATTTCTCATGCTTTCGTCGTTCGTATTGTTCGGCTGATTTTACTGGGCGTACATCGTGAATAGAATCCACTGCTTGGAGTTCAAGTTCACCATTGACAACTTTTTCACGAAACATTGTATTGCAGTATTGGCATTCAATTGATTTGGCTTTCTTATTTTCACTAAGGATAATCCATTGTATAGTCAAGCCGTGTTTGGAGCATGAAGGGCATCCGTCAAAATGCTCGTTGTACTGTTGTTCTTGCTGGCGATGCTGCTTGCCCTTCTTTTTTTCCGCGATTCTCTTCTGCTCTTCATAGGATTTAAATGTCGTCTCCCCACCACTGCTTGCTTCCACCATTGCGGCATCCATCGCGGTTTCTACTGTCTCTACAGCTTTCCTCTCATTAGTACCAAGGAGCCTCTTTAACGTCCGAAACATACAATTTCATGGATTGACTCCAAAATAAAAGATTCCCCAAGATACATAATATTGCTGAATTGATATAATTTAAGAGACCACACCTAAGACGCCTCTGAGTTGTAGCCATGGAGTGGTGTCTTCTGACGAACTCTTAACTATTCTTGTCGGAATCGTTTCCTGTCGAAGACACCGGAGACTGAAACGTATACGGAGTGAGTTGAGACCCAACTGGCCAGCTATGTCGTTCGTCTGTCTCAATCAAGTCCACATTGATGGTTTCGTAGTAGTCCAATTTACCAGCTGTTTCGGCGCGTTTGCGGGATATTCGACACCGTATCGCGTTACTTAATTGGCTTGCAGTTGAGCATCCGATACGGGTACCCGACCGGCCCAGTTTTCGAGACCGCGTCGATCGTGGACTCGTCCGCAAACAACTGACGAGCCGGTATCTCCACACAATGGGAAAACAACTGGAGCGCGACCTGGGCCTCCCGTCGGTAACGGCCATCAGTATCGGTGCGATGGTTGGCAGCGGCATCTTCATCCTGCCGGGGCTGGCGATGAATATGGCTGGGCCGGCAGTCGTCTTCGCGTACTTCCTCGCGGGGGTGCTGGTGTTGCCCGCCGCCCTGAGCAAATCCGAGATGGCGACGGCGATGCCCGAGGCCGGCGGGACATACCTCTACATCGAGCGAGCGATGGGCCCGCTGTTCGGGACTATCGCCGGGGTCGGAACCTGGTTCTCGCTGACGTTCAAGGGAGCGCTGGCGCTGGTCGGCGGCGCACCGTACCTGGTCCTGTTGTTCGATTTGCCGGTGACACCAGTCGCACTTACCGTCGCGGCACTCCTCATCGTCCTGAACATCGCCGGCGCGAAGCAGACCGGGCGGATGCAAATCGCTATCGTCGCGGTCATGCTGGCGGTAATGGTCTGGTTCATTGTCGCCGGCGTACCGAGCGTCGAAGGCGCCCGCTTCGAGGGCTTCTTCGATAGTGGATTCGAAGGCATCCTCGGGGCGACCGGGTTCGTCTTCGTCTCGTATGCCGGCGTCACGAAAATTGCCAGCGTCGCCGAAGAGGTCGAAAACCCCGACCGGAACCTCCCACTCGGCATCCTCGGGTCGCTCATCATCACCGCCGCTATCTACGTCGCCATCGTGACCGTCATGGTCGGCGTCGCCGACCAAGCCGCCCTAACCGACACGCAAACCCCGATGGAAGTCGCCGCCAACAACGCCCTCCCCGCCCTTGGTGTCATCGCTGTCGTTATCGCGGCGCTCCTCGCGCTAATCAGCACCGCTAATGCGGGCATTCTCTCCTCGTCGCGTACCCCTTCGCGATGAGTCGCGACGGTCTCGCACCCGACATCTTCGAGACCGTCAGCGACCGCTTCGAGACGCCAGTCAACGCCATTACGATTACCGGCGGCGTGTTGCTCGTCCTCATCGCATTCGTCCCAATCGACGACATCGCCAAACTCGCCAGTGCGTTCAAAATCCTGGTGTTCATCCTCATCAACGTCGCGCTCATCGCGTTCCGACAGGGCTCAATCGAAGCCTACGACCCCAGTTTCGAATCACCGCTGTACCCCCTTCCTCAGCTGGTCGGCATTGTCGGCGGAATCGTTCTCCTGCGATACATTGGGTTCGTTCCGCTGGTCGGGGCTGTCGTCATCATTGCGGGCTCGATGGGGTGGTACTATCTCTTCGTCTCCCGCCGGGGCGGGGTCGGGCGTGAGGGCGCAATGACTGACGCCGTCCGACGGAGCGTTGGGCGGGACGTGGTCGAGCAGACCCAAGCTGCGGTGGAAACCGGCGGCGACGAGGTGCTGGTGGCAGTCACCGAGCGGACGGCCCCTGCCGTTGAGCGGGCACTGATTGACCTTGCTGTGGATTTAGCGCAGACTCGTGAGGGCGGTGTCCGTGTCGTCCAGTTCGACGAGGCGCCCGACCAGACGCCCCTTCCGCAATCCGCCGATACCCTCACCGAGGCCGACCAAGCCTTCGAGACGAGAATGGCTGATCGGGCGACTGATTCGACGATACCGATTCGGTACGGCGAGGTCGTCAGCCACGACACCCGCCACGCTATCGTCAACTACGCCGCCGAGGTCGACGCCGATACCCTGATTATCGAGCGTTCGGCCGGATCGAAGCCGTTGCTGGGCAGTGATGCGGACTGGATCGAGAACCACGCTCCCTGTGATGTGATCGAAGTCTCGAATCTCGATCACGAAGCCGTCGAACGTATCGGCGTCGTGACCGACGAAGGGCCGTTCGATCCAACGAAGGTGGGGCTGGCCGACGCCCTCGCCACGGCTGTTGGTGGAACCATTACCTTCTATTTCCCGCTTGGAGCGGACGCCCCGGAGAGTCGCCGGAACACGACCAACGATTACCTCTCTGAGCTGGTTGAGTTGTGTGAGGCGCCGGTCGAGACGAGAGTTATCGAGTCGGGGATCGATGAAGCGATCGAACTCGCGGCTGCGGACTCCGATGTCATTGTTGTCAGCGGTATCCAGCGTGGGCTTACCGACCGGCTGTTCGGTCGCACCGACCCCGTGACTGCTGGGACAGAACACGGCACGCTGATTGTCTACGGGGAAAGCCAACCGGGGCGCCTTCGTCGTGCGGTCGAACAGCAGTTGTTTTAGATTTCTGTTCGCCCGTCTGGGTTGGTCTGTTAACTTTCGATATTGCCCATCACTCACTCAGGGTGACGTTGGTGATTTCGAAGCGTGCGCCGCCGGTCTCGGCCTCCGTTACGGTGATGTCCCATCCGTGGGCAACGGCGACTTCGTTCACGATTTTGAGGCCAAAGCCTGTGCCCTCGGCGGATGTGGTGTACCCCGCCTCGAACACCCGTGTGCGTGTTTCCTCTGGGATTCCGGGCCCGTTGTCCTCGAGGAAGAAGCCATCAGCCAACTCACCCACCGTGACCGTCGCATCCTCCCCGCCATGTTGGGTAGCATTCCGCATCAGATTCTCAAGTAATTGCTGGAGGCGGGTGTAGTCGGCTCGAATCGTCTGCGTCGTCTGGATGTGTACCGTTGCTGCAGCTGTCTCAACGTTCTCCCAGCAGCGGGCGGTGATGTCCGCTAGCACCACGTTCTCGAGTTCCATCGTCGTTTCTCCGTCGCGGGCGAGCGTCAGCAAATCCTCGATAAGCGTGTCCATCCGGTCGTGGGCTCGCTCGATGGCAGTAAGGTGTTCGCTGTCACACTCTTCGCGGGCGAGGTCGAGCCATCCTTGTGCGACGTTTAGGGGGTTACGGAGGTCGTGGCTGACGACGCTGGCGAACTCTTCAAGCCGTTCGTTTTTGCGTTGCAGTTCGCGTTCGCGTTGCTTCCGGTCGGTGATATCCCGAACGACCGCGAGAATGCGTTGCTTGCCATCGATAGTGGTTTGTCTGAGATGGACTTCGACGGGGAGGGGGTCTCCGGCTTTGGTTATGTCACGCCACTCGAAGGTCTGGGGGCCGTCGGTGGCTGCGTTCTGGATGTATTCCTCGGCGCGCTCGCTCGTATAGGGTGGTTCGTCAAGGATGATATCTTCAAAGCGCAATTCAAGGAGTTCCTCGCGGGTGTAGCCCAACATTTCACAGAACTGTTCGTTGGCATCGAGAAGTGAGCCATCTGTCGTGTCGTGGAGCGTAATCCCATCCGGGATTTTCTCGAACAGTTCGTGGTAATCGGGCATTGCTAATCTATCTCAAGTTCAAATAAAGCATCCAGTACATTACACGATATTCTAGTCGAATTTTTATACAGAATCGGTCTGCCGCTTGCCCTGCAGGATTCAGATTACTTGCAGTAGTTTAGAGAGAGGGCGGACTTCTTCCATGCTTGTGTCCCGACGTTGAGCGTGCCAAGGAGAATTTTCTGAGAGGCCTTTTCACGAAATCCGGTGGTATAGCTCTCGAAGCGCCGTCACTACGGAGGGATATCACAACTGATTTTTAGGGTGATGGAAATTACCACACGAGGAGTGATGATTTTCGGCGTTCAACACCTTCGGGATTGAAGTCCTTCTATATGCGCAATCCCCAGCGGATTGTAGACGTGCGAACACACTGTTACAAATCATGTTCTGAGGGGTCACAAAGTGCGATGCGTACCTCGTCGGCAGAGACGGTGAATATCACGACTTTCAACTCGTGTTCAGTGGCAATGTTGCGTATGCTTTCCGGGGCATTTTTCGGGTCGGCTTCTATAGTATCACCCATCGGTAACGCGTCGAGAATCCGTATCCAAAGTGGTTGGTTCTCGTGTTTCAGTCCTCCCTCGCGTGGGATCTGACCGGATACCCACTCACCAGACAATCCTGGCACGGCCGTATCGCCGCTATCGAACTCGAATCCAGAATATCCCGCCTCTTTGAGTTCTTGTCTCACTCGCTCCCAATCGGTCATTAGTCGTCTAATCGAACAATACTGACGTAAATATCCCGCCTGTACTGAATGATACGTGCTTCACCTAGATAGGGCGATTTACACTGAATAACTCTTATTTTTCTTCGTTTCGCTTCTGCCACACATATCGAGCGTATCCCCCAGCTGCTATCGCAGCAGGTGTAGTTGCCACTCCGAATCCGGAGCCAGACGCTTCAGTCGCATCCTGCCCTCCCCCGTCTACTGGCTCTGTTTGCTCATTCGAGGAGTCGGCGCCCTCCGGAGATTCTGTCTGGGCTGCAGTGTCACCCGACGCGGCGCCCTCGAATCGAATCGTCCGCTCGTGGTCCGGTGTCGCGACCGTGAGGTCGGTGTAACCGTTGTTCAGCAACCGCTCCCCCGAGAGACTGACGTGTGTCGAACTGTCGAAATACGTCGTCGTCCCCGCCTCGATGTTCTCCGAATCGACGTACCTTGGAGTCGCCGCCACGTCTTCGAACAGGTACAGGAGGCCGGCACCGTACCCCTGAATGTGTACCTTCGTCTGTAGCGTCGTCTCTCCGACGCGTACCTCGACTGGCTTCTCGGTCGCCACGCCACCGGTGTTGTGCAACATCACTACGACCCCAAGAGAGCCGTTGTGTTCGGCTCGGAATTCATCCACTGCCGCCCGCGGAACAACGATTCGGTCGTCGTCGATTCGACCGACGTACCGCGTGTCGTAGTCGAGTTTTATTCGAGGTTCTATCTGCTCGTCGGGGAACCAGTACTCGTCCCCGGTATTGAGTCCGGATGCGGAGAGTCGACCGGCACCCACTCGGAACGACGCCGGACGCGGTCCGAGTTCGTCGTGGCCGTTGATGGTCTGATGGCGGATCCGTTCGTCGACGCTGTGGCCGCCCTCCGGGTCAGTCGCGACGGTCGGAGCAGTGACGATTCGATCCGCAAACGCGTCGGACGACCACCGCTCGGTTCCGTCCCGGATGTCCAGCGCTGTCAGTTCCGCGCCGCCGATGAAGACGGTGGCGCCGGCGGCCGTCGGATTCACTAGGGTCGACTGTTCGTACGTCCATTCGGGGTCCGGATTGAAGAATGTGGGATTCGCCGTCGTTGCTCGGAACCGGACGCTTGGATCGTCTCCAGCGCCGTCGTCTAATTCGGGTCGGGACCCGACCACCACGTACGGGTGGCGCGCCGCCGTGGGACGCCCGACGACGAACGCGGAGTTCAGGTAGCCGAGTTCGCCAACGTTGTCGAACGGGCGAAAAGTTGGTCTCTCCGAGTCCGGGTCGAACCGGTCCATTGTTTCGTCGCGAGCTGATAATAACGTCTGTCCGTACACCGACAATTTCCCTGCGTTGGGACCTCCGGGTTTGTCCCGTAGCAAGCTTTCGCCCACGCCCCAGACAGTCTCGCCGGTGTCCGGATCCACTCCGGTCAGAATGTTTATCCCTCGCACGTAGACGGTTCCGTCGAGAGCGACTGGCCCGTACCGTGGGACGCGGAGTGGAAGCCCGTCGTAGGTCCCTTGCTCCCAGAGCTGGTCGCCGGTCTCGGCATCGTAGGCCGACATCGTGCCCCCGCTGAAGGCGGCTTTCCCGAGTACGAACACGGATCCGTCGTACACTAGCGGCGCCTGACATGGGAGCGTGAGTACCGCGCTGCGAGTCCGCCACGTTCGTTCACCCGTTTCGGCATCGAGCGCGTACAGGTACGCTGTCCCCTTGGGGCGACGAGGGACCGTTCTGGGTGTGGCACCGGAATAATTCTGGATGTAGACGGATCCGTCGTGGATCGTCGGAGGGCTGATTGCCGGGAAGTCGGTCTCGAAGGCCCACTCCTCCTCTCCTGTCGCGGCGTCGACGGCGTACAGTCGCCCCCGACCGTTGAGGTAGACTGTCCCATTCCAGACCAGCGGCGGTCCCGCAGTGCTGGGCGGGTCGGCTGAGAACTCAAATCCCCACCGGCGGTCGCCGGTCGCCGCGGCGAAGGCGACCAGTTCACCGGCTTCGGAGACGGCGTAGACAGTCCCATCCGTCGCGTCGTCTCCCGTGACTCGCCCGGAGACAGCGACCCCTCCGAGTGTCGCACCCATCAGTGACAGTACTTGTCGTCGACTCGGTTTACCCCCCATACCGGGGCGTTGGTGGACTCTGAATAAATAACTACACGCTCGTAACATAGATTACTGCTCACCCATAGAGACGGTTCGAGATGGTATTGGGCGCTTGCCTGCCGGGGTTCGGTGTCTACTTAGAAATCACACACTCGTCTGCGGCCGTCCGGTGTACGTACTCTCTGTATCTCGTACGGCATTCCTGGCTGGTATCAAGTAAGTCCGCGGGTTGACTGATATGTGAGTCTCCTATATTGAACGATTGAGCACGATACATTGGTTCGCACGGTTCTGGGTGGGGGTTGTGAAAGCGGGAGAACCCCGATGTTCAGAGGGCCTCTTCTGGCAACTGCAAGTGGGGTGTTACTCTTGAGGCTGAACATACTGTTGCTCCCACTCACGTCGCGCCTCTATTTCCCGGCGACCACGACGTGTGAGCGTATAGATGTTTGTCCGCTGGTCTTTCTCACCTTTTTCGACGAGTCCCTTCTCAACGAGTTCGTCGAGATTGGGATACAGCCGACCGTGATGGATTTCTTTCTCGTAGTAGTTTTCGAGGCTTGCCTTGATTGCGAGGCCATGGGGATTGTCGAGGCCGTCGATCACGTATAGTAAATCGCGCTGGAATCCCGTCAGATCGTGCATACATATCTGTTAATCTATCAAATGTTAAGAATACCGACTGCTGTTCAGGCGTCGGGTGAAACGACCTTATCACAGTCCGGGCATTCGGCGTACGCAGACGCATCACCATCCTCAGTCTCGTATTCGATGAGGAGGCATCGTTTCGGGATCGATGCTTCACAGTCGGGGCATCGGCCAAGTGTCGAGTTGTCGGATGGCATTATCGGACTATCTATTGCGTATTCATCTCGTATCGATTCAGGAAATGTATTCGATTGCACGTGTTGCTACTTCGGCCGTGCGATCGCTGACGAGGGATGTCATATACAACTCAACGTCTGCAGCATCGTTGAGGGTCGCGAGCGACCATGGAAGAACATGACTTCGTTCCCCGAGGGGATCGCCCTCGTAGTCGTTATCTCGGAGCGTGAGCGAGTCCTCGTGGTAGGTTTTCGTGGAAACCAGGACCGTGATGAGTTGGATACCGTGGACCGGAAATCGAGGGCTCCCAAGTATGAGCATCGGCCGCCCCTTCTCTGAGAGTGGGTCGGACCCCCAGATGATATCGCCACGTTTCAGTTCGTCAAATGCAGTCACTGCACATCCTCCATCTCGCTGGTACGCAACGCCTCGAGATCCTCCCCGCCGTACTGTTCGGTTGCATTCTCGTGGTACTGGTGAAGTTGGTAGGCGGCTTGAAGCCGCTCGTCGTCGTCGGTGATCGCCCAGTACGGACGCTTATGCCGCACGAGTCCGCGCTCTTTCAGTCGTGAGAGGATTGCACTGACGGCGTCCGTCTCCATCCCGAGTCGCTTGGCGATCGTCGCAGCCTTCCACGCACGGTCGTCGTGTGCATCGAGGAAAAGCACGATTCGCTCGGTATCCGTCCGCTCTTCGAATTCGTCGCTATCGGCGTTCTCGAATTCCTCGATATCGATAGTACCGCTCGACATAGATGGGTGTTGGTGTAGTTAGAAGATAGTTGTTTGGACTGTTTGTTGCTTGGATTGGGGCGCTAAGCGCCTTTCCCTCCCATTCGATTTCATTGTCCTGATTGGGTCCTTGGTGCCGGAAATGCTCTCTATGGCGGTCGCATCCTGAAACGTCCCTGTGATGGGCGATCTCTCATAGGATGCGGAAAAAGACAGCTCGGGAGTCAGTTTGTCTATCACTCAGAGTATTCTCCGCCCGCGCACTATCCGGGCCGTGCCCGGGACCATCTGCGAAAACCAGACACGACCCATATGTGCGGTCCCGGTATCGAGATGTGAGCCATCGACAGACCGAGACAGGAATGAGAACGTGGTAGCTACCAAAAATACTACCGCCGCGTCGCCACTTGATACAGGTAACAGAGGCGCCAAGTGGTCAGGGGGCGAGACGCTTCTCGCCGGGCACCTTACTTTCCTCGGTCGACTGGTCGGCGGTGGGGCGAGTGGTGAGTGTGTGGTCGCACTCGGGACAATTGATGTCGGTAGTTTCGCCATGTTTGCAAACCACCCAATCGCCGTCGATACGGCTTGCATGACCGCAAGTCGGACAGTAAAGCGTCGTCTTTGGAGTTGGAGAACGTCCGAGAGATTTGGGAGAGGGCACCGTGCCTCTATATACAGTGTTCAGGGGGATAACCCCGCGGTTTCGAGGATTTGAGGCATCTGGGTTCTGATGCCATTCACGTGCGGTGATTCGGCATGACTGGAACAGTCACAGGCGGGATAGAACTCAACTACCGATCACTCCGCAGGCCGACTGACTCTAGTTAAATTTCGTCTGGGAGACGGAAGAGTAGGACACTCTGAAGTGCGGCTCTACTGTTTCAGTCATTGGTTAGTTCAAGGGAGTAAATACTCTGTCTGGCATCCATGATTGAGATACGTGCCGTGACGACGCCGATTTCTTCGAGTTGGGTAAGCGCATAGCGAACGGTTCGTGGTGGGAGACGTGTCGATTCAGCGAGATCCAACTGGGTACTTTCGCCCTCGTATTCCAGCGTTTTTGCGACGAGTTTTGCACTTGGTGGGAGTTCCTGGATATCAGTAGAGGCCTCCTGCGTTGTGAGAGACGGCTGGTCAGTCATTACCGGTAAGAGGGATCGGAACTACCTTAAAAACCCTCGAGTGTCAATACACTAGACAGTCGATTGGTTGTCGGCAATCACACCGATAGCAGCTCGGAAGCCCACGTCTTTTGCCGTGGAAGAAAGCCCGTACGCTCCGTGAAACAACTCATCGACGAAGGTGACCATAATTTCGATACAGAACCCGGACTCAGGGCCACAACGAAAACTATCGTCATCCACGTCAATGACCGGAAGGTGATCAGGTCTGCGACGTCTAGTTCGGAAGGTACCAACCAACGGTTGAAGTTACTCCCCGTTTTATACCGCTCGTGCCTGGTAGCTACGTATATGAGCGCGACAATGAAGTCAATTCAGGTCGAGAACGTGGTGGCCTCGTCTGATATTGGGCAGGAACTCGATCTCGAAACGCTCGCTACGGACTTCCCAACGGCCGATTTTAACCCCGATAATTTCCCTGGACTCGTCTATCGAACCCAAGAGCCCAAAGCCGCGACGCTCATCTTTCGCTCAGGGAAAGTTGTCTGTACGGGTGCGAACAGCGTAGACGATGTGACAGCAGCTCTTGAGCACGTCTTTGATGAACTCCGTGACTTGAGTATTGAGGTAGCCGATACACCAGAGATCGAAATCCAGAACATCGTTTCTAGCGGGGATCTTGAACACGTACTCAATCTAAATGCGATCGCGATCGGATTAGGACTCGAGAACGTCGAATACGAACCCGAACAGTTTCCGGGACTCGTCTATCGGCTCGATGACCCGAACGTCGTCGTACTTCTCTTTGGGAGTGGCAAATTCGTTGTGACTGGCGGGAAACACCTTGAGGACGCTGAAGATGCTCTCAATGTAGTTGAGGAGGAACTGAGTGAGCTCGGACTGCTTAAGTGAGTTGACACCCGAATAAAGCTACGAGAGAGTGAGCTGCGTGACGTAGTTGGCTGTTGTGTAAGGGTATAATAAATGAATACGCTTACGGAACTATGCGTGAATCGTTGTGTGTATGCGTTTCAGAACACTGCTCGACCAACCGATTGACACGTGGGAGGGCGGCTACGGCGTCGTCCAGATCGTCACGCCCGAAGAGACGGACCACACCCAGCTCCGCTTCTGTTATAACAAGGACGGTGAGTTCGTTAATCGGCCGCTCACGATTGCGCCGACGCCGGAGGTCGCCGAGCAAACCGGCGAGGTCGTCGACACGATGTCGAGTCTCGCTCGTACGTTCTCGCCCGACGAAATCGAGGCCCTCGTCGAGGAGCTGGGCGAAGAGAAAATCCTCGAACTCTCCGTCCTTATAGAGGAACTCGGGAAGAGCAGGCTCAAAGAAATCCTCGACGAGAAAACCGACTGAGAGGCGCGTCTTAGATCTCGGTAATCCGGTGATAGCTGTCGTCCAGTGCTTGTGCGTCTTCGGTCAGCAGTGCAACAACGAGGAAGTCGCTGTAGCCGGCGAAGTAGTCGACGAGGCGGCTGATGCGGTCCGAATCAATTGCTTCCAGGGAATCGAGCAGCATGAACGGGACGGTTTCGTACACTTCGTGGGCGAGATAGCCCGCGAGGGCGAAAATCAACCCCGTCACTTCGCGCTCGCTCTCGGAGAGATTCGTTATCGAATCCTCGTAGGTCGTCCCCGATTCGGTTTGGCGGATGATGTGCAACTCGAAGACGCTCTTGGTCACCTTTCGCCGGCCCTCGCGAACTTCCTGTTCCGTTCGTTCGAGCCAGATTCGGGCGATGTTCTGGTAGTCGAGCGTCTCCAACACCGTGTCCATGTGCTCGTTGAACCCCTCGATGGCTTGCTGTTCGATGCGCTCGATCTTCGTCCGTAGCTCCTCGATTTCGTCGTTAATGTCCTCGCGGCGACTTTCGAGGTCACTTTCTTCGTCGAGCCGTTCTTCGATGGACGAGATGTTGTCTTCGACGCGTTCGAGGTCGCTCTCGAGCGACCCGAGGTCGTACTCAAGCTGGTTGGCCTCTTTGTGCAATTCGAGTAGTTCCTCGTTGGATTCGTCTTCCAACTCATCGACCTCTTCTTCGACGGTCTTAATCTCCTCGCGGAGGTCGTCACGGCGCTCGGCGAGGGTTTCAATTCGGTCTTCCGTGTCTTCGATTTCGGATTCGAGTTCTCGCTGGCGACGCTCGAGGCGTTCGCGCGTTCGCTGTTGGTCTTGGCGTTCACGGCGTTGTTCTTTCAGGTCATCGAGTTCCGCGTCGAGGTCGTTGATGTCGCTGACAGTGTCTTTGCTGAGGTCTTGGAGTTTTTCGACGGTGGTTTCGATTTGGTCGGCCTCGACATCGCTGCCGCAGGTCCAACAGGTGACGGTGTCGTCGGGGAGCAGTTCGTCAGTTACCTCTTCGCTTTCGGCGCTGGTTTGAAGCGCGTCGAATGTGCCGTTGCCGGCGTCTTCGAGCAGGTCTTGGTTGAATCCGATGACGCTCTGGAGTTCGTTGACTTCGGATTCGAGCGATTGTTTTTCGGCGCGGAGTTGGTCGATTTTGGATTCGATTTCGTCGAGGTCGCCGGCGGGCGTCTCGGGGAGGTTCTCGTAGTCGTCTTCGACTTCCTGTTTCTCCGTCTGAAGCGATTCGAGGCTGTCTTCTTCGGTTTCAAGTTCGTATCGGGCGTTTTCGAGGTCCGAGCGTTTCGAGCGGAGGTCTTCGAGCGTGTTTTCGAGTTCGGCTTTGTCGTCGCGGCTCTGTTCGACGTCGGCGTCTCGTTGTTCGATGTCGGCTTCGAGGTCTTCGAGTTCAGCTTGTTTTTCCTCGATTTGGTTTTGCAATTGGGTCCGTTCTTCTTCGAGCGACGGCAGTCGATTTTTGAGCGAGTCGAGTTCGTCGAGTTCGTCGGAGAGTTGCCGTCGTTCGTCGAGGAGTTGGTCGATTTCCGATTGGATTTCGTCGGTGTCGACCGGTCGCATGATGATGTCACGGAGGTTTGCGTCAGTGACGACGGCCCGCCGGGTCTCGTTAGATTCTAAGAGAAACGCGAACAGGTCTGCGACGGTTGGGTCTTCGAGGTACGGGTCACCACTGGTTTGAATCGTGCCGTTTCGGCGCTGGAGCGTCCGCGTGTAGGTTTCTCCGCCGATGTCGAGTTCGACGTGTGCTTCGTCGGCGTCAGCCTTGATAGAGGCGTTGTCGCTGCCGAGGGCTGCCATAATCGATTGTAGCAGCGAGGTTCTGTTGGTGGCATTTCGGCCTGAGAGTATAGTGATACCCGATTCGACTGTGAGTTCCGTTTCGTCGATTCCACCGATATTACTAACGGAAAGCACTCCTTTCGATTCGGCTTGTTCTGTATTCATATGCAAATTTACAAGTACGATGCGTATATTAACTCTTTGCAATTGTGACAAACGCTAATATCCATAACTACGTGGTTGAAATCTATCCTGAGAACCCACAGCTGCAATCAAGGATTTCGGGAACGCCATATTAGGTAATATCGTTCTCAAAGATCTTTGACTTCGGCAATTGTTCGAAAAGTGCCGAGGATCCACTCTCCGCTGTTGCGGAGTTGTCCGAGTTTGCCTTCTGTGACTGAGACCATTCGGCCGAGGAGTTTCTGGACGTTGCTGTTTCGCGTTCGATTGGGATGATTTCGGCTGATGTGTATTCAGTATTGCGGTGGTCTTGAGGGTCGTGTTTAGTTAAGGATGAAGAGTGCGGCATGGTGATTTTGTGCTGGTTTATGGCAGAAATCACACGCCTCAGCGGTCATATCGACTGGATTAAGTTAGATTTTGTGGAGCGAGAGCGGACATCGAGTGAGCTGATGAAGCTCGATGTTCGGCTCCATCTCTCTGGACTATCATTTTGAATACCATTCGAGAACTTGAGAAGTTCGGTGTCAAACGGTCACGGAAAGCCGTCATGATTGGGTGCAGAAGGCCGATCTACAGCCGGCCGACGATGCCAGCCCGAATCACGTTGCGCTCGACGAAACCGTGATCCAAATCAATGGGCAGCAGTTTTGGCTGTACGCGGCTGTCGATCCAGATACGAACAAATTCCTGCATATACGGCTGTTTATGACCACTACGACCGTATTAAGACAGCAGTTTCTGCGAGAGCTTCAGGAGAAACACGACGTCTCCGACGTCCTCAGAACGCGTTGCGTTCTGATAGGCTGCACAAGAGTTCTGCTCTTGTGAACGCCGTGTTTCTCATCGATTACGCTCATCATCTAGCGACAGCACTCCGCCGAGCAGGGCTCCGGTTTCAGACGGTTCGCCATGGAAACCGGAATACTGTTGAACATATATTTAGAGAAGTAAAACGACGTACTTCTTCGTTTAGTAATAGTTTTGGCCACGTGCAGCTGACGACAGCAGAAACATGGCTGCAAGCCTTCTCCATCTGTTGGAATTCGCTTAACTAAACACGATGGCGGACACATCACACAGGTTTAACCGTATCAGGGAAGGTGGGGGAGCACTTCGTCTGCGATAGTTTCGATGCTGCGCCTAGCATCCGCGGGGTCCATGCCCGGGAACTGAACCCGCAGGGTAATCTCTTCGACACCGAGATCGTGGTATCTTTTTATTTGTTCAAGGACGGTTTCAGGCGACCCGATGAGGAAGCGGCTCTCGGCGGCGTCACGGAAGTCGTCCTCGATGTCGACCCCATCTAGCCCCCAACCAGCGTAGCTCTCGAACTTCGACTGGAGGTAAGGCCTGACGGTCTCGAACGCCTCGTCCTCATCCGGGAGCACGTAGCCCTCGCGCATCACCGGCGGCGTGAACGTCTCGTCCTCGCGGCCGTGCTCCGCGACGGCGTTTCGATACACCGCGAACTGGCGGGCTAGTTCCTCGCGGCTCGCTAAGTTTCCGAAGTACCAAGAGTCACCGATGCGGGCGGCCCGCTCGCCGGCTGCATCGACGTATCCCGCGACGAGGAGTGGTGGGTGAGGGTTTTGGACAGGCTTTGGGTTGATGGTGACGTCCTCAAACTGAAACATGCGTCCGTCGTAGTCTACGTGGTCCTCCGTCCAGACCCGGCGCATAACCTCGATGCCTTCCTCCAGTCGCCCGACGCGGGTCGATTTGTCGACGCCGAAGACGTCGAACTCTGCGTCCCGGTATCCCAGCCCACACGCGAGTACCAGTCGACCGTCGCTTATCACATCGATAGAGGCGGCGAGTTCTGCTGCGTGGACGGGGTTGTGTAGCGGTAACAGCATCGAACCGGCACCGAGCCTGACGTTGCTCGTCACTTCAGCAGCGGCGGCCAATGCAATAGGTGCCTGGATGTACTGGTCCTCGGGAGTCACGTGATGCTCCCCAAACCACAGCGAGTCAAAGCCGCTTTCGTCTACCAATATAGCCACATCTCTGATAACCTGCCAGACTTCCGCCTGTGATTCTGCGGCGTCGTACTGGGTTAAATCGTAGATCCCCAAATCCATACCCTGCCAGTACTTGGCGAACTTATTAGGTCTTTCCCCGGGCTAACTACTGGTGTCTGCTCCAATACTAACTAAGTACTCCATCGCAGGCGATGTGGAGTTCAACTGAGCTGTCAGATACTATATAAAGGGGTGGATGGCAGTTTTAACCGTTTGTGTGTGTGGATATACCACAAGGCTAAGTAGAGGTGGAACACAATGGAACGATATGGTCGGAAATTCAGAAACCCCCCAGCCAGAGCGTACTCTCCGGTCTGGATGGCAGGGCAGGTACTACGAAGATTTCGAGATCGGAGACATCTACAAACATCCGTACGGACGGACGGTTACTGAAACCGACGATGTCTGGGTGACAAACATTACGATGAACCTCAATCCAATGCATTTCAACGAGGCTTACGCAGCGGAGACAGAGTTCGGAGAGCGCCTCGTCAACGGGTTGTTCGTCATCTCACTTGCCGTGGGGATGAGCGTTATTGATGTCTCGATGAATGCGACAGCGAACCTAGGGTACGACAACGTTCGTCACCATGCGCCAGTATTCCACGGGGATACGCTCTTCGTGGAGAGCGAGGTCATAGACAAACGAGAGAGCGACTCCCGTGACCACGTGGGAATCGTAACGACTGAACTTCGCGCCTATAACCAAGAGGACACGAAGGTTCTCTCGTTGAATCGGACCGGCATGTTGTTGAAGCGGGTGCACGCACAGCCGTCGGCCGAGTGTCCACCCGGGTGGCCCGAGGGCATTGGAACGACCGAGGAGGAACTAGCTCAAGATGACTAGCTGGTCGAATATGGACCGTGTCGGCGGAGACGTACCCGAGCTATCGGCGGCAGCAGCAGCTGAGGCTATCTCTGATGACGCGACGATGACCGTCAGCGGGTTTGGAAGCGTCGGGTACCCGAAAGCAGTGCCCCTAGCGCTGGCGAACAGCGGAAGGGACCTGTCACTCACTGTCATCAGTGGAGGGAGCGTTGGCGAAGAGATCGATACAGCACTGGTTGAATCTGGAGCCATCGCTCGTCGTTTTCCGTACCAATCGACTAGCATCGCGCGCGATGCGGTCAACACAGGGAATATCGCACTCCATGACCGGCACATCGGTAGTCTGGCGGACGAAATCGTGTTTGAGGAACTCGCCAGCCCAGACGTAGCTGTGGTCGAAGCCGTTGCTGTCGGAGAAGACTGGCTTATCCCGACTACATCGGTTGGACACACCCCTGCATACGTCGAACAGGCCGACAACCTGGTCGTTGAGGTGAACGCCGTACAACCACGTAATCTCGCGCGATTCCACGACATCTACCGGCCCGCGATGCCACCGCAGCGCGAGCCAATACCTCTCATGGGCCCCGGAGAGCGCATCGGCGACCCGAAGATACGGTTCGACCCCGAGAAGCTCGTCGGTGTCGTGCGAACTGACCACCGAGACTCACCGTACTCGTTCAGAACGCCGACGGATGAGGACCAAGCGATTGCGGCCAACTTCCGGTCGTTTCTCACTGACGAACTGGAGCGCAATCCGGTGTTTGCGGAGACGGTCCGGTTGCAGTTCGGGGTTGGGAGCCTTGGGAACGCCCTCATGAGTGAACTCGCCGCCGACAACTTCGGCGACCGGTCAGTCTCGTACTACGGAGAGGTCATCCAAGACGGATTGCTCGACCTCCTCGCGGACGGTGACCTGACGGTCGCAAGCGCAACCACACTCGCCCTCTCGGCGGAGGGTCAGGACCGATTGTTCGAGAATATCGACACCTTCGCCGAGAACGTCGTTCTCAGGCCTGCTGATGTCTCGAACGCGGCGGAGACTATCAAACGCATGGGCGTGTTCGCGGTCAATAGCGCCCTTGAGGTCGACCTCTATGGACATGTCAACTCGACACACGTCGATGGGAGCCACCTCATCAACGGCATCGGTGGAAGTAACGACTACAACCGCCACGCCGCTGTCTCTGTCGTCGCGCTCCCGTCGACAGCCAGTGACGGGGCAATCTCGCGCGTGGTGCCGATGGCACCCCACGTCGACCACACTGAACACGACGTTTCGGCGGTTATCACCGAGCAAGGTATCGCCGATCTCCGCGGGCTTTCTCCGCGTGAGCGAGCGGTTGAGCTCATCGAGAACTGCGCACACCCAGACTACCGTGCCGAACTCTCCCGGTACTACGAACAGTCCCGGAAGCAGGGCGGTCACATGCCACACGACCTTTCGGCGGCGTTCGACTGGACGACAGGGGACTCCTGAGTAATGTGCTGTTGCTGGCCGTTAGGTAGCAGTGATGTCTCTCACTCCCCTTCTGAGTGCTGAGGGGAGGCCGCACAACTGTTAAACGGTAGAGTCCCGTTTAAGACCCGATTCGCGGTCTCGGATCACTCGACAATTTTGCTCAGGAGGCCGCCAGGGTCTGTTTTCGCTCGAGGCTGGCCGTCAATGAGGTCCTCGAGGGCATCCGCAAGCGCGTCTGGCGTCCAGCCACCCTTCATGGTGTTTGTCCGGTCGAACTCGGGATCGGTGACCGTGTAGATGGTATCGCCGCCCATTGCGAATGTCCAGCCAGTGATGTCTTCGGCTCCATCGGACATCAAGACCGCTGGCAGCGGCGCGACCTTCTCTGGGCCGAGTGAGTCCTTCGGGAACTTCTCCAGTATCTCCTCGGGGACGTTCGCGTCCAGCATTCGGGTGAATGCGGCGGGCATCATAGCGTTCACTCGCACGTCGTAGCGGTGGAGGTCACGTGCGCCCGTCCGGGTCAATCCGAGGACTCCCGCCTTCGCTGCGGAGTAATTGATCTGTGAGGCGCTCCCCCGTGCAGATGCTGAGGAAACCGCGAGGAACGATCGCTGGCTGTCGATATTGTCAGCCTTATACTGCTCGCGCCAGTGGGCTCCGAGGTGCTTGAGGAGGAGGAAGTGTCCTGTCAGATGAACATCAAGCACCGCCTTCCAGTTCTCCAAAGGCATGTTGAACGACATGTCGTCCCGGAGGAAGCCAGCGTAATTGACCGCGCCATCGATGCGGCCGTACTCATCGTACACCTCTTCGACCATCCCGGAGACGTACTTCTCGTCGGTGACGTCGCCGAAACTCACCATCGCTTCACCGCCTCGCTCACGGACCTCCTCGGCCGCCTCTTCTACTGGCCCGATATCGGAGGCTTTCCCGTGTGGCTTGGCCCCAAGGTCACAGACCACGACAGTTGCGCCGAGATCGGCCAATTGCATCGCGGTTGCGCGTCCAAGACCGCTCGCTGCACCGGTGACGATGATGACTTTGTCTTCTATCATGACTGGTACTCCACGTTATCCTCTACGACGGCCCAGATGTCCCGAGCCATTGGCTGTTCTATCTCCTCGTTCAGGTGCCCGACGAGGCCCGCCGAGCGGGCTACGAGGGCGATACCACGTCCAACGATTGGGTCAAGGCCGAGTTCCGAAATACCGACCCCGATAGCACCGGTCGCGTTGATGAGGAGTTCAGTTCCGTACACTTCTTCGGTTGCGGCTTGAACCGCTCGCATGAACGCGAGATAATCACCGTCGAACCCTTCTTTTTCAAGCAGTTCGAACAGGGCATCGGTCCGAGGGTCAGTGGGTTCGTGCAGCGGATGCCCGAAACCGGGCAGGCGTTCGCGCTTCTCAACCATCTCTAGTGCGACAGCAGTCGCATCTTCACCGTTCGCCGTCCGTTTGACGCCCTCTTGGACCATCTCCGCCGCATTCTCCATCGACCCAAGGAAGGTACTACCGGCACCCAGCAGCCCGCTCGCGACGGCGCCTTGTACCGCCTCGGGCGCGGAGTCATAGGTCAACCGCGCTGCGATGACGCTCGGGGTCACACCATGTTCGACGACGGTAATGAGTAGCGTATCGAAGATCCGAAGCTCCGATTCCGTCGGCATCTCCCCAGTCAAGTGGAGGTAAAAGAATTCGCCGAAACTCGTCTCGCCCATCATTTCGCGAGTGAGGTCTCGGCCTCTTACCGTGATGTTTTGCTCATCAGCTGTTGCGATATTCGTCGGTAACGACGGTGATGACATTTCTACGGGTAAAGATAACACAGCGACTTCTTATAGCTATTGTCCCCGGAACGTCAAGTCACAGTCGCCATCTCGATCGCCCTGTTGTAAGCATCATCACTGGTCGTGCTCACGTTTACGGAGAGTGTTCCGTTCTATTTTCCCAGTGATGGTCTTCGGCAACTCGGCTATGAAAGATATCTCGCGAGGGTACTGGAATTTTGCGAGTTCGTCCTTGACGTGTGTCTGTATCTCCCGTCTGAGGTCGTCACTCTCTTCGGTATCGTCGACGAGTTGGATGAACGCCTTCGGGACGTTCGTTCGTTCCTCGTCGGGGATACCGATGACCGCAGCCTCGAAGACGGCCGGGTGGGCGTTCAACGACGACTCGACTTCAGCCGGGCTGATGCGGTAGCCCGAGCTGATGATTACGTCGTCGTCCCGACCCCAGAACCAGAAGAACCCATCTTCGTCGACGATGGCGACATCGCCGGTCCGGTGCCAGCGGCCCTCGGTGACCGCAGCGGTCGCTTCCGGGTCGTCGAAGTACTCGCAGAACAGGCAGGGGTTCGAGTTACGATTGATAGCCATCTCGCCGACCTCGCCGGGCGGCAGTTCGTTCCCTGCCTCGTCGAGAATAGTCGCCTCAAACCCGGGGAGAGGTCGGCCGAGCGCGCCGAGCTCCCGGTCGCGGTCAGCACCAAGAGGGGGGTAGCCGACGCCGTAACACTCGGTCTGTCCCCACCCAACTGTGGCGAAGACATCGAAAGTTTCCTCGGTCCATTCGAGGAGGTCAGGTGTCACCCGCTCGCCGCCGGCTGCCACCAGCCGCAGGTTGAGGTCGTAGTCAGCTATTTCGGCATTCGGGACATCCATCATCGCACGTAACGCGGTCGGGGCGGTGACGAACAACGTCACACCGTAGGCCTCGAGTAACTGGAGCGCTTTCCGCGCCTCGAATTTGCCACGATACTTCAGCATCGGCATGCCGAGTGTCCACGCCTCGACGAGGTTGGCGAACCCGCCGGCCCACGCCAAGTCACCACTGTGCCAGAGGACGTCCTCGGGCGTGTAATCTCGCATGTACTGGCCGACGTACCGCTGGCCGATCGAGTACTGGTGTGGCTGAAGGACGCCCTTCGGGTCGCCGGTCGTTCCCGATGTGTAGAACAGGATCGCGGGGTCTGTCGGATCGGTGGCGACCGGTTCGAAGGTCCGCGCTTGGGCCGAGAGCGCCGCATCGAAGTCTGTCGTGGTGGTGTGGCTCTCAGGATCGTTGCTCCGGACTAAGATCACGTTCTCCGGAACATCGGTGGCCTGTCTCAGTTTCTCCAGCCCGCCGGTGTCCGTGACGATTTCTACCGGTTCGGCTGCCTCAAGACGCGGTGAGAGGCCATCAGGACCGAACAAATGGTACAGTGGCATGCAGATGGCACCGAGTTTTAGGGTTCCCAGCATCGCCACGATCGCTTCGGGGAGTGTCGGGACGAACACCGCGACGACATCACCGCGGTCGACGCCACGCGCTCGCAACGCGTTGGCGAACTGGTTCGACCGTCGGGCGAGGCCGGCGAACGTGTACGACTCGACGGCTCCTTCGCTGTCCTCCCAGTGGAGCGCGACCTTTGAGCGGGCGTCGGCCCAGCGATCACAGACGTCGACAGCGAGGTTGTGCGTCTCCGGAACGTCCCACTCGAACTCTCCGTAAATCTCCTCGTAAGCGCCTTCTTCGAGGACGCGGAGGTCGTAATCGGTCACAGACCGACCTCCCTAGCGATGGTCTCCTGCTGAATCTCGGACGTACCTTCCGGAATGCGCATCAAGCGTGCGTAGCGGAAGATGCGTTGGATAGGGTAGTCGTGAGTCAGGCCGTTCGCGCCGAACACTTGGACTGCGTTGTCCCCAGCCGAGAACAACTTCTCGGTGCCATAGTACTTCGCCATCGAGGCCTGTTTGGCGGGATCCTCTCCTTGGTCGATGAGCCAAGCCGTCCGGAGGACGAGACTCTCGAGTGTTTCCTTCCAAGTGGCAATATTCGCCACCATCCGGCGGACGTGCTGGCGCTTTCCAATTGGCTTCCCCCAGCTCTCACGCTGGTTCGCGTACTCGACAACCAAGTCCTGCAGGAACGACATGAGCCCGACACATCGGGCTGCGATACGGATCCGACCCATGTTCAGAAACCGCATCGCTAGGTAGAACCCTTCGTCTGGTTCGCCGATGAGGTGCGAGTCGGGCACGCGACAGTCGTTGAACGAAATCTCGGCCTGCATCCCGTCATTCAGGATGGTCTCGTTCATCCGTTCGACCGAGAACCCTGGATTGTCTGTGTCGAAGAGGAACGCGGAGATACCGCGTGCACCCTCGGCATCGGAGTCGGTCTCGGCGAAGATCTGTCCGTAATCAGCGTAAGGGCTGTTGGTAATCCACATCTTGTTGCCGTTGATGACCCATTCGTTACCGTCGCGTTCGGCGGTAGTTTCCATATCGGTGGCGTCAGACCCGGAGGAACTTTCAGTCAGCGCAAAACAACCGCTCTGCTTGCCCTCGACTGTCGGTATGAGGTACTCCTCTTGGAGGGATTCATTGAGTTCGAGAAGGTTGCGATGAGGACCAGGGGCCCCCTCGATAACGTGCATGTTGAGACCTAGGCCAGTCGAGTAGAGCCGCATGATGAGCTGGACCAGTTCGACGGTGCTCACGTCGCTCCCGCCGACAGACTCCGGCATGGTGACGCCGTAGAATCCGGCCTCTCCCGAGCGACGGCGGACTGTCTCGACAAGATCGACGGCCTCGTCTTTCAGCCGGCCGTCGGGATCGAGGCGGTTGTAGTCGGGAGTGAGCAGGTCACGGTGGTCCTCAAGGAGTGGTGCGATCTCGGCTTCGTGGAAGTCATCGAGACTCTGTAGCATCAGGCTAATCTCGTTACTGGGGGTAAAATCGACCATGTCTCACCGAAACCCCGAAACCCCTATAAACGTTGTGTAGGATCGCTGATACCCCTCGCGACTTGGCATGACCGGCGGTGCAGCGGTACTGTCCTCGGCAGGATGTTGAGGCGGTTACTTGAGGGTGTGTACCGCACCGGCTTGGGCAAGTGATGAGACCTCCGCGTTAGAACGCCCGACCTCTCGGAGGAGCGCGTGGGTGTGTTCGCCATGACTGGGTATCGACCCGTCGACCTGCAATCCACTCCGCATCTTCGCGGGGAATCCCAGCCGTGTGGGCCAGTCCTCGAACTCGACAAGGAGGTCTCGCGCTTCGGTATGGTCGTGTGTCAGCGTCTCCGAGAGGGTGTACACGCCCATCGTTGCGACGTCCACGTCACTCAGCCGCCTCTCCCACTCGTCCCGGGTCGCCGCCGAGAATACCTCTTCGAGTTCGGCACGGAGTTCTGCGCGGATTGCAGGGTCGTCACTGAGGTGGGCATCAACGAGGTCCTCGCGGTCGACGGCCGCACAGAACTCCAGCCAGAAGGGAGGTTCGAGCGCAGCGATGGCGACATACCGGCTATCGGCCGTCTCGTACACGTCGTAGCAGGGGTACTTACCGCCGAGGCGGGACTCACCGGGTCGGGGTTCCTCCCCACGAAGTGTGTCGCCGACGTGGTACTGTGCGAAGGCCGTAATCACGTCCGCCATCGCGACGTCTACGTATTCGCCGGCACCGTCGCCGAACGTCCGGTCGAGAAGTGCCCCGAGGATGCTAAATGCGGCGAACAGCCCGCTCGCCATATCGACAACCGGAAACCCCGGAGGGTGGGGAGTACTGTCGGTATCGGCTCTGTCAAGGTCGAGAAAGCCCGACAGCGCGGCGTAGTTGAGATCATGTCCTGGGCGATTGGCTAGTGGACTGTCTTGGCCGAACCCCGAGAGCGAGCAGTAGACAAGGTCTTCGTTATACTCGGTGAGCGTGTCGTAGTCAACACCGAGTCGGTCGACAACGCCGGGCCTGAATCCCTCGATGACCACATCCGCCGTCTCCACGAGGTCGTAGAACGCCTGTCGACCCTCGTCCGACTTGAGATCGATGGCGACACTCCGCTTCCCACGGTTCACCGCTTCGAATACCGTCCCAACGCCCGTCTTCGACTGTGGGTCTATCTCGCGTGCGTAGTCGCCACGGTCTGTATCCTCAACCTTCACGACGTCTGCCCCGAGGTCGGCAATTAACTGGGTTGCGAACGGACCGGGCAGCAGACGCGTCAGGTCAAGGACACGGAGTGTGCTGAGATTCACAGTGTAACGCCGGGAGCCAACTACCTAAACCTTGTGTGGGCTTCCGTTACAGCCATTGATCGGACAACGGTGTCGATACCAACTTGATGGTGCCCGTGGACATTCGGTCACACGAACTGCCGTGGCTGTCACTCGGCCGGTAGGTCGGTTGTCACTGACCCGGTGATGACTGCATCGCCGTTTTGATTGGTGGCAACGAGATCGGCCGTGATGGTCGCACCGTCGTCTGTCTCTGTAACATCGGTTACTTCGCCGGTGATGGTGATCGTATCGCCCGGCCAGACCCGAGCCTGAAACCGAACGCTGAAGTTCGAGATACGGTCAATACCGAACCAGTTGGTCACCATGCGGGCAACGTAGCCCGCGGTCAGCATCCCTTGTCCGAAGACGCTGTCATTACCATTTGCCTTCGCGTACGGTTCGTCGTAGTGCAAAGGGTTGAAGTCGCCGCTCGCCCCGGCATACTTCACGAAGTCTTTTCGTTCGAGATTCTCAATGACGAGTTCCGGGCCGGCATCTCCGACGGCGAGGTCAGCTGCAGTTGGGGACCGCTGGCTGGCGTCGCTCATTCGTCTTCCTCCTTACTGTCGCCGCCGGTTTCAATGCGCGTGAGGCGCTCCGTCAACACCAGTTGGTCGTCTTGGTCACGATACTCCGTCTCATAGACGCAGAAGGTCATCGTCCCGCCGCGGCTCCCTTCGGACTGGTAGACATCGACCAAGGTAGTCGTCCCGGAGAGGATGTCGCCGAACACGGGCGGACGTTCGTATTCGTATTCCTGCTCGCCGTGGAGGATGTTCTCCTTGCGGAGACCAAGGTCGAACCCGAGGTTGGCACCGATATCGTCAGGGCGGTACCGCGGAAAGTACGCGATTCGGGTGAACGTCAGGGGGGCTGGGATGCTGTCGTACCCTGCCTCCTGTGCCGCCTCCTCGTCCCGGAAGACGGAGCTGTCGTCGCGGAACGCGCGCGCGAATTCTTCGACCTTACCGGCCTCTATCTCGAGCTTCTCAACTGTCTGTACGCTCTGACCGACCTGTGCTTTGAGTTCAGAGAGTGGTTTCGTGGGCATTGTTTGTCTCTGGCGCTGCCGAGGCGACAGTCTGTATCGCCGCAGTCGTTGCTCTGAAGTCGCGGTGGGCTAATAAATGTGGTCCCACGAGTCACACCGACCGCAGTGTCTTAACCAGCGTCTGAACATCTTCGACGGCCCGGAGGTCGTCCAACAGGTCATAAGCGCGATCAGCGTCAATGCCGTCGGGCGCGTGTGCCGCCACCGCGTCGAACTTCGCCCGGAGTTCGGCGTCCGAAAGCGGATTCTCCGGCGTTCCCGGTGGCCGGTCCTGCGTGTGCGAGTATCGATCGCTGGCTGTCGTCTCAATGCTAACCATTGTCTGGTACGGGTTGTACGCGAGCTCGGGGTCGACTTCAAAGTCGACGCGCTCGCGGACGGCTTGGACGGCAGGGTTGTTGATGGCGTCGTCTTCAAACGCCGCGAGGCCGACCCGGTCACGGGCGACGGCCGACGCGATGACGTACTGCATCGAGAACTTTGCCTCCAGTCCCGTCGACGGGTCCGAGTAGTGGAGCGCGTCCGCAGCGCCCCGCGAGGCAGTGACGATAATCTGCTCGATATCAGCGGGTTTGATGTCGTGGGTCGCAACGAGGTGCTGGGTCGCAGCGATTCCGGGGTGAGTGAAGTAACAGCACGGGTACTTCTTGACCTGCAAGCCGTACTCGACGAGCGCCCAAGGGTCGCCAAGGGTCGCTGGATCTACGTCGGATGGACCGTCGTTATCACTGTAGAGATCACAGAAACCACGATCGGTTCCCAGCGCACCATCGGCGCCCGTGAATCCCTCGGCGGCGAGTAGTGCGGCCGTGACGCCCGACCGCGCCGCCAGCCCCGAATGCAGTGGTTTGGTCATGGTCCCGAAGTTGTATTTCAACCCCGCGGGCATCGACGCGGCGACATTAAGAGCGTGTCGCGTTGCGGTCTCGTCAAGGTTGAGGAGGGACACGGCGGCGGCTGCGGAACCAATCGTCCCGAAAGTGGCGGTGGCGTGCCAGCCCCGCTCGTAGTGGCCTGGCAGGAGGGCCTCAGCGAGGTAACACTGGGTCTCGAATCCGACGGCAAACGCAGTGATTGCGTCCATACCGCTTGCCCCCTCACGCTCGGCGACGGCGAGGATGGGGGCGACGAGAGTGACGCTCGGGTGCCAGACACCCCAAGTGACATCGTCGTAGTCGAGGGCGTGGCCAGCTGTCCCGTTGACGAGTGCTGCGTCTGCCACGGACGTGGCGTCCGTCGTTCCGAGGACACTGGCCGGACCGCCACACTTACTGGCGAACACAGCGCGGGTCGTCCGACCAGCAGGGTCGACGATACCGGGGAGTGTCACGCCGACGGTGTCGACGAACGCACGTTCTGCTATCCGTCGTGCCTCGTCCGGAATATCGGGCCCGGTAGCCCCGGCGACGAAGCCGGCGAGGGAGGCATCGATTGTGTGTGTCATTTTGTTGTTCAGTACGAACGGGGGAGACCAAGTACCTTCTCACTGACGTAATTCAGGACGAGTTGCTGTGTGATAGGGACCAGCCGAGTCAGTCGCGCCTCGCGGAAGTACCGCTCAACGTCGTACTCGCGTGCGATACCGAACCCTCCATGGGTCTGAACGGCGGCGTCCGCTGCCTCGAAAGCGGCGTCCGAAGCGAGGTACTTCGACATGTTCGCGAGCGCCCCGAGGTCGGTGGCGTCTTCGCCCTGTTCGGCGGCGTTGTAGGTCATCTGCTTTGCACTCTGGAGGCGGGCGTACACGTCGGCTAGCGGATGCTGAACCGCTTGGTTCTTGCCGATGGGACGGTCAAACACCTCGCGTTCGTTGGCGTATTGGACGCCGCGGTCGATGGCGAGGCGACCGAGCCCCAGACACTCCGCGGCAATGACGAGTCGTTCCTCGTTCAGCCCATCGAGCACTTGGTAGAACCCGTCACCCTTCTCGCCGAGTATGTTCTCGCCCGGGATACGGAGGTCGTCGAAGTAGACCGAGTATGAGTGAACGAAATCGCTCGCTGTCTTGTCTATCTGGTCGTATTCGAGGCCGCCTTGTTCGACGGCATCCGCGACATTCACGAGGAACATCGAAATGCCCTGAGTCTTTTTTTCGACCTCCTCTTTCGGCGTCGTGCGTGCAACAACGATGGCGTAATCGCTCACGTCGAGCCGTGAGGTCCAGATCTTCTGGCCAGAGATGACCCACTCGCCGCCCTCGCGTTCGGCCCGCGTCTCGATAGATGTCGAGTCCGATCCAGAGTTGGGCTCCGTGAGGCAGAACGCTTGGATTGACGTGTCTCCGGCCGCGATGTCCGGGAGGAGACGCTCTTTCTGCTCCTCACTTCCATACTTGACCAGTGGTACGCTGTTGTAGATGCCACCGTGAATGGCCTGTGCCGCGCTGAATCCGCCGCCGCTAGCGGCAATCTCCTCCATCATAACGACAGTCTCGGTCGTGGCCATCCCGGCACCGCCGTACTCCTCGGGAATAAGTGCCCCCATCCAGCCCTGTTCTGAGAGGGTGTCAACGAATTCAGTGGGATACTCGCCCGCCGCCGACCGCTCGCGCCAATACTCATGATCGAAGTTGTCGCAGATGTCCTGAATACTGTTCCGGACCAGTTTCTGGTTCTCGCTCAGCTGAACGAACTCGTCAGTGACTACGCTCATCCTTGTTATCGACGGATGCACGCGGCAAATAGATTCCGGTCAACCCGACTCAGACCCGCTTGTTCCGAATGTAAAATGGATTAAAATCCGGATTCCACCGGAACGTATTTGGCTATCATATGCCCGCTGTTCGTAAAGGCTATATTACATGTAGGTCAATATTTTTAACGTTTCGAAGTAGTGTATGGACCGATGTTATCTCATCGACAACTGCTGGAGCGAAACCTCGAGTGGCGTCCAAACGAGACTGCGCTGGTTGATCTGCCATCAAACCAGACGTACACGTACGAGGAGTTCGATAGCGAGGTTAACAAACTCGCGAACGCGCTCCGGGACCGTGGCCTCCGGAAGGGCGACCGGGTCGCTATGGTGCTGTACAATACCCTAGAGTTCCCGGTGATGTTGTACGCCATCTACAAGGTCGGTGCCGTCCCCATCCCGGCGAACTACATGCTGGCACAGGACAACTTCAAGTACATTTTCGACGATGTAAACCCCGAGTTCGTCGTGTACGACGCTGACGTGGGTGAGAAAGTCGAAGGGGCCATCGAAGAGGCGGTACGGACACCGGACAAAATCTGCGTCGGTGACGAGCCAGCCGACGGGGAATCCTACGACGTCGTCCGTTCCTCGGGGACAGCCAAGACACCTCCGGAGATCCCCATGAATCCTGGCGATGTCGCCTACATCCTCTACACAAGCGGGACCACGGGCGCACCGAAGGGCGTCACCTTCTCCGGGAAGACAGCGTTCAACCGCGCACAAGAGGGGATGCTCGATCTCGGACTCTCGCAGGACAGCGTCGCACTGCAGGTGTCGCCGTGGTTCCACGCTGGCGGAATCGATCTCACCATCCACCCGACCATCTGTGCCGGCGGGACCATCCTCGTCACGAGGGACTGGGAGCCCGAACCGGTGGCCGCTCTCATTGAGGACCGGGGTATTACCCACATCGTGGGTGTGCCGACCGTCGCCCAGCGAATCGCGAACATGGACGATGTCGACCAGCGTGACTTCTCGTCGCTCGAGTGTATGATGTGCATGGGATCGCCCCTCTCTGAACAACTCGCCAACAACCTGCTGGAGAATCTGACGCCGAATATCTATAACGGCTACGGCACGACCGAGACGTTGCTCGACTCAACGCTCGGGTCGGAGAACCTACCTGAGCAAGCCGGCACAGTCGGCCGAGCTAGCCCTGATAAACAGGTGCGAGTCGTCGAGTTTGATCAAGAACGAGATGTCCAGCCCCACGAGGTAGTGCCAGCGGGTGAGGAGGGTGAGGTTATTGTCTCTGGTGGGGCTGTACTCGACTACTACTTCGGGAATCAAGAAGCAACGGACGAGTCGCTCCGAAGGGGCTGGTATTACACCGGGGACCTTGGTGTGAGGAGCGTGGACGGCTTCCTCACTATCACAGGACGTGCCGACGACATGATACTGAGCGGCGGCGAACTAGTCTCGCCCATCGAGGTCGAAGAGACCCTAGAGCAGCACGAGGCTGTTGAGGCCGCCGCTGTCGTTGGTGAGTCGGATGAGGAGTGGGGACAGGTTGTCAAGGCTTACGTGGCGACAGATGGCACTGTTGATAAGGGCGAACTAGAGACGTTCTGTAAGGAACATACGGGACTGGCTGACTACAAGCGCCCCCGCGTCTACGAACTTGTCGACGAACTCGCACGCACCGCCACCGGCAAGAAGCAGCGTTACAAGTACCGCGCCTGATCCCGGAACGCTCTCCTGTGTTTCTGTCACTGTGCATCCGCGAGTGACGTCATTCCACGCTAGTTAGCGCCCCTTATACCCTCTGCTACTGCCCGAACTGGGCCGTCCGTTAATGATGTGAATGGTTACCCTATTGGCTATGTTCGAGAATACGGAATAGAAAAAATGGCCTTTACAATTCTAGTATCGTAATGGCTATGTGAAGTGAAAACAGACATCGAAGAGACAAAGATTCGGTCGCTATCTAATGGTTTTTATGAGGTATCTTGAGGATCATAAGATGAAATAGGAAGTATAGGCTGTAGGCGATGGTTCAAACATACAAAACGGCTTTGTCGAAAACCTCTTCACATCTTGCGATTTGCTGAGAAGCCAGTTTCTCACAAGGTTCGTGGATAACCGTGTGAAGAACGGTTTCTTGCATATAAATTATAGAGGATCTTAATTAAAGCTACAAAACCGATCTATAGAGTCTCAGTTTGAAAATTAGATAAAGAGTGGACAGATAGCGGGTACTCTCGCCGATCGCATTGGTCGGCGGTCCAACCAGACTCTAATACCTTCCAGAAAACGGCCGGAACCTCTACGGTACCATCGAAAGTCATGTTGAGGCAATGAGGCCGTCCGTTACATGATATTGTTCCACATAATCGAACGGCAATAGAGGACATAGTATTCCACATTATAGGAGTAAACTTCCCTAGAATCGTCTGATAGCTCCTACTTGAGGCATTAGATGAAGACAAATAGATTCGAGAATACGGAACTAATGGCGTGGGTTGGTAGCGGCCGCAGGGGATTGGGCCGAGGTTTGCTCGAAGTCGAGCCCCCTTGAGGTACTCTCCGCGGTTAATGCTCTCTTCTATGGGGGCGAATGTGCATTTCGTTAGACGGAACGCAAGCGGCGTTCTCAACCATATCCGCGGCCATTGATTCCACGGCGTCATCAAATGTCGTGCGCGAATGGACGTGGTTCACGATGTCCCCATTCGTCAGCCTCGGCGGGATCGAAAATGCGAGCCGTCAGAATGAGTTCTTTGGCAACGCCAGCACCGGCGATGGCAGCGAGTTGCCGAGTGCCACCACCTGCTGGTAGAATGCTGATGGATACTTCGGGCAGGCCGAATTGGCTGTCTGCACATCATCGAGGAGCGGGCGGAACTTCTTGACGACGAACTGCCGAATCTCCCCTCTGAGCATCCGTTTCGGGATTGAGGTCGAACTCCATCCTGTCAGTGGTCTACTGACGAAATCGGGTTAAACGTTCGCTCGATCCGAAGCCGTGTTGGCGGCCTAGTCCAGCATCGCTGTCAATACTGTGCTCGATAGTATTGATTATTAATCACGTCTCCGAACACTACTTATTACTGGCGTGAGACACTGCACGTGTATGTTGGAGAGACCCGTATCGGAGACCAGTATCGGCTTCGTCGGCCTCGGGACTATGGGGATGCCCATGGCAAAAAATGCGATCAAGGCGGGATTTGACGTCACCGGATTCGACCTCCGTGAAGAGATACTGGCGGCATTCGTTGAGGCGGGCGGTGACCGTACAGACAGCCTTGCCGCTCTGGCAACCGAATGCGCCATCGTCTCGGTCATCGTTCAGGACGACGATCAAGTCAAGAACGTCGTCGCCGGGCCCGATGGTGTCTTCGATCACTGTGGCGATGAGACGCTTGTATTGATACACAGCACCATTCACCCCGAGACGCCCGAACAACTGGCAGAGACGGCGCCCGGGAACGTGACCGTCCTCGACGCCCCGGTCAGTGGTACGCGTACCCGTGCTGAGTCGGCTGACCTCGCGTTTATGGTTGGCGGTGACGAGCAGGCACTCGATTATGTTCGTCCATATCTCGATTCGATGGGGGCAAATGTGCACGCGATGGGCGACGTCGGTAGCGGCGAGGTGGCAAAAATCGCGAACAATCTCGTGGGGATCTCCAACATGATGACGACTGCCGAGGGGGTCGCCCTTGGTACGGAGTGGGGGCTCGATCAAAAGGACCTTCTGGCGGTGATGGCTGAGAGTTCGGCCGACAGTTTCGTACTGGAGAACTGGGAATGGCTCACGGACGGATGGGATGACGTCCAGCCGGGTGGTTGGGATGGGGTCGCCCACATCTGTCAGAAGGATCTCTTGCTCGCGCTTGATCTTGCTGAGTCGGTCGACCTTCCCGTCCCCGGTACCGCTGTCGCCTCACAGGAGGTCCCAGCGTTCTTCCGCGGGCTGACGGACGAGGGGTGAGCCATCGTGTCGTCCCCCTCCCTAGCGACGATAACTATTTGAGGCGAAGGCTGGAACATACTCGGGAGAACGAATGACTGAGATTAGACGCGGCATTGAGAGCACCACGGCCGACGTCCAACTGAATACTCGACAGCTCATTGAGCACGCGGCACGTGCACATGGCGATCAGACGGTCGTCACGGACATGCAAGACGGGCGACACCGGTACACGTATGCGGAGATGTACGAGCGCGTCCAGCAGGCGGCCGCGGCGCTGGAGAATCTCGGTGTCGAGGCGGGCGACGCCATCGGTATCTACGGGTACTCGACCTACCGCAACGTTGAATTGCTGTTCGCGGCGGGAGGCATTGGCGCCACACCGTTCATTGTCAATGTCGAACTACCTCCGGACCACCAAGAGTTCTGCATTGATCACGTCAGCACGCACGCCTCACTCGAGTACATGTTTGTCGACGGGGAGATGCTTGACACGCTCCAGTCGAATGCCCCTGACACCGAAGCACTCGAATACGTCGTCACCCGTCCCGTTGGGGGTAAAGACGAGGCCGATATCGAACCGGTAACGACCTACGAGGAACTCATTGAGGGCTACGACACTGAGTTCGACTGGCCGACAGTGCACGAAGATACCGCCGCAATTCTCGGATTCACGTCGGGTACTACGGGCAAGCCGAAGGCTATCACCCACAGTCATCGCGCGCTCTGGTTGCATAACCAAGGATTCGTCGCTGGCGGACAGGTTGACCCGCAGGATACCGCACTCATGGTCCCGCCTTTGTTTCACTGGGGCTGGGACATGTGGGGATTCGTCCCGGCTGCCGGTGCTGAACTCGTCATGCCAGGGCCAAACTACCCTGACAACCTCCTTGACCTCCTGTTCGAAGAGGGCGTGACCGTCTCAGCTGGTGTCGCAACTCTGTTCCGCCGGGCTGCCGAGATGGCCAAGGAGCGCCGAGAGGAGGACCCCGACTTCTCGCTCGACGGATTACGGGTCACATTCGCCGGTCAGACGCCGCCGCGTGATCTTCTCAAGGACTTGGAAGACCTCGGTGCAGACACCTCACAAGCATATGGCTACTCTGAATCTGCAGGCGGCCCCCACTTCGTGTACAACAAGCAGGGTGACTTTCGCGACAGAGAATTCAAAATGGATGACGCCGAATTGTTCGATTACGTCTCTGAAGTGGCAGGCTATCCAGCACTCGGAGTAGACCTGAAGGTTCTCGATATCGAAACTGGTGACGAACTCCCTTGGGATGGTGATTCGCCTGGCGAGATCGCAATAAAGGCACCATGGTGTGTATCCGGCTACTGGAAGATGCCAGAACGGACTGCAGAGAATCGATACGGCGAATACCTCAAGATGGGTGATTTCGTCTCAATCGATGAGCACGCGAACGTGACCGTCCTTGACCGTGTTAAAGATGCCGTCAAGAGCGGTGGCGAGTGGATTCCGTCGCCCACTGTCGAGGAGTATATCAACGAACACAAACAGGTGTCCGAGTCGTGTGTCATCGCCGCAGACCACCCCGAATGGGGTGAACGCCCTGTCGTGGTTATCGAACCTGTTGAGGGCATCTCCGCCGAAGCCCTAGATCTTGATCTTGATGAGCACCTTGCCCCCTACATTGAGGCAGGCAAAATCGAAAAATGGTGGGTACCCGATGAAATCATTGTCGACGAAATACCCATTACTGGGACTGGGAAATTCAACAAGAAAACCCTCCGTGACCAATACAGAGACGTGCTCAAATAAATAATAAAAAATCAATAACTGTGGGACTATCCATATTGACGACGTTCACTGGTCTGTCGTCGGGGGTTGTTACCATCCCTCGAGAATGCGGTCAAGCTGGTCTAGATCGTGGCCGAATATCACTTCGGCTCCTGTTCGTCGCACCTCGTCTTTGACGCGCTTGAAGCTCTCCATCCATTGCTCTCGGTTCCAGACGAGTCCCGGCCCGGGCGGGCGCTGTTGTGAGTAATTGGCCTGTTCCTCAATAAGATCACTGGTAAAAAATAGCGGTCCCGAATCTAGTTCCACCCGTAGGCCCATCATCCCAGGCGTGTGACCGGGCAGGTGTATGAATTCGATACCGTCGAAGTATGACTCTCGGTCAAGACTAATCACCTGCCAGTTTATATTATGATGAAAGTCATCGGTGATGTATCCGGCACTCCCTTCCTTCGTCTGAGCACTGAAATAAGCGTACTGTAGTTCCGCTTCGTGGACGAACACAGGGATGTCTTTGTCGGCAAAGTTGTGGAGGCCACCAGCATGGTCCATGTGTAAGTGGGACTGAACCACGTAATCGATGTCTGATAAGTCGTATCCGGTACGGTTGAGATCTGCCTTAAGTGTGTGCTTTGCAGCGTCTTCTATTGGGTATGCCTCGAACAGCCCCGGTGGCCAGTGACCGTCGCCTGCATCAGGATGGACACCTGTGTCCCACAATATTGTCCCCTCAGAATGCTCGATGATAAGGTTGTAAATGGGGGTGTCTGCAAACTCAAGGTCCGGATTTGGTTCTGAGCGGGTAGCGATTGTGTGCGCTTCGAGTGAAAAATTCTTATCCATCTGCATAGTGCCACGATGGACTCCGATTACGCTACTGACCGTCATAAAAATATTCAGTACCCGAGATGATAAGAATATTTGGGTTGGCGTGGCCAATTAAGACTCGTCGTCTTCGCTGTCGAGGTGGTGGATAACGAAGTCCCGAATTGAAATCATCCCGTTCGGAAGGAACAAGATGAACAAAATGAATACGACGCCGAGCACCATAGTCCAGTCAGCAAGGAAGGGAGACACGATTTCACGGAGTCCTACGAACAGGAAAGCGCCGAGAACGGGCCCGACGAGCGTCCCCATACCGCCGACTAGGACAATCACGATGGCCTCACCACTGAAATCCCAAAAGAAAATATCCGGCGAGAGTACTTGATAGAACGGCATGTATAGCGCGCCAGCCAGTCCGCCGAACATCGCACTCGCAATAAATGCGATGAGTTTGAAGCGATCAACGTCGTAGCCTGCATACTTTGCGCGGTTTTCGTTCTCCCGGATGGCGACCATCACAGCACCGAATGGAGAATTGACGATTCGGCGCATCAACAGATAGGCCACAACGAATGTGGTCAGTAAGAGGTAGTAGTACCCCATCTGGGTCGGCACGAAATCAAAAATACCGGGTATTGCGAAGTTCCCTCTTGGAAGGCCAGTCAGTCCGTCAGAACCTCCTGTTAGGCCCATAAAATCGTTAACGACCAATACGTGCAGGACCTGAGAGAACGCGAGCGTGAGCATCGCAAAGTAGATACCGGTCCGCTTTAGAGAAAAATACCCAATCGGTACAGCTATAATAGCTACTGACAGGATACCCACGGATATCGCCACTAACGCCGATGTAGTAACGTGCATGAGCGTTAATCCAGTCAGGTATGCAGAGGTCGCGAAAAACGCAGCGTGACCGAACGAAACGTAGCCAGTGTATCCCATGAGCAAATCGAGGCTCATGGCGAACATCGCCAGTAGGAATATCTCAATTACGAGCGCGGTCTGGAAGTCCGGGAGAACGAGGGGGACCGCGATCGCGGCCACGATGATGAGACCACGGAACATATCCATCCACGAGAGGTCGTATCCGCTGATGGTGACGACTCCGGTAGAAGTTTTGTCGTCCATGGTCACTCAACCTCCATTTCGCGGCCTAGTAGGCCATGCGGTCGTACCATTAATATTGCTATCATTGCGATGTACGGCACAACTGCTGAGTACTCACTTATGAAGACCCGTCCTAGCATAATCGACTCACCGACAATGAGGCTACCGATAACGGCACCACGGAACGAGCCGAGTCCACCGACAACCACGACGATGAACACGAGAATGATGATATTCAGGCCCATAGCCGGGTAAACAGTGAACACGGGAGCGGCGAAGCCGCCAGCGATACCAGCCAGTCCAGCACCGAGCATGAATGTGCCCGTGAGAAGCGTCTTGGTGTTCGTCCCGAGGGCATCGACCATTTCGGAACTGAATGTCGCCGCACGGACGCGGACGCCGTAGTCAGTGAATTCCAGTAGCATCCACAACCCGATTGTGAACAGTGCACTGATGCCCACCAGTGCAAGACGGTATTTTGGATAAATAAGGTCTCCGAGCATGAGGGGACCTTGCGCAAACTCTGGGGTGGCAACTCGGTGAGTCTCTACTCCGAATATGTTGATTATCGCACCATCAATAATAAACACCATGCCGAATGTCGCAAGAAGCTGAAATAGAGCATCGCGGTCGTACAACGGCCGGAGCACGAGTACCTCAGCAATGCCCCCAATCAGTGCGACAACCACGAAGGCTGCAACGAGGCCGCCGAGTACGTTGGTGAACTCGGATGAAACCACGAAAGTCACGTAGGCACCCACCATATACAGAGCACCGTGTGCAAAATTGACTACGCCTGCAATACCAAAGATGAGTGAGAGGCCAAGAGAAAGCAACAGCAGGATCATACCGAACACAAGGCCATGTAGTGCTTGGGTGAGCAGAGTATTCACTGTTATCTGCGCTATGGCCATCATGGCTGACTCCTCCGCCGTGACAGCTGTCGGATCTGCAATTCCGGGGGGTGGTTATTATTCATGGCTGCCTAGAGCGAGCAACCGGTCTCATCAGTACTCCGCATGACGGTGTCCGGCTGGAATTCTCGGACAATGTTTGGGAAGACAGTTGTCTCAACATCGCCAACGTAGTTACCATCCCACTCGCTTTCGGAAACAACTTCCACCATATATTCTGGATTCGAGGCTTGGTGATCTTCAGCGCGCATGGTGAACTCGCCCTCGAACGGATCTTCCCAAGTGTAGCCCTCAAATGTGGAGATGAAGTCATCCGGATCAACTGATCCTGCCTCTTCTATAACATTAGCGACCGCTGTAAGCCCCTGCCAAGCGGAAGCAGTGAAGTTCTGGGGAGCTCGTCCGTTCTCACTAATGTAGTTGCTCACCCACTCGTTGTTACCAGGGGTATCAAGAGTGAAGGTCCAACGAGCGACCGACGAGATACCACGCATGTCTTCGCCTACCGGGCGCATGTGGTCAACTTGCGCGAGGGTCGTGCCCGAGATATGCATCTCGTCCATCAACCCGAAGTTCCGCGCTTGCGTGAGGAACCGGATTGCCGGCGTCCCGGCAAAGATAGCCATCCCCGCGTCGGCGCCGGAGTTCGTCATCGACGTGATGTATGAGGCGTAATCTTGGGTGTCAAGCGGTGCGAACTCCGAAGACTGAATTACATCATCCGGGTTGTATCCTAGCGTTTCTAATTCACTACGAACGTATTCGAGAACCGATTGGGGCCACGCATAGTCGCTACCGACGAACGATAGCGTCTCAAAGCCTCGATCCTCCATTAGGTAACGCGTCATGGCACGTGCTCCCTGTGGCGCGTTGTTGTTCACCCGGAATACATACCTGTTACAGAGGTCGCCCGTCAATCGTCCGGTCCCGTTGACGGTCGAGATGAACGGTACGCCCAGTTCCTCAGCGACCGGTGCGACGGCCAATGAAACACCACTGGATGGAACGCCCATAATAAGATCCACGTCGTCTTCATTGACGAGTTTACGGGTGTTCTGAACCGCAGTATCACCTGACAGTTCGTTGTCCTCAACGAAGAGTTCGACCTCCTTACCAAGTATGCCGCCGTTCCTATTCAGTTGTTCCGCCTTCAGTCGGAACCCCTCATTGTTGAACTCACCGAGGCTCGCGTACGCGCCGGAGATGGTTGATGGAAGGCCAATCTTAAGCGTGTCCTCGCTGCTGCCGCCACCACCGTTCCCGGTACTGGTCGGAGTGTTGTTTCCATTGCCGGTCTGCTGGGCGCACCCGGCGAGGCCGAAAGTTCCGATTGCACCGATAGTACCTGCACTCTGTATGAATGTTCGTCTTTCCATGGGGCTGTTATCTTTAGTCATGCCAACGTACACCATTCTACACCCATATCATATATATGTTTTGGAAAAATGATATTGCCGCCACATTTTCTCGGAAAGCTAACTATCCTTGGCAAAATATTGTGTGTAAATTAATAAATTAGGTTTGTTCGACCGGGTTACGGGTGCACTTTCCGGATTCCTGTTAGATATTTTTTCTTTCGGTCTCGCCGAGAAGATCTCTTTCGCGTAGAATCTCCTCGGTGTGTTCGCCGAGAAGTGGCGCGCGGTGGCGAACACCGGTGTCGCACTCGGTGAACTTGATGGGTGTTCCCGCGATTGTGACCTCCTCGCCGGTCTCAGCGTGGTTGACGGTTTCGAGCATATCCCGCGCGTCGAAGTGAGGTGATTCGAAGATATCCGCGACGGTCTGGACGGGCGCACATGGGACATCGTCGGCGAGCAGCTCGAACAATTCTCCCTTCGTATAACTGCTGGTCCACTCGTTGACGACCGCGCGCAGCTCGTCTGCGTGGGCACGCTGTTCGTCTTCAGTCGGGTATCGCTCCGCGAGGTCGGGGCAGTCCATGTGCTCACAGAGTGCGTGCCACTGTTTCGCATTTGGGGCTGCGATAACGACGTAGCCGTCTTCGGCCTCAAATCGATCGAATGGGAACAGCAGCGGATGGGTGTTGCCCTGTGGTTCGGGAACCTCGTCCGTGTAGGAGTACTGGTGAACGATGCGCTCCGTGAGCGAGAGAATGCCGTCGACCATGCTCACGTCGACGTACTGGCCCTCACCGGTCCGCTCGCGGTGCTGAATCGCCGAAAGGATTCCTACCACCGATAGGACCGCAGGGAAGATGTCTCCAATGCCAGGGCCGACCTTCACCGGGCCGCTCTCGGGCGTCCCAGTAATGCTCATGATGCCGCCCATCGCTTGGGCGATGAGGTCGAATGCCGGCCGCTCGGCGTAGGGACTCTCGCTCGTACGTGGGTCGCCGAATCCACGGATAGACGCGTACACCAGTCCGGGATTATCTTCGCTCAGGTCCTCGTAAGGGAGGCCAAGTCGCTCCATCGTTCCAGTCCGGTAGTTCTCGACGAGAACATCCGCCTCAGCCACGAGTCCCTCAAACGCCTCGCGGTCGGTGTCGTCTTTCAGGTTCAGGACGAGACTCCGCTTGTTCCGGTTTACGCTCTGGAAGTAGCCGCCATAGGCCTCGTCGTCCTTGAGGTGAGGCGGATTCGACCGCGTCATGTCGCCTTGGGGAGGTTCAACCTTGACGACGTTCGCACCAAGATCCGCGAGCAACATCGTAGCGAACGGGCCAGCGAGCATCTGGGTCATGTCTACGACGTCGAGACCCGCAAGCGGCCCCGCGCTGGCGTCCTGGCTCATGAGTCTCTGGTCTGGATACTGGCCGTTTTCAAACAGACAGTGGAGGATCTATGCTCTCTCTGCATCATCGTCAGACGCCTCCCGCGTGGACGCCGTTCTCGAATAGCCGATCGGCGATGACTCGTTGCTGAATCTCGCTAGTTCCCTCGAATATCTTGGTAAGGCGCGCGTCCCGCCAGTATCGTTCCAGGGGGTAATCCGTCGTGTACCCGTTGCCACCGAGAATCTGGATTCCCTCGCTGGTGACCTCCTCAGCCATCTCGCTGGCGAAGTACTTGGCCATGCACGCCTCCATGTCACAACGGCCGCCCTCCTCCTTGACGTTCGCGACGTAGTGGGTGAGCTGTCTGGCGGCCTCTATTTTGGTCGCCATCGTCGCCAGCTTGAACCGGATGGCTTGGAACTCGCCGATGGGCTGGTCGAACTGCTCGCGATCCTGTGCGTACTCCAGTGAATCTTCCAGCGCGCCGCGGGCGAGGCCGATGGCTCGCGCCGCCGTGTGAACGCGAGCAGGCTCGAAGAAATCCATGATATGGTAGAAGCCTTTACCCTCGTCGCCACCGATCAGCTTGTCTTCAGGAACCCGGACGTTGTTCAGACTGAGCTCGTAGGAGTGCCAACCATGGTAGCCTATAGTATCGAGCTTCGTCGCCGAGAGGCCGTCGACGTCGAACTCACCAGCTGTCTTGTCGACAATGAATGACGAGATACCCTCATGACGTCGCGGCGGGTCGGGGTCGGTTCTGGCGTAGAGCACGAGGAAGTCCGCTCCCTTCGCGAACGTACACCAAGTCTTCTGACCGTTTATTTCGTACTCGTCACCGACCTTCTCAGCGGTTGTCGACATCCCTGCGACGTCACTGCCGGCACCTGGTTCCGAGATGCTGACGGCTTTCAGACGCTCGCCGGCAGCCATATCCGGGAGGTACTCCTCCTTCTGTGCCTCGGTTGCACCACTGAGATTCTGGCCACGGGCGATGATGCTGGCGACGCTGAGCCACCCTCGCGCTAGCTCTTCGGTCACTGTGGCGTAGGCCAAGGGCCCCATGCCGAGACCTCCGTACTCTTCGGGCGTCATAATCCCAAAAAACCCCATGTCTGCCATCTTTCTGACCAATTCATTACTCATTCGCTCGTTCTCTGGATCACGTTCGTTGGCTTCCGGAAGGACCTCGTTTTTAGTGAACTTGCGCGTCTCGTTCTGGAGCATTCTGAGTTCGTCTGTAAGGTATGTCATATATCGTATCTGTGGAAGTAGTTCGTTGTTCAGTGCGAAGCGATTCTGCGTCCGTCCGCTGTGAAGCCTTGTTTGGAAGGCGAAGACGGATGTTGATACCACCGATTGCATCCATTACCCCCGGCGTTCGGTCGGCCGGGTGTGACACTAACCACCGATACACCGGCATCACGAATTCCGAGGGTGTGAGCCGCGGGCACATACTCCACGTATCCTGTTACGTATATAAATGTTTAGTTCTCATCATCGTTCAGTGCGTCGTTGACCATGCCGACTTGGCGAGCACGTGCCAGTGTGCGCCGGGCAGACCTCAGTACGGCTTCGTCCAGCATCTCGCCGTCGACCTGCACCGCACCTTGGCCAGACTCGTGGCCGGACTCCATCGCATCAACGATCTCCTGTGCTCGTTCCACTGCCTCTGCATCGGGTCGGTACTCCTCGTTCGCGATTTCGATTTGACTAGGATGAATGGCCCATTTGCCGACGAATCCGAGCGTCTGCGACCACCGACACTCCTGTCGATATCCCTCGGGGTTCGAGAAGTCCGCGAACGGGCCGTCAATGGCGTCAAGACCGTTAGCCCGTGCTGCGACCACGATTCGATTGCGAGCGTAGTGCCAGACGTCGCCGGGATACCGTTCCGGCGCGGGCTGTCCGCCGGGGTGATCAACGCTGATCCCCTGCGCGGCCGCATAATCTCCGGGTCCGAAGATGAGCGTCTCTAGTCGGTCGCTCGCGGCAGCGATGTTGTCAACCTGCTGGAGGGCCTCTGTCTCCTCAATAAGTACTTCGATACCGATGGAGTCAGTGATGCCGGTGGCAGCCTCTATCTGATCGAGCAATGTTGACACCACGTACACGTCTTCAGGTTGGCGCACCTTCGGAACGACGATGGTGTCGATACTGTTACCGGCTGCCTCGACAACATCGACGAGGTCACGGTACGAGTTTGGATGGTCGAGGCCGTTGATACGAACGGAGACCACTGTCTTCGCCCAGTCGAATTCATCGAGAGCACGGACAATTCGCTCACGTGCTATCTCCTTCTCGTCAGGCGCGACAGCATCTTCGAGATCGAGCATCACCTCGTCGGCCGCGGAGGCCGCTGCTTTCTTCATCATATCGAGGCTAACTCCGGGGGTAGTCAACTCACTACGCCGTACTCGCATACAACTTGAATTGGTGTTGTCAGTAAAATATCTTTCCCGTTAGTCACCTGTCAACGGAAACTTCTGCTGATTTCGCGTGAGTAAAATTGGAACCACCACATCCGACGGTCTGCCTCAGACGATACCCCGATCCCGGAGTGACGCTATCTCCTCGGTGGAGTACCCGAGGGCTTCAAGCACGTCGTCGGTGTTCTCACCGAGTGCTGGCGGCGCTGTGCGGACCTCTGCCTCCAGCGTCGAGAAGTTAACCGGGTTATTGATGAGTGTGAACTCCCCGTGCTCGGGATGTTCGACGGTCTTGAGCATATCTCGGGCCTCGATATGGGGGTCGTTGACGATATCCTCCACGGAGTTGATAGCCGAACACGGGATGTCATGGTCAAGCAGGACGTCGAGCCACTCGTCAGTCGTCTGGTCCTTGAGGCGGTTCTCCACGAGCGTGTCGAGGATATCACGGTTGTCCACGCGGGAGTAGAATGTCTCGAATCGGCCGTCCTCAAGCCACTCTTCCCGGTTGACCGCTTGGCAGAACGACTGCCACATCGGCTCGTTGATGACGCCCATTGCGATGTAGGAGTCAGCCGTCTCGAACACACCATACGGCGCGACGTTCCAATGTTTCCGCCCCATCCGTTTTGGGTTCTCACCCGTTGCGAAGAATGTCGAGACGTGGTACATGAGTAACTGGAAGCTCGTATCCAAGAGCGAGACGTCTATGTACTGCCCTTCGTCAGTGTTCGACCGGTGATACAACGCCGTCATGATTGCGTAGGTAGCCGTCATCGCCGCGGCAATGTCAGAGATGGAGGTCCCGATGCGGATAGGTTCGTCCTCTGTTCCGGTGACGCCCATCAGTCCAGACTGGCCTTGAAACACGATGTCGAACGCTTTGCGGTCGCTGTAGGGACTGTCCTCGCCGTAACTCGAAACGTCACAGTAGATGAGGTCTTCGGTTATGGCCTCAAGTGTGTCGTAGTCAACGGACATCTCCTCGGCCGCTCCCGGCCCGAAGTTCTGGATGAACACGTCCGCCTCTGCGACGAGGTCGTGTAGGACTGTTTGCCCTTCCTCGGCGGTCAGATCGAGTGTCAGGCTCTCCTTGTTCCGGTTGAGGCTCGCGAAGTACGCGCTGATTTCCTCGCCATATTTGGGTGGTAACGTGCGCGTCAAATCGCCCCGCTTCGGACTCTCTATCTTGAGGACCTCCGCACCCATGTCCGCGAGAATCTGCGTCGCGTACGGACCAGAGAGCGCCTGCGATGCGTCTACCACGACTATCCCGTCAAGGGGTTGCATGCTATGAGCTATCGAGAGCTAGAATATTTATCTTTGGGTCCCAGTTATCAGCGATAGACTGTGTGGAGTACAAGCGTCGGGCTCTGCTGACTCAGGGAGATTTCTGCGACCCAGTACGTGCGAGCGAACAAGCCACATTCCGGGCTCTCAGACGTCGTCGTCGTAGCGTTCGATTATTCGATGCCTAGTAGCTTGTTTTGGCGTTCGGTATCAAGGTCCGACAGCTGTCCCTCAAACTGGACTGACCCTTTCTCAAGGATATAATGACGGTCAGCCAGCGAGTCGGCCATATTGACGTTCTGTTCGACGAGCAGTATCGTCAGACCGCTGTCTGCGAGTTTGGCGATGATGTCGTGAACGTCGGCTACAATCTGGGGTGCCAGCCCTTCTGACGGTTCGTCGAGCATCAGAAGATCCGGGTTCGTCATCAGCGAGCGCGCGATAGCGAGCATTTGCTGTTCACCGCCCGACAGCGAGTGGCCTGTCTGTTTCTTTCGTTCCTCCAAGCGTGGAAACATCTCGTAGACGTCCTTGATACTGACACCGCGGTCGCTGGTGCTGTTACTTACCTTCGGGACCTGAAGGTTTTCCTTCACACTTAAGTTTGGGAATATAACTCGCTCCTCCGGGACCAGCGCGATGCCGTCCATCAGCGTATCATGTGGGGCCTGTTGGGTAATATCAGTCCCCCTGAACTGGATAGTGCCGCTTCGGGGCGGCGTCAGACCCATGATACTCCGGAGCGTCGTCGTCTTGCCGACCCCGTTGCGACCAAGGATGGAAACGACCTCGCCCTCTCTGACCGATATCGAGAGGTCATAGAGGATATGGGAATCACCGTAGTACGTATTGATGCCCTTAACCGAGAGCAGGTCCTGTTCTGTGTCACCGGTCCCAGTGGTGTCCATGCTAGACATAGGTTTCCTCCACACCGAGGTACGCCTCACGTACGCGTTCGTCGTCGCGGACGACATCTGGCGTCCCCTCAGCAATAACCTCACCGTGGTGGAGAACCATGATACGGTCGGACAGGGACATGACGACGTCCATGTCGTGCTCAACGAGCAACACCGTGTAGTCAGATTTGATCTCATTGAGCAGGTCGATAATCTCGCGTGTCTCTTCCTGAGACATACCTGCCGTCGGTTCATCAAGCATCAGCAAGTTCGGGTCCCGTGCAAGCGTTAGTCCAATCTCGAGATGGCGTTTCTGTCCGTGAGAAAGTTCAGACGCTGTTCGCTCGCGGACGTCCTCCAAGTCAAGGAGGTCAACGAGTTCGTCCACTCGTTTGAGTGGCTCAACGAGTTCCTCCTTTCGTTTGAACATCGAGGGCCGGCCCCTCAGTTTCGCTTGAGCCATCACCCTGAGGTTCTCCTCAACGCTCAGGTCGGGGAAAATGCTCGTGATTTGGAACGAACGCGAACAGCCCCGCTGGGCGATTTCATGTGGTTCGAGGTCCGTTATGTTCTCGCCGTCGAAGTAGATTTGACCGCTGGACGGCGTTAGTGCCCCGGTAACGAGATTGAATAATGTCGTCTTACCCGCCCCGTTCGGCCCTATGAGCGACCGGAATTCCCCCTCCTCGATATCTATCGAGACATCATTGACAGCCTTTAGATTCCCAAACCGTTTCTCTAATGACTCGGTTTTTAACATACTCTCTACATGGGTATCTCGGGAGGCTACTTAGTTCTTTGTGGCTGGTTCCCCACCGAGGAAAGAGCAGTCTCGAGTGTTCTAGTCGCTATGACGTTCTACTGACCCGAACAATTATGTCGTCGATAGCCGACCCACTTGATGGCAATGGCAAATATCAACGGTCAGGTTGCAATTATTACGGGGAGTGGAAGTGGTATCGGTCGAGCAATTGCGCGGCGACTCGCGAGCGATGGGGCGACAATCGCGGTGAACGATGTAGACGAGGACGCCGCCGCGGAGACGGTGTCACTCATCAAGGAAGACGGCGGGAGCGCCTTCTCGGCTGTAGCCGACGTCACGAATCTCAAAAACGTTCGTGAGATGGTGTCCGACGTCATCGACGAGGCTGGCGGTGTCGACATCCTCGTGAACAACGCCGGCTGGGACGAGATGCAGTGGTTCCTCGAACAAGATCCCGACGTCTGGGACCGCATCATCGACATCAACTTCCGCGGTCAGATTAACTGTGCACGCGCCGTCAGCGAGGTCATGACCGAAGACAATGGCGGCCGCATCGTCAACATCGCCTCCGACGCCGGCCGTGCCGGCAGTACCGGTGAGGCAGTCTACTCTGGTGCGAAGGGCGGCGTCATATCGTTCTCAAAAACGCTAGCGCGTGAACTCGCACGCGACGGCGTGCGCGTCAACGTCGTCGCACCGGGACCGACAGAGACGCCACTGGTTGACGAGATGCGCGAGGACAGCGATCTCGGCGAGAAGATACTTGGCAGCATGGCCAGCCAGATCCCTCTCGGCCGGATGGCCGAACCCGAGGACATTGCTGGTGCCGTTGCCTTCTTAGTATCCGATGACGCCTCATTCGTCACCGGTCAGGTACTGAGCGTCTCCGGGGGTCTCACGATGAACGACTGATCGGGATTCTCATAGCCAGCCAGTAGTCTGAAGACCCACGGCTGGCCACGGCATCCGGTCCCGATGAAACGGTATCTATGAATGACAACGATAACCCTATGTGTCAGTCGCGGCGACTCCCGGAATAGTTTTATTGTCGGCTCGTGGTATCTGACCACATGGCCGAGTTAGGATTGATGTTGCCAGACGAGGCGTTTGGTGTGACTGTCGAGAAGACTATACACTTCGCAAAGCGTGCTGAGGTCGCCGGGTTCGACTCCGTATGGAAGGGCGAGGCGTCGTGGGGGAACGGCCTCATGACGTTGAGTGCCGTTGCGCGCGAGACCGATGACATCAAGCTCGGGTCCGGAATTGCGAACGTCTTCTCACGGACGCCAGCGCTTCTTGCGATGAGTGGGGGGACCCTCGATTCCCTGTCCAACGGCCGGACCATCCTCGGGCTCGGCGTGAGCTCTGAATCTGTCGTGGAGGACTTCCACGGTCTCTCGTTTGACCGGCCGCTCAGGCGGATGCGCGAAACCATCGAAATTCTTCGCCAGACGTTCCACAGCGATGCCATCGAGTACGAGGGCGATATTTTCGACGTCGGTCCCTACAGTATCGGCTTCGACATTGAGCGTGACCGAATCCCCATCTACAACGCGGCGATGGGCGAGACGAACTGTCGACTGACCGGTGAGTTCGCTGACGGCTGGCTCCCTGCGTTCATACCCCACAGCGAACTCAAAAGCGCACAACGGGCCATCGCCGAGGGCGCGCGCAAAGCAAACCGCGATCCCGATGATATAACTGTGGCCCCCATGGTCGGAGCAGCCGTTGACGACGACCCAGAAGTCGCCGCCAATCACGCACGGTCCTTCCTCGCCCAAGAGATGGCGATGGGATACAATCGACTCGCCGAGAAATTCGGATTCGGCGAGGAGGGAAACGAAGCCCATGACCGCTGGCGTGAGGGCGACCGCGAGGGGGCCGCAGATGCAATCTCCGACGAAATGCTCCACGAATTGGCGATCTACGGCACTCCCGAACAGTTCCGGGAAGACATCCAGCGCTATGAGAACGCCGGCTGTGACACCGTCGTGCTCTTTCCGCCGTATTCGGCCCCGAACTCAACTATCGAGGCGATAATAGACGCTGTCTGAAACGACACAGGAGCAAGATCGGCCTGGCCAACAACTAGTCGGCTTACCGGTCGTAGGGCAGGTACTCACGACCGAACGTCTCCCGTGCAACGATTATCTTCTGGACGTGTGGCGTCCCGTCTGCTATCTGCTGGCCGAGCACGTCCTGAAGGCGCTTCCCGAGGCCGAAGTCATCCGAGTAGCCGTAGTGGCCATGCAGAACGAGACACGCACGGACTGTGTCAACAGCGACCTGCGGGCCGTACCACTTTACCATCGCGGCGTCGCGAGTGTGGGCTTTCTCTTCGCGGGCCTTCCAGAGGGTTTGGTAGGCTTTCAGGCGTGCGGCATCAACCCGTGTCTGGCACTCGGCAAACTCGAACTGCGGGCCTTCGTAGCCGGCCAGCGGTTTGCCCATCGCCTCACGCTCTGTGAGGTACGACTCCGTCTCGTCGAGGGTCTGCTGGGCGGCACCCAGCGCATAGAGTGCAATCCACGCTCGCGACTGGTCGAACGTCCGCATTGCCATCTTGAACGCATTCTCGTCGGCAACCCGCGCCTCGGCAGGTATCTCGACGTTATCCATGAATATCTGCCCCCAGCCACTCACTTCACAACCCATACCGCCGTAGGGCTGGACGTCAACGCCGTCGGCGTCCAGCGGCATGAGGTACGCCCTGATAGCTTCGGGGTCGGTCTGGCGAGCGATAACGAAACAGTGGTCGGCCAGCGTCGCACCCGTGATAGCCGTTTTTTCTCCGGAGAGCAACCAGCCATCGTCGGTTGGTTTGGCTCGGGTTTCGATATTTTGTGCGTCCGAACCTTGCCCGGGTTCGGTCAAGGCGAAGCAGATATGTTCCTCACCCGCTCGGACGCTCGTTGCCACATCACGGTGGTATTTGTCCCCGTACTCCCAGAGAAGTTTGTTGACGAGGTTCTCAGAGAGTGCGAGCATCGCCAAGCCGACGTCACCGCGGCCGAGCACCTCGTAGACGACGCCGGACGTGACGGGATCAAACTCTTCGCCGCCGGCCTCCTCGGGAAGATGAAGACCGAGCAGCCCAAGGTCGGCCATATCGTCGTAGACCTCGGTCGGGAAGTCTCGGTCATCCCATCCAAAATTCTCACCGATAATGCGTTCGGTGACGAATTCGTGGAGCTGTGACCGAACCATCTGCTGTGTTTCGGTGAATCCGAAATCCATGTGCATGGCATGTGTGCTGTGGCTATTAAGCGTACCGGGAACAGGGGTTTTCCCCTGTCACCCTTCGCTGGCGGGGACGACGACAATGGCCGTTCCCACGAAGATACCGACTGCCAGAAGAGCCACAACGCCGGCCGTCACGAATACTGGCTGGAAGGTCCCAAACACGTCGTAGCCCACCCCCGACAGGTATGGTCCAATCGACCCGGCCATGGCGAACGAAATACTGGTCAAGCCGAACAACGCATAGAGATCGCCTGTACCAAACAGTTCCGCCAACAGCGGTGAGAGAAGTGACCCGATTCCACCGTACCCGACGCCGAAGACGACTGCCAGAGCGAGTACCGCGACTGGGGAGTTAAAAATCGTGAGACTGATGCTTGACGCTCCGATGACGAGCGCACAGGCGGCCGCGAGGTAGCTGCGACCGAACCAGTCTGAAGCGACACCGGCCGCGTTGCGACCGACAATACTGGTCACTCCAACGACGCTTACTGCAAGGACGCCCGTCGTCCGGCCGGCACCAATACTGGCCGCGAACTCGACGAGGTAGACGAGCACGACATATACGGGCATGTACACCAGCAGGACAGCGAAAAAGACTAGCAGAAACGACGGGTGCCGAACCGTAACAGCGATATTATGCAGTGGAGAATGCTCGCTACTTACTGCTGTCGCTACCGTATTATCCATATCCAAGAATTCATCGCCAGTTTCGATATCAATGGTCTCCGGTCCATCAGCGAGCAGCACCATCGCTAGACCGAGGATGGCAACGACAACGACGGTGAACCCGAGATAGGCGGTTCGCCAGCCAAATAGGTCGATGAGGCCGCTGGCGAACGGCGGCGCGAGCAGCAGTCCAACTCCGGTCCCGGAGGTAGCGATGCCATTGGCTAATCCGCGACGGCGACCGAACCAGCGTGGTGTCGTCGCCATGGCGATAGTGATGATAATGGCGAACCCTGCAGCCGCGACCAGCCCGTAGGCGAGGGTGACGCCCCAAAGACTGCGCAGTTGGCTCGCACCATAGAGGCCACCTCCGACGAGGACCATCGCCATCACGAGCAGCCGCCGGACGCCGATACGGTCGACGTATAGCCCAACAACCGCCGCGCCCGTATAGGTCACAACTGACTGGAGCGAAAAAATAAGTGATGTACTCTTGCTCGACTGGTCAAACGCGGTGGCGATGTGGCCGAAAAAGACACTAAAAGAGTAGATCGTGCCGAACGCAGCCATCGCGCTCAGAAAACACGCCACCACGACGAACCAACCATAGTAGATGTTCAGATTCGACAGCCACTGCCGAAGCGATGCCGTCACGGTTACTCCCCTACATGTCGTCTCATCATCTTTTCCGTTCTTGAGATTGTCCTGTCCTCTTCACCCATCGGGCCGCCACTCGTGCGGTAAATTCTGTCGTCCAATTCTCTCGCATAGTGGTTACTTTCCTTGCCATTCCGGCTCGCGGTCCTCAGCAAACGCCTCAACGCTTTCTGCGTGGTCTGCCGTGTTCTTGAGGCCATCCGTTGCTCGCTTCTCGTACATACGACCTTCCTGCATGCCAACCTCCTGTGAGACATTCACGACGTCCTTAATTGCTCGAACCGCAAGCGGTGGCTTCTCAACAATCTCGTTGAGAAACGAATCAACCGCTGTGTCGAGTTCGTCAGCAGGGTGGACTGCATCAAGGATACCGTCTTCAGCCGCTGTGTCGGCCTCAATATGTGTCCCAGACATACAAAGGAATTTTGCGCGGGACGCGCCAACGAGCGCAGCAAGACGTTGAGTACCGCCACCACCGGGGATAATTCCGAGGTCGACCTCCGGCTGTCCAACGGTCGAACGCTTGCTAGCGATGCGGAAATCACAGGCGAGTGCGAGTTCGAGCCCGCCACCGAGACAGTATCCATCAATCTTCGCGACCACCGGGGCCGGGCACTGTTCCGGTGCTTCAATGGCTTCAACCATCTCAAATACACCCGGAGTGACCTCGCGAAATTCGTTGATGTCCGCGCCGGCGCAGAAGGCCTTCTCCCCGGCACCCTCGACAACGACTGCGCGAACTGCCACACCGTCAGCCTCATCATCCACCTCTGCAAATGCGTCGAAGCCCGCACCTATATCTGATTTTAGTTGTGCCGACAACGAGTTCATCGCTCCCGGCCGGTCCAAGACAATCTTCCCGACACCAGTCACCTCATCAAACGACCACTGGATAGTCTCGAAACTCATCTCGGTCATGCAAGAGGGTAAACCGCACCCATCTACAAAAACACTCTGCCCCGCAGGTACGGTTTATCAACGCTTCCCGATAAGACTCAGTACTGTCGCGGTCAATACAGTCACATCGTTTTGGTTCGTGACCGTGAACCCGAAGTGAACGAGTCCGCGATTAGGACTACTCTCAAGGTCACGTTTCGACTCAACTGTCATTATCACCGAGAGCGTATCACCCGGGCGGACCGGCGTAGTGAACTGGATGTCCTCAATTCCAGGACCGCCGTGAACATCAGTCTCGGCGTAGTAGTTTAGTGAGGCGATACGTTGAAGGATAGCGAGCGTGTGAATACCGCTTGCAACGAGTTCCCCAAACATAGAATCCGCCGCAGCCTCCGCATCGACGTGGAAGTACTGGGGGTCCCACTGTTCGGCGAATTCGATGATATCTTTTTTGTTCACCATATACGTTCCAAGTTCGTGAACCGTCCCGACCTCGATATCCTCGAAGTAGCGCAAGTCGGTCCGGTCGTTATTCATAGTTTGACCTCCGTAATTGAACTATGGACAGCATCGATCAGATATCGAAGACGTTCATTGCGTTTTCCCGAAGTACGGCTCGCTTAGTTTTGTCCCGAATCGGGAGATCAAGGAACTCCTCCTTGCAGCGCTCGAATCCGAGTCCGTTGGTTGCCCACATGACCTTGTTGCGGATGCGGCTACTATCAATGAACTCGACCTGCCTGTCCGGAAGGAAGGAAGGATAGTAGGCACCGATGTTCCCGTAGACATTTGGGTGTCGCCAGAGCATTGAGCACCACTCGCTCGTCCACGGCCACCCGGCATGTGTAAGCACAAGTGTCAGGTCCGGGAAGTCCATGGCGACCTCGTCAGCGTACATCGGGTGGCCAGGTTCACTCGGGAGAGGTTCCGCGGAGTGCCCAGTCTGGAAACAGACCGGGACATCGAGTTCGTTACATTTCGCGTACAGCGGATAGCACTTTTCGTCTGTTGGGCGCAGTCCGTACGTCATCGGGTGGAACCAGACGTACTTGAAATCGTGATCTTCGACGGCACGCTCAACGCGTTCGAGGCTTTCGGGGATGCGGTGTGGGTCGTACCCGACGCCGGGGACAACACGGCCGTCCGAGCGGTCCACCATCTCGGCCAGTTCCTCGACGCTAAGCATTGTAAGCGTCTTCTTCGCATCACGGGACCACTGAACGAGCTGATCCATAAACACCTTTTCGACGCCTACCTCATCCATCTCGTCAACTGTTTCTTCAAGCGAGTCGTTACCCAGCACTTCGAAGACGCGCCACGCTTCGTCTTCAGGAATGTCGTGGTGGGCCATCACACCCGCGAACGTCGATTCGGCAAGTGTTTTGAATTCTCGAACCTCAAACAGTGGTTTTGCGAGTGCAGGTTCGGCGTAGAACGCCCGACACATCGTGTCGATGGCTTCGATATCCATGCATTCAAGCTGTGTACGGTCACTGTACTAAATCTTGACTTTAATATTATATTTTCTACATTTCTAGAGGCGGGAAACACTAATTAGCAAGCGGGTGACACGGGGGAATGATGACATCAAGTCAGTCAGCGGACCTGCAAGGAGATGTCGTGGTAATCACTGGAGCCAGTCGCGGGCTCGGTCGCGCTACTGCTGAAGCATTCGGTGCGCGAGGTACGCGTGTCGTTGTCAACTACCGAAGCAACGAAGATGCGGCGGCCAAGACGGTGGCAGCCGTTAAGGATTCACACGAAAGGGCAGACGCCATAGCCGTCCAGGCAGACGCCTCAGACCCGGACGCTATTGATCACCTGTTTGAGCGCGTCGACGAGGAGTACGGCCGTGTTGATGTGTTCGTCCACAATGCAGCCGTGACGGCGTTCAAACCGCTCACCGAGGTGACGCCCCAGGATATCTCACTGACCTACGACCTCGGTGTTACAGGGTTCCTGCTGGCGGCCCAGCACTCAATCGAACGTATGGACGAGGGGGGCCGTATCATCGCCGTTTCGGGCAACGACAGTCACACGTTCATGCCACTACACGGCCTCCTCGGAAGTGCGAAGGCAGCGCTAGAGTGTCTAGTCCGATATCTTGCGGTCGAGCAAGCGAACAACGGCATCACCGTCAACGCGGTCAACCCCGGTCTGCTCGACAAGGACAACTACTACACGTCGATCTCCGAGGAGACCGCGGCGGCAATGGCAGAACTGGAGGAACAAACGCCGAAGGAGGGCGCTGTGCCACCGTCGGCGGTCGCTGAGGGTATCGTAACGCTCGCGGAACCGCGGAGCGAGTGGATCACCGGTGAAGTACTGAACGTCGACGGTGGTCTCGCGGCGATGTGAAGTACGTTTATTCGTCCCCCTTGTCGAGCGTTCCAGAGAACTGGCGCGAGTCAAGGTCCTCACCGGACATGAAGGCGTTAGCGCGGTCGGAAAACTCCTCGGAATCCCAGACTGCCGCCGTCAGTTCGCGGGCGACCTCACGGTTCATCATCGCCATATTATTCCACTGTTTGAGCATCGCCTTGATGACTCGGTAGGCCTGTGGACTATTGTTGTCGATTATGTCTTGGGCTATTTCAATAGAACGTTCGTCTACCTCGTCGTCGTCAACGACGCGGTTGATGAGCCCCCAGTCCTCAGCCTCTTCGGCCGAGAGAAGCCGGGCAGTAAGAAGGAGGTCCTTGGCGCGCTGTTCGCCGACGATGAGCGGCATCATCTGGACGCCACCACCAGCGGCCGTCGAGCCGACACGCGCCTCTGGCTGGCCGAATCTCGCCGACTCGCCGGCGACAATTATGTCTGACCCCATCACGAGCTCATTGCCCCCCGCAACGCAGGTTCCCTTCACGGCGGCGACGGTCGGCTTTCCGGTTTCACGCAAGAGGTGGACAGTATCGACGTAGCCGCTGAGGAACCGGTTTCCCCCCTCACGGTCGATATCACCGAGTTCGTCCAGACTACCGCCGGCACAGAAGTTCTCGCTCGTGGTTCCGAGAACGATAGCATCCACATCGTCGGCAGCATCGGCAGACTCGACGGCATGACCGAGTTCTGAGAGCAACTCCGCTGTGACCGTATTATTGTCATCTGGCCGGTCGAGATCGACGTGGAAGATGCGGTCGTCCTCGTCGTTACGATACGTCTGAATCGTCGAGTACGTCTCTTCGCTAGACATGCACACGGTAATCCTTGGGGTACGATGATAAGCTTTTGTAACCACCCGGGATGTGTCCTTGTCCGTCCGATGGTCACCCATCAGTGACATGTCCAGTTCCAACTGAAGCAGGTAGAAGCATATTGAACAGGTCAGTACGTCGGATCTCCAAAACAGATAACGTAAACGACGAACTGTGGGGAACGATTTATTACAATCGGTGATATAAGTGTGGAATGGCAACCTATGACAAAAAAAGTTGAGGGGCTACAAGGGTCGACTGCGGACATTGAATTGAACACGCGAATGCTGCTCGAGCACGCGGCACGCGGACACCGAGAACAAGAGGTCATCACCGCGTACGCGGACGACAACGAAGTCACGACGTACGCGGAGATGTGGAACAACGTCCAACGGATGGGACACGTCTTAGAAGAGATGGGTATTGAACCAGGAGAGGTTGTCGGTCTCTACGGCTATTCGACGGCACGGTATATGGAACTGCTGTACGCCATCAGCAGTCTCGGCGCGGCGCCGTTCACAATCAACTTGGAGCTCCCTAAGGAACACCAGCGGTTCTGTCTTGACCACGTCGACGAGAACGCACCGTTCAAGCGGATACTCGTCGCTCCGGAGCTCACTGACGATTTCGCCGAAGTCGTTGGCGATGATTATGACTTTGAGTACCACCTCATCCGCGGCGAGCCCGGTAACACCGCGCTAGGGGAGCTTGATGTTATCGGAGAGCTGATGGCCGACAAGGAGCCGTCCTACGACTTCCCGGAGGTCGACGAGCAGTCTACAGCTGTTTTGATGTTCACATCGGGCACCACCGGCAAACCGAAGGCTGTCGCCCACACACATCGGATGGTCTATCTCCACACGGTTGGTATGGTCGCATCGAAAGGGGTCGGCCCGCAAGACAGTCAGTTGATGGTACCACCGATGTTCCACCTCGGGTGGCTTCTTTGGGGGCTTGCGCCTACGGCCGGGTCGCAGCTCGTCCTTCCGGGGCCGGGCTACCCAGATAATCTAGCGAACCTTCTGCTCGAAGAGGATGTGACGTTCACAGCGGGTGTCGCAACGCTATTCAAGCGAGTCGTCGAAATTGTTGAGGACCGCCGCACGGACGGAGAGGACATCACCCTTGACGGCCTCGAAATCGTGTTCGGCGGACAGTCGCCGCCGACGCCCCTACTACGTGACCTCGAGGACCTCGGCGCAGATACCTCGCAGGTGTACGGATACACCGAGGCCGGTCCTCAGTTCTGTTACAACATCCAGAATCACCTCCGCGACAGAGAGTTGGCGATGGATGAAGAAGAACTGTTCCAGTACAAGGCCGACGTCGCCGGCTACTTCGTGACCGGTGCCGAGGCGAAGGTAATCGACCCGGACACCGGCGAGACACTCCCGTGGGACGGCAAGTCCGAGGGCGAAATTGCTTACCGAGCACCCTGGGGAACTGGCGGGTACTGGGGAATGCCCGAGAAGACTGAGGAAGCGACGACCGAAGACGGATATCTCAGGATGGGTGATCTCGTCCGCATCGACGAGTGGGGGAACGTGGAGGTACTCGATCGCATCAAAGATGTGATTAAGAGCGGTGGCGAATGGATACCATCACCAGTCCTCGAAGACCACATTGCCGAACACCCAGACATCAGTGACGCCGTGACTGTCGCTGTCAACCACGAGGAGTGGGTCGAACGACCCCTCGCCATCGTAGTGCTCGAAGATAGCGTTGACAAGGCGAATGTCGATCTAGAGAATCACCTCATGCAGTACGTCGAGAGCGGCGAGATCGAGAAGTGGTGGATTCCAGATGAGATGATTGTCGTAGACGAGATACCTCAGACATCTGTCGGCAAATACGACAAGAAGACGCTCCGCGATCAGTACGAAGACGTGCTCATCTCGGAGTGAATTGATTAAACGCTCCTATGAACACACTCGTCACCCTGACCGACGAACAGTCGATGATAGCCGACGCAGTGGCCGATCTCACCGCAGAATACGACCACGACTACTGGCAGACCTGCTGTAGGGAGGGACACTTCGTCGACGAACTCTGGGCGGAACTCGGCGAGCTCGGGTTCCTCGGTATCGCCGTTCCCGAGAAGTATGGCGGCGAAGAGATGGGAATCCCAGCGCTCGCGACGCTCATAGAGACGTTCGCCGCCCACGGCGTCCCGTTGCTCGCGTTCCTGTCGACGACGACGATGGCGCCGCTCCCCATCATTGAGTACGGGAGCGACAACCTAAAAAATCGGTTTCTGCCGGGAATCGCCAGCGGTGACCTTCGATTTGCGTTCGCCATCACAGAGCCCCACAGCGGGACGAACGCCTCCCGGATACGAACCTCCGCCACACGCGATGGCGACGAGTACGTCGTGAACGGCGAGAAGACCTACATCACCGACGCGGCCGGCGCTGATTACATCCAACTCGTGACCCGTACCACCCCCTACGAGGACGTCGCCAACGAAAATCCCTACCACGGTGGCACGTTGCTAGTGGTGGATACGGACGCAGATGGCATCGAGACATCTCCGCTCGACGTGTCCATCCCCGAACCCAGCGGCCAGTACACGGTCCACTTCGACGATGTCCGGGTGCCGGTCAACAACCGCATTGGGAGGGAAGACGCCGGGTTTTCGCATGTGTTCTCGGCACTCAACCCCGAACGCGTCGTCACCGCGGCGCTCGCGGTCGGGCTCGGTCGGTTCGTCATAGAAAAGGGCGCCGACTACGCGAACGATCGAGAGATATTCGATGCCCCGACCGGCAGTTATCAAGGCGTTCAGCACCCGCTAGCCGGCGCGAAGGTTGCTGTCGAACAGGCCGCGCTCACGCTCCAGACGGCCGCAGCTGCACACGAAGCGGGACAGCGAAACGCCGCGGCTGCCGCGAACGTCGCGAAGTACGCCGCCTCGGAGGCCGCAGACAAGGCCATGGACGCGGCCGTACAGGCGCTCGGTGGAAACGCGTTCAGTCACGACTACCCGCTGGCCGCGCTCAGAGACTGGACACGGTTCCTCCGCATCGCGCCGGTGAATAACGAGATGGTGCTTAACTACGTCGGTGAGAACCTGCTTGACCTGCCCCGGAGCTACTAGAACTCGGGAGCACGCCCATCTGCGAAGGCCCTCAACCCCTCTTTCGCGTCGTCCTCAAACATATACGAGCAGACCTGCTCGCGTTCGAGTTCCAGTCCTGTCTCCATGTCGAGGTCGGCTCCGCGGTCGACAAGGTATTTCGCAACGCCAGCAGCTCTTCCGCTCTTTTCGGCCAGTATATCGACTAAATCCTCGATAGCGTCATCAAGGTCATCCGGATCGGCGACACGGTTGACCAGACCCCACTCCTTCGCCTCGACAGGCGACAGCCGGCGGCCAGTGAAGATTAGTTCCTTCGCACGGCGGGGCCCGACGATGCGCGGGAGCCGCTGGGTCCCGCCGCCCCCGGCGACGAGCCCGAAGTTCGCATGTTGGTCGCCGAGTGTTGCGTCGCGACTGCAAATCGTGAGATCACAGGCAAGCATAGTCTCGAGGCCACCCGCGAGCGCGAATCCTTCGACGATGGCGACTGTTGGGACGGTGACAGCCGCAAGCCTGTCGAGCGTCTCGTGTATCAGGTCAAGGAATGCCGCCGCCCCGGCGCGATCGCCGTCCTCGATAGTACCTTTCAACTCCGCCAAGTCAGCACCGGCAGAGAAAGTCCCGCCCGCACCTCGGACAGTAACGACGCGAACGTCGTTTGCCCTCTCAATGTCCTCGATTTGAGCCGTTAGCGTCTCCAGCAGTGCCCGGTCGATGGCATTGTTTTTGTTGGGCCGGTTCAGCGTAAGACGGGCGGCGCGACCGTCGTGGGTGTACTCTAGTATGACTGGTCGGTCGGACATGACGAGTCGAGTATGCTCCAGTCCGGATTATAAAGCTTCGGCCACCGCTCCCATCATCCGCTATCCCGGCGGCAGCTTTAGGGTCACGCAAGGTGACTTATGGACATGGCCGGCAGTGTTTCAACCGAGACCGAGAACAACATCTGTACTGTCGAGTTCGAGAACCCAGGAAAGCGCAACGCTCTCTCGCCGTCAATGCTGGACGCTCTCCAGACGGCCCTCGACGACGCCGAAGCTGACAACGACGTGCGGGTGGTGGTCATCCGGAGCAGTCTTGAGGAAGGGAATTTTTGCGCCGGTTTCGACCTCTCGGCGTTCGATGACGACGCGGGAGCTGACGAGTCGGCGGCCGCATTCGACGGGTTCGCGCGACGATTGCGGTCGGTCAACATCCCGGTCGTCGCCATGATTGACGGTATCACGTGGGGTGGTGGCGTCGAACTCGCGGCGACCTGTGACCTCCAAGTAGCGAGCACTGACGCAGGTTTCGGTCTCCCACCCGCAAAACTAGGTATTGTCTACCCCGCACGTGGCATCCAGCGATATCTGCACCTCCTCGGACCGGCCGATGCAAGCGAGCTGCTCTACACTGGCGACCCAGTCGACGCGGAGCGTGCCCGCGAGATGGGGCTGGTCAACGACGTGGTCCCGTCGGACGAGGTAGAGGCGCGAACGTACGAACTGGCTGAGAGCGTGGCCGAAAACGCCCCACTGGCGCTGGCCGGCATGAAGCGGACCATCCGGGCTTTCCTCGACAAGACCGCGCTCACGCCGGCAGAGCGCGAGTGGGCCGCCGACCTTCGGCAAACCGCTTACGAGAGCTACGACCACGTGGAGGCGATGGCGGCCTTTGAGGAGGGCCGCGACCCCGAATTCGAGGGTCACTGACGCGACGGACAGTGAAAGCGACGTCTCTGACGGTCAGTACGGCGTAATCGAGATGTCTTCCTGCGTCGGGGGGACACCGCCGACACGGACCGTCTCACCGGTGACAAAACTGGACAAGGGGCTGGCGAGGAATAGCATCGTATCGGCAATCTCAGCGGGTGACCCGACTGGCCGATCGACCGAAGATCGGTCGTAGGCGTCCTCATCCGCCTCGTCGAGCATCTCTGAAACCCCCGGCGTCAGGATGGGACCAGGTGCCACCGCGTTGACGCGAACGTTATCCGCGGCCCACTCAGCAGCAAGCGACTGCGTGAGGTTCCGGACGCCGGCTTTTGCAGCCCCGTAGTGACTCATACTGGAAGCGCCATAGAGACCCGCAATAGACGATATATTTACGATTCGACCACCACCCTTGAGATGAGGAAAGGCCTCGCGGGCGGCGACGAACACGCTGCGGAGATTGACGTCTTGGACGAGATCCCAAGTCTTGACCTCAAGGTCTTCTGAGTCCTCATAGGTGGAGACGCCAGCCACGTTCAGAAGGACATCGAGGTCACCGAGGTCCGCGGTGGCTGTCTCGACCATCCCGGCGACGGCGTCAGGGTCTGACACGTCGGCTTCCACTTCAGTTATCGTCACGTCAAACGCGTCACGTAGGTCGGCGGCCGTGTCCGTTAGGTCCTCGGTGAGGCGGTCGGAGATAGCAAGATCGGCGCCCGCCGCAGCAAAGGTGAATGCGACCACCCGACCCATGCCGTTTCCGGCACCGGTCACCAGCGCACACTCGTCGTCGAGACTGAATCGGTCGGCTACGTCACGCACGTCGCTCGGAGATAGCTGTTTGAGACTTCGATCCATGGTCGCAAGTGGTGGGTAGCTAGTATAAAAGTACGGGTACCCCGTTACGGCCACGCGGAAACTGCTGTACCTGTCGCTAGACTACACAGATGGAGAAAAGATGCGCGTGCCAGCGGAAGTCCTGAAGATCTTGCACATGAGTTTTGTGCTCAGGTCCGGGTATCCGTGTCCGTCGACAGCGCACGTTCGAGGAGATCGTCATCGTACGCATTTGAGGTCTGTTGTTCGCTGGCCTTGTGGATGGAGACGACGGTGTCAACGGTGTTGGCGTAGTTCTTCAGCGTCGCCTCATCGATCATCTGACCGTCAATGGTGACAGCACCGGACCCAGCGGCCTTGGCCGCCGAGAAATCCTCGATGCTCCGCACCGCCCGCGAGATCGTTTCTCTGTCAGGCATGTGGATCCGATTGGCCTGCTCGGTCTGTTTTGGGTGCAGCGACCAGCTCCCGTCAAATCCAACACGGGCCTCACGCTCAACCTGGTCGGCGTAGCCGTCGGCGTTGTAGACGGTCACGCCGGCCCGAGTGTGGAATAGGCGGTCGAACGGCCCGCCGATACTGACGAGGTCGTTTGCGCTCGCCTCGTTCGAGAGATCCTCTACCATTCCCGGCCAAGACGGCCGCTCACCGGCGATTTCTCGAGCACCAAGTTCCGCCGTGTAATCCACTGGCCCGAACACGAGACCAGTGAGGCGACTGTCTGTGCCGAACGACGCAATCTCCCTGAGGTCAGATTTAGCCTGTGCCGTCTCCACGATTACGCTGAGGCCGATACTTCCAGCGTCGTAGCCGGAGTTCGCCTCTGCGTTGGCGACGGCCGACGCCGCGCGTTCAACATCGTCGAGGCGGCCAACCTTGGGAACGACCACGCCATCGATGTGGTCGCCCGCCTCCCGGACCAGCGTCTCGATTTCGTGAGTACCGGCTTCTCGGAGCGACTCGTCGTCGAACGCCCACTGCACACGCGGCCAAATTTCGCCGGCGAACTCCGGGCCGTACTCGGCGCTTAGTTCAACGGTATTCTCGAGCGCCGTCTCTTTCATGCTCGGCGCCGTGCCGTCCTCGATGTCCGGCACGAGCCAGTCTGGCACTTGGAAGCCGGTCGCGTTAAACGCCGACTCGAGGTACTTGGCGGTGTTGTCCTTCGCGACGCCAGCCGGCGCCGTCTGGAAGGTTCGACAGAGGCGAGTCATCGCTCATCTCCGGGTCGGCACTTCACGACGCACTCTTGGACGCCGGTAAATATGTGGTCCTCGTCCTCGTTCAGACCATAGTGCTCAAAACGGACGAACCCGGTATCCGGGTTGTCGGTCGCGTCGGCGTCGGTCTCAAGCACCTTCGTCACTGCGTAGAGCGTGTCTCCAGCCTGCACAGGCGCGTGGAAGCGAATGCCATCGAGACCCGTCGTCTGGACGACGTTCTCGGTTGTGTCAGAACTCGCCAGTCCAAGGACGATGCTCATCGTTGTTCCACCGTAGTTGATACGCTCGCCGTGCTCAGAGTCACGCATCTCATCTGCGTTGAAGTGCGCCTCGGCAGTGTTCATCGTCATATGAGCGACGCCATGCATCTCATCTTCCGAGAGGGTCTTCCCGCGAGCGTGTTCGTAGACGTCGCCGGCGGTGAAGTCCTCGAAGTACGTGTCGTCGCTCGTCATCGATTCGGGATCGCGCTCGCCCGTCATGCGTCACCCTCCTCATCGGACCGCTTTGGCACCATGTTCGTCCGATCGTATTCAATGACTAGGTCGCCTTCGCCGTCATAGCCGCGGGTCCGCCAAGTGACGATCCCGAAGTCTGGGCGCGAGTCACTCTGTCGACGGTCTAGCACCTCACTCTCTGCGGTTAGCGTAGCGCCGACCGTCAGTTGCTTATGGAAGGTGCAGTCGTCCACACCAAGGAAGAGCCCACCACGTTCGCTGAGGTCCTCGACCGTGAGACCGAGGATGGTGTTGAACACGAGCAGTGGATCGATAACCACGTTTTCGTGCCCGTAAGTGGCCGCGTACTCCTCGTTGAAATACAGCGGATTCCGGTTGATGCGGAGAGTCGTGAACCGTGCGTTGTCGCCGTCGGTCACGGTCCGACCCCAATGGTGTTCGAACGTCCGTCCCACCTCGAAATCCTCGTAGCAGTTCCCGACGGGCCGGTACTCGGCCTCGTCGAGAGGGACACTATTAGTTGTCACGTCGGGTCATTGAGAAGTAATGGCGGCCATCGTCTTATAAGAACCGGTGCGTGGGTCGTCAGTAGAACGTCTCGTCTCCCTTCGCTTTCTCGACGAGCAGGTCACAGGGGAGGGTCTCGGCGAGGTTCTCAACACGCTCGTGCATGTTAGCCAGTTCGACGCAGGTCCGGACGACCGTCTCCGCACCCACCTCGTCGGCCTTCTCGAACGGCCCAACCGGCCAGTTCCCACCGAGTTTCATCCCCGTGTCGACGTCCTCGACCGTCGCTACGTCATGTTGGACCATCTTCGCAGCCTCGTTGATGACCGGCGCCCAAATCTTCAGGACGTCGACATCCTTGCCCGCCTCAGGATCGATACCGGGTTCGTCCTGATCGGAATAGTCGTAGAAGCCCTTTCCAGACTTCCGGCCGTAGTGACCCTTCTCGTACCGCTCATGTAGAAGCGGGCAGTATCGGGTATCGTAGTTGAGCGGGCGAGGGTCGTTGAGGTGATCCTCCTCGCTTTCGACGCGCACTTGGATGCCGCCCGTGAAATCAGCCAGCTCGAAGGGACCCATTGGGAAGCCCTCACGGTACTTCATCGCCGAGTCGACTTCCTCAATTTCCGCTTTGTCATAGTAAACTAGCCACGCCGCCGCCTCGCCGTAAGGTCGCATACAGCGGTTGACGATGAACATTGGCACGTCGCGGCGACAACGGATAGGCGTCTTCTCGAAGTCCTTGATGAGGTCTTCTACCACGTCAACGACTTGTGAGTCGACGTGTTCGGTCTCGATAATCTCCACGAGATCCATCAGCATCGGTGGATTGAACCAGTGAGTACCGGCGACCTGTGAAGGTCGATCGGTCACTTCTGCCAGCCGGGTGATGTTGAGTCCGGACGTGTTCGTCGTCAGGATGGCCTCGTCGGGAGCTAGGTTGTCGACGGACTCGAAGATGTCCTCCTTGACGGCCTGTTTCTCAACGGCGGCTTCAGTCACGATGTCGGTATTGGCGACAGCCTCCTCAAGCGACGTAGTGGATGTAATCCGGTCGAGTGCTGCCTCAACATCCGCCTCCGTGACATCCTCATCGTCTACAATCTTGCCGTAACTCCACTTTACCTGCTCAATCGCGTCATTGAGCTGGTCCTCGTCGATATCTTGGAGTATCGTATCGTAGCCCGCTAGGGCCGCGACGGCGGCGATACCGCGTCCCATCTCACCGGCGCCGATGACTGTCACTTGCTGAATGTCCGCAACTGTCTCGATGGACATGTACAGGTGACTTCCCCAGCCACCGATATAAAACGTTGCGGCGTGCCCATCGTTAGATCGGCCGCAACGACGACGACACTCACCCCTCAAATAGCGTCTCGACCCGGTCGCGGAGTTCGTGTTTCTGTATCTTCCGCCCGTGGGGACCGTCGGTACGAGGGAATGACGCGACGGCGAACACCCGCTCGGGGACCTTGTAGTCCGCGAGGCGGTCCACAAGGAACTCGCGGACGGCAGTCTCGTCCGCGTCCTCGCCCGTGACGAACGCCACGGGGACCTGCCCATGGCGGGGGTGAGGTGCCCCGACCACCTGCGCAGCGTCGACTGCAGGGTGGGACTCGACTGCCCGTTCGACCGCTCGCGGCGCGACCAGGAAACCCCGGACACGGAGAGCGTCGTCCATCCGGGCGTGGTAATAGACCCCGTCTGGACCGCGCTCTGCAAGGTCGCCGGTATGGAACCAACCGTCCTCGTCGACGGCCGCCGCCGTCGCCTCCGGCCGTCCCAGATAGCTATCGATGACGTTGTACCCCCGGAGGCAGAGTTCCCCTTGTTCGTCAGTCGGGAGCGGGTCGCCCGTTTCGGGGTCGACGACCCGTGCCGCTTCCTCGTCAGGATGGACCGGGGGGCCGCCAGTGCGGAAGCGTTCTTCGACCGTGGCGTCCGGGTCGCCGACAAACACCTGGCTGTTGGCCTCCGAGAGGCCGTAGGGCCGTACTAGCGGGAACCCGACTGCGCCCTCGACACGCTCGAACGTCTCTCGATCGGTCCCACTGACAAACGCCACGGCACCTTTCGAAAGAGTAGTGACCCGCTCGGACGTGAATTCCTCAGTCACAACCATCCGTTCGTACATTGACCCGATAGCCGAGAAGTAGGTCACCTCATGGGTCTCGATCAGGTCAATCGCCGCCGCCGCGTCGAACTCCGGCTGGAGTACCAGCGGGATGCCGTGAGCCAGCGCGCTCAGAAACGTATTGTGACCCATAATACCACAGAATGGGAGGGCACCGAGAGCCACGTCGTCGGACGAGAGGTCGAAGTGTTCGCCAACCTGGTAGGAGTGATTCAGAAGCGACCGGTTCGACTGCGGGCACCCCTTCGAATCGCCTGTAGTCCCGCTGGTGTAGAAGACGCACGCTGAGGCCGCAGGCGTATCAACCGGGTCTGGTGTCGGGGCCGCCGTTGCCATGTCCTTCATTTCCTGGAGCGACCTAACGGCGTCGTAGCCCGGCGCCGCTGTCGTCGTCACGACGTGAGACAGGTCCGGATAGCGATCCGGCGAGAAGGCATCCAGGTCGGCGTCGACAATTCCCGGGGCGAGCGACGCGAGCATCTCGAGATGCGTGGGGTCACTGCTCCCCGGCTCGGTAAGGACGACCCCGACGCCCGCATCGTTAAGGACATGGTCGAGGTCTCGGGACCCACAGCGCGTGTTCACGGCAACCACTGATGCGCCGAGATACGAGGCGGCGAGTTGTGCTTCGATCCAAGCAGGTCGGTTGCGAAGCCAGATGGCGATAGTGTCGCCCACGCCGACGTCAAGGGCGGCAAGCGCGCGGGCGAGGCGACGACTCTCGGCGACGAGTTCGCCGTAGGTGGTCGTCTCGTCCTCAAAGATGAGGGCGAGACTGGACGGTGCAGACGCGGCGACAGAGGTGAGGCCCTGGTAGATTGTGGCCTCCGGCCATTCCAGCATACGCCCCATCCCGTCGGCGACCGGGTTAAATGTTCACGACGCGCTCAGGAAGAGACTCGGAGCGGCCAGCGGTCTCCCTCGTCGTCACGGAGTCGCGTCGCTGTCTCGGGGGCCAGGGTGTAACCGCCGTCCGTCTTCTCGATGTCATCTGCCATGCACAGATGTTCCAGATGGGCGTGAGCTTCGCCCGGGCCGTGCAGGATGTGGATGCTCTCGAGGTCGCCGAACAAATGGTCGCTGACCTCCCACGTCGTCGCTGGACCAGCCTCGTCGAGATACGCAACGATTCTGTACGCTCGCTCCTCGTGATGGCGGACGATGTCACGGGCGCATGCCGCTGGGTCAACGATGGCCTCGCGATGGCCAGGCAACGCATGATCGAACTTACCCTCTATCAGGCGATCGAGGCTCGTTAGGTACTGTTCGAGCGACTCATCCATCCGGACATCCGCGCCGCCGACGTTCGGCGTGTAGTGGGGAAGGAGTGTGTCACCGCTGAAGACGGTTCCCCGCTCGCGGTCAACGAAACAGCACTGTCCCGCCGTATGACCAGGCGTGTGAACAACCTCGAGCGAATAGATACCGAGCTTGAATCGATCGCCATCGACGAACGGCGTTACCCTCACTGGCGGACCGTAGAGATCCATTGAGCTGGCCATCTCGGCCCGGAGTTCTGTTCGCTTGTCCGTCGGGATATCCCACTCATCATAGCAGGTTTGCTGGCGTTCTTCGAAGCTCGCCCACGCGGCCTCGTCTTTGCGAACCATCGGAGCGTCAGCCTCGTGGACGTGGACTGACGCACCACCAGCGTCCTGAATCGCGGCTGCCAGTCCCGAGTGGTCGGGATGGTAGTGAGTCAGCAGCACTCGGTCGATGTCGGCGAGGGAATACCCCACTTCGTCGAGGGCCGCCCGAAGCTCGGTGCGTACGGCGGGTGTGTCGACTCCTGTGTCGATGAGCGTCGTCTGCTCGTAGGGAAACAGGTACGCGTTGTTCAGCCCCTCGAAGACTGTATTTCCTAGGCATATTCGGTGCATAGTCTCACCTCTCTGCCGAGATGGGGACGAAAACCGGGATGGCGATGTCGTTTGTCTCAGTTTCCTTGAACCGGACTGTAACGCGCGTACCGACATCGACCACGTCCTGGTCGGCCTGGATGTTCGTCATCAGTCGCGGCCCCTCGTCGAGTTCGACGTAAGCGACAACTAGCGGGAGGTCCTCCTTAGGCCAACCACTCATCGTGCGCGTGACCGAGTAGGAATACACCTCGCCCTCACCGTCGGCTTCGAGCCACTCTACATCCTCGCTGAAACAGTCGGGACAGAGCACCCGGGGGTAGTGATATACGAGTCCGCAGTCTTGGCACTCGCTCAGGAGCAGGCGGCCCTCAGACGCGCCCTTCCAGAAGGGTTCAGTCTCCGGTGTCACGTCGGGCACGGGACGTGGCTCCCACGTCATCGGTCTTCACCTCCGAGAACCACCGTAGCAGCACCGTGTCGCGTCGCGATGCTCCCACCTGTGCCGTGTGCGATGGCGACGTCCGCGTCTACCTGTACCTCCGGATTGGCTTCGCCCCGAAGTTGCCGGACGGCCTCAACGACCTTTGTCATACCACCCCGGTTGGCGGGATGATTCGAGCAGAGCCCACCACCGTCAGTATTGAAAGGGAGGTCACCGTCGGGTGCTTGAAGTGTCCCCCCTTCGATGAACTCCCCCCCCTCACCTTTCGCACAGAACCCGAGGTCTTCGATGGCTTCGAGGACGGTGATGGTGAATGAGTCGTAGATGGAGGCATAGTCGACGTGCTCGGGGGCAAGCCCAGCCTCCTCAAAGGCACGACGACCGGACTGGACCGCACCAGTCGTCGTGAGGTCGATGCGGCCGGCATCGTGATGACTCGGTGACTCGCCATGGCCGAGCACCTCGACACACTTGCGGTTGAGTTCGGCGCGAGCGTCCTCGGAGACGATTACAAGCGCGCCGCCACCGTCAGAGATGACACAGCAGTCGAGCAGGTGGAGGGGGTCGGCGACGACCTTGGACTCAACTACATCCTCAACAGTCACCGGGTCCTGATACATCGCCTGGTCGTTGTACTGAGCGTGCTGGGACGCGGCGACGCGGACCTCCGCGAGTTGCTCCGGTGTCGTTCCGTACTCGTGCATGTGCCGGCGTGCAGCCATCCCGTACATCGAAATATTGGTGGCGCCGTAGATGCGCTCGAAACTGTCCTGCATGGTCCGGAGTTCACGAGCACCAGACCCTGTCGCTTGCCCGCGTGATCGAGGTCGGCCGGCGAGCGTGACGAGCGCGACGTCGCACTTCCCATCTCGAATCGCGCTCGCTGCGTGGCCGACGTGCGCGATGTACGACGAACCGCCGTAATCGGTCGTGTCAGCATACGACACGTCGAGGCCGAGGTAATCGGCGACCACGAGCGGCGAGAGAGCGAACTCATACTCGGGGACACCGGCGGTAAAGAACGCGTCAACATCGGCCTTCGGCAGGCCGGCGTCATCAAGCGCGCCCTTCGCCACCTCGGCGTGTAGTTGCATCTCCGACTTGTCGGGTGCTTCCCGGGTCGGATGTTCGAAGGCACCTGCTATGTACACCGGTTCGTTCGCTGCCATTACTGCCACCTACTTCTCATACCAGTGTAAGTCTTTGCCTTGATTCAGGTGCAGTCGCACAGTACTTCTGTGTCGACGGTGAGAGAGGTGTGGCTACGGAGGGAGCGAGCGCGCCTAGACGACGGGCCGCGGTCAGGTTAGGTCGGGGAGGCCGTTCCCGAAGACCTCGTCGGCCACGTTGTTCTTCATAATCTCATCGGTCCCGGCGGCGATGCGGCGACTGCGCTGGAGGCGGTACAGGTACTCTAACGGGTGATCCTGCTGGTACCCAGTAGATCCGAACGCTTGGAGTGCTTCGCTGACGACGTACTCAACCATCTCGCCAGAGTAGAGTTTCGCGATACTGGTCTCCAGCCGGTCGGGCACTCTCCCCTGCGCCTCCGCGTTCAGCGCGGCGCGGTAGGTGAGCGACCGGGACGCTTCGAGTTCCTTCGCCATGTCCGCGAACTTCCAGCGCATCCCCTGGAATTCACCGATGGGCTGGTCGAACTGCTCGCGCTCCTTCGCGTACGCCAGCGCGTGGTCGTACGCACACCGAGCGATGGCGTTGGCATACGCCGAACTCCCACAGCGCTCCCAGTTGAGGGCCTTCAGTTGCTCTTTGAGTGCTTCCTTCCCCTGAACGAGGATGTTCTCCTCGGGGATTGGGACATCCTCCATAAAGAAATGAGTCTGGACGTGGCCGGCCATATTCTCGTAGTGTTCACCGATTTCGATGCCGGGCGCGTCGAAGTCCATAATGACGGTACCTAGGTTGCCGTCGGGGAACCGCGCCCAGACGACGGCCGCATCGGATTCCTTGACGTAGCTAACCCAGATTTTCTCGCCGGAGAGGTAGTAGTCGCCGTCCTTCTCCTCGAGGCGGGTATCCATCGCGCCAGCGTCACTCCCGGCGTGCGGTTCGCTGATTGCGATAGCGAGTGCGGACTCACCGGCACAGACCGGTGGGATGTACTTCTCTTTGGCCGCCTCAGTGCCAAACATGTCGACCGCGCGTGGCGTCACCATCGACTGCCCGTAGAGCGCGTTGGCCGTGTCGGGACAGACCCGGCCGATGGTCTCGAGCGCGAGGATAGCCTCGAACTCCGTCATGCCGCCGCCGCCGTACTCTTCAGGGAGGTTGATTCCCATGAACCCCTGGTCGGCCAGCAACTCGATATTTTCCCATGGGAACTCGCCGTCCCACTGGAACGCGCGGTCAGCGAACTCGTTCTCCGCGAGTTCCGACAGCATCTGTACGACCATCCGCTGCTCGTCGTCGAGATTTAACATACCTAGTCAATCACCATCATACGCTTATACTTTACGTCCTCACGGACGTAGTCGCTCGTCCCGCGGCCGATTCCGACGGTTTACCCACCGAGAAAGCCAGTGAACTGGTCACGGCAGAACAGGTCGAGTTCGCTAACCGTGTTCGGAGACCGGCGAGTGACCGAGAAGACAACTGCGCTCGCGATGTCCTCCGGTTCGGGTACCTCGCCGGGGGCATAGGTCTCTTTGAGCGATTCTGGACGGGCTTCCACGCCGATATCTGTACGGACCGATGTCGGGTGTACGACAGTCGTCGCCACGTCGTCGGTCCCCAAGTCGCCCGCAATACTCAGTGCAAACCCACGAATCCACCACTTGCTCGCAGCGTAGACCGGGAACTTCGGGGCAGGGTACTTCGCGGCTATGCTCCCGACGAAAACGAGGTGGCCGCTTGATGCTCGGAGGTACGGGTCGGCGCTCCGTGCGGTGAAGAACGTCCCGTCCACGTTCACGGCCATCAGCCTTCGGTACTCTTCTGTCGAGAGGTCTCCAAGTCGGCGTTCGTGGGCCCTCCCGGCGTTGCTCACGACGATATCCAGTCCATCGAAGGTGTCAACCGTTGTCTCGAACATCGACTCTACTGCATTCTCGTCAGTGACGTCGGTCGGCACGGCCACCGTACTGACGTCATGTTCGTCCGTAATCTCGTCTGCCGCCGCCGATAGTGCGTCCCTACTCCGGGCAGCTAGTGCCACGTCTGCGCCATGCGCTGCCAGTGTAACCGCCGTTGCTCGCCCGATGCCGCGACTCGCACCGGTCACGAGTGCCGTCTGTCCGTCGAGTGACTGTACTGAATCCATTGTATTGAATCGAGTGACTGTCGGTGCGTGCATGTAACTTTCGGCGGGGGCCCGAGACGGATACTGAACGTAGCCAGTGCGCCGAGTGGAAACACTTATCTGGATTTCGTAGTTCGCTAGAACCGATCGGAACGCATGAAAATACTCGTCACCGTCAAAGAGGTGGCCGAGGTCGACGACGAGTTCCAGATTTCGGGACTCGACATCGACGAGGGCTCCCTCGAGTATGATCTCAACGAGTGGGACGACTACGCCGTTGAGGAAGCCGTACAGATTTCGGAGGAGAACGACGACGTGGAGGTCGTCACCGTCACCATCGGCCCCGAACGCGCCGAGGAGACCGTTCGGATGGCGCTGGCGAAGGGCGCAGACCGCGCGCTCCGCGTGTGGGACGACTCCCTCGAGAACGCCCAGTTCCTCGACGTCGAGTCGAAAGCCGACATCCTCGCCGCCGTCGTCGAAGAGGAGGACCCCGACTTCGTCCTCACCGGCGTTCAGGCCGGCGACGACGCAAACGGCGCAACCGGCGTCGCACTGGCCGACCGCATCGGCTTCGAGTGGGCCGCCGTCGTCAACGCCCTCGACATCGAGGCAGGCGTCGCCTCCGTCCACCGCGAACTCGAAGGCGGTATCGAGGAACTCACCGACGTCGAACTCCCGTCCGTGTTGACCATCCAGACCGGTATCAACGAACCGCGCTACGCGAGCCTCCGTGGCATCCGACAAGCACAGCGCAAGCCGCTGGACGTTCACACGCTCGATGACCTCGGCCTCGACGACAGCGTCGTCGAGTCGCCGGTCGAGCGCACGTCGATGTACGAGCCCGAATCCGAGGGCGACGCCACGCTCTGGGAGGGTAGTGCAGAGGAGACCGCAGGAGAACTGGCTACGTTCCTCCGCGACAAGGGGGTTGTTGAAGGATGACCGTTCTCGCAATCACCGAACACCGCCGCGGCGATGTTCGTGACGTGTCCTACGAACTCGTCACGGCCGGCCGCGAACTGGCCGACGACCTCGGCACCGACCTCGAACTCGCCGTCATCGGCGGCGACGTCGAGGGCTTCGCCGACGACGTAAACCGCGACGGCGTCGACACCATCTACACCGTCGACGAGGGCGAGGAGTTCAACCACGGCGTCTACACCCAAGCCATCGAGCAGTTGGCCACAGAGGTCGAGCCGACGGCGCTTCTGATGCCGAACTCGGTCAACGGCCTCGACTACGCACCGGCGGTCGCCGAGGGACTCGACCTGCCGCTCGTCACCGACGTCGTCGACTTCGAGACGAACGGCAACCTCGAAGTCACCCGCGAACAGTACGGTGGCAAGGTCGAGACGACCTACGACATCGACGCCGACGACTACGCGCTGACCATCCGGCCGGCGGAGTGGCCGAAGGCCGAAGCGGCCGGCGACGCCGCAATCGAGGCCTTCGACGCTGACATCGACGAAAGCGCCCTCGGGACGACCGTCAACGGCTTCGAGGAAGTCGGCGGCGGCGACGTCGACATCACCGAGGCGGACGTGCTCGTCTCCATCGGCCGCGGTATCGACGAGGAGGAGAACCTCCCGCTCGTCGAGGAACTCGCCGACACCCTCGGCGCGACGCTGTCCTCGTCGCGACCCATCGTCGACAACGGCTGGCTGCCGAAGAACCGACAGGTCGGCCAGTCCGGGAAGGTCGTCACCCCCGACGTGTACATCGCCATCGGCATCTCCGGGGCCGTCCAGCACGTCGCTGGAATGAAAGGCGCCGACACCATCGTCGCCATCAACACCGACCCGAACGCGCCTATCTACGACATCGCCGACTACGGCATCGTCGACGACCTCTTCGATGTCGTTCCCGAACTCATCGAGGAGTTCGGCGGCGAAGCGCCCGACCTGTAGGCCGGTTTTCGACCCTCGATATCCACATTTTTCGTCCGTATCCGACACGTACTTCCGAGGAACGAACCTACCACTTTTATGGAGTATCTGGAGCGGCGTCGGTCGTTCGTCGAGGACCGGCTCGAAGCCGTCCTCGATTCGACCGACCCCGAGGCGATGACCGACCGCCTCGAACACGTCTCGCTGTCGGGGGGCAAACGCGTCCGCCCGACGGTGACGCTTCTGGCCTTCGAGGCCGCCGGCGGCGAACTGTCCGGCGACGACGGCCGCGGCTCTGAGCCGTCCCGAAACGCCGTCGACTTCGCGGTCGGCATCGAGTTGGTCCACAACGCCTCGTTGGTCGTCGATGACATCATCGACGAGTCCGAACTGCGCCGGAGTGTCGACAGCGCGTGGGCGGCCTTCGGCCACGGGTCGGCCATCGTCGCCAGCGACGGCTTGCTCGGGGAAGCGTTCGCGCTGTTTTCGGCCGACGAGCGCGCCATGCAGGTCGTCAGCGAGTCGATGGTCGAACTCGGTGAGGGCGAGGCGACCGAGCTCGTCGCCCAGCCGACCGACGAAGACGAGTACATGGAACTCGCCCGCCGGAAGACCGGCGCGCTGTTCCGGGCCGCCGCCGAGTTGGGCGCGGTCGCCGCCGACGCCGACGCCTACACCGTCGAGGCCTTCGGCCAGTACGCCGAGCGGGTCGGTATTGCATTCCAGATTCGCGACGACGTCCTCGACGCGACGGCCGACGCCGAGGAACTCGGCAAGCCGACCGGCCAAGACGAGGAGATGGCCCGGCCGTCGCTGGTCCAGATTACGGAGATGACGCCCGAAGAGGCGAACCAGCGCGCCCGCGAGGAATCCGATGCAGCCCTCGCCGCACTGGAAGCCGCCGACTCCGTCGGCTCGGAGGCAGTCGGGTATCTCGAAGACCTCGCGGAGTTCGTCGTGGTTCGAGAGCGGTAACTTGTGTTGTAATTAGTCCAGCATCCGCGCGAGCGCAGCGAGCGCGGTTCACGCGAACGCGCCGTCGGCGCGTTCGCGCCTTTTTCATCGACGTTTTTGCCGCGAGTGGGTTGCGGGCCTGTGTCCCGCAACCGCATGTCGTGGCGGCGAAGCCGCCACGCGGTGCGCCTTCGGCACACCCGAGCCAAAAAAAGGTCGAAGGAAAACGCGTTTACCCCCGGAACGCGGAGCCTCGCGCATGATAGTTCCGGGCTCCGCCTCACAGGACCTCGCGGCCACACTCTCGGCGGCGTTGGGAGAGTCGCTTGCGGCCGTCGAGTACGAACAGTTCGCCGACGGGGAACGGGTCGTCCGCGTTCCGGACACCGATGACCGCGCGGTCGTCGTCGCCTCGACGGTCTCCGACGGCGCCCACGTCGAGTTGCTCCAGTTGCAGGACGCCGCCCGCCAGCAGGCCGAGGAGGTCGTCACCGTCCTCCCGTACATGGGGTATGCACGACAGGACGAGGCCTTCGCCGAGGGCGAACCCGTCTCCGCGCGTGCGATGGCCCGAGCCATCTCGACGGGAACCGACCGCGTACTGACAGTCAACCCCCACGAGAATGCGGTGTGTGACTTCTTCGATGTGCCGTGTCGGGCCGTCGACGCCGCCGGATTGCTCGCCGACACCCTGCCGGCACTTTCGGACCCGCTTTTCCTCTCGCCGGACGAGGGTGCCATCGACCTCGCGAAGACCGTTCGAGACACTGCGGGCGACGGCGAGGTGGATTACTTCGAGAAACACCGCCTCTCGGATACGGAGGTCGAGATGCAACCGAGCGACGCCGACACGGCCGGTCGCGACGTGGTGTTGGTCGACGACATCGTCGCCACGGGGTCGACGATGAGCACAGCCATCGCGCAATTGGATGATCCCGACCGCGTGTTCGTGACCTGCGTCCACCCGATGCTCGCCGCCAGCGCCCGGACGAAACTGGCTCGCGTCGGCGTCGACGGCGTGTTCGGAACGGACACCATCGAGCGGGCGGTATCGACGGTCAGCGTCGCACCCGCACTCGCAGAACACCTCTAAGTAGCGGCGCGTCGACTATCGACGGCCGAACAGCACGGCCGCCGCGAGAGTCGCGAGGGCCGCGGTACCGACGCCGAACCCGGAGCCGGCACCCTCCGTCGGCGTCGTGGGACGGTCGGAGCCGTCAGCCGGTTGTTCCGTCGACTGCGGCATCGCCGATTCCGTTCCGCCGGGCGTCGCCGTTACCTCCTTGACCGACACCGTCGTCGAACGGTCGCCAGCGGTGACGGTGTACTCGCCGGACTCCCCGAAGGTCGTCGTCGCCTCGACGGTCACCGGCCCGTCGTTCAGTTGAACCCGCTCGGTTGCGACCGACTTGCCGCCGACGGCGAAGGTCACGTCGCCGTCGGCCGGTCGGTCCGCCGACGACGCGACGGTCGCCCGCAGCGTCACCGACTCGCCGAGCGCCGCCGTTGCCGGGTCTGCGGTGAGGTCGGTGACCGCCACGTCGGCCGGTTCCTCGACGACAGCCGTGGTGGTGGTCGTACCGACCGAAAGGTCGTACTCGCCGGCGGCGTCGAAGCGTCGCTGGAACGTCACCGTCGTCTCCGCGTCGGCGTCGAGGGTGCCGGTTCGCTCTGCGACCGTTTCGCCGTCGACGCGTAACTCGGCGGTGTACTCGCCGGACTCGGTGCCGACGTTGCGGATCCGGACGGTCGGTTCAAGCGTCTCGTCGGTGACGACACGCGGGGAATCGATTGTGGCCTCACGGTACGGACCCGACACCGCGAACCCCTCGAACTCGTATCGGATGTCGGCGCCGCCGAAGGCATCGAGGTGCTGTTGGCGGCTCCAGACCTCCGGCGTCTCGGTCGTCTCGGTGTACCGTTCGGCATCGTCGCGGATGGCAGTGCTCCCAGTGGTTTCGACGGCGTCGAGGAACCGCTGTTGTGTCAACTCCGTCCCGGGGTCGTTGAACTCGGCGATTGCGGCCGCAAGCGTCGTGTCGGCGTCCGCTCGGAGCCGTCGGTCGAGGTGGCCGAAGACGAGCGCGCCCTTCTCGTAGTTTCCACGACCGTTCTCCCACGTCGCGGGGTCGGAGAGCTGTACGTCGCTGTATCGGTCGCGCGCCCCGTCATCCATCTGGGATTGGAACGTCTCGAAGTCGATTCGTCCCTGTTCGTAAGTGAGCAACGCGGCGTAGTAGTCGGCCATCCCCTCGATGGTCCAACGGGTCGCCTCGGTCCGGTCGTAGTCCTGTCTGGTGTGGACGTACTCGTGAATCCACGTGTTCCGAGCGGTGTCGAGGCGTTCGTCGTCGCGGACCCACATGTCGGAGTCACCGCGCTGGACGCCCGTTGCTGCCCAGTCGACGTTCGATGGGACGGCGATGATGAGGACGCTGTCGTCGCGGGCGCCCGTTTCGAAGTGGTTTGCGGCGTGGGCCAGCGAGTCGAGTACGTCCTCGGGGTTTTCGTGCATGTCGCCGTGTTCGGATTCGATGAGTCGGAAGCGCTGGCCGGCCGCCTGTCGGGTGTGTTCCTCGTAGCCGCCGAGGTAGGTGATGTGTCGCCCGGCGACACCCTCGCCGTCGACGTGGTTCGAGCGATTGATGCGCAAGTCGATGCCCGTCGCCCGAACGCTGATGCTCGGCGACCGGACGACTGCCCACTCGTCGGTGACGGCATAGAGGAACTGCTCGCCACTGCCTCGGTCGATAGTCCGGTTGCCGGCCAAATCGTACCGGACGAACGGTCGGTCGGTCCCGCCGGTCCACTCGTAGGTTCGGCCGTCGGTTCCCGACTGTCTGAACCCCTCTGTCTCGTAGACATCGGTGTCTTCGGGAATCGTTATCTCCACCGATGTCGCTCCGTCCGGGATTATCACCTGCGTTTTCACGTCCACCTCGCCTTTCGTGTCGGTCTGGGCGAGCGTGTTGTCGACCTCGATGGTCGCCGCCGCCGCGGGCATCGCGAACGCGACGCTGCCCGCGAGCAGCCAACACGTCAACAGCACCGAAAGCGAAACCGCCCGCGCCCGTGGCCGTGACATCTACGCCGCTATACAGCCTCGATAGTTATCCGCATGTCGGTACCTTCGACGGTCCACTCCTGCTCGTAGCCGTCGTCGATGCCGCCGAAGCCACTCGCACGGACCTCGCCGGCGATGAGGTCCTCGTGTTCGCGGACGAGTCCCGCGATGCGGTCGTCGGCGATGTCGAGGGCGACGCGAATCTCGGCGTCGATTTCGAGGTCGAGGTCCTTACGCATCTCCTGAATCCGGCGGATGACCTCGCGGGCGTACCCCTCCGACTCGATGTCTTCGGTGAGCGTCGTGTCGACGTAGACGACGCCCCGGTCGTCGCCGTCGATGTCGAAGGCGGTTCCCTCGACGCCCTCGGGCGTGTCGGTGTTGAACGACACCATCTCCTCGGTCAATTCGACCTCGCGGCCGAGTTCCTCGGCGACGGCACTCGACAGCACATCGAGGGACTGTTCGGTGACGGTGACGGCGTTGAGCGCGTTCATCACCTCGCCGGCCTCGTCGCCGAATGCGGGGCCGAGCACCGACATGTCGGCGCGAGCGCTGTACTGCAGTTCCTCCCAGTCGGCGCCAGGTTCGACGAGTTCGATTTCGCGAGCATTCAGTCGGTCACGGAGCAAATCTCGGTGCCGGTCGACGGCCTCGGCGGCCTCGGCGTCGTCGGCGGCAACGACCACACGCGTGACGGGCCAGCGCAGTTTCCGCTCGGCCTGCTGGCGAGCGTTCGACCCCGCCTCCTCGACGGCTGCGACGATTTCGACATCCGATTCCAGTTGCGTGTCGTGGAAGAACTCCTCGACCTCGGGCCACTCACACATGTGGACGGTGTCGAAACCGTCCTCGTCGGTGAGCGTTCCGTAGATGTCGTCGGCGACGAACGGCGCATAGGGCGCCAGCAGTTTCGTCGTCTCGACGAGCACGTGATACAGCGTCGCGTAGGCGGCCTGCTTGCTTTCCGATTGCTCTTCCTCCCACATCCGCTCGCGGACGACCTGGATGTAGAACCGCGAGACGTCCTCGACGATGAACTCCAGCAGCGCGTCCAGTGCCTTGTCCTGTCGGTAGTCGTCCCACTGTTCGGTCATCTCGGCGGTGACCGACTGGAGACGGGAGAGCACCCACTCGTCAACCGTCTCGAGGGCGGCGTCCTCAAGGGACACCGAGCCGGGTTCGAAGTCGTCCATCCGCATGTACGGCAGCGGGAAGCGGAACACGTTCCAGAGGATGTTGAGGTCCCGCTGGCGGTTGCCCATCTCGTCCCACGAGAAGCGCATGTCGTCGCCCTGTGGGTTCTGACTCAGCAGGAACAGCCGCATCGGGTCGGCGCCGTGGCGGTCGATGGCCTCCTGTGGGGCGACGATGTTGCCGATGGATTTCGACATCTTCCGGCCGTCCTCGGCCAGCGCCCATCCGTGCATCAGTACGTCGTTGTACGGCACTTCACCGAGGGCGGCGGTTCCCATCCCGAGTTGCGACCAGAACCACCCGCGGGTCTGGTCGTGAGCCTCCATGATGAGGTCGGCGGGCCACAACTCCTCGAAGTCGTCTTCGTTCGACGGGAAATCGAGCGTCCCCCACGAGGCGACCGACGAATCCAGCCACACGTCGAAGACGTCCGGAACGCGGGTGTAGGTGGTGTCGCCGTCGGTGATGGTGATGTCGTCGACGGTCGGTCGGTGGAGGTCTATCTCCTCGGGGTCGATGTCCTGGTCTGCGAGGTCGGCGAGTTTCTCGCGGGTGCCGACGACGATGGCGTCGCCCATGTGGCCGTCCCAGTCCTGTGGCGTCCAGATGGGGATGGGGATGCCCCAGTAGCGCTGTCGGGAGACGTTCCAGTCCGGGGAGTTCTCGACGAACTTCCGGAAGCGGCCCTCACGGGCCTCCTGTGGGTGCCACTCCGAATCCTCGATGTTCGAGAGGAGTTCGTCTTTGATGTCGGTGACCGTGATGAACCACTGGTCGGTGACGATGCGGACGATGTCCGTATCACAGCGCCAACACTGCCCCTCGTCAATGACGTGGCCGGACTCCGAAAGCATGAGGTGGCCGTTCGCACGGAGGTCGGCGATGATGTCGTCGTTGGCGTCGCGGACGAACTCGCCCTCGTAGTTACCGGCTTCGGCGGTGTAGACGCCGTCGGAGGCGACCGGACAGAAGATTTCGAGGTCCAGTTCCTGGCCGCGCTCGAAGTCCTCCTCACCGTGGCCGGGGGCGGAGTGAACCATCCCGGTGCGGTCGACCTCGACGTAGTCAGCGTGATACACCTGCTGGGAGCCCTCGGCTTGGGCGTGGTCGGGGACCTCCTCGGCCAGCGGGTGGTCGTACTCCCAGCCGATGAGGTCCGAACCGGGGAGTTCCTCGAGAACGGTGTAGTCTTCGGGTTCGGCGCCGACCCGCTCCATCACGTCGTCGACCACGTCGCTGGCAAGATACAGAATCTCATCGTCGTACTCGACCTCCGCGTAGATCACGTCCTCGTCGACGGCGACGAAGGTGTTTGCGGGGATGGTCCACGGCGTCGTCGTCCAGATGACGAGGTTACCCTCACGATTCCGAAGGGGGAACTTCACGTAGATGGAGGGCGCCTCGGCGGTGTGGTACTCGACTTCGTTCTTCGCGATGGCCGTTTCACAGCGAGGACACTGCGTGATGGACCGTTTCCCCTGCGTGACGAGGCCGCGCTCGTGGGCCTGCTCGAAGCCCCACCACGCCGCCTCCATGTACTCCGGTGAGACGGTTTTGTAGGGGTTGTCCCAGTCCATCCAGACGCCGAAGGACTTGAAGTCGTTCTGGAGCCCTTCGAGTTGGGAGTCGGCGAAGGTCTTACACTCCTCGATGAAGTTCTCCATGCCGAACTCCTCGATGTCCTTCTTGTTGTCGAAGCCGAGTTTCTCCTCGACTTTCGTCTCGATTGGGAGGCCGTGCATGTCGTAGCCGGGGCGGTCGGTGACGTTGTGGCCCCGCATCCGAAGGTGGCGGATGTAGGCGTCCTTCAGCGTCTTGTTCCACGTCGTCCCCATGTGGGCGGCCCCGGAGGTGTACGGCGGCCCGTCGACGAAGAACAGCGGTTCTTCGTCCGCGAAGCGCTCCTTGGTCTGCTCGTAGGCGTCGACGGCGTCCCAGTGGTCGAACACCCGCTCTTCGACCGCGTCGGGGTCGTACTGGTCGTCGACCTCGGCGAACCTGCTCATATGTCCTAATCCGGCCCCGCTGTTAAAGGAGAATCGGTACCGTGCGAAGGGCTCTACGCGCGTCGCTCGCGGAGTCGCGGCAGAAGGTGGTCGTTACCGAGCGAGAACGCACCGTACAGGGCGACGAACCCCATCACCGCGAGCCAGGCTGCGAACATGGTGTTTCCAGCGTCGAGATACGACAGACTGGTCAGTTCGGCGAAGACGCCGGCCCCAGCGAGGGCGGCGGTCCCGATGAGGTAGGCGACGGACTCGATTCCGGCGACGAGGAGTTCTCGCATTGGCCCTACTCGGCGAGTGCGGAAAATAGGCTTTTCGACTGAACGGATGAATCGAAACGCTTTCGCTGACGAGTCGAAAACGGCAACCATGAGCCATCAAACAGGGGGGCGAAGCCTCGACCACGCGCGGTTGGCAAAACTGGGATTTCTGGTCGGCGTCGGCCTCTTCGCCGTCGGTGCCGTCGGTGAAATCGGCGGGCACGCCGTCCTCTCGACGGTACCGGCGACGCTGGATACGGTCTTTTTCGGCATGGAAACACTCGGCGTGGTCATCGGCCTCGTTACGCCGATCGTCTTCGGCGCAGTGCTCCCGCTAATCGAGTAGTCACGCGCCGATTTCGACGGCGAAATCCGACTGGAGCCACGTTTCGGGGTCCTCCCGGTCGTAGATGACGACTTCCCCGTCGCCGAGCGAGAGGTGTGCGTACCGCTCGTCGTCGCGAGCGGAGTGTGGCGGTGCTTCGGTCATCGGTTCGGGCAACTCGTCCGAGTCGGAGGGTGTGTCACTCATTCGCAAGCGAGCGGAAGCGGTAGACGGTGTTAAGCGTTCTGTCGATATCGAATTCATACTTATATGCTGTATTATGTCCTTAATATCGGATGGCGAAACCCTTGACCGTCCGTCCACACGTACCGACGGCTGATGGCGACGTTTCCCGACCCCGAGACCCGAAACTCCCTCTCGGCGGACTGCCGGCGCTGTCCCCGACTCGTCGAGAGCCGGAACTGCATCTCCTGGGGCGTCGGCTCGCGTGATGCGACGCTCGTCGTCGTCGGCGAGGCTCCAGGTGCCGGCGACCCCGACGCCGACCGCTGGCGGGGCGGCAACCACACCGGGATGGCCTACACGGCACGCCACAGCGGCCGCCGCATCCGCGAACGCTTCGAATCGCTCGGCTACGACGAGGAGGAACTGTACTTTACGAACGCCGTGAAGTGTTTTCCCGCCGAAAAACCCGAGGACCCCGATTCGTCGAACCGCGAACCGACGGCCGAAGAGCGTGCCAACTGCCGACCGTACCTGCGTTCGGAACTGGTCGACATCGAACCGGCGTGTGTCGTTCCGACCGGCCGCCACGCCACGGAATCGCTGCTGGCCGCCGCCGACCGGAGCCTCGATGGCTTCCTCGAAACCGTCCTGACGACTATCGAAACCGACGCCTTCCCGCCGTTGGTCCCAATACTACACCCCTCCTATGAGAATATCTGGGTTCCGCGACTCGGCTACGAGCCCGAGGAGTACGAATCGGCCATCTCGACGGCGCTGGAACGCGTCGGCGCCGGCCCCCGGTGACCGAGCGGTGGTCAACCGGCCTACGGTTTTTTGTCGTTTCCGCCGGACTCTCGAAGCATGGACGACGAGGAGACCCTCGCTGCGGTCAACGAACAACTCGAACGCGTCGGTGACTACGAACTGTACGACGACCTCGGCCCAGTCGACTACTGGGAGGCGTTCCGCGAGTTGCCGTTTCTCACGGGGAAGGACCTGAAGGCCGACTACGACGACCACGCCCCCGAGGGGTCGCTGTACGACGGCGCGGCGATGATGTGTTTCACGCCGCTCGGCGACGACCTCGCGCCCGTCTTCGACACGACGGCGGACCTCGAATGGCAGGCCGAGGCCAACGCTCGCGCCTTCGAGCGCGCCGGCATCGAAGCGGGCGACCGCGTGCTCAACACCTTCGGATACCACACCTTCGGGACAGGTATCATCGTCCAGCGCGGCCTCGAAGCCCTCGGCGCTGAGGTCATCCCCGCCGGACCGGGCGAGTCCGAACAGGCCGCCGGAACCATCTCACAATTCGACGTCGACGCCCTCGTTGGCAATCCCTCCTTCGCACTGAAGGTCGGTGAGGCAGGCGCCAGCGTCGACACCTTCGTCGGCGCCGGCGAACCGTTCACCTCAATCCCGGGCATGCGCGAGCAGGTCAAAGACGCCCTCGACGCCGACACCGCCGTCGACTACTTCGGGACCAGACAGATACTCCCGGTCGCCGCCGAGACCGAAAACGAGGACGGCCTCTACCTCCTCGACGACTACGCCCTCATCGAGGTCGTCGACCCCGACACCGGCGAGTTGCTCCCGTTCGGCGAACGCGGAGAACTCGTCGTCACCCACCTCAAGAAGGAGGGCTGTCCGCTCGTCCGCTATCGCACCGGCGACCTCGCCGAGTGGGAGCAACGCGACGGCGAGGTGGTCCTTCCCGACGGCGTCATCGGTCGCACCGACGGCCGCCTCAAAGTCAAGGGCGTCAAACTGTACCCCGAATCGCTCGGCACCGTACTGGCCGGCTTCGAGGAACTGACCGGCGAGTTCCGACTGGAGGTCTCACGGCCGGAGTCGACCGACCAGATACGGCTGGTCGTCGAGGGCAATGCCGACATCGAAGAACTCGCGGCGGCGGTCAAAGACCGCCTGCTCGTCGCGCCCAACGAGGTCGAGTTGGTCGACGACATCGACGACACGGGCGTCGTCGACGAGCGGTACTGAGCGACTCGCTTTTCACCCGACCATCGTCAGGCCGCCGGAGACGCTGAGCACTTGGCCCGTGACGAAGGCGGCGTCGTCGCTGGCGAGGTAGGCGACCGCACCGGCCACGTCGTCGGGTTCGGTCATCCGACCGAGCGGTGTCTGGGATTCGATACTCCCGAGGATGTGTTCGGCTAATTCCGACTCCTCACGTATCGCCTGCGTGAGCGGCGTGTCGGCGGGGCCGGGGCAGACGACGTTGCAGGTGACGCCGTCGCGAGCCAGTTCCCGAGCGAGCGTCTTCGTGAAGGCGATAACGCCGCCCTTCGTGCCGGCGTACACCGCCTCACCCGACGAACCGACTCGGCCGGCGTCCGAAGCGATGGCAACGACGGTGCCACCGTTTTCCCGGTCGGCGAAGACCTCGCCGGCCGCCCGCGCACAGTTGATTTGCCCGCGGAGGTTCACGTCGATGATGCGGTCCCAGCGGTCGGGGTCCTGTTCGAGGAACCACTCGATTCGGTCCCAGCCGGCGTTGTTTACGAGCACATCGAGTCCGGCGCGGTCGACGACCGTTTCGACCATCTCTCGAACCGAACCGAGGTCGGTCACGTCCGCGACGACGGGGAAGGCCTCACCGCCGGCTTCCTCGATTGCCTCGACGGTCGCTTCGGCCCGTTCCTCGTCGATGTCGTTGACCGCGACGGTCGCACCTTCCTCGGCCAACCGCCCCGCGATGGCGCTGCCGATGCCGCCGCCCGCACCTGTCACCAGTGCCGTCTTCGTTTCCAATCCACGCATATTCGACCCGTCGTCCCCCGGTGTTATATCCCTGTGGGATGACCACACGACACATGACGTACGAAACCATCGCTGTCGACCGCCACCCCGAGGACGACCGTATCGCACGGATTCGGTTCGACCGAGCCGACCGCAACAACGTCCTTGATTCCCGAGTCCTCGACGAGTTGACCGTCGCGATTACCGACGCCGATCGCGACGACGACGTCCGCGGCATCCTCCTCGGGTCGACCGAACCGCCCTTCTGTTCGGGGGCCTCGCTCGCGGAGTTGACCGAACTACAGTGGGAGGAGGGCGCCCGCTGGATGACGGCGTACTTCGAGACGCTGGATTTGTTGCGCGATACCGGCAAGCCGGTCGTCGCCGCTGCCGAGGGGACCTGCGTCGCAGGCGGCAACGAACTCGCCTCGGCGTGTGACCTCATCGTCGCCGGCGAGTCGACCCGCTTCGGCCAACCGGAGGTCGGCGTCGGCTCGACGGCCGCCGGCGGCGGCGTCCAACTCCTTCCGTTGATGATTGGCGAGAAACGCGCCCGGGACCTGCTTTTGACCGGCCGACTGCTGGAGGCCGAGGAGGCGAAAGCCATCGGTCTCATCAACCGCGTCGTCGACGACGGCGACGCCGAGGCGAAGGCCGCGGAGATTCTCACGACCATCGCCGACGAGAAGAGCCCACAGGCCTACCGCACCATCAAGGCCGTGATGAAGCAGTGGACGAACCTCGGGTTGACCGGTCAAGAGATGGCCCGAGACCTCACCGCCCGGGTGTGGGACTCCCCGGAGTTCCAGGAGCGCGCCGAGGCGTTCCTCGCACGTGAAGAACAGGAGCCCCGGCCGTTCCACGGGACGCGGCCCCGGGACCCCGAGGACGTGGAGTAACTACCGCTCTCCGAGGAATCGCTCCACCGCCCCAGAAAACAGCGCCTCGAAGGCCGCATCCGAGAGGTCCCGCTGTAGCAATCCCTCGTACTCCGCTCGATACGGGTGTGGGATGTTGGGGTAATCCGAGCCGTACATGACTCGCCCCGACAGTTCCTCGAACACCGAATCGTCGATTTCGCTGGGGTCGAAATCCATGTACTCCCCGACGGCCGTCGACATCGCGAAACAGGTGTCGAGGAACGCGTTGTCGTGGTTTCGTGCCGTCTCGATGAACTCCGCCGTCTCGAAGGCGCCCATGTGGGCCGCACAGGCCCGGACCTCCGGATACGACTGGAGGAACGACCGGAACGATTCGACCCCGACGTGCGGCGAATCGCGGAACATCGGCGCGGTGCCGGCGTGGAACAGAATCGGCCGGTCGTACTCCGCGGCCAACTCGAAGGCCGGGTCGAGACGCGGGTCGTCGGGGCCGACTCGCTGGACGGGACACTGGAACTTCAATCCGCGTGCGCCCGCCTCGAACGCTTCCCGGACGATGGGTCGAACGTCGTCATCACCATGGACCGTCGCGAAGGGAACGCACATCTCGGATTCGGCGGCGCGTTCCAGCACCCACTCGTTGAGGTCGGCGGCGATGTCGGGCTTGTGGGCGTACGGCAGCGCACAGTAGCGTTCGACGCCGTTTGCCCGGAGTTCCGCTTCGATACCCTCGCGGTCGGTCGGATGGGGAAACTCCCAGCCGGCGTCCTCGTTGAGCGCGCCGCGTATCGCGGCCATCAGTCGGTCGGGCATGAGATGGACGTGCACGTCCGTCGCGCCTGAAAGCGTCTCGTCGGTCATCGTCCCAACTTGTACACCCCACGGGCTTCCGCACATCGGTCCCCGCCCGACTCGACGACCACGTCGGCGACGCCGACGGTGTCACCGTGCCGCCGCACATCGGCGTGGCCTTCGAGGTCGGCCTCCCCCGCATGGGTCAGGTAGTCGACCCGGAGGTCGACGGTTGGCGTGTACCGGCCCAACTCGCCGACGAACGGCGCGGCGCCGGTGAGGTCCGCAAGCGCCGAGATGACGCCGCCGTGAATCGCCGGTACCTCGGGGTTGCCGAGTAGCGACTCATCGAAGGGCCACCGCGTGTGGGCACCCTCGGCGGATGCCGAGACGATTTCGATGCCGTTGGCGCGGTGAAACGGGAGGTCGAGCAACTCCCGTGCGGTCTCGGTGGCGTCGGCCATCAGTAGGCGTAGGGCCACTTCCGCAGGTACTCCTTGAGTTGTCCGAGCGCGGCGAGGACGCCCTTGGGTTCGACGGCCAGCACGATGATGATAATCATGCCGAAGAACACCGAGACCAGCGACGTTGCGTTCAGTCCGGTGGCCGCCGAGACCGACTGCAGGATGCTCTGTAGGATGTCCTGCAGTATCGTGACGACGCCGACGCCGATGAGCGCACCCCACACTCGGCCGAGTCCGCCGAACAGCAACATCACGTAGTGTTCGAGGGTGAGCGCGAGCGTGAAGTAATCGGGACTAATAAAGCCGATGTAGAAGGCGTACAGTCCACCCGAGAATCCAATCATGAACCCACCGATGGCGAACGCCAGCAGTTTGTTCTTGAAGACGTTGACCCCGAGCACCGCCGCCGCGAGGTCGTTCTCGTGGACCGCACGGAACGTCCGGCCGATGCCGGTCCGCGAGAGGTTCAGCGATAGCATCGCGAAGAGCAACATCGCTACGAGCGCGAGGTAGTAGATGGTCAGGTCGCCGCCCAAGTCACCGAGCGGCCCGATGAGGCCGATATCTGACGATATCTGCTGTTGGGAGCCACCGTGAATCCACTCGGCGCGGCTGTTGTTGAAGAACCACTCGGAGATGAACTGCAGCGCCAGCGTCGAGATTGCGATGTAGAACCCCTTGACGCGGAACGACGGCAGGCCGAAGGCGACGGCGACGAGCGCTGCCATCAGGCCGCCGACGACCATCGATGGCAGCAGGCCGACGCCAGTCGTGAGCATCCGACTCGTCGCGTACGCGCCGATGGCCATGAACGCCCCCTGTGCGAGGACGATTTCGCCGGCGTACCCCAGGATGACGTTCAATCCGAGTACCGCGATGGCGAAGATGAACATCTGCGACAGCAGCGAGATGTTCCCGCCGCCCAACCCCAGCATCGGGAGGATGAACGGAATCGGTAACGCGAGGACGAGTGCGACCCGCTGGATGCGCCAGCGGAACAGCCCCATCCGGGACTCGTAGCTCGTGAAGTACTCACCGCAGGGCACGGCTACAGCACCTCCACGGTCGGTCGGTCACTCGCGGCCACCGTGGCCGACTGCACACAGTCGAATCGTCTCTCGCAGGTGTGTGTCTCGAACATGTTAGAGCCTCTCGATGCGTTCGGTGCCGAACAGGCCGTACGGTTTCACGACGATGACGACGAGCAGGAATATCAGCGGCAGTATCTCGCCGAAGCCGGCGCCGAAGTTCAGTTTCACGTCGATGATGGGGGCGGTAATCGCCGACCCACCTTCCAGGTAGAACGACCCCAGTTCCTGTAACAGGCCGACGATGATGGCCCCGATGAACGCCCCGGGGATGGAGTCGAGGCCGCCGAAGACGACGGCGGCGAAGATGATGATGCCGGTCGCCACGATGGAGAAGCCGGCACCCCCGGAGGACATCGCCAACAGCACCCCACCGATGGCGGTGATGCCGATGGAGAGCGCCCACGCGAGTGCGATGGTGCGTTCGATGCTCACGCCGAGTACCATCGCCGCCTGTTCGTCGCTGGCGGCCGCCCGCAGGATGCTGCCGGTGACGGTGTACCGGAAGAACAACATCAGCGCGATGACGACGACGAGCGCCAGCGACACCGCCAGCGCGTACGCCGCCGAGATGGACGTACCCAGCGGGAGGTCGATGCTGAATCCGAACGTCAGCGCCTCGGGGTACGACCGGTAGTTCGGCCCGAGCAGGAATCGGATGAACCCGCTGAAGATGCCACCGAGCGCCAGCGTGACGATGATGACCGACAGCACCGGTTCGCCGATGAACTGCCGGAAGATGACCCGTTCGAGCAAAATCCCGAGAATGATGCCGAACAGAATCGTCGCGCCGACGGCTGCCACCGCCGGCAACGGCGTCGAAATCAGCGACGACGTGCCGAGGATGACGACGCCGTAGGCGCCGACCAAGGCGAGTTCGCCCTGAGCGAAGTTCAACACGCCCGTGACCTTGTAGATGAGCGCAAAGCCCATCGCGACCAGGGCGTACAGCGCCCCGAGACCGATCCCCGAGATGGTGATGTCGAGGAAGTTGACGACGTCGGCGCTAACCATCGAGTATCACCTCCTCGCCGTCGTCGGCCTCGACCGGTTCCTCGACATCGACGATAGCCATCGTGCCGTGTTCCTGCGATTCGCGTCCGTCCTGGTACGTTATCGTTATGTCCATCTCGACTTCCTCTTGGTCACTGTACAGTCCGTCGACGAGTTTCCCGTAGCGGTCGACGACGACCTCCCGGCGTATCTTCCCCGTCCGGGTGAGTTCGCCGTCGTCGGCGTCGAACTCCTTGAACAGGATGAGGAACCGCTCGATGGGGTGTTCGAGGTCCTCGTTGGTTTCGGCGACGACCTGTCGCATCAACTCCAACACCGGCGGCTTCTGGGTCAGGTCCTTGTAGCCGGCGTACTGGATGTCGCGTTGGTCGGCCCACTCGGCGACGTTGTCGAACCGTAGGTTCAACACCGCAGCGAGCGAGTCTCGGCCGTCGCCGACGACCAGCGCTTCCTTCACGTAGGGGTTGAACTTCAGTTTCGTCTCGACGCTGATGGGCGCGACCGCAGTGCCGTCGTTCAACTCCAAGACGTCGTCCATCCGGTCGAAGATTTTGACCTGACCGTCGTCGGTGAGCGCCCCGAAGTCGTCGGTGTGGAGCCAGCCGTCCTCCATCGCGGATTCGGTCTTCTCGGGCATGCCGTAGTACCCCGAGGTGACGACCGGACCGCGGACGAGCAACTCCCCGCCGGGAGTGATGCCGACCTCGACGTTGGGGAACACCTCGCCGACGGTGTCGACCTGGATGTCGTCGTCGCGGTGCATCGTCACGAACCCACACACCTCGGATTGTCCCCAAATCTGCTTCAGGGGTACACCGAGGGCGTGATAGTACGAGAAGTGGTCCTCTCCGAGGGGGCCACCGCCCGTGTAGACGTTCTTCGCGCGCTTCAGCCCAATCTTGTCGAGGATGGGCCGGTAGGCGACCCAGTACGACAGCCAGTGGGCGGCCCGAAGGGTCGCCGGCGGCTCTTCGTCGCTTTTGTCGCCGCTGATGTACTCGGCGTACTTCCGGCCGATGGACATCGCCTTCTCGTAGACGAACCGCTTCAATCGCGTGGTGTTCTCGATTTTCGCCTTGATGTCGGCGACCCACGCCTCATAGCGGTTCGGCGACGAGAAGATGATTTCCGGGCCGATTTCCCTGAGGTCTTCTGCCTCCGTTTCGGGCTGTTCGGGGAAGTTGGCGGTCCAACCGCCGACGAACGCCGCCGCGATGAGTATCATCTGCTCGCCGACCCACGCCATCGGGAGATACGAGAAGTAATCGGACTCCTTCGGCAGCGGGTCGATTTCGATGGCCGCGTTCGCGAGGTTCAGGAAGTTGAAGTGGCTCAACTTCACCCGCTTTGGCATCCCGGTCGTCCCGGAGGTCGGCGGCAACATTGCCGGGGTGTCGGGGTCGATGGCTTTCACGCGCTCGTGGAGGTAATCATCGGCCACCTCACCGGTTTCGAGCCGCTCGGCGCCCAGTTCCTCGACGTGTTCATACGAGACGATTTCGGGGTCTTCGTGGTCGTCATAGCGGAACATCCCCTTCTCGTCGCGGTAGATGATGGTGTCCAGCGACGGCACGTCGTCGGCCACCAACAGCAGTTTGTCGACCATCTCTTGGTCTTCGGCGTAGACGACCGACGGCTCCAGCAGTTGGAGCTGTTTGCGGATGTCGTCGGGGAGCATGTCCTCGTAGTTCGGCGCGGCCATTCCGCCCAGCGACTGGGCGGCCATCCACGCCCACAGTTGGTGGGGGCGGTTGTAGCCGATGGTGAAGAGGACGTCTCCGGCCTCGAAGCCGTACGTTTCGAGGCCGAGCGCGAAGTGCTCGACGCGCTCGTAGTACTCCTCCCAGGTGAACTCCTGCCAGATGCCGTATCGCTTCCACCGCAAGGCGATGTCGTCGCCGTGTTCCTCGACGTGGTCGAAGAGGATTTCCGGCAGTGCCTGATCGGAGACGATGGGCACGTCCTCCCCCTCGGGGGCGGACAGCACCTGGTCGACTGCGAGGGTGTCGCCGACGTCGGAGACGTTTCCGTCTTCGGTTGCCATCTCAGTCCACCCCCGTGTACACGCGGGCGACTTCGGGGTCCTCGGTGACGACCTCGGGTGGGCCTCGCGCGATGACGCCCCCTTTCTGCATCACAATCATCCGGTCGGAGACGGAGGTAACGACTTCGAGGTCGTGTTCTATCATGACGAGTGCGAGGTCCTCCTGTTCGTGGAGGTCGGTCAGGAACCGAATCATGTCGTACTTCTCGTCGAAGGTGAGGCCGCTCATCGCCTCGTCCAACAGGAGGACATCGGGTTCCAGCGCCAGCGACCGCGCCAAATCGACGCGACGGCGGACGCCGAGCGGCAGCGTCGCGATTTTCGAGTGGCGGTGTTCCCACAACTCGAGGTAGTCGAGTATCTCCTCGACACGGCGCATGTTCTCGGCTTCGGACTTCCGGCCGGCGCCGTAGAACAGCATCGCCGACAGCAGGTTCGGTCGGTTCTTGACCGCCCGAACCGTCATCACGTTCTCGATGACGTCCTCGTCTTCGAACAGTTCCAGTCCCTGGAAGGTCCGTCCCAATCCGTGTCGGGCGCGGTAGTGTTCGGGCGTGCCGGTCACGTCCTCCCCGGAGAGGTACACCGTTCCGCCCGGGTCGGGCGTGTAGAACCCGTTGAGGATGTTCAGAAGCGTCGTCTTGCCGGCCCCGTTGGGACCAACAATCGACACCCACTCGCCGGGTTCGATGCCGATACTCACGTCGTCGACTGCGGTGACGGTGCCGAACGTCTTGGTCACGTCCCGACAGCCGATGACCGCCTCCTCAGGGGGTATCGCCGGGCCCTCTCGGAGCGACGCCGCGGCGGCATCGGCATCGGACCCCACATTAGCGTCGTCGACGCTCACCGTGTCCACCTCCAAATCCGAGACATCAGGTCCACCTCTTGCGTATCTTGTAGTGACGGATGTCGGTGTACCGGGAGCCTTCACCGGAGGTGCCGAGGTAGAACTCCTTGATTTCCTCGCGGTTCAACAACACGTCGGCCGGGTCGTTCAGCTCGATTTGGCCGTTCTCCATCACGTAGCCGTAGTCGGCGATGTCGAGCGTTCGCTGGGCGTTCTGGTCGGCAATAATCATCGTGATGTCTTCCTGTCGGTTGATTTCGACGAGCGTCTCGAAGATGTCCTCGACGAGTTTCGGCGCCAGTCCCAACGAGGGTTCGTCCAACAGCAGCAGTCGCGGCCGGTGGATGAGCGCCCGCGCGATGACGAGCATCTGCTGTTGGCCGCCGCTGGCGTACCCGGCTTTCAAATCGAGGATTTCCTCCAGTTGCGGGAAGTACTCGAAGGCGATTTCGTAGTCGTCCTCCTCGAACCGGAAGCGTCGGCCCCCGCGGTACAACCCACAGCGGAGGTTCTCCTCGACGGTGAGGTCCTCGAAGACCCGACGGCCTTCGAGGATGTGGGTAACCCCGCGGTCGACCATCTCGTTGGCCCCGTTGTTGGTCACGTCCTCGCCGTCGTAGAACACGCGCCCACGTGAGACTTCGCCACGCTCGGTGCGGCCGATACCGCTTATCATCTTGAGGATGGTCGACTTCCCGGCGCCGTTCGGTCCCAACAGCGCGACGATGTCGCCCTCCTCGGCGGCCATCGAGACGCCCTGTACCGCCAGGAAGTGGCGGTCGTAGACGATTTCGACGTTGTCGAGTTCGACGACCGGCGTCTCCTCGTCCTCGGCGCTGGCGTCCGCCGAAACCGCCTCGCGTTCGCTTGCGGTCATCAGAGTCCAATCCAGTCGTCACGCCGTGGCAGTTCGACCGTCGTGTCGAACTCGAAGGAACCGTCGGAAACCTCGAACAGACGGCCGGTCATCGTCGGCCGACGGTCGTCCTCCGCGTAGGTGAACGGCTCGGCGAGGTCCCACATGGTGTCGTCCTCGATGTCGAACATCGACTGGCGGACGTCCGACCCGCTCGTGGGGTCGCGGTCGGCGTCGATGGCGTTCTGCAGGCCCTTCAACACGAGCAGACCGTGGATGCAGCCGCGGACGTAGTTGAGGTTCGCGACCGACGGGTCGTCCATGTCCCGCCCCTCGCGTTCGAAGTTCTCCTCGATCATGGACGTGCCGTCGCCGCCCGAATCGAGTGCCCCCTGGAAGGTCCGGAAGGCACTGACGTAGCGGACGCCCTCGAAGTTCTCCGGGGACTCCTGGATGCGTGGTTCGTCGACGGTGTAGGTCAGTCCACAGACGGTCACGTCGGGGTAGATGTCTTCCCTGTCGGAGAGCAACACCTGCATCGGCGCGGCCGTGTTCTGGTGGATGAGGTAGTCCACGTCGGCGTCCCGCGCCTGCCGCAGTTGCGTCGTCGCGGAGTTGGCGTCCAGCGGGAGGTTGATGTCCGAGGCGACGTTCAATCCGAGTTCCTCGGCGTACTGCTTGCCGCCCTCGACGGGGGCCTTGCCGAACGGGTTGTTCGAGAAGATGAAGGCGACGGTCGCCTCCGCGTCGTTGTCGGCAATCCACTTGAGATGGGCCCGTGCTTGACTCGTGTAGTCGAGGTTGCCGAAGAAGTTGTAGGGGGCTTCCTCGGTCAGGAGGTTCGCCGAGTACGACGCCGAGACGTAGACGATTTCGTCTTCGGCAACCGTTCCCGACAGCGCCTCGGTGTCGGCAGTCCCCCAGCCGATAATCATCGGTGGTTCCGATCCCGAGGTGTACTCGTCGTAGTACTGCTGGGCCTGCGGCACCTCGTAGGCGTAGTCGTTGTTCGGGTGGTTGATTTCCTGCGGAATGAGGTCGTTCTCGTTGAAGTACGCGATGGCGTCCCGCGACCCGATCGCGGTCGGCCGTCCTACGTCGGAGGTTCCGCCGCTTTCGTCGTACAGACCCGGGACGGTGATGCTGTCCTCACCGCCGCCGTTTCCGTTGCCGTTACCGTTGCCGCCGAGACAACCGGCAAAGGCGCCGACCGCCATCGTGCCAGCCGTCGCCTTCATGAACGTCCGCCGATTGTGCGTGTTGTAATCGTGTCCCATGGCGCTACGAAACAACCGTTCGTAGGAATGCGGTTTATTCTTTACCCCTATAAACACCCTAATATGCCCGTATAAAAGTACTAAAACTCCTGGAGCCAAGATTGATGGCGCTCCTCGGAGAAAACGGTGATATGACCGACGACTGTGTGTTCTGTCGCATCATCGATGGCGAAATCCCGGCGCGAACCGTCTACGAAGACGACGACGTGCTGGCGTTTCTCGACGCCAACCCGCTCGCTCGCGGCCACACGCTCGTCATCCCCAAGAACCACCACGAGCGCGTCTCCGATTTGCCGGCGGCCGACAGGGACGCCGTCTTCGAGACGCTCGGACGGCTCACCTCCGCCGTCGAGGCGGCCGTCGACGCCGACGGCGTCACGGTGGGAATGAACGACGGCGACGCCGCCGGACAGGAGGTCCCCCACGTCCACGGCCACCTCGTTCCCCGCTTCGACGGCGACGGCGGCGGCGCCGTCCACTCCATCGTCCGGACCCTGCCGGAACTCTCCGACGAGGAGTTAGACGCCATCGCCGCCGACATCGGCGACAGCGCGGAGTAGGCCGACAACCGACCGGTCTTTCGACGGCTCGGGTTGCCAACGTCACACCCGGTCGATGACCATCTCCTCGGGGCGGCGAATCCGAAAGACGTCAGCGCGAGCCTCCAGCGCCGCCGCATCGTCGCGTTTCGCCGCCGATTCGGCGTGAATCGTCAACAGCGGGTCCCCCAGGTCGACCGCCTCGCCGGTGGCGACGTGCAACACCACGCCCGCAGCCTTGTCCTTCGGCGCCCCGGCCCGGCGGCCGAGTTCGGCCAACACACCGTTGTCGGCGTTCGTCACGACGCCGTCCCGTTCGGCGACGATGGTCTCGGTCAGCGACCCGATTTCGATGTCCTCGCGAGTCACGCCCCGGTCGCCTCCCTGTGCCTCGATGATGTCGCGGAACGTTTCGAGGGCGCGACCGGATTCGAGCAACGCCTCGGCGTCGGCGTCGACTCCACAGCGCTCCAGCAGTATCGACGCCAACTCGACGCTCTTCGAGCGGAGGTCGGAGGGGCCGTCGCCTTCGAGAACCGCGAGCACGTCGCGGGCCTCAAGGGCAGGGCCGATGCCCCGGCCGATGGGACCGTCGCCCCGCGTGATGGCACACTCGACGCGAACGTCGAGGTGTTCGCCGACCCGTTTGAACCCACGGGAGAGTCGACGGGCCTCCGCGAGACTCGCCACCTTCGCGCTCTCGCCGTAGGGGATGTCGACGACGACGTGGGTCGAGCCGGCGCTGCGTTTCTTCGAGAGCACCGATGCGATGACCTGCCCCTCGGGGTCCAGCGACAGCGGCGTCTCGACTTCGATGATGCGGTCGTCGACCGGCGAGAGGTCGACCGCACCACCCCACGCGATACAGCCGTTGACTTTCCGAACGACGGCCTCGATTTCCGACTGGCCCAACTCGACGTTACAGAACACCTCCATCGTGTCGGCCGTCCCTGCCGGCGAGGTAATCGCCCGCGAGGAGGTCTTCGGAATCTTCACGCCGGCAGCCGCGACGATGGCAACGACGATGGGCGTCGTCCGGTTGCCGGGAACGCCGCCGATGCAGTGTTTGTCCGCGATGACCGCGTCATCCCACGTGATTCGACTGCCCACGTCCGCCATGCACTCGGTCAGTGAGGTCGTCTCCTCGAGCGAGAGGCCGTTGGCCTGGAGGCCACAGACGTAGGCCGTCAACTCGATGTCGGTCAGGCGGTCATGGTAGATGTCCTGAACGATACTCCGGATTTCGGTGTGGTCGAGTTCGATATCTTCGAGTTTTCGCCGGACGTACCGCGTCGACTGCGGAGTGGGCGACAGGCGAACGTCGACCGACCCCTCAAGATGCATCAGCGGTCGCGTCATGCCGATAGTTCCGGGTTCTATCAGGTCGGTGGTCACCTTCACGACGCCGACCGTGGTTCCCGTGTCGTCGGATAACTCGACACGCTCCATCGCGTGGACGCCCAGCGCCTCGGCGTCCTCGCGGTGAATGACGACCGTCGGCGTCGACGTATCGAGGTCGAACGGCTCCGTCTCCAGTTCCATGCTTCGGCAACGTCGCCGACGACAAAGAAGGTCAGCCTCGCCGGAGGGCGCCGACGCCGGCGCTCACTCGTCGTCTTCGGCCGCTGGTGGGCGAACCGTCAACACGGGCACTGGCGACGTTCGGACCAGCGCCTCGGCGACGCTTCCGAGGAGATATCGGTCGAAACCGGTCCGGCCGTGGGTGCCGACAACGACGAGGTCGACCTCCCGTTCTTCGAGAAACGAGAGGATGGCCTTGTGGACCGACGACCCGTACTCGACGGCGCCGTGTACCTCCTCGACGCCCGCGCGTTCCGCGAGTGCCGTCGCCTCCTCGACGATGTCCTCGGCGCTTTCCTCCAGCATTGCGGTCTGAATGTCGCTTCGGACGTCGATACCGAGTGACTGGTAGGTGATGGCCGACAGGACGTACAGGGCGGCCTCGGCCTCGGTCGCCACGTCGGCCGCAACCGAGAGCGCTTCGGTCGCCCCCTCGCTGCCGTCGGTGGAAACCAACACGTCTCGATACGGGTAGTGGGGTTCGGCCGCGGCATCGGGTCGAATCGTGAGCACGGGAACCTCGGCACGCCTGACGACGCGTTCGGTTGTGCTCCCGAGTAGCAACCGCTGGAGGCCGCTGCGACCGTGCGTCGGCATGACGATGAGGTCGATGTCGTACTCGTCGGCGTATTCGACGATGGTGCGATACGGTTCACCCTGAACGACGGTCGACACTGTCTCGACACCGCGCTCTTGGGCGCGTTCAGCCACCTCTTCGAGGAGGTCCTCCCCTTCTCGTTCGAGCACGTCGACGACCTCGCCCTGAATTCGCGTGAGGCTATCCCGCGTCGTGTCCGCTACGTTGAGGATGTGTACCGTCGACCCGTGTGACGACGCGATGTCGAGAACGTGGTCGAGCGCGCGATTCTCCCCGTCGCTTCCGTCGGTCGGAAAGAGGATTTGGTCGTACATACGTCGGCTATCGTGGCCGGGGACCAAAACAGAGGGGGCCGCCCCTGATAGTCGTCGGTGTTCGGCTTGTCCAGAATATTGGGAACATGGGACAATATTATATCGCTACCGTCCTAACCACCTACTATGCGAGCCGTATACGCAACCGACCTCTCCGATTCCATCGAGACGGCGATGAGTTCCCGAATCTGCCTCGAGTGTTTGGGCCGCTACGGGATAACCGAAGTCCACCTCCTCAACGTCACCAGTCCGAACGTGACGACGGGCATGCCGGGAAGCGACATCGGCGAGCAGACAAAAGCCGCCCTCGAACGGCAGCGCCGACTGCTCGAAGAGGAGGGATTCGACGTCGAAACCAACGTCGTCCGCGGGACGCCACACCGACGCATCAACGGGTTGGCCGACAAAATCAAGGCCGACCTGATTATCGTCGGCTCTCGCGGAAAGAGTCCCCTCCGAGAGCGCTTCATCGGCGGGACGACCCGCAACGTCGCCCGGACGGCAAGCCGGCCGCTTTTGGTCCAGCGCATCGCCGAGGAAGACGACCACCACGAAGTCGTCAACGAGCACCTCTTCCAGCGCGTGCTCTATGCGACGGACTTCTCGGAGAACGCCGAACACGCCTTCGAGCAGTTCCGGTACCTCGACACCCCGACCCAAGAGGCGACGCTGCTACACGTCCGCCCACCAGAGCGCCGAAGCGGCTCTCCGGGCGTCGAAGACGCCGAAGAGAAACTCGAAGCACTGGCCGAGCGACTGCGTGAGAAGGGCATCGAGGTGACGACGATGGTTCGCGAAGGCGAAGCCGTCGAGGAAATCCTCGCCGCCGAAGCGGAAGTCCAGCCAACGACCGTTCTCATGGGCTCTCGGGGCCGAAGCCGCATCCGACGGCTGCTGTTGGGGAGCACATCCGAATCCGTGACCGCCCGAGCGAACTGTAACGTCTTGCTCGTCCCGCCGGTCGGCGGGCGGTGAACGAACGGCTGTTTTCTACGGCGGTGATTCCAGAACGTTGGCGGACGGATAAGCTGTTCCTTCGCTCAATATCCGGGAGTAGTCGGATCGTTCAAACCGAGTGAGAATATCCGCTCCCGATAGATTGACTCGATATCCTCGTAGTACGTGTGAAGGTATTCATCGATAGCGTCTCGACCACCGTTCGAGGCGTCTTGTGGTGTATCGCCGCGCATGTATTTCACGAGTTCTCTGTTCAGATCCTGTTCGACACGCCAGTACGTCGTGAACCGATGTCGGCCGAAGTGACTTGTCACAGCTCGATGCTCCGCTGTTTCATCGTATTCGGGGCGGAATACGTCTCTCCACGTAGAATTTACATACTCTTGCGAAACCTGGCTGTGAGTCGTGTGTGAAAGGATTACCCAGGGAGCACCAGAATCAGGTCGAGTTAGCAAGTAGCGTGTGACGGCCGACTGAAGTTCTTCATCAAGAGGGAGTACACGTGGATTTCGCGATTTGTTTTTGTCCCGTTCCTCACGCGTAGCAACGTAAACTGCGTTTGGTCGGTCCGAGACTTCGGGATGTGTCCCCAAGTCCGGATAGAATCGGTTGAGTTCGTCATGATCCAGATTGATGTCTTGGAGTTGGAGATTACACAACTCCGAGGCCCGGAGCCCGAGTTTCAACTGTGAGCCGATAACTAACCAGTCTCGAATGTGTGTAACTGCTTCGAGTATTTCTCGGAGGGTGGGGACTGGAATACGCGGTGGCTCTTTCTGTGCTGGTCGTCGCAGGTCCATCTTGGAAGTAACCTGCTCAAATGGGTTGAAATCCTGTGGGTGAGGAAACACGGTGTCGGATTGCCAGTACTCGAAAACACCAGACAGTCGACGGAGCTTCGTCCGAACAGTATCCGGTTGATTATTTCGATGCTCTAGACAGTGTTCTGCGAATAACCGAACATGCTGTTCGTTGGGGCACGCTGGATGTCTCCCTTCGCTTTGCATATGGTTTCGCCATTGCTCGAATAGCCGCCGATAGGCAGTCTTCGTTCCCTCTGCGTTGTTATTCGCTTCTAAAATCTCGGAGTAAAACATCTCAAAGGGATCAACATCGATTTGCGAGAATGTCGGCTCATATCGTTTGAGCGGGTCCGTCTCTCGGTCGAACGCGTCGGCCAGTATTTCTCGGCTGCGGTCAGCCTGATTAGTCATCGTTCACCCCGTCTAGAGCTGCTTTGTTATGGTCCATTTTCGCCCACCAAACAGCGCGCGCTATCTCATGACTCGCGGCAGCCATGAGGACGGGTTGATACACATGTGGATGGTCAATGTGGGTCTGAAGCCACGAATAAAACTCTTCGAGCCGAATCCAGTACTCCTTGTACACGGTCTCCAGTTTCCGGTCAGTAGCGAGATCCGCGCACCACGTCTCAACATCTCGCGGTCTCGCGAGCGCGTGATGCCGGCCACGACTTGACATGTGTGCCTTCCACGTCCGTTCGGTCTTTTTCAGCGTGTTCCGGTATGCCTGAGAGTCAAATTCATCGTTGCGCGTTCGTTCGAACTCCGCCCAGACGTCTCGACCTTCATATTCCACATCGTATCGGTCAAGACGGTGCTTTGTAGGAACGGAGTCAAATCGCTTGTACACGCCCATTCGACGCTTCGGGTTCGGTGATTTTGTTCTCGTCATTAACTTTCCGGCGACTGCTGGCAGCCGCCACCCGTCGCGGCTGATAAAAATCACCGGGTTCGCACTGGTGAGGTATCGCTGTACTGAACGCCGGTTTCCATCCAATCAGGTTTTGAGATATTTAGTTTATTGCAGATATTAGCAATCGGATAATATTTTACAGGTAGAGACTCGCGAGCTGAGCGTCATCTGTCAAGATCAGTCGATTGGACATTGAAGGCCAAAGATGCATCACGTTAAGCAGAATATCTCTGAAACTATTAGAAACAGACTGCTGAATACAGTGGGCAAAGCGAGCAACGTCAACACAAAGATATCGGAGACAATCAGCTGAATTGGGTCTTCATTTCGGTTCAAACACGTACATATTGTCCATGTTGATATCGTAAAAGACCGTGCCCTGCGGCATCCGATAGAACCGCCAGAGAGCGTAAATGTCCCCAACCGAGCCGGCGGTATTCAACACGAGAACAAAAAACGCCACCGCGGCAACGACTGGGTGAGGCACCGCAAGCAAGGGTAGAAAAATAACGGTAATAATCGCTAACGGTGCGATGCCGACCCGAAGGTTATGCTCGCGGGAGTGAAACTGGTGAAAAACCGCTGCATATACCGCCCCAAACCGCCAGTAGACGCCGTAGTTCACGTCGTAGCCGTATCGCTGGAAGACCAATCCGTGGAGTAGTTCGTGGAAGACAGCGACGGTCAGAAACGCGAACACCATCGGAATCGCTACCTGACTGAGTTGCAACAAAACTGTTATTTCGCCCTCTGCGCCGGTCTCGAATACGACGGGTAAACATTCGGGCCCTGTATCTGAACCAAAATTATCCCATAGACGACAGTGAAGACGACCGTCAGTGCAATTCCAGCCACGACAAGGAGCAGTTTGGGGTACTCGAACTGGTAAGGGTCGCTGTATTCCTCTGGAGTCGGTGGGGGGGAAACGCCCTCGGCCTTCGCTTCAGCCGACGCAATCGGTCCTTTGTCAGCCATCTATGACACTTTCCAGCGAATCGATAATTACTTTTTATGCGTGTGGAGCCATCGAGACCCTATTCTTCGGACATATTCTCGTGCGACACTGCTGTTCGGCGAAGACAGGCCACCTACCGCTGTAGCCATTACCATATCGCGTTGATGCGCTTGGAGTGCTGCTGGATAGAGGAGCGTATGTAGCAGAAACACAATCTGTCAAGCAGATAGTTATTTCTTCTTTTCGCACGAACAATCAGGAGATGACCCAAACTGACTCTCTCCAGTCCCGACTCGGGCTCTCAAAACGGTCAATAGCGGGGTTCGGTCTCACCATGTCGGGCTTCATTGGCTTCATGGGGATCATGACAGCTGAGGTCCTCTATCCGAACTATTCGACCCGACAGGATATCAGCGACCTGGGGTCAACACGCCCACCGAATCCAGTGATACACGAACCCTCGGCGACAATTTTCAATTCTACGATGCTCCTGACAGGAGCGATCGTAATCCTCTCGGCGTACCTCCTTTACCGGGTAATGGATCGTCGCGGGTTCCCGATTACACTAGCCGTCTTTGGATTCGGCGCGTTTGGCGTCGGTGTGTTTCCGGGGAACGTGACGCCGTGGCATGGACTATTCGCGCTCCTCACGTTTTTCACGGGCGGGATCACGGTCCTGCTCTCCACCCGAGTTGTTTCTCGACCGTTTTCCTTCCTTTGTGGATTCTATGGCGGAGTCTCGTTTCTTACTCTCGTCAGTGTTTTCTTCTTCGGATTGGTTGTCGGTGGCCCCCATCCGCTTGAATTCCTCGGGGGCGGCGGAATCGAGCGGTGGGTCGTCTACCCGCTCATCCTCTGGCTGCTCGCGTTTGGTGGCTACCTCTTAGCGAAATCTGAGGATACGACGAGAGATATTAGGGAGTAGCTAGCGTGGACTGATACTCCACCGGGTTTCAAACTAAGTTCCCACAAAAAGTAGTGAAGGATATGCGCCCTGTATACAGTAGATTGTTTTCAACATTCTTAGTATCTGACAGATAAACGGGCAGTCATTAAGCATATCTACCTAACGGCTGGTTCGTCGTCTTCAATCTGAAACAAACGAAGCCGCCGTACTGAACTTATCCGCTGTATGCAGCACGCTATTCACATCGAGTACTGAGGGTTCACCATTTTCCCGTTCAATAATACATCGAGACGATATCGTTCTGCTTCGCGTGTCGTACACCCTTAGAAGTCGTGAATCAGCCTGTACACCCGGTGTACTCACTCTTATCGAGAGTGTACACTCATTCGAATGCCCGCAGTGTGGACTGTTTTGTGGTGCTGTGCCCCGGTTGGTTGACTGGTTGTCGGGACCCGTAGAGGAGAGGCGACCTGTCGTAGTACCCGAGAAACCCCTGCTTCAGGTTGAACACCCATATCAGTCGGCGATATCGAACGCTGTACGGCCATCGCTCACCCGAAGGGATACGCCAGGTGGACGTTCGGAATGCGCCACCCCTCGTATCGCTGAAACCCGCGTACACCCCCGAAAGTATGGGGGTGTATCGGCTGATTTTCAATTCTGAGATACGGATATTCTAGTCGCCCGCGTTTCAGCTCTTTGGGGTATATTGTCTTGTTAGGCCCTCTTTGATGTATTTCGCTGGCTTCAGTCTCCCCAGTTCCCTGTCGTATCTGCTTGGTTTGGAATTCACCCCTCGCACCTCCTCACGGCATTCACACTGCGGACTGCTTAATGAGTGTACACCCGCGTACACCGGTTGTACAGCGTGTCTATCCAACAAATCCTAATCTGTAACACTGTACGAAATACGCTCAATGGACCGCTACAATCGATTCAACAGCGTGCGATCCGGTCCATTCACACCGACCGCAGGTGTCCACCCTGCGGTTCGTACACCTCGCCCTTCTGTCGGAGTTTCTCGATTTCGTGTTCGGCCGTCGATCGCTCGGTGCCCATCTCTTCGGCGCGGTCGAGTACCTCCTCAATGGGGGCGCCCTCTTCGTACTCCTCTTGGATTTCGCTGATGAGAGCCTTGATGTTCTTGATGCGGTCGCGTTGGCTCTTGGAGGTGCCCGTCTCGACGATGTCGGCGTCGAACTCGCCGGTCTCGGGGTCGACGCCGACGTCTTTCAGCGAGGACATGACGATGTCGACGGCCTTCTCGGCGTCGCGTTTCTCGACGTGGTCGCCCAATCGCATCCGGGCGCTGGCCTCCGAGAGCCGAACCAGCGCCTCCAGTTTCCGTGCCGTCACCGGAACTGCCGAGCCCTCGTCGAGCCCCTTCGAGCGGAGGTCGACGTAGAAGTCCTCGATGACCGTCTTGGCTTCCTCGGTCATCGTCGGGAACACGTTCCGCTTGGCGAAGGCGATGTACTTCCGCATCAACTCGGGGTCGATGGCCGACTGGACGTCCTCGGTGGCTTTCTCGACTTCGTCCTCCGAGAAGTTCGAAGTGGGGTTCTGCTGTTGGTGGGTGTACACCTCGCCGGCGTAGTTCGTCTGGACAATGTGTTCGGCCAGTTCCTTGTCCTTCTCTTGGTCCGGCACGTCCGTGATGATGAACATGATGTCGAACCGCGACAGCAGCGCCGGTTCGAGGTCGATTTGCTGGCTGTACTTTTCGTGTTGGTCGAAGCGGCCGTACTTCGGGTTCGCCGCCGCCAGAAGCGAACATCGGCTCTTCAGCGTCGCGTTGATGCCGGCCTTGTTGACGCTGATTTGCTGTTGTTCGAGGCCCTCGTGGAGCGCCGAGCGGTCCGAGGAGTCCATCTTGTCGAGTTCGTCGACGGCAGCGACGCCGCGGTCGGCCAAGACGAGGGCGCCGGCCTCGAGTGTCCACTGCTGGCCGTCGGCGAAGTCGTCTCTAACAGCTGCAGCGGTGTTGTGGGTCACGATGCCGTTTCCGACGAAGTTGTGCGTCTCCGGAACCGTCAGGTCGAACACTTCTTTTTCGCCGGTGTCGACGGCGGCAACGACTTCGTCCCAGCGGAGGTCCGCCTCGACGGCTTCACGCACGTTCGGTTCCGCCGACCCGAGGTCGATGTCTTCGAGCATCGTACGTGCTCGTGCTCGTCCGGGGTTGTCCCCCCGGTTGACGTTCTGGTAGTATTCGCCGGCCGACCCATCGACAGTCGCAAGCGCCGAGCCGACGGGGAGCATCTCGCGTTGCTGTCGGTTCTCGGCGACTATTCCTTCGAGGGCCTCCTGCTTCTCGGGGACTTCGAAGCCGATAGCCTCGGCATACCGGTCGATATCGGCCCCGTACATCTCGACGAAGTACTGGACGTGTTTCGACTCGATGGTCCGCCCATCGGCGAGTTCGTAAGTCCCTCGCCGGTCCCGTTCGCGAACCGACGCCCGAACGCCGTACGTTTCGAGCAGCAACTGGACCTGTCGGGCGAGGTCCTCACTAATCGTCGAGAGCAAAACGCTCGACCCGCCGTTGTCGCGTGCCGAGACGGAACCATCGGCGTCCATCAGACCCCGAAGGAACGCGTCAGCGTGCTCTGCGGCAGTCAGTTCCGGAGCCAACGCGAGGTCCGCTTTCGGCGTCTCCATTCCCGCATTCGAGAACAACCGCGCGACGGTCGCGCTGTTGAACCGAATGGACGGAACTCTGTCGTCCTGATGCTCTATGTCCGGTCGCTTGTCGAATTTGGCTTCGAAGATGTCGGCCGCCCGTTCAAGCACCGTCTCGTCGCCGTTGGAGATGCGAACCTGTCCTCGGTTCCCCCCGCGTCGGTCCAGCGAGATATCGCCGTCACCGAATACGAGACCCGATAGGTACATGAGATCCTCGTCGAACGTTTCGGGGAGCGTGATGCTGTCGCCGTGTCTGAGCATCAACCGCTCGAACTGAACGTCGTCGCGGGTCGCTCCGATAGCCCCAAGCATCCGGTCCAGTTTCTCCAGTGGGACGTGGCGATTCTTGAGGTGGAGGTAGATGAAATCCTCCGAGAGGTCCAGTTCCGCCGCCGCGTCTCTGAGTGTCCCGAACTCCGCCTGAAGCGCCTCACGGAGGAACGCAACCGATTCGTCCGATAGCTGGATTTTCTCCGTCGACAGTTCCAAGAACTCCCGAACGGGCACCGGCGAACGGTCGAGGTCCCCGTGTCGGGGTATGGCGACGTAATCGCCGGCCTCGATTTCCGATATCTCCCGCCACTCAATGCCGTCGGAACCGCACGTCAACACGGGCGTGTTCACCGAGGCTTCGAGTTCCTTCCCGTCGCTCGTCTCGATTCGACGGCACGGCTTCTCCGGCATTCGCCACGCGTGTGAGGTGGTGGCTTCTGTCATCTCGCCAGCTTTCCGGTCGAACGACTGTACGCCGACGGCCTTCGGGGCGGCCGTCTCATCGCGAACCGGTTCGGGAAGCTCCCCAGTAACGAGGTCGCGAATCGGTTGGAATCCGCTGTCGGTGTGAATCATCGTATCGCCGGTGACACACAACCCGGCCGCAGAGCTGCTCTTCCCGGAAGTCGACACCGCCCGCGGGGCGATGTTCTTGACGTACTGAATCAGTTGGGATTTCCCGGTCCCGGGGTCGCCCATCAGCAGGATGTGGATGTCCCCACGCACTCGGGAGTCGTTGGGGAGGTTCTTCGTGACGCCGGCGAACAACTGCAGGATGATGGCGAGTTTCTCCTGTTCGTAGCCGTGGATGGAAGGTGCCATCGAATCGATGAACTGCTGTTCGATGTCCTGCTGTTCGGAGAGCGCGTAGATTTCCTTCTTGTCCTCGTCGGTGATGTCCATCTCCTCGAACTCCTCGTCCTCGATTTCGACGGAGATGCCGCTCATGTACACGTCGAAGATGGGCGTCTTGCTCTGGTTTTGCTCCTGTTGGTCGAGGTGGATGATACCGATGACCCGAACGTGGTCGCCGGGAGTCACCTTCCCGGTGATGTCGTCTTCGATGTTCACGTCGATGCTCTGGGGCGTCTCCCCGCCGCGCAATCCCTCGGGGGACTCCTGAACGCGGAGTTTCTGGGCGTCGACGAACTCCGATTGATCGAAGTTGATTTCGAAGGGACCCTGCCGCTCACAGCCCTGACACTCGTGGGGTTCGTAGAACTCCCCGGAGGTCTGGGGGATGCGGGTAAGCGTGCCACAGCGTTGACACTCGAAGGCGGCCTCGGTCACTTTCGGGCGTACGTCGGTCGCCTTCCGGATGATGCCGGAGACGGCGACCAACTGTCCGCGATGGCGCGCGCGGATTTCACGGATGCCCGTCGTCTTCTGGAGGTTCTGGATTCGAACGTGGGCCTGTCCCAGTTTCACGTCGACCGGAAGGTCGTACAGTCGGAGGGCCTCCTCGGCGTAGTCGCGCATCTGTTCGGGTTGGGCGATAAAGTCGTCGGCGAGGTCGGGGTCGAAACGATAGAGATCGTCCCAGTCGACGTACAGCGAGCGCTGTTCGTTCGGGTACTTCTGGGCGAGTTCACCGATTTCGTTGCGATAGTAGTCGCGGTAGAACTGCTCGAACTTGTCGATGACTTCGGTGTTCTCCGCGCGCGCCATGAGGGTATCACGTCTTGGCGCGGCACCGAATAAGAACTTTGCCAACCGGGGTGAAAGTAGACTGTCGCTCGTCGCCAGTTTATAAAAGACAGTGACTTGCCGGCAGAACTCTAAATTTATTTGTTGTTTTGGGTGTGGTATGGACACCCGTACTGCAATCGTGGCCCTCCTGACGCTGTTGGTCGGGGTTGGAATCGCGACGATGCCCGCGGCGGCCCAGTCCGCCGAAGACCCCCTCGGCGAAAACGACATCGAACTCGGCGGCGACGGCGTTCCCGGTGAGATTACCTTCGAAACCGACGACGGCAGCACGCTCGTCGTCGACGGCGTCGTCACCGGCGGCCACGCCCGCGTCGACTGTGTAGAAAGCGAATCACAGGCCAGTTACTGCGAGAAGGACGGTGAGTTGTACCTCGGACCCGGCTCGCTGACCTACGAGGGGTACAACGAGTTCGAAGACCGCAACAGCGGTGGGTTCGGTGACTCCTTCGCGGTCATGCAGGACGGCGAGGAAGTCGCCACCGTCGACATCGAGACCCAGGACAACCCCGTCGCGGTCATCGTCGGCTTCCTCGGCGGTCTCGGCTTCGGCATCTTCGGTTGAGTTCGGCCGGTCGCCGTCCACACCTCGGTGGCTGGCGTCCGATTACTCGCCGCTCCCGCGACCGACCCGAACCGTCTCGCGGCCGTCAACCGCACGGACCTGCTGACCGCGAAGTGCGTTCGTCATCACGAGGTGGCCGAAGTACGTCGTCGCGTAGTCACACATGCCAAACGGGTGGAGGTTCGATTGGTTCGCCTCGGGCAGCAACGACCCGACGACCTGTATCGTTCCCGCTCCGAGTTCCAGCGTTCCGACGACGACATCACCGCCGGCGGTCCCTGCGACGGTGCCACCCGACTCCTCGAAGGTGTTGCTGTCGATACTCCACACCGGCGCCTCGTCCTCGGAGTATCCGACCGGCGCGATGTACCACAGGTGGTCCTGAATCGGACGGCGGTCGGTGACCAGTGGGTGACCGTCATTCACCGAATCGAGTTGGCCGACGTAGCCGGTCTGCTCGTAGATATCCGCCGAAACGATATCGAGGCTCTCGAAGGCCGAAAGCAGGTTCAGGCCGCTGTCGGTGACGACGAGGTTTCCACCGCTTTCGACGAACGACTCGAGTGACTCGACGTACTCCTCGTCGGCCTCGCCGTCGTCGTGGATTGCGACGAGATGGTCGTACGGCGAAAGGTCGACACCGTCGGTGAAGGATGCGTTGCCGTTCTCGACACTCTTTCCGGGCGCCGGTGCTTCGACGACCTCCTCGACGGTCACGCCGTCGACGGCCACGTCGGCGTCGTCAGCGAAGTCCTCGAAGTACCGCAGCGGCGTCACCTCGTAGTCGCGTTGTTCGTAGCCGAGTTGCTCGCGGGGGTCAGGCGCCTCACCGGCGCCGCGGGCCTGAACGAACGACGCCCGCGCGTCGCTTCCCTCACCCAGTTCGTCGCGCAGTTCGAGCGTCCACTCGCCGGCCGCCGGGGTCGACACCTCCCACGTCGGCAGCCCACAGCAGGCCCCACCGAGTGCTCGACCGTCAGTCGCATCGAACTCGCGAACGATATCGCCGTCGGGTGCTCGGAGGCGTGCACTTGCGACCGACTGAGGAACGTGGGGATGGACCGCGAGTGCGGTCGTCTCGGAGCCAACGGTCGTCGTCGCTATCCCCGTTCCGCCGGCCGGAACCGTCGTCTCGCTCGTCGTCGAGACGCTCGCGTCGTCGCCGTCCGGTGCGTCGGCGGGATGCGGCAAGTCCTCGGCACTGGCGGTCAGCGAATCCGTCTCGACGTAGGCGATGTCGCCGTCGCCCTCGAAACGACCCTCGACATCGCGGGTGGCGAACTCGACGGCGCCGCGAATCGACGCCCGGTAGCCGTCGGCCTGCATCCCGACGCGAACCGGATCGAAGACGTTCCCACCGACGGTGTTCGAGTACGCCATCTCCATGGTCAGACTCGGGATGCCGAGTCCGCCTAGCTCCTCGGGGAACGACATCCACTCGTCGACGAAACCTGTCCCCGAGTAGCCGATGGTCTCGACGGGCGTTCCGTAGTTGAACGCCTGTTCGGGAATCGCCGACAGTCCCGCCGCGCTGGGGTTGAACTGGTCGGTGAGCGGAGTCAGCGCCTCGCCGGCCTGCTCCCACTCCGGCAACGCCTCGGTGACGTGGTCGTCGATAATCTCGATGAGGTCGAAACTGTTCTGCAGTTGGTCCGTCGACGACTGGGAGGCTCCATCGAGGGCGAGCACGAAATCCTTCGAGGTCAACATCCCGTGGAGGTCGATACCACAGACGAGGTTCTCGTACGTTCGACAGTGCTCGACGAACGCGAGCATATCGGGCGTCGTCTCCGCGACGTAGTCCGGCGGCCGTGTCTCGCCGTCCAGCGTCCGCCCGAGCGGTTCGGCGATGGTGTGGGCTGCGGACACCCATCCCGGATTGGGGAATTGGCGGTTGGTGTCGCCGCCGAGATTGCCGCGTTCGTGCAGCGGCGCGCCCGGAACCCCGTTGCTTTCGTACTGCGGTCGACGGGCCGCCCACCCGTCGGGGTTCGTGAAGGTGAACACGAGGGCGTACTCCTCGAGCAGCGCTTCGATGTGTCGCTCACGGCCGGTCAGCACCTCCTCGATGAACCGCGGTGCGGCCTCGCCGCCGGCCCGCTCGTTCCCGTGGATGGTGCAGTTAATCAGCACCTGCTTCTTCGCCGCGAAGGCTTCGCGGTCGTCGACGTTCTCGGCGAGTTCGACGACGAGTACGTCCCGTGGGTCCCGGCGGTCGCTGATGTTGTTGTACTTGCCCGCGCTTTCCCCGACAGACAGCACCCGCATCCGGTCGTCGTGTACGTCGGCGAGGTGGTCGAGTCCGGCGGCCACCTCCTCGTAATCGAGGAAATCGACGCTCCGTTCGGGTTCCGGAAAGACGCCGAGGGGATAGTAGCCGAGTCGCCAGAACGGGTTCGCTCCCGGCGAGAAGTGAAGCGTCTCCGCCGTCGGCAGGTCGGCGACTCGCTGGGCCTGTGTCGTCGACAGCGTCGCGTAACCCGCCGGTTGCGGTTCGGCCGTCGTTCGCGTCTCGGAGACGAGCGCCTCCATCGCTCGCAGACCCCCCACGTCATCGAACGTCACGAGCGTCGGCACCGCGTAGTCATCTGGCGTGTGGTTCAGGAGGTACTCGTATTCGGCGTCGAACGCCGGCGCAGATGCGTCGGCGCTGGCCTGTCCGGGTAGCGCGAGCGCTCCGCCAGTCGCGGCGGAGAGTCGAACGAACTGCCGGCGAGAGATGGATGAATCGGTGAACGGATTGTCGGACATGCTGGTCGCTCTACCGGTCGGTCGAAGAGTGCCTTACAAAACGTTCTGACAAACCCATCCAAACGGACGTGAAATCGGTTCGAACGACAGTCGGGGCCCGTAATTCTATCCTGCTTACGCTTCGATGCGCTGGCGCTTCCGCTCCGAGAGCGTCTCCAGATACTCCTCGGCGTCGAGTGCAGCCATGCTCCCGGTCCCCGCCGACGTAATCGCCTGCCGGTAGTTCGGGTCCGCAACGTCGCCGGCGGCGAAGACGCCATCGACAGTCGTCCGAGCGGTCGGGCGACCGTCCGCGTCGGTCTGCGGGACGATGTAACCGCTGTCGTCGCGCTCGACACCCGTTCCCTCCAGGAAGTCGGTGTTTGGTGTGTGGCCGACGCCGTAGAACACGCCGCCGACATCGACCGTTTCGGTGTCGACCTCGATACCCGCTTCGGCTTTCTCCCGCGGATAGCCGTCGGGGTGAGAGACGAGCGTCGCACCGGTGACTCCCTCTTCCTGTGAGCCGTGGAGGGTCTGCAGTTCCGTGTTCCACCTGAACTCGATGTCCTCGTGCTCGCGGGCGCGTTCGGCCATGATTTCGGAGGCGCGAAGCTCTTCGCGCCGGTGGACGATTGTGACCGACTCGGCGAACTTCGTGAGGAACAGCGCCTCCTCCATCGCGCTGTCGCCGCCGCCGATGACGAGAACGTCGTCCCCGCGGTGGAACGCGCCGTCACAGGTCGCACACGTCGACAGCCCGTAGCCCATCAGGTCGGCTCCGTTTTCGGCGCCGACCCAGCGGGCGCTGGCGCCGGTGGCGACGACGAGCGAACGCGTCCGAATCGTCTCACCCGTCGAGAGGGTGAGTTCTTTCGGCTGCCCGTCGAGAGTCGCGGACTCGACGCTCCCGTGTTGGAACGTCGCGCCGAACCGCTCGGCTTGCTCTTTGCCCCGCTGGACGAGTTCCATGCCGCCGACGCCCTCGGGGAACCCGAGGAAGTTCTCGACATCGGTGGTCAGCGTCAGCTGGCCGCCGGGCTCGTCGCCCTCGAGGACGAGCGGGTCGAGGTCGGCACGCGCCGCGTAGACGGCCGCCGAGAGGCCGGCGATGCCCGAGCCCGCGACGACGACATCGTGGATATCCCCGCTCATTTACTCGGTGTACCCCCGAATCAGCGAGCGGAGTTGGTCTTCGCCCTGGACGCCGACGATTTCCTCGACCTGCTCGCCGTCGGCAAAGAGGACGAGCGTGGGCACCCCACGGACGCCGTAGGCGGCCGCCAGCTGTTGGTTTCTGTCAACGTCGACTTTCGCGACCGCGGCGTCGGTCTCGGCGGCCAGTCGCTCGACGATGGGCGCAATCATCTGACAGGGACCACACCAGTCGGCGTAGAAGTCCGCGAGGACCACGTCGTTGTCCGCGACGAACTCGTCCAGTTCGCTCTGGCCGGCGATGGGGCGTGGTTCGTCGGGCGTGGTTGTTCCTGTGTCGGAAGCGGTTTCGACTGTCATCACCTCACGATAGGGGCCGACAGTAATTAAGAGTTATGGGGTATTCCTACAATACTACTGTGGCAACGCCCCGTCGAGTCGAGAGTGACCTACGGCAGAAGAGAGACACGACTCGACGCGGTACAGCCGGCGTTCGAAACTCCGGAGGGCTTAGCCTTCGAGTGAGTTTGGGGCGTCGTTCCGTTCGTATTTGTTCTCGAACTCGTCGATGAGTTGGCCCATCTTCGCGTACCAGTCGTTGAGGAACCGCTGCATGTCGTCGGTGACGTTCGAGGCCGGCTTATACACGTGGTAGTAGCCGCCCTGGTCGTAGTTGACCTGCTCTTTCTGGATGAAGCCGGCCTGAAGCAGTCGCTGGACGGCGCGGTACGCCGTCGAGCGCTCGCGGTCAACCGTCTCCGCAATCGCGTCGACGGTTAGCGGTTCGTCCGTGTGAACGAGCGTTTGGAAGACCTCCCTGTCGAGCCGTTTGAGCCCGTGAAAGCACTCCAAGAGCCCCTCACACTCCATGTCTTGCTGGAGTTGTTCAGCCATCGAGTCGACCATTGGTATCACGTTCGAATACGTGCCCCGGAACCAAAACACTTGTGTATAGAATTTGCAATTCTATACAACTGCAGATGACGGAGAGCGCATTGGTTATTGAAGGCCTTGATTACCCCGTTGACTACTCGGACCCCCCGTTTGGAGTGAGTCGCTCCGTGGTAAGCGGATTTCAAGCGTCGAATCAACCGGGTCAACATCGAGTTCCCCACCCGCTTTCGAGACGGTCCACTCCAGACACCAAAGCGCCAGTCCTTCGCCATGGTTGAGCGGCGTTTCCTCGCCAGCGCCAACGGCGTGAACGTCTAACTCCGGTAGCCCGCCACAGTCGTCATCAATGTGAACTACAACCACACTATCATCGGCTTCGTCTTCAGCTACCGTGATATCGACTCGTACTGACTCGTCGTTGTGTGAGAGGATTTGCTCGACGACATCAGCAATGGCGACGGGGAACATCGGTGAGGATTCGACAACCGTCGCCTCGCCGCCGTCGACCGTGATAGTCGCGTCAGACCCAGCTTTATCCAGGTTCGACACAGCTGACGATAGGCTCTCCCCCAGTTGCATCGGTCTCGTCTCAGACTCCGTTTCGGAAAGCAACTGCTTGATTCGCTGTGTGCGGTCGGAGAGTTCAGCAAGTTCCCAAGCGGCCTCCTTGACGGCTTCGAGGTCTTCATGGATGACCTGGTCATCGGTACGGGAGGCGGCCAGTTCCGTCCGACCAGTGATGACGTTCACATCGTTTCTGACGTTGTGTCGGAGAATCCGGTTCAGGACGCTCACCATTGCTGACCGTTCTTCGAGCGCCGTATTCGAGGTCTCGAGGTCGGCTTTCGTCTCACGGAGTTCCTCAATGCGGGCCTGCAGTGTGTCGCGGGTCGATTCAAGCGTCCGGTTGAGGTCGCCGAACTCGTCGGGGCGGTCCGTCTCGAACGGGACATCGTACTCTCCCGCTTCGATACGTCTGGCACGGTCGGTCAGCCCTGACAGCGCAGTCGTCACGTCGGCTCCGAGAACACCGACAACCACGAACAGTGCGACCAGCGCGACAACGGCGATACCACCAATCCACGTTCGCCCGCGCCGAGTTATGACGTACGCTTCTTCGGCAGGTGCGTGTTCGACGACGACCCAGTCGGTACCGGAAACCGAATCGTATGCAGCGATGTATTCCGAACCAGAGGCCCCGCCAATGTACGTCGGTGAGTCCGTGAACCCAGATTCACCCCGGAGACCTCTGCTAACTATCGGCGCTCGTTGTGTTCCCTCGCTGTACTGTGTCAGTGCCGCGTCGCGGTCGTCGGCAAACACGACCGTACCGTTCGAGTTCACCACTCTGGTGAAGCCACCATCGACGGGGTGTTCGAACCGCTCGAAGACGCTTTCGGTGTTGATTTCCACGACGAGTAAGCTACCTGGCAACCGTCGTATCGGTGCGATAAATCCGACTACAGTGGTTCCGTTTTCAACCTCGTAGGGCTGCGTCAACTGAACGTCGTCGAAATCCCGGAACGAGAACGGTTCCTCCCATGGAAGGTCGCTAACTTGCTGACCTTCAATCCGGGAGTCCGAGCTGGCGGTGACAGTCTGATTCCGACGGTCGACGACGTACGCTCGAACGACTGAGGTTTCCTGTCGACCAGAATGCTGGGCCTCGAGGAACGTACGCATCTCAGAGACGTTACCCGAGTCGTAGACTGGGTGTTCCGAGAGGACCCGAGCCAAGAGACGATGCTGACCACTCCATTCGTTCAATTCGTTCGCCTCGGCGTTTGCAGCCGCTGTCATCGACTGTTCGACGTTCTCGTCCAGCAACGCACCGATTTGAACGTACAAACCGACCGTCACGAGACTGACGACGAGGAAGACGATGAGAAGAGCGGTCGCGAGTTTCCGGCGGAACGATGCCGTGACCACATCTCGGAGCCGTCCGAACACGGGAACCGACCTATCCATCATAAACCACCTCGGGACCGCAGATGGAGGCCGAGGATGAACGTGACGACGGGCTGTTCGGCTCAGACATCGGCCACACCCGATTCGCTGAGGAATCGCTTTGCGATGATGCTTGGGGGCCGGTCTTCGAGAAATACACGGCGGTTGAGCGTCCGTATCACCGTCTCATCAAGTGCGTCGACGACTGGGGTCAAAGCCTCGAAGACCTCGGGCCGAGATTCGATAAGCGGTGCGTGAGCCGTTGGGGTTGGCTGATAGGAGAGGAAGTACTCGCGGTCGTCGGCCACTGCCAGCAGTTCGGGGCGGTCGAGTTGCGGGTCAGTGGCGAACCCACTCGCCACCTGGATACCGTTTCGGTTCAGCAGTTCGTACGTCAACCCGACGGAGGTGACAGTGAACTCGCCGGATTCGAGTGCGGTCCGTACATCCTCGTCGACACCGTAGAACTCAAGCAGGCCGTCCCATCCATCGTCCCGGTGGTAAAACTCCTCGTTGAGCGCGATTCCGATTTCGGACGACGTCTCCGAGATGTACTCGAACAGTTCCGTGATAGTCGAGATGCCGAGTTGTTGGGCCCACGCACGGTCGACGACGATGACGTATTCGTTCGAAAACGACGCAGGGTCGGCCATTCGAAGCCCCTGGGACCGGGCATCCGATTTCACGCGCTCGAAAAGTCGGTCGGGGTCTGATACTCGTGTTTCGTGTCGGGGTGGAAGTTGTGTCCACGCCGTGCCCGTGTATTCCCAGTACAGGTGTTTCTCGCCGCTGGCTGTCGCCCTCCAGTTGGCGAGAGAGTTCCCATACCCGATTTCGTCAACGACCGTGAGCCCCCCGACGTCCTGCAGTCGCTCGTAGGCGAGATATCCCAATATCTTCTGTTCTGGGAACGGCTTCGAACCGATTCGAACCGTCGTTTGGTTCCCGTCGGACGACTGGTTTCGAGCACAGCCACCCAGAACACCCACGCCGAGTGCACCGCCGACGCGCCCGCAACGTTCCAGATAGCATCGGCGTGAAAAAGGCATATATTAACGGTTGAAGCGGCAGACGACAAATAGTTTGGCTCGCCCGGAAAACGAGAGCTCAAGCCGGAATGTCGTGTGCGAACTGTTCGGAAGTGGCGGCCCCGACTCGTGGTACTGTTACGTAATCGAACACGTCTGTGGGTCACCCGTTCGGCCGAGGAAAAACAACAACAGAAGGATGCCGCCAAGTCGGAGGAGGTTCCCCTCGAAGGGCAGTGCGGCCATCGCACCGACGAAACCAAGGGCGCCGAGAACGCCGGCACCGCAGCTCGCACACCCGGCCGCGAGGAACCCGGGAACGACGCCGAGCATCGTCGACGCGCTCGTTCGACGGGCACGCCGGAAGAGAGCAATCGCGTGTGTCGCTGCGATTCCAGTCAACAGCGCGTAGGTCACGACCAAGAGGAGACCGAGCCACCCGACGCTCAGATACGTTTCCCGCGTGAGGGCGGCAATCCCATAGAGGAGGTCGGCAGGGTTCCTCGTCAGGAGTTGAATCGTGAACTGTGGGAACGCACTCAGCACCAAAACCGAGTACGCGAGGACGGTCACGACGCCGGCAGTCACGAGTCGGCCATCGGAGGTGAGCGGATAGCCGAGTGCGTCGGGGAGCCCCCGGAGCCACCCCGGAGCCGCATCGCGTGTGGTACTCACGCTTCCAACACCCGGTCGAGCGCGTCAGAGAAGGTGTCGTAGGGGTGGGCACCGACGAGTTTGCCCGCCGCGTCGGCGTCGCGGTTGTAGAGGATGAACCCGGGCGTCCCGCTGATTTCGGCCGACTTGGCGACACCGAGGTTCGTCTCGATGGCGTCACGGATGGCGTCGCCGCGGGACTCCCGACAACTGTCGACGGCCGAGACGGTAACGCCGTCGGTCCGTTCGGTGATTTCCCTGAACGTCGCCTCGTCGGCCCAGTCGTGTCCCGAATCGGGTTGGGCGTCGAACGCTGTCCCGTGCCAGCGCCAGAAGGCTTCGGGGTCGGTGCTTGCGACCGTTCGCCACACGCAGCGACTCCAGACGGCCGCCGGCATCGAGTACTCGCCGATGTTCGGATACGGCAAGACGACGAGTCGCACGTCTCCGGTGTCGATGTACTCCGAACCGACCGTCGGGAGGGTTTCGGTTTCGAACTTCTTACAGAACGGACACAGGTAGTCCGTCCAGTAGTACACGTCGACCGTCGCTTCACGGTCGCCCACGAGCGGCCGGCCGGCGAGTTCGACACCGAATCCGGTCGTCTCCTCGCTGGTGTGGAACGTCTCTGGGACGTATTCCGGTTCGTCGGATTCAGAGCCGGATGCGAGGTACGCGACTCCACCGCCGAACAGTACCGTCGCACCACCGGCGGCAATCGCTCGCCGGCGCGTAATCTTGCTCTTGCTATCCATTCACGTGCAATTACCACTATCCAGCGGTATCGGTGTTTCGGTCACACGAATTCGGTAGCAACTCACAAGAGTGAGTGCGTTCCCGCCTCCATCCATCGGAAGAACCCGAAAGAGGTTTGCTTTGAGAGCCCAATACTCCTCAGGGATGACGCTACCAATCGACCCGTCACAGATTAGCCCCGACGACTTCGGTGAAGCCGAAGCGACCCTGGAGATGGACCACGAGGAAGCCATCGAGCACGTCCGCGAGGTGTTTACCGACGCCGGATTCGGCATCCCCGTCGAGTTTTCGCCCTCGGAGATGCTCAACGAGAAAGTCGACGCCGGTCGCGACCCCTACTACGTGCTCGGCGCCTGCAATCCGGCGGTTGCCGAGAAGGCACTCAACGTGACCGACAACCAACTCGGCGCGTTGATGCCCTGCAACGTCGTCATCTGGGAGGAGAGTCCCGGCACCCAGCGCGTCTATCACGTCTCGATTATGCGCATCGCCCGACTCATCGGCATGGCGCCCGACGACGAGGAGATGGCCGACATCGTGGCCGAGACCGGCGAACTCGTCGACGACGCCTTCGAGAACCTCTAATGGGGTTTCACACCTTCGACGCCGACCGCGCCGACAAACTCGAAGAGGCAGGCAAGCGGTATCGGTTCCTCTCGGCCGAGGAGTTGCTCTGGGCACTCTCGCCGAGCGACGACGACCACGTCGCCGACTTCGGGAGCGGCACGGGGTTTTTCACCGACGACGTCGCCCCGCACGTGAACACGGTGCACGCGGTCGACGTTCAGGAGGCGATGCACGACTACTACCGGGAGAAGGGCGTCCCGGACAACGTCGAACTCGTCACCAGCGGCGTGGGCGACCTTCCGTTCGCCACGGACAGTCTCGATGGTGCGTTTTCGACGATGACGTACCACGAGTTCGCCAGCGACGACGCGCTCGCCGAAATCGCTCGCGTGCTGAAAAGCGATGGAACCCTCGCCATCGTCGACTGGGCCGCCTCGGGCGACGGACGCTATGGACCGCCGGTCGACGAGCGATTCACCGCCGAGGAAGCGGTCGACGCCCTCCGGGAGGCGGGGTTCACCGTCACGCACGAGGCCGTTCGACCGGAAACGTTCCTGCTCACGGCGACGGCGCCGGCGGAGTAGCCACTGGGCCGAAACCCTCGACAGAAAGTGGGACCGCCCGAATTGTACCCCGAGCATCACTCCTCACCCCCTCCTCGTCGTCGAACGACAGTCGATCCACGTGCTCTCGTCGGCGGTGTTCCATCAAACGGTCGGCTACGGCGGCCACCGCTCGTCGAAGGCGTAGTCGGCGGCCCAGTTTATCGAGGGTTGATTCTGTTTCGGCTCTTCGGTTCGGAGCGACATGTTGGCACCGACCTCCTCTTCCCACACGAAGAAGAGCTGTTCGTGCTCGTGTGAGAACACGAGGAAGCAGTCGATATCTCCGTCGTAGGATTTCTGGATGTTTCCCGAACTGTTCGTGTGTTTGCTGTACCCTCGGAATTCGATAACGCCGTCGCGAGACCACCCCGTTTTTATTTGTGCTCGCAAGAACTGCGTGTCGGGCGTCTCGACGACGAAATCGTATCGCTCGTTGTCGCCGAACGGTATCGAGACCGGCACGTCTCGCCGTTTGAGTTCGGTAAGCACTGCTGCTTCCGTCAGGTCACCTTTCTTGTGTGAATCCATATTTCGGAGCTGATTCGGCGAATAGATAGTACCAACCCACCCCCGTAGTGAAAGTGAAAATGTCCAGTCGAAGGACGGTGTGTAGCAGGTGGAAAGGGTCACCCCCGTTTCAGAGGGAGCGCGCCGAACCGCCCCAATCTGCAGGAGGAGATAGAGTGGGATCGCCCGGATTCGAACCGGGGTCCACAGCACCCAAGGCTGCGAGTATAGCCAAGCTAACCCACGATCCCGTATATCCCCCTAAACCGCCACCCCGTGAAAACGTTTCGTTCCGGGCCCCAAGGGCTATGTCGTCACACGGTGAATCCCGTCGACATGGTTACACCAATCGAAATCGGCCTGTTCGTACTCGTGTTGGCGCTGCTGTTCGGCGCCTATCGAGTCATCAAGGCCGTCAAACCGTTCATCGTTAACGCCGTCGTCGGCGTTATCATCCTCTTCATCGCGAGTTTCCTCGGCGTACCAATCGAAATCACGGCGGTTGCGGTACTCATCTGTGCCGTCGGCGGCGTCCCCGGTGCAATACTCGTCATCGCGTTGGCGTATCTCGACATCGCCTTCGTCGGGACGATAGCACCACTTGTGGTGTAAGCCGGCGACTCGCAGTGGACGTGATGGAGTAGCACAAACGGCTGTTTGAGCTTAGCGTACCCCTTTGATATCCCCGTCCGTTCGCTCTCGTATGCGACACGCGACGGTGCCTCGCCGACTGTTCGAACCCCTCCGAGCGGCTACCGGAGTCCTCCTCTCCCTTGTCGAGGGAGTGGCGTTCTGGGCCGCCGCCGTCTTCCCGCTCGTGTACGTGGCCGCCATCCTGCTGTACGATGCCGGTGTCGTCTCCGAAACCGAACTGGTCGTGTTGGTCGCGCTCAACGCCGTCTCGGTACTCGTCGGACATCAACACCGCTCACAGTCATGACGATGAATCAACAGACCCACCCCGCCGGACATCTCCTCGAATACCTCGAACGTCGTGCGGACGACGGCGAAATATACGTCAAGAGCAAGTTCCTCGCTGAGGACCTCGACCTCTCGGCGTCCCAGATCGGCGTACTGCTCGGCCGACTGCAGGACTCGGCGGAGACTCTCGACATCGAGCAGTGGTCCTACACCAACGCGACGACGTGGCGCATCGCACCCGCCGAGTAATCAGTGCTCGTCGCGGAGTTCGATTTCCGCGACGAGTTCGTAGGGTTCGGCGCCCTTCCGAATCGCATCGAGCATGACGAAGGCCTCGTCGGGCGCAAGGAAGTGTTCGGTGACCGCTCGCCCGAGCGGCGTCGGCTGGAAGCCGTCGATGAACTCGTACTCGATGAGTTTGCCGACGGCGTGTTTCGTCGGCACCTCCCCGACCATGCGGTCGTTGAGCGCCTTCGCCCGCTTGCCCGCGACGGTGATGTTGGCGAGCGTCTCCTCGATTGCGGCGGCCTCGTCGTAGCGGGTGACGACCGGCTCCATCTCCCCCTTCAACAGTTTGAACGCCACCTCGTCTTCGGTCATCTCCATGGAACTGTGATACGAGCAGTCGGGTTCGACGAGCGTGTAGACGGTCCCCTTGTCGTGGTAGTCGGGGCGTCCGGCCCGGCCGAGCATCTGTTCGAATTCCTGGACAGAGAGCCACTCGATGCCCATCGCCAGCGAGTCGAAGATGACCTGTGAGGCCGGAAAGTCGACCCCCGCCGCGAGCGCCGCCGTGGTGACGACGGCCGCGAGGTCCTGCTCGCCGAACTGCCGTTCGACCTGCTTGCGGCGACCGTAATCGAGGCCGGCGTGGTACGGCGCCGAATCGTACTCGAGTTGCCGGGATATCTCGTGACACCGCCGCCGGGAGTTCGTGAAGATGATGGTCTGGCCGCGATACCCCTTCGAGGACTTCGAGTCGAAGGCCCGCCGGACGAGTTTGTTCTCGATATCCAACTTCTCGCCGCCGTCGGCGAAGGTGACGTGGCGCTCGATGGGGACCGGTCGTTCCTCGAACTCGATGAGTTGAGCGTCGAGTTTCCCGGCGAGGTCACCGGGATTGCCGACCGTCGCGGAGAGGTAGACGTACTGGGTGTCGCAGTCGTTCGTTTCCGAGTAGTGTTTGAGTCGGGAGATGAGGCCGTCGAGACGGTGGCCGCGTTCCTCCTCGCCCAGCGTGTGGACCTCGTCGATGACGACGGTGCCGATGTCGCCAAGGTCCTTGCCGGTCCGAAGCGCGTGGTCGATGCCCTCGTAGGTACCGACGATGACGTCGGATTGGGGGTCGAAGCGGTTCCCCGAATCCCTGATGCGGGAGGCACCCACCCGAATCGTCACGTCGAGTAAGTCGCCGTAATCGTCTTCGAAGTCCTCGTGTTTCTGGTTTGCGAGCGCGACGAGGGGAACGAGAAACAGCATCTTGCCTTCGCCTTTGAGCGCGCGGTCGATGCCGGCGAGTTCGCCGACGAGCGTCTTGCCGGTCGCGGTGGCGCTCACGACGAGCTGGTCGCGTCCCTCCAAGAGGTCGTTGTCGACGGCGAGACTCTGAACGGGCAGCAGGGTGTCGAACTCCTCGAGTCGCGTTTTCAACTCCGGATGTACGTCGATGTCGCTCGTCGGAACGAGGTCGATGTCGTCGGTCGTCGCCGAGATTTCGTCGAACTTCGTCAGTTCGGGGTCGAGTTGTCCCGAAAGCAGGTTCGCGACGCGTTCGAGGTCGCCGACCTCCAACAGGAGGTCTTCGAGACGGTCCCGGGCACCCGAACGGAGGCCCCGGTAGTTCGCCTCCCGTTCGAGTTCCCGTTTCGCACAGTCGAGACAGATGTGTTCGTTGTCGTATTTGATGGCCGTCTCGGAGGTCAACGGCGAGTACCGGCCCTTGCCCGCACAGATGCGGCAGGTCCGGACCTGTTTGGCGTCGAGTTGATACCCCTCCAGCATGGCCTCGAGGTCCCGGCGACCCTCCCGAGAGGTCTGCTGGGAGATACGTATGCGGCCGGCGCGGCGGGCCATCTCGACGAACTGCTCGGGACGGCGCGGTATCTCGTCGTCGCCGTCCTTCACACGGAAACGGCCGGGGCGGGGACCGGCGCTGGTCTCTTTTAAATCGAGGCGACCCTGTAGCAGTCGCTCGCCGTCGCGGCGTGCGACCACGGTGAAATCGTCACGCGCCTCGTGGAGGAACAGCGTGTCGACCTCGGCGACCTGCTGTGACACGGGGGAGTGTAGTGTATCGGGGTATTTCAGTCGTCCGGGACGGATGCAAACGGATGGCAACCGGCGAATGGGCGACCAACCTATAATATCGAGCATGTGGTACTCTAACACACTGTCCTCCCGCTCGGAGTCGGGAGGACGAGGAGGGAAACCAATGTCAACCTACGTCCACCTGATGGAACTCGGCAAGGAGAGCCTCGAAACGATGGAGCGGAGTCCGGACAGACGGCAGGCCGCCCGCGAGATGGTCGCCGACCACGGCGGTGAGTTGCTGTCGATGTACTACACGTTCGGCCGGTACGACGTGGTCGCCGTCGCCGAATACCCGGACGACGGCGCGGCCGCACGCGCCGCCATCACGTTCCGCGGCGAGGGCAACACCAGCGTCGAGACCCTGCCGGCGTTCACCGAAGCCGAGTGGGACGAGGAGGTCGTCGAGAAACTGGCGTGAGGAGAGCCTCACCGCCTCGGTGCGTCGACGCGCTTACTCCAGCAGTTCGATAGCGTCGTCGCCGTTCGGCACCGCACAGATGAACGCTCCCGGGTCGTCGCTTTCGTTGCGATACCAGTGGACCGTTCCGGCGGGGATGTGCAGCGAGTCGCCCGCCGAGACGGTGTACTCCTCGTCACCGAGTCCGACGGTGTACTCGCCTTTCAGGACGTACTGTTCGTGTTCGATGTCGTTGGTGTGTTTCGGCACCTCGGCGCCGGCTTCGAGGACGAAGCGCCGCAACGCGAGGTTCGGCGCGCCATGTTCGGGGCCGACGAGGACGCCCTTCGAAAGGCCCTCGGCGGCCGAGACGGCTTCGTACTCGATGTCGTCGTCGCGGCGGACCAGCGGTCGGTCGGATTCGGATTCCGGTTCGGACATACCCGCGGCTACGAACCGGGGGAGTACGAACCCGTCGGTCAGTCTTTTAATAGGTTCGCGGACCCACAAACACCCATGAAGAACTTCCGCGTCGGCAGCGCCTTCGGGATACCAATCAAATTGGACCTGACGTTCCTGCTGATTCTGCCGGTGTTCGCCTATCTCATCGGAATCCAGTTGGAGAGTCTCGTCGACCTCCTCAACGCGCAGTTCACCGTCGAGTTCGACGCCGCGGTGTTGGCGGCTTCGGCGGTGACCCGCTTCGGTATCGGATTGGCCGCGGCGTTGGGGCTGTTCTTCTGTGTCGTCCTCCACGAGTTCGGCCACTCGCTGGTGGCGCGTCGCTACGGCGTCCACATCGACTCGATTACGCTGTGGCTGCTCGGCGGCATCGCACAGATGCAGGAGATTCCCGAAGACTGGAAACAGGAGTTCAACATCGCCATCGCCGGACCGATAGTCTCGGTGTTGGCGGGCATGGGCTCGTATTTCGCCTTCCGAATCGTTCCCGACGGTGGCTTCCTGCTGGAAGCGGCCCAGTTCACGCTCGCGTATCTCGCCATCATGAACATCGTGCTGGCGGTGTTCAACATGCTCCCGGGCTTTCCGATGGACGGCGGCCGCATCCTCCGGGCACTGTTGGCCCGGAACCGGCCACACGCCCAAGCCACCCAGCAGGCTGCCCGCGTCGGCCAACTGTTCGCCATCCTCCTGGGGCTGTTCGGCCTGCTCATCAACTTCAATCCGCTGCTCATCGTGCTGGCGTTCTTCATCTACATCGCCGCCGCCTCGGAATCGACGCGAACGGTGATGAACGCAGCCTTCGAGGGCGTCACCGTCAGCGACGTGATGACCCCGCGGGACCGACTCGACGTGGTTTCCCCGAAGACGACTGTCGCCGAGTTGGTCGAACGGATGTTCCGTGAACGCCACACCGGCTACCCGGTCATGGAGGGCGACCGCGTCGCCGGCGTCGTCACCCTCGACGACGCCCGCGAAATAGACTCGGTCGAACGCGACGCCTACCGCGTCGAGGACATCATGAGCCACGACATCCACGCCGTCGAACCGGACGTGTCGGTGATGGACGCCTTCGAGACGATGCAACAGAACGGCGTCGGTCGCCTGCTCGTCATCGAAGGCGAAACCGACGAGGCGACCGGGCGACTCGTCGGCCTACTCTCCCGAACCGACGTGATGACCGCCCTCGACATCGTGAAGTCGGGTGGGTCACCGAGTCGCCGGTCCGTCGACGGCGACGCTCGGGCCGCCGGGACGCTGGACCGCGAGCGCATCTGAGGGCCGAGCGACTTTTCTTCGCCGACCCGCTGGAGTGGATGTGGACCTCCACGTCAGATACGAGGGCGACGACGACCCCGAGAAGTGCTCGGCTCGAAAGCTCGCGCGCTTCGACCTCGTTTCCCTCCATCGCTCGGCGCGGGCGGCCCCGCCCGGAATCGTGCTCGACCCCCACGCCGAGCAGGCGCTGTCGCCGGCCGACGCCGACGAAAGCGATACCCTCGTCGTCCTCGACTGCTCGTGGGAAACCGCCGAGGCCGAGGCGTTCAAACTCGACGGCCCCCATCGGGCGCTGCCCTTCCTCGTCGCCGCCAACCCGGTCAACTACGGGACGCCGTTCCAGTTGAACACAGTCGAGGCGTTCGCCGCGGCGCTGTGTATCCTCGGCGAGCGCGACCACGCAGAGGAACTGCTCGGGAAGTTCCGGTGGGGACACACCTTCTTGGAGTTGAACGACGAACCCCTCCGGCGCTACGCCGACTGTGCGGATTCGGCCGAAGTCGTCGCCGTCCAGTCGGAGTACCTCGACCGCGGCGAGGAGTGAATTACCACCGGAACCCGACGGGGGAAGTGGGTGCGTCGAGCGGGCTCGTCGGCAGATCCTCGTCGAGGTCCGTCGCGTTGTACGCTCCCGGCGCCACGTCGTTCGGCGTCTCGGGATAGAACAGCGAGGCGAGCAGTTGGATGTGTCCGCGACCGACGCCGAGTTCGAACTGCCCGCCGCCGTACATCGAGATGTCGTTTCTCTCGCAGTAGTCGATGGCGGCCAAAAGCGACTCGACTGTGCCGAACCGCGAGGGCTTGATGTTGAGCCAGTTGGGTTCGAACGGCAGCGCCTCGATGTCCTCGACGCTCGTTATCGGTGCGTCCCACGACAGGCGGTCGGCAACCGATTCGAGGATGGATCGGGTTTCGTCGGTCACCGCGGGGTCCTCGATGACGGCCTCCGGGAACGTCTCTGCGACCCGTCGATAGAGGTCGGGGTCGACGGAGCCGTCGACGTCGGTCCCCTCGTAGTGACCCTTCAAATCCAGCGTCCGGACGCCGCCGCGTTCGGCGACCGCGGCACAGAACGCCTCGTCCCACTCCTCGGTGGGGTCGAGTTTGAACTCGGCGTCGGGAGCGACCGCACGAATCTCATCGAGGCGCTCGGGCGACTCCAGACGCGTGCTGACGACGAACCGGACCGGGTCGTAACGCCGGTCCAAGACGCTCCCGAGGTCGGTGTCGGCCTGCCGCAACGCCAAATCCAGCGCCGCGCTCTCGAAGGCCCACCGCCGGTAGTGGGCATCCGCCTCGTTGGTCGGCGGTTCGGGGAACAGCGAGAGTGAATCGAGGTGGGCCGAAAAGGAATCGAGCGTGTACTCTCCCGAGAGGTCGAGGCCGCCGTCTTCGTAGGTGTTCTGAAACAGGCGCTGGTCGTCGGCGTCGTACCCCACGTCCTCGCCGCGACCGGTCTCGCCGTCGCCGAACAGCGAAATCGTCGTGGAAACACGCGTGAATCCGCTCGATACGTCGCGTTGGGCGGCCTCGAGGTCGTAACCGTCGACGACGAGCCGTAGGTCCGCAAGGCGGTCGTACATACCCCGGCTTCAGCGGGGCGCCACCTAAATCCACACGAACGGGACGGTCCGCGAGCGCCGACGAAGGGAAAGGTTAAACGGTAGCGACCGCCTCCGAACGCGTATGGCTAACTTCGAAGAGGCGGAAAAGCGCACCCTCGAGAAGATGATTTGCATGCGCTGTAACGCCCGAAACTCCAAGCGAGCGAAACGATGCCGCAAGTGCGGTTACAAGAACCTCCGTCCGAAGGCGAAGGAACGCCGCGCGGCCTAAGCCGGCACCCGTTTCTCTCGTCAATCGCGTCCGATAGCCGCCGGTTCGTCGTCGTCGTGATTGGAGACGCTACTCTTCGGGGTACTTCGGTTCGCGTTTCTCCGCGCGACCGAGCGCCGTCTCCACTACGTCGCGAACGTCGCCGTGGAACTCCTCGCCGTGGCCGGCGTACATGTGTTCGACGCCATCGCCCATTCGGTCGAGTAACGTCTCGATGCTCTCGATGAGTCGTTCCCGCGATTGGCCGGCCATGTCGGTACGGCCGAAACTGCCGTAGTCGAAGGCGCCGTCGTCGTGGACCACCACGTCGCCGCTGAACAGCATCGTCTCCGAGACGAAGGAGACGTGGTCGTCGGCGTGTCCCGGCGTGTACACCACGTCGAAAGCCTCGTCGCCGATGAACACCTGCTCGCCGTCGTCGAGGTTGCTGGCCCGACGCGGGTGGTCGGCGTAGGCGTACAGCGGTGCGTCGAAGGCGTCCAACACCGCATCGAGTTGGGCGACGTGGTCGCCGTGCTGGTGGGTCAACACGACGGCGTCGAGACCGTCGGTGTGCGCCCGGATGACGTCGACGACCCCGTCCATCGCACCCGCGTCGACGAGCACCGTTCGGTCGCCCTCGACGAGATACGCGTTGCAGGTGAACGTCTCCGCGTCCGTTGTCACGTTGGTTACGTCCATACACGCCGGTGGAGGGCCGCCGTATTGATGCTGGCGGCGTCGTCCCCGTCGGCGTATCATTTACAATCATGTAACACGTACCCACGGGTGGCTATGGGGTTCGGCAGTTACGACGAATCCGAACAGGAGTCCCAGCAAATCGACACCGACATCGAGGAACCCGACCAATCGACGCTGCCCACTCACGACGGCGAGGTCGAATTCGAGTACGACGACGCCTCCAGCGAAGACCTCCTGGAGACGTTCGAGGAAATCAAAGGGCATTGAGGTGAAACCCGGCCGCCGCGCGCTCGGCATCGCGGAGTCCTACCGCGGCACCGACGACGGCGCGAGCAGCACGCTCGGTGGCGCGGTGGTTCGCGCTAACCGAGTCGTCGACGACTTCGTTTTCGGGTCGTGTACCGTCGGCGGCAGCGACGCCACCGACGCCATTATCGACTGCTGGCGTCGCTTAGACCGCCCGGACGTACGGTACGTGTTCCTCGCCGGTGTCGCGCTGGCGTGGTACAACATCCTCGATCTCGATACGATTCACGAGGCGACTGACCGACCCGTCGTCGCCGTCTCCTTCGAGGACAGCGAGGGACTCTCCGACGCCATCAAAGACACCTTCGAGGGCGCCGAGCGCGAACACCGCCTCGACAGCTATCGAGCGCTGCCGGAGCGCCGTCGAGTCACCGTCGACGGTCGGGACCTCTTCGTTCGGAGCGTCGGCATCGACGCCGCGGAAGCCGATGGCATCGTTGCCGACTACACCTACGAACGGCGGCCCGAGCCGCTTCGGGTGGCGAAGCGGGCCGCACGACGCGTCGACGCCGTCCGCGGTGGGGCCGACGGCGGCGGGTTCCGGCGGGATTAACTCGCCCGGGAGCGACCGACCGCCATGGACGACATCGCAGTTCACGACTGCACCCGGTGTGAGGAGTTGTGTGCCTCCCGGAGTCGCATCGTCAACGGCGTCGGAGCGACCGATGCCGAGTTGCTGTTCGTCGGCGAGGCACCGGGGGCACAGGAGGACGCCGAGGGCGAACCGTTCGTCGGCCGCTCCGGTGACGTGCTGACCGAGGCGCTCCGGGATCGCGGACTGGCACGCCGGGACGTTCGCATCACCAACTGCGTCCGCTGTCGGCCGCCGGAGAACCGCGACCCGACCGTCGAGGAACGGGAGAACTGCCGTGAGTACCTCGAAGCAGAAATCGACGCCGTCGACCCCGCCGTCGTCGTGACGCTCGGAAAAGTTCCCTCCGAACATCTGCTGGAGCGGTCGGTCGCGGTGACGAAGGAAGCCGGCACGCTCCACGACGCCCGCATCGCCGGGTCGACGCGACGGCTTCTCGTCTGTGTCCACCCCGCGGCAACGCTGTACGACCCCAGCCAGCGGGAGACCTTCGACGACGCCCTCGACGAGGCGCTCGCCCTCGTCGACGACGAGGGAAGCGACGGCCAATCCCGGCTCGGAGAGTTTTAGAGATACGGTTTACTGAGGGAAAATCGACGAACGCACAAACGAGTTTTTCAGCCAGCGCACCCCCGCGCCTGCGCTCGGACATCGACTCTTGAGGGATGGAAACCCACTTTGCCCCCGCCCGCCCACGAACGAGTATGAGCACCACCCAACGGAGCGCCGAGGTCGTCCTCGTCGACTACGGGCTCGGGAACCTCCGGAGTGCGACCCGGGGGCTCGAACGCGCTGGCGCCGAGGTGACGCTGACCGACGACCCAGCCGACTTCGATGCCGCCGACGGCATCGTCCTGCCGGGCGTCGGCGCGTTCAGCGAAGGCATGGACAACGCCGGCCCGTTCCGTGAGCCACTCGTCGAGGCCGCCGCCGAGGGCAAACCGCTGTTCGGCATCTGTCTCGGGATGCAGATGCTTCTGACCTCCAGCGAAGAGGCCGAACACGTCGGACAGGGCGACGTGGAGGGACTCGATTTGATTCCGGGCCGCAACGTCCGCTTCGACGAGGGGCAAAAAGTCCCACACATGGGCTGGAACGAACTGTCCGTCCAGCGTGAGCACCCCATCGCGGAGGGCGTTGACGGCGACTACGCCTACTTCGTCCACTCGTATTACGCCGCCCCCGACGATGACGAGGCCGTCGTCGCGACGACCGACTACGATATCGACTTCCCAGCCATCGTCGCAAACGAAGCGGGTAACGTCTTCGGCACGCAGTTCCACCCCGAGAAATCCGGCGAGACGGGGCTCCGCATCCTGCGGAACTTCGTCGACTACTGTATCGAGCGGTGACGATATCGCCGAGTCATCAGTACCGAAGGGCGGAAAGAGCGGCGTTGTTGGAACCTATTCGTTAGACTCTGTTCTCAATCAAAGGGCCGTACGTAGGACTGCAGATTGAGGGTTGAGGTTTCTATCATCTCAACGAGATGTACCGATGGCCGTGCGAGATACAGCGCGGGCGTCGGTCATACCACGCCTTCAGCCAGATTCCGAGAGATCACCTTTCATGTAATACATTTGTGGTGTATAGGTGACAACCTTCTGTCCCCGTTGATTTTTCCCGGATATCTCGACAGTAAGAAGCCCACGATCAGGTAACTTTTCTGAGGGTCGTTTCCCGGTGACTGTTCGGGAGACTGTTATCGTGTCCTCCGGAAATACTGGGTTTTCCCACGAAACTCCCTCTACCCCAGGTGACCCGATTGCTGCTGAATCCGCTCCGGCGTCTTGAACTACCATCCCGTGGCACGAACATATAGTGTGCCACCCGCTTGCGATAATTCCGCCAAAGGGTGATTCCCGCTCGGCCCGTTCTTCGTCGGTGTGCAGCCAGAGCGGGTCGAATCGCTCGGCAAAGTCAACAATTTCCGCCTTCGATAGCGAGAACGACCCGACCGTCTTCGTGTCTCCAACCTCGTAATCCTCGAAGTACTTCATCCGCGTGCAGATTGCAGTAGAGTGACCATATAATGGTGTGCGAGATCCCATCACTGGAAGTGACTTCCACCTCTGGAAGTGGCGTGATGTATTTGTCTCTCGGGACCTCTCTGCAACTATGAGCGATAGAGCTACACTTTCAGAGACAGATTTCAGCGCAGAGCAGATCGGAGACGTGAGTTGCGAACAAATCCGTTCGGAAGGCCCAACGATTTTGGAGTTGTTCGAGGTACTCAGCCGGTCGCGTGGACTTGAAGTCCTTGCCCAGTTCGCCGACGAGGCTGGTCCATGGCGATTCAAGGAACTTGAGACTCAGCTCAGTATCCCACCGAATACGTTGACCCGACGACTACAGGAGCTCGAAGAGTTCGGGTTGCTCACGCGAGAGGTACGCGAGACAGTACCACCCTATGTACAGTATACAGCGACGGAAGGTGCGTCCGAACTTCAACCGGTTCTTCAATATCTCTATCGTTGGTCAATGCGAAAACACGGCAGGTCAACCGATTCGACTGCGGACAAAGTTAACGGTAATAACGAAATCGAAGAACAGTAATTTTGCAGTACTCCCTGGTGGCTTTTTATAACTTATTTAACAAAACAAAATCACTGGCTTGCTGACTACACCCTCTGTATCTCCCACGGGGTTTCTGACGCAATGTAGGTAGACCCGTACTGTGTGACGATATGTGGATTACCTGTACTGACCGAAGCCGAAGTCCAAATATATCTCTCGCAGATGAGTTCAACAGAACAGAGAGCGGAGCATCCGCGCGCCGCAGGCGCGCGGTTCACGGCGACGAGCGAAGCGAGTCGCCGCCTTTTTCATCGAAGTTTTTGCGCCGAGGGGTCGCGCTCCGCGCGACCCGAGGCGGAAAAAGTTCGTTTCAGAAGGTCTCGAGGTACTGGTCGAGTTCCCACTCGGAGACCTCGACGAGGTACTCCTTGAACTCGGCCTCTTTGGCCTCGACGAACTTCGGACCGATGTGGTCGCCGAGCGCGCCGTAAATCGCTTCGTCTTCCTTGAGCGCCTCGACGGCCTCGCCGAGGTTCTGTGGCAGTGTCTCGATGCCGTACTCCTCGCGTTTCTGCTCGTCGAACTCGTAGATGTTCTCCCGGACCGGGTCGGGGCAGTCGAGTCCCTGCTCGATGCCGTCGAGACCGGCGTGGATGAGCGCGGCGAAAGCGAGATAGGAGTTACACGACGGGTCGGGGAAGCGAGCCTCGATGCGGGAGGCGGCCGGCACGCGGGCGGCCGGCTTGCGGATGAGCGCCGAGCGGTTGCGGTCGGACCACGCGACGTAGACGGGGGCCTCGTAGCCGGGGACGAGACGCTTGTAACTGTTCACCGTCGGGTTGGTGATGGCCGTAATCGCCGGGGCGTGTTCGAGGATGCCCGCGGTGAACTGTTTGGCCTCCTCGCTGAGGTCGAACTCGTCGTCGCCGTCGTGGAAGGCGTTCTCGCCGTCCTCGGTGAACAGCGAGATGTGGGTGTGCATCCCCGAGCCGTTGATTCGGGCGATGGGTTTCGGCATGAAGGTCGCATGGAGGTCGTGTTGGGCCGCGATGGCGCGGACGACCGTCCGGAAGGTGCCGACGTTGTCGGCCGTCGTCAGGGCGTCGTCGTACTCGAAGTTGATCTCGTGTTGGCCCTGTGCGACCTCGTGGTGGGAGGCCTCGATATCGAAGCCCATGTCCTCCAGCCCGTAGATGATGTCGCGGCGAACGTCGGAGGCGAGGTCCTTCGGCGCGAGGTCGAAGTAGCCGCCGGCGTCGTTCGTCTTCGTCGTCGCGCGGCCGTCTTCGTCCTCCTCGAACAGGAAGAACTCCGGTTCGGGGGCGGCGTTGACCTTATATCCCATGTCGTGGGCACGCTGCAGGGCCTGCTTCAGGATGTACCGCGGGTCACCCTCGAACGGTTCGCCCGTCGAGGTGTTGTACACGTCACAAATCATCCGGGCCGAAGCGTGCTCGTCGGTGTTCCGCCACGGCAGCACCGCGAAGGTGCTCGCGTCGGGAATGAGCCGCATGTCCGATTCCTGGATGCGGACGAACCCTTCGATAGAGGAGCCGTCGAAGTAGATACCCTCGGTGAAGGCTTTCTCGGCCTGTTCGGCGGGAACGGAGACGTTCTTCACCGTACCGAGGATGTCGGTGAACTGCAGGCGAAGGAAGTCGACGTTCTTCTCTTCGATTTCGTCGAGGACGCTCTGTGCTTCCGGGGTGAGACCACCGTCGGTTGCTACGTTGTCGTTCGTCATTTCTCGTCGTCTATGCGGATGAGTGCCTATACTAAAACCTTGCTGCTCTGCGCAAACCTCACCTCATTGCACATAGAACTGTATAATCGTAAACTTCTAAAGCCTCCAGTCGGTACTGGGATGTAATGACGTACGAAAATCTCGACCGCAAGTTGGTGAACGCACTCTTAGACGACGGCCGCGCCTCGCTTCGTTCCCTCGGAGAGGACCTCGACGTGTCGGTGACGACCGTTTCCAACCACATCTCCGACCTCGAAGACGAGGGGATAATCCAGGGGTACGCACCCACCGTCGACTACGGCGAGTTGGGGTACGACGTGACCGCAGTCATCCAGATGAAAGTCGAGGGGAGTGCCCTCCCCGAAATCACCGACCGACTCGCGGACCACAAACACATGGTGTCGGTGTACGAGGTCACCGGCGACCACGACATCATCGCCATCGGAAAGTTCACCGACACCGACCATATGAACGAGCAAATCAAGGAGCTCCTCATCGACCCCGACATCAAGGAGTCCAACACCTCGGTCGTGCTCAACACCGTCACCGAAAACGAGCAGTTCGACCTCGACTTCGAGTAGGTCGACTCCCGTCTCGGTTCTCAAATCCGCCGAGCGACCGCTTCGCCGACCAGCGGCGCGGCGATGACGCCCGCCAACACGACAGCCATCCCGAGGAAGCCGACCGCCGGCGCCGGCTCTAGCGCGTAAATACCGCCGAACATCGCGCCGAACAGCAATCCAACCGCGACGGCGACCGCACCACCCACCCGGGTCGTCGTCTCGTGGACCACGGCGTCGCCGAGGCTCCCCCACGCGATTCGCGCTCCGAGGGCACCACCGAGCGCCGCCATCGTATCGAAGTTGTACACGACCCCCGCACCGAGAAGCGAGAGCACGACGGCGACCATCAGCGCCCGCCCGGGGTTGTCACCGCGGCCACACAGGAGATAGACGCCCGCGAGGAACGCTCCGCCGAAGGCGAGCCCCGCCGCGATGTCGACGAGGTAGTGGACGCCCAAAACGACTCGTGACACCGGAATCGCGGCGACGAGCGCGCCGGCGGCGACGTAGCCGCGGCGTGAGTCGACGAGCAGCGCCAACCCCCCGTAGACGAGGATGGCTGCGGTGGCGTGGCCACTCGGGAACCCGAAGCCGTCGGCGGTCGCCGCCGAGACGTACAGCGGTTCGACGACGACCGGAACGAGTTCGACCCCGATAGCCTCGTCGGCACCGGGTGGTCGCGGCAGCGCGAACAGTTCCTTGAACGTCGTCGTCACGGCGCGGGCGACGAGTGCGAGCGCGACGGCGAACATCGCGTGCCGCCGGGAAAGCGACAGCGGCCCCGGAAGGGCATTGCCAAACCAATACAAGGCCCCGAGCAGACAGAAGACGAACCACACGTCGCCGAGTTGGGTGACGAGTGCCGCGAGCGCGACGAGCCACGACGGCAACTCACCAACGGCGGCAAGTTCGCCGAGACCGCGACTCATCGGTCGCCGAGGCGGTCTTTGAGCCGTCCGGGAAGCCCCGCGACGGTCGCCGTCGTCCCGACCAGCAACATTAGGACGTACAACCCGAGCGTCGACAGCCAGATGACGAGCATCGCGAGGATGGCCCACCCGCCCGACAGCGCGACGAACGCCCCGAGCGTCATGGCCGTCCCGTACAGCAACACGAGGTACGGACCCCAGCCACGGGCCTTCCCGCGGCGGACCTGCTTGCGGACGTACCGCTTGAGGTCGCTCTCGATTTCCTCGCGGTGGACGGTCCGGTCGTCGACGCGCTCCTCGAAGCGGTCGAGTTCGTCGTACAGCCGTTCGAGTTCCTCGCGGAGTTCAGCGTCCGATACCTCGTCGTCGAGTCGGTCCCGTGTCATGATTCCTTCGAGTACAGCGGTCGGTTCCGGCGTCGGTTCCTCGGATTCGGCGAGCCCCGTCTCCTCGTTGGCGCGGCCGGCCAACACGGCGTTGAGAACGACGCCGAGAAGCAACACGAGGCCACCGAAATAGAGGAAGGTGAGGAGCAGCAGAACGCCGCCCAACACGCCGTAGGCCTCGTAACTGCCCGCGAATTCGGCGTAAACCCGAAATCCGGTCTGGAGGAGCGTCCAGCCGACGGCGGCGAAGACGGCGCCCGGAAGCGCCTCCCGGACTGAAACGTCGGTCCCCGGCAAGAGGTAGTACAGCGGCAGGAAGGCGGCAGTGAGTCCGGCAACGAGGGTGAGCGTGCCCAGCACCGCGACGGCGCCCGCGCCGCCGACCCCTTCGAGAACGCCACCGACGCCGGAAAGGGAGATGAGCGCGCCGACGGCGACCGTCGCCGCGACGGCGACGCCGACCGCCCCGAGCGTGACGGTGGCGTTGCGGAATTGGTCGACAATCGACTCCGGACCGGGGTGGCCGTACACCTCCGAGAAGGCGATGTCGAGACCCCGAAACAGTTTCAACCCCGACCACAGCAACACCGCGACGCCGAGGAGGGTCGCGCCGCCCCGTCCGGTCGCACCGGTCAGCGCATCGCGGACGACGACACCCGCCTGTTCGCCGAGCGTTTCGGTGGCCCGAGCGACGAGCGCCTCGACGGTTCCGGCGTCACCGAACGTCGACGCCGCGACCAAGGCGAGCAACAGCAGGGGCAGAAGCGAAATGAACGCGTAATAGGCGAGGCTCCCGGCGATGAACGTGATTCGGTCCGATTGGGCGCCGTTGACGACGCCCCGAGTCACCGTCGTGACCCGGGCGAGATACCCCTTCACGAACCCGGCTATGGGCGAACCATACATATAATCGGTGGGAAGCCGTCGATAGCGAGGCCGACACAGCACCGTCACCGCCTACAATACCGCTTCTCGAATCGCCACTACATCGGCGTCGGTCTTGAACGTCGTTCCGCCGAAGTGCGTCCGTGAGGCCTCGTAGCCCGCCGCTCGGAGTTCCTCGAGGAACTCGTCCATCGCGATGTTCGGTTCGCCCCATCGCTTGTACAGTTTGTGTTGGTCGTAGTGGGTCGGTTCGTGGAGTTCGCCGGCGACAGTCTCCAAGAGGCGATCGGCTTTCGATGCCTCGCCGAAGGAGTCGGGAATCGACTCCCGAACGGATTCGACGAATCCGGCGTCGTGGGCCGGCCCAAGCCAGATGGCGCCAGCCGTCCACGTCGACTGCCCGCAGTTCGGACACGTTTTCGTCGGCTCCGCGATGAGCGTCGCCTCGCTGTCGCGCCAGAGACACTTCTGACAGTGGTCGACGTAGCCCAACCCCTCGATACAGTCGTTGGCGGCGCGGGCGCCGTGGTCCAGTTCGACGTAGGTTCGAACGTAGTGACTGGAGACGTGGCTCAACACGGGCCGGGCGGCGATATCGTAGCGTGCGGCGGTTCGGACCAGCGCCGACAGCAACACGCGCAGGCCCATCTCGGGGTGGAACTCCGTGTTCCGCGGGACCGCGCCGTAACTCCGGACGCCGCTCTCGAAGTGAGCGCCACACAGCGGTGCGGTGTCGGTCGCGGTCACACAGAGGTATCGCCCGGCGCTCTGAAACGCCGCATCGAGGAAGGGTACGGGCGTCCCGAAGGGGTCCAAATCGACTACGTCGTGCCGTGATTCGTACATATGAGCGTTGACGTTCCGGTGGTGGACCTCGCCCGCGAGGTCGTTTCCGTCGAGGTTGCGGCGGGCCAACTCGACGGCGTCGGTGTCGACATCGCAGGCGGTCACGTCGTAGCCCGCGTTGGCGGCCCGAACCGCACGGACGCCGCTTGCTGTCATCGCATCGAGATACGAGTCACAGTCGTCGGACACCGTCCGCAACACGCCGACGGTGATGTCGCGGTTCAACTCCTGGACCGGGTTGTAGAACACCCCCGACCCGGCGCCCTCGCTGGCGCCGTGGCGCTCCTCGGGCACCTCGATTCTCACGCCGCCCTCGCGGACTTCCATACCCTCCGTTGTGGGGTGGCCCCCGAAAAGGGATACGTTTGCGTATCGCCGACCGAATCGAGCAGTCGATTTTTGTCGTCGGGGAATGGAGAGCCGACAGCATGGTCGAACCCGTCGACGGATTCACATACGCCGTCGCGGCCGTCCTCGTCGGTGGCGCCTTCTGGTGGGTTCTGTCTCGGTGGCTCCCGGACGGTGCGTTGGCCGCCACGCTCACCTTCCGAGCCTACGAGTCCGGCGTCTCTCGACGGGAAACGCTCCCCGCGGTCTTGGTGGCCTCGCTTTCGCTGGTCCCGGTCGTGACCAACGGCCCGGACAGCGTCGGATTCGGATGGGCCGCCGTCACCGGCATCTTCGCCGGCGGCCTGCTTGTCGGCGCGACGGCTATCGCCAACCGTCCCCGGGCGAACCTCCTCGAAGCGGGCAGCGGCGACGGCCTCCCAACGAGCGGTCCCAGTGCTGTCGGTGGAACGGCCGCTGCCGACGGCGAGACGCTGACGACGCCCGTCACCGGACGGGACGCCGTCTGCTACACCGCCTCCGTCGCCCAGTACAAACAACAGCCGTTGCGACCCTACGGAACATATTTCACGACCGATTTCACTATCGAGCGGACGCCCTTCGCGGTCGAGACCGACGACGGGACCGCCAACGTCGACCCAGAGGGCGCGTGGCTCAGCCTCGCAGCGGGGAGTCCGACCGACACCGAAAACCTCCCCGAGGGGACGACGACCGGCGGGCCGGCGGAACACGAACTCGTCGTCGAGGAAGGCGAACCAGTACCGGAGCATCTCCGTGGCGACCGCGCACCGTTCCCGAACCTCCCACTGACCACCGATGGCCGGGCCGAGCGGGAACTCCGATTCAAAGAGAACGTCGTCGAACCCGGCGAGAGCGTCGTCGTCGCGGGCGAGGCGACCGTCGGCGGGGAGTACGGCCGACCGCTCCTCACATGCGAACGCGAGGGGGCGTTCGTCGCTCGCGGTCCCTACGAGGAGGTCGCCGCGGGACTGCGGAAGGCGACCGGTCGAAACCTCTGGATTGGGGCGGTGCTGGCAGGGCTCGGGGCGGCGGGAATCGCTCTGTTGGCGCTGTAGTCAAGCGTCAAGAAGGGAGGAGTAAGCGTTGGCGGCCGCGGTGAGCACGAACGTCCGCGCGCCTACGGCGCGCGGTTCACGCGACCTCAGGCCTCCGGCCCTCGGTCGCGCCTTTTTCATCGAAGTTTTTCGAGGAGTGGTTCGCGCTTCGCGCGAACCCGACGATGAAAAAGTTCGGAGCGAAGCGATTTTCCCACGTCCCCGAAAATAGTCGGGAGTGAACCCGGTCGAGGAGTGGGAGGCGAAACTGGAAGCCGACGGAGAACTCACCAGCGACGCCGTCGACCGAATCATCGCCACCCACGGCGACCGCGGAGTCCGAGCCATCGAGGCCGTCGGTGAAGAGCGGGTCAAGGAGTACCGCGATTTCACCGTCGTCGTCGGCCATTCCGAGGAACACGTCGTCGAGGACGGCACCTGCGAGTGTGAGGATTCCCGCTACAACCTCGACCCAGAGGACCCAACGGAGCTCTGTTGGCACGCTATCGCCACGAAAATCGCCCGCCACATCGATGCGCTGGACCACCACGACATGTGGTACTCCGAAGTCAGGGAGTTCCTGTAATCTCACCCGGCGGTGTCGAGTCCCTCCACCCGCCACTCCCAGAGGAGTTCCAAGGCGATGGCGACGAGGAGCCACGACAGAAGGAGGACGAACACGACCACCGTAGACGACAGGAACTGAAGCGGTTGGGTGGCGGCGAACAACACGGGCGCGACTAGCGAAACCACGACGACAGCCGCCACCAACCCGGAAACCGCACACGTGTAGTGCTGAATTCGCCCGACACACACGCTGCCCGCTGAGCACTCACACAGCGATTCTGGGGTGTGTTTCGTAACCATTGCCACCACTCCGTGCTAAAGGGTATGGGCCACTTCGTGATATTTGTTATCATTGTTCGTATTTTGTCGAGGGAAGGCCAATCGGTGGGAGACAGGCGCCCCCGCGATTCCGCGCCGCTTTTTACCCGGACGGGCGAGGAGCGTGTATGGTCAATCAGGAACTCATCGACGCGCTCCGGGACGCGGAGGCGGTGAAGTTCGGGGAGTTCGAACTCTCCCACGGCGGCACCTCCGAGTACTACGTCGACAAGTACGTCTTCGAGACCGACCCACACTGTCTGGAACTCATCGCCGAGGCGTTCGCCGAACGGGTCGGTGACTCGAAACTCGCCGGCGTCGCGTTGGGCGCCGTCCCGCTGGTCGCCGCGACGGCCGTCGAGACGGGTAACCCCTACGTCATCGTCCGAAAGAAAGCCAAGGAGTACGGCACTGGCAACCAAATCGAAGGCGACTTCGAGGACGGTGAGGGGGTCGTTGTGCTAGAGGACATCGCCACGACTGGCCAAAGCGCCATCGACGCCGTCGAAGCACTCCGAGACGCCGGTGCAGTCGTCGACCGCGTACTCGTCGTCGTCGACCGCGAGGAGGGCGCCCGCGAGAACCTCGCCGAACACGACATCGAGTTGGAGTCGCTGTTGACGGCCTCGGAGCTGTTGGCCGACGCCGACCGCGCGTAGAGTATCCACTCCCGTGTCTATTTCCTCTCGGTAGCACACCGAAGTATTCATACATATGCAGTGACGCCTTGGAGGCATGAACCGTTCGGAGAAGGCCGCCCTCCAGTTGCGCGCCGTCGACGTGTTGCGGACGCTGAAGGAGACGCGCACCTACGAGGAGTTGGCCGCCGAAACCGGACTGCCCGCCGGCGACCTGAACCGCTACGTCAACGGGCACGTCCTCCCGAGTGAGGCCCGCGCCCGCGAGGTGGTCGAGGGGGTCGGCTCCGAGTTGCTGGCATCCGAACTCGACGCCCGCATCGTCGTCGATGACGAGGGGTACGTCGACAACTCCCGGGTCGTCTTCGACCAGTCGCTTTTGTCGCTCGTCCCGCCCGTCGCCGTCGAAACGCTCGATATCGAACCGCCGGACGCCGTTTTGACCGCGGCCACCGACGGCATCACCCTCGCGGCGGCGATGGCCCGCTACTTCGGGTCGCGGTGTGCCTACGCCAAGAAGTCACGTGAGACCGCCGTCGAGGAGTTCATCGAGGCCCGACAGCGACTCTCCTCGGGCATCGAAATCGACTACTACCTCCCCGCCAACGCCATCGCCTCGGGTGAGTCCGTGCTGGTCGTCGACGACCTCATCCGGTCGGGGGAGACACAGGAACTGCTGCTCGACATCGCGGCGTCGGCCGGCGCCGACGTGGCCGGCGTGTTCGCGCTCATCGCGGTCGGCGACGAGGGCATCGACCGCGCCCGTGCTCATACCGACGCCCCGGTGGGCGCACTCGTTACGCGGGAGTGACATGTTTCGGGTCGCGTTGCCACCGATACGCACATACGTGCACAGAATCGGTCGTTTTCGACGGTAACTATTAAGTCACCAACCTGTGGTATGCTCGAACGTGAATTATGGCTGTTACTGATACGCTGGCGGAGTACTTCGAGTTCGAGGAACACGACACCGACGTACGAACCGAGAGCGTCGCCGGATTGACGACGTTCCTGGCGATGGCTTACATCATCGTCGTCAATCCGAGCATCCTCGCGCCGGCCATCGTCGGCGGGTCGCCACAGGAAGGCGAGCCGACGCCGACGACCGAAATCGCGGGGGCGACCTACGACTTCTTCCAGGTCGTCGAGATGCTCACCGTCGTCACCATCATCGCCTCAGTGGTCGCCATCGTCGTGATGGCGCTGTACGCGAACCGTCCGTTCGGTCTCGCGCCGGGACTGGGACTGAACGCCTTCTTCGCGTTCACCGTCGTGTTGACGCTGGGCGTCCCGTGGCAGGTGGCCCTCGCCGCGGTGTTCGTCGAGGGACTCATATTCATCGCGCTGACGGCCGTCGGGGCACGAGAGTATATCATCCAGTTGTTCCCCGAACCGGTGAAGTTCGCCGTCGGGGCTGGTATCGGCGTCTTCCTTTTGTTCCTCGGCCTTCAGGAGATGCAAATCGTCGTCACGGACCCCGCGACGCTCACCACGCTCGGGAACGTCCTCGAAAGCCCGGTCGCAGCACTGTCGTTGCTCGGACTCGCGGTCACCTTCGTTCTCTACGCCCGCGGCATCAAGGGCTCTATCGTCATCGGCATCATCGGGACGGCGCTGGCCGGCTACGCGCTGACGCTGGCCGGCGTCGTCGACCGTGGCGTCCTCGAACCCGGAACGGTTTCACAGGTCGAAAGCGAGGGTATCGGCTCGCTTCTGTTCGGCGTCCAGTACGACTTCACCCCGCTCGTCTACGGCTTCGTCGACGGACTGGGACTCATCCTTGAGGACCCCGTCGTGTTCGCGCTCGTCGTGTTCACGTTCTTCTTCGTCGACTTCTTCGATACCGCAGGCACGCTCATTGGCGTCTCTCAGATTGCCGGCTTCCTCGACGAGAACGGTGACCTCCCCGAAATCAACAAGCCGCTGATGGCCGACGCCATCGGGACGACGTTCGGTGCGATGATTGGCACCTCGACGGTGACGACGTTCATCGAATCCGCGACCGGCGTCGAAGAGGGCGGCCGAACCGGCTTCACCGCTCTCGTCGTCGGTGCGCTGTTCGCGCTGTCGCTGCTCGTCGTGCCGCTCATCTCGGCGATTCCGACGTACGCGAGTTACATCGCGCTGGTCGTCGTGGGCATCATCATGCTGCAAGGCGTCGCCGACATCGACTGGCAGGACCCCGCGTGGGCCATCTCCGCCGGTCTTACCATCACGGTCATGCCGCTTACGACCTCCATCGCCAACGGCCTCGCGGCCGGCATCATGAGTTACCCCATCGTCAAGGCCGCCGTCGGCGAGGCCGACGACGTCTCGCTCGGCCAGTGGACGCTGGCGGTCATCTTCGTCGTCTACTTCGCCGTCTTCTTCGCGGCGAGTGCCGGACTCCTCCCCTCCTTCTGAGCCCAACCGCAAGGTATTCCTTGCGGACTCCTCTGGACGGAACATGGACCTTCCGCGAGTCGACTCGTTGTCACGTCGCGTGACGCTGCGGGTCGCCCTCGCGGTTCTCGTCTTCGTCCTCCTTCTGCCGGCCGCCTACGCCGCAGTCAACCCCCAAAGCCTCGAACTCGGCGCTGGGACCGTCGAGGAGCCGGCCGCCGAGACCACCTACGTCAGCGTGCAGGGCTTTCACTTCGCGGGCTACGGGAAGCCCAAGAAACCGGCCCGCCTCGTCGCCGCCGACGGAAACGGCAGCGTCGCGTGGCGCTTCGATGGCGAGGAGGTCGGAGCGCGGTGGTTTTACGACATCGACCCGACGGCCGACGGCGACCTCTTCGTCACGTCCACCTACGAGGGCGGCACCGTCGTCTTCGAGTACGACACCGCAACCGAGGCCGTCGAGTGGCGCCACGACATGCCGGGGCGACTCGACACCCACGACGCGACGCGCCTGAGCGAAGACCGAATCCTCGTCGCCCACATGCGGAACACCCGAAACGGCGTGAGCGACGACCGTCTCTACGTCGAGAACACCACCACCGGCGACGCCGAGTGGGAGTGGCTGTTTCGCGAGCACTACCCCAACGGCACCGACGGCGGCTTCGACGCCGACTGGACCCACGTCAACGACGTCGACGTGGTCGGCCCCGACGACGGCTACGTGTTGGCCTCCCCGCGGAACTTCGACCAGGTGATTCTCGTCGACCGTTCGGACAGCGACATCGTGATGCGACTGGGACGGGACAACGACCACGGCACGCTGTTCGAACAGCACAACCCCGACTACCTCGAACGCGACGACGGCACGCCGGTCATCCTCGTCTCCGACAGCGAAAACGACCGCATCGTCGAGTACGAACGCGACTGCGCCGGCGCCGACCCTCGCCTCGGCGCCGACACGCCGCCGGAGTCCTGTGAGTGGGAACTCGTCTGGAGTGTCGGCGGGTTCAACTGGCCGCGGGACGCCGACCGCCTGCCGAACGGCAACACGCTCGTCACCGACACGCTGAACCATCGTGTCGTCGAGATAACGCCAGAGGGCGAGGTCGTCTGGGAGTTCTACGCGGCGTGGGCGCCGTACGACGCCGAACGCGGCGAGAAGGGAAGCAACGGCCCGACGATGGCCGACCACGGCACGACCGGCAGTTACACCGTCTCCGGTGGCGGCGACGGCGGCCCCGCAGCACGGTACCACGTCGCCGATGCCATCGCCGACTTCGGAAGCTACACGCCCGTCGAAGGCACCTTCGACGGACTGGCGACCCGATACTCGCACATCGAGCCGTGGTTCCGGCCCGTCTGGATGGGGTCGTGGGCGTTCCTCTCGGCGGTGCTCGGCGTGTTGCTCGCGGTCGGGTGGGGCCTCGGGGAAGCACTGTCCCGCCGGGAGCGACTCGCCACCGCAATCACGTCACGGCGAGGCGACTGACCGAGACGGCCGAGTGGACGCCGGGCGGACACACCACCGCCGCGCTCTTAATCCTCCGAGACCTACGGGAGACCGATGGCGAACATTACGCTGTACGAACTGCCCGGTTGCCCGTACTGTGCGAAGGTCATCGACAAACTGGACGAACTCGGTCTGGAGTACGACAGCATCGAGGTGCCGCGCGCCCACGGGGAACGCACCGACGTCGAGGAAGTGAGCGGTCAGACCGGCGTCCCAGTCATCGTCGACGAGGAACACGGCGTCGACGGGATGGCCGAGTCCGACGACATCGTCCAATATCTCGAAGAAACCTACGGCGCCTGAATCGCGTTACAGCGCTTCTTTGTAGGCTTCGAGCGTCTCCTCGACGTCTTCCTCGGTGTGGCCGTAGGAGACGAAGTTGGCCTCGAACTGGTTCTGTGAGACGAGGACGCCCTGTTCGACCATCGCGGGGCGGAACAGTCGCGCGTAGCGTTCGGTTTCGGCGTCGGCCACGTCGGTGCCGCGTTTGGGGCACTCGCCGTAGCGACCGCAGGTGGGGTCCTGCCGACAGCCGTTCGAACAGGGGTCGCCCTGTGGGTCGCTTTCGGCCCGCGAGAAGACGACCTTGAAGATGGAGTCGGTGCCGACGACGGTGTAGGCGGGGGCGTGGTCTGCGACGATGTCGGCCAGTCCCTCGCGTAACTGCTCGCCGAGCGAATTGACGTGGTCGTGAACGTCGTTTTCTGCGCAGAACTTCAGCGTCTCCAGTCCGGCCGCCATCGTCACGGGGTGTCCCGAGAAGGTGCCGGCTTGGAACACGTCGCCGGTGGGACTGAACTGCTCGATGTACTCCGTCTTGCCGCCGATGGCGCCGACCGGGAAGCCGCCGCCGATGATTTTGCCGAACGTCGTGAGGTCCGGGTCGACATCGAAGCGGCCCTGTGCACACTGCAGACCGCCGATTCGGAACCCGGTGATGACTTCGTCGAAGATGAACAGTGCGCCGTAGTCCTCACACAGCGCCTCCAGCGTCTCGTGGTATCCGCTCTCCGGGAAGGCGATGCCCATGTTCGCCTGTATCGGTTCGACGAGGACGGCCGCGATGTCGTCGCCGTGTTCCTCGAACACCTCGCGGGCGGCGGCCTCGTCGTTGAACGGAATCGGGAGGGTGTGTTGGGCGAACGACTGCGGGACGCCGGAACTGGAGGGTTTCGGGTGGTCGGCGTCGCCCTCGACGAGCGTCGACTCCTGGGCGCCGTGGTAGCCACCCTGCATGACGACGACCTTGTTGCGGCCGGTGACCCCGCGGGCGAGTCGGACCGCCGACACCGTCGCCTCCGTCCCGCTGTTGACGAACCGAATCATCTCCACCGACGGGACGTGTCGGCAGACGAATTCGGCGTGGTCGACCTCGATTTCGGTCGGCATGCCGTACATCGGCGCCTCGGCGGCGCGGGACTGGACCGCGGCCTGAACCGACTCGGGCATGTCGTGGCCGAGAAGCAGGGGTCCGAGACCCTGAATCCAATCGATGTAGCGGTTGCCGTCGGCGTCGGCGACGTGGCCGCCCTCGCCGTGGTCGGCGAACACCGGATACGGCTGTGGCGCGGCGCGCACCGAAGAGTTGACGCCGCCCGGCAGGACCGACAGCGCCCGGTCGTACAGCGACCGCGATGTCTCGTGGTTCATGCGCGCCGATTCGACTGCCGGCCCGAAAGGCGTTACCGTCCGCAGTCGAACGGTATCGCAGGGACAGCGATTCGGTGGCAGACAACATTCGACTAAAATATTCGTCTATAAGAGGACATTCAAGCAATATTTCCACCATAGTATTCAGATATTGCCGCTCCCGATGCGATATTACGACACCGATTCGTTCGTCGAGACACCGCGGGACCCTCGTGGTCTCCGGTGTGCATCGCTCAGGAACGAACCGAACGGCTGGCATCCGACGGTTTCCGTGGTCGGCCCCTCCGGGCCGAAACCGCTTTTTAGTGCGTGAGACGACCGTCCAGTTCAATCCGACGTTGCGTAATTAAGGACGTAATACGCCATTAGAAACCCGCCACGCAGTCAGTTTGAATCGTTTGTAGTGGCCGTTCGTCAACGCGTACGGTTTTTGCACGATAGTTCGTCGAATCGACTGACGATGGATACTCCGTTCGGACTCGAATCGGCCGCTGCGGTAGACGTTCGTTCATCTCTCTCGGTCGAATCGTCGACGAAGCCGCGTCGAAACGGGGGACTGCCGTGAGCGACCCCGTTCCGACGACGTGTATGCGATGTGCGGTCGGTTGTGGCCATGTCCACCGTGGTGCCGACATCGGCGTCGGCGTCGACGTGGCACGCGGCGACCCCGCCCACCCCACGAACGAGGGGTTGGCCTGCGGCCGCGGCATCACCGAGAGCACCGACCCCGACGGCGAGTGGCTCACCCGGCCGCTGGTCCGCCGGAACGGCGACCTCGTGCCGACGACGTGGGACGTGGCGTTGGGGGAGGCAATCACCGGGTTCCGCGAGCGCGTCGAGAACGACCCCGACAGCCTCGCCGTCCTCGGCAGCGGCCAACAGACCAACGAAGCCGCCTACGCCCTCGGGAAGTTCGCCCGCGGCGCCGTCGGCACGCGGTATTACGACGCCAACACCACGCTGTGTATGGCCAGCGCCGTCGCCGCCTACTACGACGCCTTCGGCAGCGACGCGCCCCCGCCGACGTACGACGACATCCCCGAGGCCGACACGCACCTCGTGTGGGGCGCCAACCCCGCCGTCGCCCATCCCGTCATGTTCCGGTGGATACACGCCTCGGCCGGCGACGACGACGGCGAACTACTCGTCGTCGACCCCGTCGAGACGAAGACGGCCGAGGCCGCGGACACCCACGTCGCACCCGACCCGGGAACGGACCTCGCGTTGGCCCGGGCCGTCCTCGCGCGACTCCTCGACCGCGGCGACATCGACCGCGAGTTCGTCGCCGAACACACCGAAGGGTTCGAGAAACTCCGCGAGACGCTACCCGAAGCCGAAGACGCCGCCGAGACGGCGGGCGTCGACCCCGAAACCGTCGACCACCTCTGTGAGGCTCTCGCGGATCCGACGCTTCTGTACTGGGGGATGGGCATCAACCAACACGTCCAGGGCACCGACACGGCCGCGGCGCTCATCGATTTGTGTCTCGCCTCCGGCAACATGGGTCCGGGGACGGGCCCCTTCTCGCTGACCGGACAGGCCAACTCGATGGGAACCCGCATCTGTTCCTCGAAGGGGACCTGGCCCGGCCATCGCGACTTCGACGACCCTGCCGCCCGACGGGACGTGGCGAGCGCATGGGAGGTGCCACCCGAACGCCTGCCCGACGACCCCGGCCCCGGCCCCGTCGGAACCTTGGAGGCCGTCGGCGAGGACGTCGAAGCCATCTACGCCGTCGCCACGAACCCCGCCGCCGGGATGCCCGACGCGACGGCCGCCCGCGAAGCCCTCGAAGACGCGTTCCTCGTCGTACAGGACGCCTTCCACACCGAGACGACCGAACTCGCCGACGTGGTGTTTCCCGCCGCGACGTGGGGCGAAAGCGAGGGAACGACGACGAACATGGAGCGGACCGTCTCGCGGGTCCGCCGGGTTACCGACCCGCCATCGGGCGTTCGGACGGACCTCGATATCATCGCGACCATCGGCAACGCGCTCGAAGACGGGCTCTTCCCGTCGAGCGACCCGGCGGCCGTCTTCGATGAGTTCGCCGCGCTCACGCGTGGGACGCTCGCGGACTGCTCGGGCATCAGTTACGAACGGCTCGACGCCGAGCATGCGGTTCGGTGGCCGGCGCCGAACGCGACATCGCGCGGGGGGTATCGCTACTACGACCCCCAGGCCCGGAGCCTCGCCGGCGAGTGGTCGTTTCCGACACCCTCCCGGAAGGCGCGGTTCTCGACGGCGACGTTCGAGGGCGTCGCCGAACCCGTCTCCGAAGAGTACCCGCTGACACTGACGACGGCCCGCCAACAGGACGGCTACAACACGGGTATCCGCTCGCGGTCGGTCGACCCCGAGACGGTGACGGTGCGGGCCCACCCCGAGAGCGCACCCGTCGACGACGGCGAAGCGGTCGACATCGAATCACCCCGCGGTGTCGTCACCGCAGTCGTCGCCCGCGACGAGGCGGTCCCCGAAGGGATGGCGTGGCTCCCGATTCACCATCCCGCGACGAACGAACTCACGACGCGCGAACGTGACCCGACCGGCGAACCGAACTTCAAACAGTGTGCGGTTCGTCTCACTCCGGTCGAGACACGAGAAGAGGCCATCGAGCGGGCGGTGGTGAGCGCCGATGATTGAGGTCGGGACGCTCCTGCTCGCCGGCGGCCGCTCGCGGCGGTATCCGCCCGGTGACAAGGCGCTGGCCGATGTCGGCGGCGAACCGATGTGCCGTCGGGCGGCCGAGGGATTACCCGGCGAGGAACTGGTCGTCAACTGTCGGAACGACCAGCGGGCGGCGCTGGCCGAGGCCTTCAGCGGACTGTCCCTGCGGTTCGCCGTCGACACGATTCCCGACCGCGGGCCCTTAGCGGGACTGCTGACCGGCCTCCGCGTGAGCGCCGCCGACCGCGTCGTCGCCGTCGCCTGCGACATGCCGATGTTCGACCGCCGGACTGCCGAGCGTCTGCTGGCGGCGCTGGACGGCGCCGAGGCCGCCGTCGTCGACACCGACGACACGACCCAGCCGTTGGGAGCAGCCTACCGCGTCGACGCTGCCCGACAGGCCTGTGAGACGACGCTTGCCTGTGGGTCTCGCCGTCTCGTCGACGCCCTCGGTCGACTCGACGTGACCGCCGTCGACGCCGACGCCCGCGCGATACGCAACTGCAACGACCCGACCGAGGTGACTGCTGCCGACGACACCCTCCGCGGACGAACGGCTGTTCAATAACTCCGGACAGAAGCCGCCGTTTGAAGCGATTATATTCTACATATTCCCTGTCATACGCCACGAACGGGTTCCTGTACCCTAGTTATCTGAACGCTCGTCAACGCTCATCGTTATGGGCGAAAGGACGGTACGGCCGGACGTAATGAACGGCATATTCGGACAGGAATTCTCGGTATTGGTAGACGAGTGGTCATCGTCTAACGGAGGCGAGTGACGCATGCACAGCAAAGAGGAGTACAAGAGCGACTGCTACGGCGACGAGGTTCGCGAGAAGATTCTGGAGTTCGCGGCGACTGGCTTCGAGTCGATTCCCGACGAGGAGAAGGCGGCGTGGTTCTCCCGGTTCAAGTTCTGGGGGCTGTTCCACCAACGCGACGGCCAGGAGAGCTACTTCATGATGCGGCTGACGAACGCAAACGGCGTCCTCGAACCCGGGCAACTCCGTGCCATCGCCGAAGTCGCCCGCGACTACGCCACCGGGCCGGTCGAAAATCCCGAGTTCGGCAACGGCTACATCGATTTGACGACCCGACAGTCCATCCAACTGCACTGGCTGAAACTGGACGACGTACCGGAAATCTGGGAGAAACTCGAATCCGTCGGCGTCACGTCTAGATCGGCCGGCGGCGACACGATGCGGAACATAACCGGCTGTCCGCTGGCCGGAAAAGGCGAGGAGTACGTCGAAACCCAACCACTGCTCGACCGCTTTCAGGAGGAGTTGCGCGGCGACGACGAACTGGCGAACATGCCCCGGAAGTTCAACATCTCGGCGACGGGATGTCACGAGGGGTGTGCCCAGGATTCCATCAACGACATCGGGCTGGAACCGGCCGAGAAAGACGGCGAACGTGGCTTCAACGTCCGCGTCGGTGGCGGTCTGGGTGGCCGTCAGCCCCGGCGCGCTCGCGCTCTCGATATCTTCGTCAGCGACGACGAGGAAGCCTACGAGGTTGTCCGTGCGTTCGTCGAGTTGTACTTCGAGGAAGGCAACCGCCAGAACCGCAACAAGAACCGCGCGCGGTTCTTCGTCGACGAACACGGCACCGACTGGATTCGGGACCGACTCGAAGAGCGCGTCGGCCCGCTGGAGTCCGCGGGCGATGACTTCCGCGAGAAGTACACCTACAACGCCGGCCTGCCGGCCGATGCCGGTCGTGCCGACCACGTCGGCGTCGGCGAGCAAGCCGACGGCAACAAGTACGTCGGCCTCTCTGTGGCCGTCGGGCGGCTGTCGGCACAGGACGCAATCGAGTTGGCGGACCTCGCCTTCGAGTACGGCTCCGGGGAGATACGGCTCACCCGTCGACAGAACCCACTCATCGTCGACGTGCCCGAGGGAAAACTCCATGCCCTGTTGGAGGAGCCGCTACTCGACAAACACGCACCCGAACCGAACCCCTTCCAGCGCGGCGCCATCGCCTGTACCGGAACCGAGTTCTGTTCGCTTGCGCTGACCGAGACGAAAGCGCGGATGGCCCGAACCCTGCGGTGGCTGCGTGACAACGTCGAATTACCCGACGACGTCGAGCACATCCACATGCACTTCTCGGGCTGTACGGCCGACTGTGGGCAGGCGATGACCGCCGACATCGGCCTGCAGGGCATGCGCGCCCGCAAGGACGGCGAGATGGTCGAAGCCGTCGACATCGGCGTCGGCGGCGGCATCGGCGAGGAACCGACCTTCGTCGAGTGGGTCAACCAACGCGTTCCCGCCGACGAGATGCCGGGCGCAATCAAGAACCTCGTCGAGGCCTTCGCCGCCCACCGCGAGGAGGGCCAGTCGTTCCGCCAGTGGGTCGACCAGATGGGAACCGAGCCTATCGTGGAGTTCTGTGAGGGCGAGGAGACCGACTACGTCGACCCCTGTCTGTACGACGCCAAGCAGTCGTGGTACCCGTTCGGCGAGGAGGAAGAGGCTCCGACACCGACCGCGGAGGCGGCATCCGATGACTGAGAGAGCGCGCCGTGAACGAGACGACCACGAACCGCGGGGGACCGCAGCGTCGTTCGATGCCGCACCCGAACTGTTCGACGGCGACGACTGACGGTCGGACGTCTTTTTTGCTGTGAGTTCCCAGACGGCGAACGGGACGCTATCGACGAATCGACGATAGAGACCGGTGTCGCACCCGAACGACTCGGGGTACTGGAATTAGCGGCTGGAAAAAAGCGTCGCGTGAAACCGAAACGCGGTCGCCCCGACGGCGCTCAGTCCTCCAAGGCGGGCGGGTCACCCTCGCGGACGACCGACCGGACCGAGCAGGTGTCGACGGTCCGAACGTCGGGGTCGTCGTGCAGGTCGTGCAGTTGGGCGGCCAGCGCCGCGTCGTCTTCGAACTTCCCGACGGCGAAGACTGTGTAGGGACCGCTCATCTGATAGACGGTGACGAACTCGGGGCGTTCCCGGAGCCGTGCCGTCACGTCGTCTATCGCATCGAGGTCGACCGCCAGTCGGACGATGGCCGTCTCGTAGCCGAGGCGGTCGTAGTCGACGCGGGCGGTGTAGCCCGCGATGACGCCGTCGTCTTCGAGCGCCCGAAGGCGTTTCTGCACCGTCGTCGCGACCGCGTCGGTGGCTTCCGCGACCGACGGCACGTCGGCGCGGCCGTCCCGAAAGAGGGCGGCGACAATCTGCCTGTCGAGCGACTCGGTCACGTCAGACCGCGCTCGTTCCGACCTCACCGGTACGAATCTGGTAGGCGTTCTCGACAGGCAGGATGAACACCTTGCCGTCGCCCGGTTCGCCCGTCTTCGCGGAGTCACGGATTGCCTCGGCGACATCCTCGGCAGGGATATCCGCGACGACGCACTCGATTTTCACCTTCTGGTGGAGGTCGACGCTGTACTCCTCACCGCGCCACTGGCCCTTCTTTGCGGGCTGGGAGCCGCGGCCGGAGACGTTCGTGACCGTCAGCGAGGGCGCGCCGATTTCGGCGAGACCCTGCTTGACATCCGAGAGCTTGTCGGGGCGGATGAAGCCCATGACCATCCTGATGCCGCCGTCGTTGGCGACGCCGCCGTCGGGGCGAACGATGCCGTCCTTCTCGACCATTCCGCCGTCGGTGGCCAGCGAGTCACGACCACCGAACTCGGGGTAGGTGTCGACGCCGTGTTCGGCGACGTCGAGCCCTTCGCGCTCGTGGTCGGGAGTGACCCGGGCCTGTCCGAGTGCCTTGAACGCGCCGAAGACGATGGCGGTCGCGGCGACCGTCCACACCGTGATGGCGACGACGCCGACGAGCTGTGCGAGGAACGCCTGTGCGATGCTGTCGACGACGCCCGGGGCGGCGACGAACGGGAACAACAGCGTCCCGAGGACGCCCGCGGAGCCGTGGACGGGGAAGACCGCACACACGTCGTCGATTTTGAGCGTGCGTTCGACGAACTCGAAGACGATGGGGAGCTGGGCACCGGCCAGCAGACCGACGACCAGCGCGCCCCACCACGCGGCGACGTTCGGAATCGCGGTGATGCCGACGAGACCGGCCAGCAGGCCGTTTGCGACGTACAGCGTGTCGACTTTCCCGGTCTTCAGCACCGAGACCGAACCCGCACCGACCGCACCCATCGCCATCGCGAGCGTCGTCGTCAGCGCGACGCGACCGAGCACGTCGCCGTTGAACACCATCTCACCGGCGGCGTTTTCGACGAAGATGGACGCCGTGCCGACGTTGAAGCCGTACCAGCCGAAACACAGGAGCAGCGTCCCGAGCACCGCGAAGGTCATCGAGTGACCCGGGATGACGTTGACGCTACCGTCCTCGTTGTAGCGGTCCATGCGCGGGCCGAGCACCCAGGCAGCCGTGAGCCCGGCGATGCCGCCCATGCCGTGGACAATCATCCCACCGGCGAAGTCCTGGAAGCCGGTACCGAGGTACTGGCTAACGTAGGCACCGCTCCAGGTGATACCGGTGACGACGGGGTAGATGACCGCCGCCAGCAGAATCGTGTAGCCGACGTACGCACGGAGTTTCGCGCGGCCAGCGACGGCCCCGGAGACGATGGTCGCCGCGGTCATCGCGAACACCGCACCGTAGAGCCAGCCGTCGGCCCACGAGGCGGGGTCGTTGCCGGCGACCCAGCTGAACCCGCCGCCACCGACGAGACTACTCACGCCCGCACCGACGAGGAAGAACACGACGACGCCGACACTCCAGGTGAGCATGTTCTTCGTCAGCTGGTTGGCGACGTTCTTCGAACGTACCTGTCCGGCCTCCAGCATCGCGAAGCCCGCGTGCATGAAGAAGATGAGGAACGTCACCACCAGTATCCAGGTGTAGTTGAGCGCACCAGCGACGCCAGCCGGGTCAAGCTGCATCGCGAATCCGTCTAGCATGCTTTGACCTCCGTACTACTTCCGTAGTTCTGTGAAAGTTCGTCCATGTTTTCTCTGATTTGCACCATGTTTGTCTTCCAACTCACGGGAGAACCTCATGGAACAGCCCTACATAAATCCTGCAGTTGAAATTGAAAATTTCTGTATGACCTTAGTGGACGGTCGTCAGCAATGGGGTAGGATAATATCTGTATAAGGTCGTCTCGCGTCAAGAGTTCAGGGAGGAATATTCTCGTTTTCTGGACGAACGTCAATCGCAACACTTGCCAATTGGCCGTATTTCACTCTTCTCGCGGGAGCGCGCGCCGGCCGAACGGGCGTTACGAGGAGCCCAGTAGCACCCGGGTGAAGCCGACGGCTAATCCCAGCGGAATAGCTGCCACCCCGACGGCCGCAAAGAGCAGCGCCGCCTCCCGAAGGTACGCCCGATACCACGGACACAGCAGCGCCCGCCCCGAAGCGGTGTACGCCTCACAAGCGGGACCGCCCGGCGTTCGGAGCGCAGCCGCAACGAGAACGACCGCAGCGAGAGCGACCACGAGGAGACTCCCGGCCCATCCCCACCCCAGCGACCGACCGTCCGACGACTCGGACGACTCCTCACGTGCGTCCATGGGCCGTACAGTAGTCGGACAACAAAAGGCCTCGGGGCGTTTCAGAGGCGCTCGGCGATATCCTCGGCGAAGTACGTCAGGATGAGGTCCGCTCCGGCCCGCTTTATCGACAGCAGTGATTCGTAGGCGACTTCCTCCAGAGAGAGCCACCCCTTCTCGCTTGCGGCGTGCAACATCGCGTACTCCCCGGAGACGTTGTACGCCGCCACCGGGTGGTCGAACTCCCGGCGGATGTCGGCGACGATGTCGAGATACGGCAGCGCCGGCTTGACCATCAACACGTCGGCGCCCTGTTCGACGTCGAGTCGGACCTCCCGCATCGCCTCGCGGGCGTTCGCCGGGTCCATCTGGTAGTGTCTTCGGTCGCCGAAGGCAGGGGCGCCGTCGGCGGCGTCCCGGAACGGCCCGTAGAACGCCGACTCGTACTTCGCGGCGTAGCTCATCACCGGCAGGTTCTCGTGGCCCGCCACGTCGAGGGCCTCACGAATGGCACCGACCATCCCGTCTATCATCCCCGATGGCGCGACCATATCCGCGCCCACGTCCGCATGCGAGACGGCGATGCGTTGGAGTAACTCCAGGGTCTCGTCGTTTTCGACCGTCAAACACGGCTCCTCGGCCGCCCCGTCTTCGAGGATGCCGCAGTGGCCGTGGTCGGTGTACTCACACAGACACACGTCGGTGATGACGTAGCAGTCCGTCCGGTCTGTGATTCGTTCGACTGCTCGCTGGACGACGCCGTCGTCGGCCCACGCTCGCGAGCCCTCGCTGTCCTTCGATTCTGGGATGCCGAACACCATCACCGCATCGACGCCCGTCTCCTGTATCTCCCGGACGCGAGCGACGCTCTCGGAGACGGGCACCCGTTCGTGGCCGGGCATCGACTCGATTTCGACGCGCTCGTCGGTCGTCGCGTCGACGAACACCGGGGCGATGAGGTCCGTCGGCCGTACGTCCGTCTCGCCGACGAGCGGGCGGATGCCGTCGGTTCGGAGCCGTCTCGGCCGGTCCGTGAGGTTCATACCCGACGTTCCGAACCGGGCCATCAAAGGCCCGTCGCTCCCGAAGCGACGACACAACGCCTATATATCGCCTGTACCGACGAAGGAACATGTCGCTCGGCAGACCAACCGCTGTCGACCGCGTTCGAAGCTTTCTCGAACGCTACGCAGTCCACCTCGCCGGCGGATTGACACTCGTCTGTGCGGCCGCCGGGGTGTATCTCCTCGTCTTCGCGGACCCGGAAGTCGCCGCCCGACTGCTCGAAAACTACGGCCTGGCGGCGCTGTTTTTCATTCTCGTGTTGGAGGGTGCGATGCTTCTGTACTTCGCGCCGAGCGAGGCACTTGTCCCCGCCGGTATCGCGCTTCTGACGGCCGGTGCCGACGACTACCTCGGCATCGCGACGGTCATCGGCGTCGCCGTCGTCGGCGCGACCATCGGTCAGTTCGTCCTGTTCACCGTCGCCAAACGCGCCGGCCGGGAGTACCTGCTCGAACAGTCGTGGTTCCGTATCAGCGAGTCGTCGCTGGCCCGCTTCGACGGCTGGTTCGACCGCTGGGGGCCGCTGGCGGTCCCGATTTCCAACGCGCTGTTGTTCACGCGGGGGATGTTGACGGTGCCGGCCGGCGTCGCGGATATGGGTGACCGGCGGTTCATCGCGCTGTCGGCACTCGGGACGCTGTTGTTCCAGTCGTGGCTTGCCGGGCTGTTCCTGTTTCTCGGGGTTCGACTCGGCGTGCTGTGAGTGTCGGCCAAACCAGGAATCGGAGACGCGGGCGCGAGGCTGAAAGGGCGTGAAAACGGGAGTTGGTTCGGCCGCTATCGCTCCTCGAGCGACGGCACCGAGCGGTCGTCGGGGCCGACGTAGCGGGCGCGCGGTCGGATGAGGCGGTTGTCCTCGTACTGTTCGAGGACGTGGGCAATCCAGCCGCCGACGCGGCTCATCGCGAAGATTGGCGTGTAGATGTCGACCGGGATACCCATCTGGTAGTACGTCGAGGCGGAGTAGAAGTCGACGTTCGGGGCCAGCCCCTTCTCGTCGGTGAGGAAGTCCTCGACGGCGACGGAGTAGTCGTACCACTTCATGTCGCCGGCCTCGCCGAGCGCCTTGGACTTCTTCGAGAGAATCTTCGCACGGGGGTCCTTGACGTTGTAGACGCGGTGGCCGAACCCGGGAACGCGTCGACCCTCCTCGATTGCGTCTTGGACCCACTGGAGGGGGTCCTTGCCGGAGGCGTCGACCTCCTTGAGCATCTCCATGACGTCCTGATTGGCGCCACCGTGGAGGCTCCCCGAGAGGGTGCCGACCGCGGAGGTAATTGCCGAGTGGAGGTCGGCGAGCGTCGACGCCGTCACCGTCGCCGAGAACGTCGAGGCGTTCAGGCCGTGGTCGGCGTGCAGCACCAGCGCCATATCGAAGGTGTCGGCGAGCACGTCGTCGGGTTCCTCCCCGTTGAGCATGTAGAGGAAGTTCGCCGCGTGGTCTAGGTCTTCCCGTGGGTCGACGGGGTCGTCGCCGTCACGGATGCGGGCGAACGCCGCCAGCGCGGTCGGAATCTTGGCGGTGATGCGGCGGCCCTTCCGGAGGTTCGCGGCCTCGTCGGTCGGGTCGGCGTCGGCGTCGGGGTCGTACGCCGACAGCTCCGAGACGATAGTGCGGAGTGCGGCCATCGGTTCCTCGTCGGCTTCGGCGAGGTCGCGAACGAGCCGCTGGACGCCGTCGTCGATGTGGCGCTCCTCGGCCATCGCCGCCTTGAACTCCGAGAGTTCATCGCGGTTCGGCAGTTCGCCGTGCCACAGCATGTAGACGACCTCCTCGAAGCTCGCATTCTCGGCGAGGTCGTCGATTGTGTAGCCACGATAGACGAGTTTGCCCTCGTCGCCGTCGATGTAACTCAACGACGATTCGGCGACCAGGACACCCTCCAGCCCTTTCTTGAGCTCCTCGGTCATACGCTACCGGTTTCCATGCCCGGGAGAAAAGGGTTACCGTTCACGGCAGGCGTGTGAGTGCTTATTCGTCCGGAAACCCGCCGCTTTCTTCGGCCATCTTTCTACGCCCGACGGTGGCGACGGCACCGCCGACTGCGCCGACCGCTCCGAGTATGACGGGCAGGTACAGCGCAGTCGAACGCACCGCCGATGGCTGGCCGGTCGCCGCAGCGACGACGACGAGCGTACTCATCGCTGCGGCGACGCCGGCGAAGAAGCCGTGTGACGGCGCGGCGCCTCGAATCCCGAGGGCGACGCCGACCAGTAGCCCACCGACCACGACCACGCCCGCGTACGCCGGCGCGACGAGACTCGAATCGAGAGCGACGGTCGCCGCGACGAGTCGGTCGGGCGTGCCGAGACACGCCCCGCCGGCGGGACAGCCGACCGCCGGGAGGGCGACGACGGCGGTGTAGGCGGCCGCACCGATGGCCGCATCGAGCGGCCGCCACGCGTGGTCCAGCGACAGCGCCGCGACGAGTTTTATTCCGAGACCGCCGACGAACAGGACGACGAACCCGCCGGTCAGCAACGCGACGGTGAGTCGGAAGGCGTCGCTCGGAACGTTGACGGCCAGCGTCGCGACGACGGGGACGACGACCCACCCGAGCAACCCGAGGAGGGCCGCAACCGTCGTCGGCGAGCGGCCGCCCGGTTCGATGCCGTTGACCGAGAGCGTCCGCCGGTAGGCCGCCCGGCCGACGAGGACGACGGCGACGAGACAGACGACCGCGAAGGCGAGCACGAACGAAAGCGACGCCCAGTACAGCAGCGACTCGTCGGTGCCGGGGAGGTAGGCGAACAGCAAAAACACGAGGGCTGCAAAGCCGATGCCGGCGACGGCGGCGGTGCGGACGTGACGACGGACCTCCAGTTCGGCGACGAGGGCGGCGACGCCGGGACGGTCGGGTCGGTCGGCGGAGTCGGCGGACACACCCGAACTAGCGTGGGGAGCCACATAAGCCGTACAGGTTCGGCGTGGCGACTTTTCGGATAGACGGAAAACCCGGCGGGTATCAGTAAGCCTAAGAACGAACGGGAGAGGAGTGATAATAATGACTACCCTCGGTACGGCGAACGCCGCTCCCGGAGAGATGGATACGGGGCGGCTGTCGGTCGGCGAGGCGCGTGACGGCTCCGAGGTGGGCCTCCCGGTCGCGGTCGTAAACGGCGCTCGCGACGGGAAGACGCTCTACGTGCAGGCCGTCTCCGACGGCGACGAACTCAACGGGCTTGGCGTCCTGCAGCGACTCGTTCCACAACTCGACCCGGCCGACATCGCCGGCGAGATACGTATCGTCGGCATCGTCAACCACTACGGATTTCAAGTCGCCGAACACCGCAATCCCATCGACGACACGAAACTCAACCGCACCTACCCCGGCGACGCCACCGGCACCTCCTCGGAGCGAATCGCCGCAGCGACCTTCGAGGCCGCGAGCGACGCCGACCTCATCCTCGACCTCCATCAGGGGTCGACCTCCCGGATGCTCAACGAGACGCGCGTCCGCTGTGGCTCCCGTCACCGCCTGCACCGGGACTGTCTCGAACTCGCGAAGGTGTTCGACTGTGGCTACATCTTAGACCAGAAGGGTCCCGACGGACAGCTGGCGCGTGCGGCCCCCGACGAAGGGATTCCCACGATAGACCCCGAACTCGGCGGCGCGGTCGGCTGGGACGACGAATCCATCCGGAAGGGCGTCAAGGGCGTCTTCAACGTCCTGCATCACTACGGCTTCCTCGATGGAAGTGTCGAATCACGGCCGCAGACGCGGGCCACCGGCTTCGAACAGTACGGCTCCCCCGCCGGCGGCCTCACGAAGTTCGCCGTCGACCTCGGCGACGAGGTCTCCCGCGGCGACACGCTGTTCGAGGTTACCGACCCCTTCGGAGCCGTCAAAGCCGAGGTGACCGCCGATTCGGAGGGTATCTTCTGGCGGCGACGGCGACTCCCGCAGGTCGCCACCGGCGAGTACGTCTGCTCGGTCGGTACCGACATCGACCAGTTCTGAGTCCGGGTGGGACGCCGTTTGCGCTGCTCTTCTGCCCACTCCCACCGAAACCGACACGGCGACCGCGGCCGACCGTCCGATATGAACCTTCGCTGTCCAGCGTGTGGCGAGAACTACGCCGACCGCTGGCGCTGTCGGTGTGGGGCGCCGCTGGAGTTCACCGACCAGCCGCTGCCGCCGACCGGAACGCCCGAAGACGCCGCCATCGACCCACGGGATGGGCTGTGGGCCTTCAAGCACTTCCTGCCGGTGGGCGCCGACCCGACCGACCGCGTGACGTTGGGTGAGGGGTACACCCCGATGGTCGACGCCCCGGAGTGGGACGCGACGTTCAAACTGGAGTACGTCTTCCCCACCGGATCGTTCAAGGACCGCGGGGCGACGGCGACGCTCACGCGCGCAAAGGAGGTCGGCGCCGACCGCATCGTCGAGGACTCCTCGGGCAACGCCGGTGCGGCCATCGCCACCTACGCCGCCCGCGCCGGCATCGACGCCGAAATCTACGTGCCCGCGGGCGTCAAGGAGTCGAAGGTGAAAGCGATTCGCCGCGCCGGCGCCGACGTGGTTCGCGTCGAGGGGAGCCGCGAGGACGTGACCGACGCCTGCATCGACGCCGTCACCGACGGCGAGGCGTGGTACGCCAGCCACGCGTGGAACCCGGCCTTCTTCGCCGGCACGGCGACGATGGCCTACGAAATCGCCCACCATCGCGATTGGTCGGTTCCCGACGCCGTCGTGATGCCGCTCGGTCACGGCACGATGTTCCTCGGCGCCTACCGCGGCTTCCGGGCGCTCAGAGAGGCCGGGTGGACCGACCGGGTGCCGAAACTCCTCGGCGCACAAGCCGCCGGATACGCTCCCATCGCCGCCGAACTCCACGGAGAAAGCGCTGTGGTCGGGGACAACACCGTCGCCGACGGCATCCAGATTCGACAGCCCGTACAGAAAGCGTCCATCCTCAACGCAATCGAGGCGACCGACGGCGACGCGATTGCGCTGTCGAAGGAGGCCGTCGCCTCGGAACTGAAGCGCCTCCACTCGGCCGGATTCTACACAGAACCGACGTGTGCGGTCGCACCTGCCGCAGTGGAGGTGTACCGAAATCGGGGCGTCATCGAGTCGGACGACGACGTGGTCGTTCCACTCTCGGGCAGCGGCCTGAAGGGGTAGTTAGAACCCGAGCGCGCGCTTGATGCGGCCGAACAGGCCGCTCGGTTCGTCGGCGCTCGGTTCCGATTCGGTCGGTCCGTCGGGACTATCGGCCTCGACGGAAGTCCCGCCAGCGCGTTCGCAGTAGGGACACGCCTCGACATCGTCGTAGTGGGGGAGTCCACACGCCGGACAGGTCGTCCGCGTTCGTTGGGTTGTCTCCGAAACCTCGAAGACGAAGCCACCAGCGTCGGCGTCGGTATCGGCGGCCGACTCTTCGGTGCCGCAGTACGGACAGGCCCCCGAATCAGCGTAGAACGGCAACTCACACGTTTCACAAACGGTTCGACGCCGGCCCGCTGAACGACTCGCCATGCCGGGACATGTCGGCGTGTGCTAATAAATAGTGAGGAACGTTCACACGAGACACACTACGATTCCGGATGCGTCGGCGCGTCAAACCCACCTCGAACGAGAGGTTTGGCGATGTGTCGTCGTGCTCGCGGCGGGACCTCGTACCACCCGACAGATAGTTCGCGGTCGAGTTGGCGCTCGACCTTCCCATCGGCGACCGTCCCGCAGTCCCGACACCGATACCCTTGTCCCCGGCCCGCGGACTCCATCGACCGGTCACACGACGAACACGTCGGCGTCACGAGTTCCGTGCGGTCGAGGTCCCGAACCGCGAACTTCTCCAGTTTCAGGGTCCCGTCTTTCAGTTCCCCACAGACGGTGAGCTCGTCGCCGGGACGGAGCGCCCGCACGTGGTCGCGGAACCGCTTGGTCGGTTCGAAGGCCGCACAGCGGAGTTCCGCCTCGCCGTCGCCGACCCGGAAGAAGACGTGGCCGCCCCGCCGCGTCTCGGGAGCTGTCCGGACCGTCGCGTCGAGTCGATAGGAACGACCCTCGCGTGCAGTCGAAACGGCCCCCTCTCGGAGGTGGCCGTCGGTCCCCTGATTCGTCACGAACGTCCGTTCGCGGTCGACCGATTCACTCCGGATTCGGTCGGCGACCGCACGGCAGGCCGCCGCATCGTCACCTCGGATGCCGTACAGAACCGGCCCCGGCGTCCGGGGGACACAGACGACCTCGCCGCTTTCCCGGTCGACAGTGTCCCACACCGTTGGGTAGTACTCGTCTGCGGCCTCGAAGACGGACTCGGCGTCGACATCGCGGTCGGTCCCCCACCGCCGGCGCTCGCGGTAGGTGATGTGTTCGTAGGTCCACTCCTCGAAGGCACGCCACGCGCCGACGGCCGCAAGCGCGCCGATGACGCCGCGGCCGTTCTTCCAGCGACGAACCCGGAAACCCGCCTCCTCGGCGAGGTTTACTGCGTCCGCGCGGTCGTGGTGGTCCCGAACGGCCGCCCGAGCGAAGGCCGCGACCGATTCGGGAACTGCTTCGGGCGCCCCCGCCGCAACGACGACGCCGGGGTTGGTTCGGTCGTCGCCGGTTTCGGCCGCGCCGTCGACGACGCTTGCCGCCACCTCGAGGGCGGTGTCGACCGACGCATCGGTGTGGACGGCGAGCGCCGCGTTCCCGCGCGTTTTGTGTTCGACCGCCGGGTTACACCGAACGAGTAAGACTCGCTCGACCGCCGCCCCGGCGTCGGTCAGTCGCCGAGCGACCGTGTCGGCGGCGTAGGTCGTACACATCCCGCGCTCGCGGGAGTCGGTGTCGTCCAACCCGATGACTGTCACGCCCCGGGGTAGGACACCACCGCCTAACGGGGTTTCGGTCGGCGTTCCGACGCCGTGTTACTGGCTGTCCCAACCGCCAGATAGCGGCGGTATCGCTGGGGAAAACGATTTAACTGGCGAATGGCTTATGTACCACTATGTCACGGTCCGCACTGGTTGGTAACATCACCGCGATGCTCGAGGACGCAGGCTTCACGGTGAGCGACCGGTGTGCAATCCGTCCCAAAAGCTTCGATATCGCCGCACGGCGCGGCGACGACGTATTGCTGTTGAAACTGCTCGCCAACATCGACGCCTTCGACGGCTACACCGGCGCTGAGATGCGCCGCCTCGGCGAGTACCTCGACGCGACACCGCTGGTCATCGGGTTGCGAACCCGAAACGAGGAGCTCAAACCTGGCGTCATCTACTTCCGCCACGGCGTCCCGGTGTTCTCGCCGGACACCGCGATGGATTTGTTCATCGAGGAGGTGCCACCGCTCATCTACGCCGCACCCGGCGGCCTGTACGTCAACATCGACGGCGAGTTGCTCTCGGAGGTCCGCTCCGAGGAGGAGATGTCGCTCGGCAAACTCGCGAACGAACTCGGCGTCTCCCGCCGAACCGTCTCGAAGTACGAGGACGGCATGAGCGCGAGCGTCGAAGTCGCGGCGGAACTGGAGGAGATATTCGACCGCCCGCTTGCCAACCCCGTCGAGGTACTCGAAGGCGCCGAGGAGGTCCGCGACGAGATGGACGACCCCGGCGAACCCGAGGCCGACCCCGACGACGCACACCTCATCACCGTCCTTACCCGCGTCGGGTTCGATGTCCACCCGACGATGCGGGCGCCGTTCAAAGCCGTCAGCGAGGACGAGGCCCGCGAGCGAAAGATGCTCACCGGTCACTCGGATTTCAACCGCACCGCCGAGAAGCGCGCCCGAATCATGTCGTCGGTCGGGGAAGTCACCCGAACCCGGTCGGTGTACGTCGTCGACCGTGCCCGACAGGAGTCCGTCGAGGGAACCGCGCTCATCGAACGCGAGGAAATCGAGCGCATCGACGACCCCGAGGAACTGGAGGACATCATCCGCGAGCGCGCCGGACTCGAAGAACCGGCCTGAACGGTCTTTTTGTCGTCATAGCCCCGCCACAGCGGCTGCGCCGTCGGTCGTTGCTCATGAGAGGTCCACATCGACTGTCGAACCGGTGAGTGACGTGTCCGTCGACCACATTCTTAGAGGAGTTATAAGCCAACAAATGAGACAGGAGCGACGACAGCTCGATTCGCGCCAGATCTGTTCGAATATGTGCTCGTTGAGAATTCGCTCACCAGAATAGTACGATAACTGTCAGTAACTAGTAAACTAAACGACAATCAAATAAGCGTTGCCACTCCGGAGGTGCGGCCCTAATACGAGAACGGACAGCTATCCGAACTTGCGGAGGTGTTCCCCAAGTGCTCGGACAAATGTCTTCGCCGTCACGACCGGTGATGACCGAATGTCTTTGTCCAGGCCCACTTTCACCAAGTAATCCGTTAACCGCCAGAGATTGTAAATCAATGACGCAAACGCGAAATTACAGAGCCGGACTCGGTAGTCCTTCGAGGAGGTCTTCGGGAGGAACTCCTTGATCGATTTGTACTGATTCTCTATATCCCATCGTCGACGGTAGCCGTTACACACACGCTGAATTTCGTTGGGCTCCACGCGGTCACGATTCGTTACGAACACCGCGTACGCCCCGTCAGCATCATCGCTCTGACTCGGGACATACAGCATCTCTGCGTGGTGATGAATCTCGCCACCGTGCCCGAACGGCACATCGTGATTAACCGCTGCATCAGCCGTCTCATGAGCCTCTATATCCGCGATCACTTCGTAATCATCCTCGTACGTTGGAACCGGCGAGGTGTAGATTAGCCCCCGATCGTGGACCGTTGCGTAGACGTCGTGACTATAGAAGCCGCGGTCGAAGAGCACTTCATCGAGATCGACAAACCGTTGGGCTTTCTCCAAGAGTCGGTCGACGAGATCAGCTTTCGAGAACGACGATGAGTCAGCAGGCTCCCATTTCGAGTTCTCTTTGACTGGCTCGATACCAAGAATAATCGGCACGTGGTCGCCAACGAGTGTGATTGTGGCATATTTGTATCCTCGCTTGTACTCACCGCCTTTCTTATATCCACTCACCATCGCTGGGAAGTCTGCCTTCACGGACCCAGCGGCTTTGTCCGTCCATGGTGAGGCGTGGAATTGTTCGTGTGTAATGTCGATTGCGGCGACAGTGTTGCGGTCGTCGAAGGGGTCATCACCACGAATTGAGTTGATGATGTTGTGGGTTGCTGCATCGAACGACTCCATGAGGGAGTCTCGAATTCGATTGATTCGCGGCAGCGGGTCGTCGTGTTCGAAGTCAGCCAGCGTGAGTTGCGTTTCGCTGTCTTTGGGTGTGCCGGCTTTTTTAATTGCTCTGAGGAAGGTCGAGCCATGACAGGTTAGGTCATCTGCAGTGAGCCAGCCATACTCGCTTTCGGCGTGGGCACTTCCGTTTCGATCACAGAGCCGAGCGAACATATCCCAGATGTCCGCATCCGAGTACGTGCGATGGGGGGCGCGTCCTGTGTCGAATTCTGTTAGCGCATGTTTTCTGGCGAGCTGGATTGTTTTGGTCGTCTTTGTTCGTCGATAATCGCGTTCTTTGTCCGGTTGCGGCCCGCCGTCGTCTGGCGTGTCGACGGTGAGTGCCTCCGAGATGATGCCGTGCTCGGCAGCTTCTTTAGCAATTCCAGTCGCAGCGGCTTCGATGACTGCTTTGCCCTGTTGGTCAAGCTGATTCCAGCTATGTGAGAGGGTTTGTTGGGTTGGAGCGGATTCGAAGCCGAAGCAGTTGAGCAAGATGGGTCTCTGAGAGAGTCGCGAGGCGAATTCGGCCTGGCTGAATCCTCGTATGTTCTGGTAGAGAAATGCCCGAAGAACAGAGTCGGTTTCGTATGTGGTTTTGTGTGATTGGCGCTGGTCGTGGACCTCCTCAGTGGGTATCGAGAGTTGTTTAATCACATCCCAGAGGTGGTCTTCGTGTTTACAGACTGCGCTGGCGTGAGTGACGATAGACGAAGCGATGCTAGGTGGGGTAGCACTCATGGCGTGGGCGGTGCCTCAACGGTTCGCTGGAGGGCTCGGCGTGGGTGACGACAGATCATGGGAGAGTGGATGGGTTTAGGAAGGGTCGTGAGTCGGAGAGAGATATGTTAGAGTTGGCTTTAATCTAAAGTTGAGTTCAAGTATTGGGTGCGGGAGTTTTAATGTTATGGTGAACTCAAGTTCAAGTTGAAGTAATGATTGAAAGCACTGGATCTGGCACGGAGGGGTCTTCAGAGAATGTTGCTCGGACGAAATATCTCAGAAAGAAGGGAGTGATGGAACTGTTACTCGAGCTGCGTGAGGCTCCGAAACGATTCAGTGATTTGAAAGAGCTGGTTGATGTGAGTTCGGCGACGCTTACCTCACGGTTGGAGGAGGGTGTCAAACTGGGAATGCTGGAAGAGGAAATTCAGTACATCGAGCGAGAGGAACGTAGAGAGAAGCGGAAGGTGTACAAACTGACAGACGAGTATGAGTGGCTTGGGGAGTGGTTGGGGCGTCGGGATCTTGACGAGTTGGTTGCGGAGCGAGCGGCGCTTCAGGATCGGATTGAGTCGAAATATACGGCGTTTCTTGACCGGGCCGACGAGAAACTGACTGATGTCGATAAAACAATCTGAAGACGGCATATCAGTAGTTGGTATTACGGTTTCTTTATCCCAATGGAATGAAACTCGCGTTGAGTACGTCTGTGTAATGAGTGTTTAGCAGGTCAAATTATACTGTTGGGTACGTTGGGTACTCGAGGTAGTCAACGAGTGGGGATCTTCCGTGTGTACAGCAGCATCGCAGGGTGCCACCGTTTTCGTGAATCCCTGTCAAACCAGATAAGTCAGAGGGGGCTAAGACAAGCCTCGATCGTCTTAACAAGCGTGTCTCTTTCGAAGACGGTTTCTAGAGAGAACGCACGCCCAGCTTCGGGATATTCTCTTCCGTCAACCCGGTCAATCATGTAATAGAATTTGAGTCACTTGGTTCGCACTGTTGTGGCACGATCACTGGTCGCCAAGTACCTCTACGATACCTAGTTGAGCCATCAATCCGAGAGTGATTCCGATGCTGATGGCGACGGCCATACGTATCGCGAGGTCTCGTCTGCGCCGGGTGAAGGTGCCGTCGCGTCGGAGGGCGATACCGAGAACATAGAGCCCACCGCTGACGGGGAGGCTAATGCTGGCAGGGACGAATGCGGCGGCGATAGCGCTCTCAATGCCCCGGATCGTAAAGCCTCGAAAGAACCCACCAAACATTATGCCGATAACTGGGAGGCCGCCGAGGAGAGCACCTGCACTGAACGGCCCGTTCCTATACCCGATTAGGATGGCTGTCGATGGCGCGATAATAGTGCCGCCTACCCACATAATAGCCTCTGTTGCTGGTGGTTTCGGGAGGAACTTGTGGAGTGCGAGCCACATCCCGATCGCGGTTGTTACAGCGGCCAGAACATAGACCACTCCATCTAGTGACACCTGACCTGATACTTTATCTGGTAAGACGGTTTTCATACCTTTCATAATCTTTTTCTTGACAATTGTGTTGGTTGATAGTTCCACTCCCTAAGATTAGTTGTCCCACCGGCGGTCATAGATGTTCTCGATGGAGAAGCCCTGCGCCCCGTAATTGTATGTATTAAATCCAAAAACATCGGCCCCGCTGTGGCTTCCCATTGCGTAGAAATTCCCGTCTACGCCTGGGTCTTCAACTGTGTAGAGGGCGCCACTGTCGCCTTTCTCGGTTCCGCCAACTACTTCGTGTCCGCTATACATCTGGTCAACTCTTTCGGAGACACAGTAGTCGCCTTTCTGGTGGGTTCCGTTCCACTCTTGGAGGTTCATCGAGGATTTACAGCTTGATATTCCGTAGATGAACAGTGGCTGGTTTTCTTGGTTGATAGTGACAAAACCCTCTTCGGTGATGGTACCGAGGATTTCTACGCTCTCTGTGTGTTCGGGATGGTAGTTCATCGGACTTTGGCTCACGTCTTGATTGGGCGTTATCCAGGCGATGTCCCGTTTCTTGTCTATCTTTGTCACCTCACCGACACCCTTGGGAGTGCTACAGGCTGTGTGTTCCATGCTTTGGCCGGTGTAGCAATCCTGAAGGATGTGTGCGGCAGTTGTCCATCCGAACCATTCAAGATCGCCTTGGTAGTGTTGCGGCGAAATTGTCCCTTCGCCATTTTCTTGTATTGTTCTTATTATTTGCCCACCAGGGAAATTGTCTTTGTCGGTCCAGCACTTTGGGTTACAATGGTCGTTTGTTTCTACGGTATCCGTAGTATCGACCTCAACTCGAACTCCGTTTCTTTCTTCAGGGAGTTCGCCCCGTCGTTCGTCGGCCTCTCCTTTCTCGTTGTTTAGAATCACGTGTACATGAGCATTGTCAGTTGACCTCCGCCGCGAGTGGCGACCCGATGGACTCCATCTTTGCCGAAGTGGGCTTCTTTGATTTTATCCGTTGCATCACGGGCACGGTAGTACCAGTCAAGGACATCAGCTGCAATCTGTTTCTTCTCTTCGCCCTCTGTGTCGAACGGGATCGTTACTTGATCGGAATCAGCGGCTTTCACATCATCGGGCGTCATCGTCAACACTGCTGCGGATGACATCCCGGCGGCAGCTGCGGCCTTCATTACCCGGCGGCGGGTCAGTTTGTGTTCGTTCAATCTGTTAAGATCGCGGGGAGTTTGTTTACCCATGTCTTTTCATACCAAAATTAAATATAAAAAAGTAATCATTAGTTCGCTGATTATATCGAATCTTAATTGTAGTTATCGTAATGGCTGCGGTCTGTACATATTGAATCGTCCTACTCAGTTTCAGGTGAAGTTCTGGGTAAAGAAACCGAATCACCACTCACTGTGATTTAACACGGGTTGTCAAGTGGTGGTTTTTTATTGTTGCGCTGTAAATTCTTTATGAAGGTGATTCAATGGCGGTCAAATCCATAGGGGATGTCCGTTTCGGGATACCGGTGTTTGGCTTGATTGTCCCCGCAATCTGCCTCACCGGGGTCTATGTAGTGAGTGAAGTGTCCGGGGTCGTGTTCGGAAATATCATTTTTGGTCTTACAATCGTGATGTCAGTGCTCTGGGCGATAGTGGCCGGGTGGGGCCGGAAAATGAGAGCAGCGAGCCCACTAAACGAATTGCTATTCCGTTCTGGGTCTCGCTTCGCTGAAAATGGTCCTTCAGACACTATTGATGATAAATTTCCATTATATGTCCGTATATTAGTGATTTTGACGAGCACCGTTGCGTGGGGATGGGTATTGGTGTTGGCTACGCTACTATAGCCGATTTCTTGCCGTATCAGTACCTCAGGATTGGATTTGAAGACTTGGTATGTATCAGCCTCGGAGTTAACCCTCGAATTTCTTATACATTTCATTTATTTGTTATGAAAATCAAAAATCAACTTCTGAAACTATATTTTTAAACTACCTAGAAGATATTATTAATCCCTTCTGGCCCCCATTTGTTTTGCATGGCACAAGATAGTGCCAGCGACGACACGGCTGATGTACAGCGTCGACAACTGCTCAGAACATTAGGAGCAGGAACAGCAAGCGGGTTGGCTCTAACCCAAACTGGAGCCGCGTTATCAAAAGACGACGAAGAGCAATTAATAGCAGAAGAGAGCGAGCAATATTCCACAGTAGATGATGTGATTAAATACGTGGATAAAGAAGCTGGAGATCTTCTTGAACTCCTCCACAGTTACGAGGTCATTTCCGGTCCAGAATTTCAGGACATTGGCATTAAAGCCGAGTCTGTATATTCGCTGTTTGAAAATGACTGTGATTATGGGCTTTGTGCTGTCCTATTAGATGGCGAAAGAGGGAGAAGAGAGCTTATTCAAATCAAAAAAGATTTGCCAGACGCCACCCTGAATATTATCCTCCTCCCCGATTCGAACCGGCGATACGCCGTTTACAATCCGAAGGACGATTCAGGAGAACGGAAAGTGTTTGAACCTGAAGGAAGCGCCACTAGTTACGGTGGTGATGATTCCGAAGTGACAGCTTCGAGCGGTTGTGTCATTGGGGCTTGTTGTCACCCGGTTGATGGTTCTTACAGCTGTAAGCTCCACGAGTACGAATGTTGTCCAGATGGAGATGGTAGCTATACCTGCTACGATTTGGGGCATACAGATAACTGCTCAACTGGCTCTTGTACCTGCAGCGCAATTTGCCAGTGCCCTGATGACTGAATTATTTGACCAAATATTATTTATTTAGAAGATAACGTGCCAATCGGTTCACCTGACCCATCTATGGAATCCCATCAAGTGATCCTCATCCTGTGTGTCTGTTTAGCGCTATCTGGATGTACAGTGTTTGAGTCGCCAAACGGACAATCGACGGCTGCGCCCGGGTTAGATAGTGCGGGGGTAGAAGATCCCGATGAGCTAGCAAGGGCCCACGCGGATATACTTGACAACTCGTCATATACATTTAACCGGACAGAGATTCGGTCTGACGAAAACGGAACTCGTGTGGGTGCCACAAACACGACTACGAAAGTCGCGTCAAATCACTCGGTCTTCTATTCAGTTATCACTCAAACACGGCCAGCAGCTAACCAATCGCTTCGAACCGAGAGTTATTCGAATGGCACTCAAACGTGGGTCGCCCGGACGACAACAGAAGAGACAACCATCGAGAACATCACTGGAACCGCTCCGGACTATGGTGGAGTTTCTTCGAAGCGAGATCGCCTGTACCTAGTTTTTGATTCATTCCAAACCACGGTTAACAGTCAGGTTGAACGAGAGAGTCAGGACGTATTCTTAGTGCAGTCGACTGACTTCCATCAAAAGAATATTGCTTCAATCACCGAGTTCGAGACGATTGAAAACGCGGAACTGTATGCCTATATTGGCACTGATGGATTCGTTCACGAATACAGGATTACATATACGGGCCGTGGACCGCAGACAGCTGGCCCTGTAACCGTTGACATCCATGTCACGTACCACAATGTAGATAATACAACGGTTAGGCGGCCGATCTGGCTTGGCTAAACAGGACTTTTGAGCCGAAAATCTGTTGATTACCGACCTCTCGACAAACGATCCCTCAGAAAGAAGAGAATCGCGCCCGCGTTTCCCAATAGACGGCCAGAGGGGTGCCAGAGAATGGCGCAGGCGGCGGTGATGCCGGCGATCGCGGCAGCGTAGCCGACCACCGGTGCAGTCGCGAAGCGATCCTGCTCGCTTCTCAAACTGGCTTAACTAGACAGTGCCACGCTATCGAGGGTTGTCGATTGCGTAGTCCTGTACATTTGTCAAGGGTATTTTGATTTGTAGGTATCTACCTTCCGAACCTGTGGGTCGACCGCACACCCGATTTCGTATATCGAGAAGCGGTTTATCGTCGAGAAATCGGCGGCCGTCCCGGCACACGAAATCACGTCCGGAGAAGCCGAAGGGCGTTTCAACCGCCGCGACGGAGGTTCGGGTATGACTGAGACGATTCGGCTGGCGACACGGGGGTCGGACCTCGCGTTGCGACAGGCCCAGGCGGTGGCCCAGCGCCTGCAGAACCGCAGACGCGACGTGGAGTTGGTCGAGGTATCCACGACGGGTGACGAACTGCGCGATGAGCTGATTCACCGACTCGGCAAGACGGGTGCGTTCGTCCGCAGCCTCGATGAGAAGGTCATCGACGGTACCGTAGACGCCGCGGTACACTCGATGAAGGACATGCCGACCGAGTTCCCCGAGGAGTTGGTCGTCGCGGGCGTTCCCGAGCGAGCCTCGCCCGTCGACCTCCTGTTGACGTCCGACGGGGCGACCCTCAAGGACCTGCCGAGCGGCTCGACGGTCGGCACGTCGAGTCTGCGGCGGAAAGCCCAACTGTTGGCCGAGCGTCCGGACCTCGACGTACAGCCGCTTCGCGGTAACGTCGACACCCGGGTTCAGAAGTTACTCGCACCGGAATTGCAGACCGAACACGAACGGCGGATGGACGCCGATACCGAGGAGTCGGACACCTCCTACGACCGCACCGCCGAGGAGTGGTTCGACGACCTCACGGAGTTCGAACGGCAGGCGCTCGGCCGAGAGGTCGAGACGCGATTCGACGCCATCGTCCTCGCGGAAGCCGGCCTCGAACGCAGCGACTTGCTCGATTCCGTCGACCACGAACGCCTCGGAGCATCCTTCGTTCCGGCACCGGGACAGGGTGCCCTCGCGGTCACCGCCCGCGACGGCGAGATTGCACAGACGATTAATCACGAACTCGACCACCCGCGGACACGTGTCGAAACCACCGTCGAGCGGACGATTTTGGGGACACTGGGCGGCGGCTGTGTCGCTCCAGTCGGCATTCACGCGGTCATCCAAGGGGAGTACGTCCACGCGAAGGTCCGGGTGCTCTCACAGGACGGCACCGAGGAAATATCGGCCACGCGCGATTTGCCGGTCGAAACCCACCCCGAAGCCGCCCGGGAGTTCGCCGAGGGGTTAGCCGAGGAAGGTGCGGCCGAACTCATCGAACGCGCCAGGAGGGAGACGTGACCGGGAAAGTGTACCTCGTCGGCAGCGGCCCCGGCGACCCCGAACTCCTGACGGTGAAAGCCCGACGGCTCATCGACGAGGCCGACGTGGTGCTTCACGACAAACTCCCCGGCCCCGAGATACTGTCGTCGATTCCGGCGGAGAAGCGCGAGGACGTGGGAAAACGCGCCGGCGGCGAGTGGACGCCACAGGAGTACACGAACAAGCGGTTGGTCGAACTCGCCGAGGAGGGAAAGACCGTCGTCCGACTCAAGGGCGGCGACCCCTTCGTCTTCGGCCGCGGCGGCGAGGAAGCCGAACATCTGGCCGAAAACGAGATTCCCTTCGAGTACGTTCCCGGCGTGACGAGCGCCATCGCCGGGGCCGGCGTCGCCGGCATCCCCGTGACCCACCGCGAACACACGTCATCGGTGTCGTTCGTCACCGGCCACGAGGACCCCACGAAAGACGAGTCCGCAATCGACTGGACCGCGCTGGCAGAGACCGGCGGCACGCTCGTCGTTCTGATGGGCGTCGGGAAACTCCCGCTGTACACCGACGAACTGCTGGCGGCCGGTATGGACCCGGAAACGCCGGTCGCACTGGTCGAGCGGGCGACCTGGCCCGACCAGCGAGTCGCCGTCGGCACGCTGGAAACGATTGTCGACGTTCGCGACGACGCCGATATCGAACCGCCGGCGATTACCGTCATCGGCGGCGTCGCGGCGACGAGAGAGCGTGTACTGGCGTTTCTGGAGAACGAACCCGACTCGAGAGAGAACACTCAATAAACCACATGATACGATATCAAATGCGAACTGACAGGACGACAGGAGGCCGAGTGAGCGATGTCTGAGACGGTCGCGTTCTTCCGACCTGACGACGAGCGAGCGGCCGAAGCGGCCGAAATCGTCCGCTCGCTCGGCGGTGAGCCGCTTTCGGACCCGATGTTGACCGTCGAACCGACCGGCGAGACGCCGCGGGACGATGCGGCGTTTACCGTGCTGACGAGCAAGACCGGCGTCGAACTGACCGCCGACGCCGGGTGGGAGCCGGCCGGCGAAATCGTCGCCATCGGCTCTGCGACCGCCAAGGCGCTGGAGCAGGCCGGATACGGTGTCGACCGCATCCCCGGGGAGTACTCCTCGTCGGGACTCGTCGAGGAACTCCGAACCGACGCCCCCGGCGCCCGAATCGAGGTCGCCCGCTCGGACCACGGGTCGCCGGTGCTCACCGACGGCCTCGAAGCCGCGGGCGCGTACGTCCACGAGACGGTGTTGTACCGTCTCCGTCGGCCACCGGAAGCCGGTAAATCGGCGGTCGCTGCAGCGGAGGGCCGACTCGACGGCGCCTGTTTCACCTCCTCGCTCACGGTAGAGCACTTCCTCGAGGCCGCCGCCGAACGGGGCGTCCGAGCCGACGCCATCGAAGGGTTGAACGACGCCGTCGTCGGCGCCATCGGCGAACCGACCCGCGAAACGGCCGAGAACGCGGGTATCACCGTCGATGTGGTCCCGACCGTCGCAGAATTCGAGGCGCTGGCAGAGGCGGTCCTCACACGGGTCGGTCCGGAGGTTTAAACCCGAGAGCGCAGTACGAATCCGTAGATGGCTGCCGACGCACCCGTCCCGGAGTTAGCGACCACCGCCGCGGCGTGTGCCGAACGCCTGCTCGACGCCGACCGCGTGCTGTTGGCCTCCCACATCGACGCCGACGGACTGACCAGCGCCGGCGTCGCGTCGACGGCGCTGGAACGCGCGTCGCTTCCCTTCGAGACGGTGTTCGAAAAGCAACTCGACGCCGAGTCGATAGCCGGCATCGCCGAACACGGGTACGACACCGTGTTGTTCACCGACTTCGGCAGCGGCCAACTCGACATCATCGCCGAACACGAGGCCGCGGGCGATTTTACGCCGGTCATCGCCGACCACCACCAGCCCGCAGACGCCGAGACGGAGTACCACCTCAACCCGCTGTTGGAGGGTATCGACGGCGCCTCGGAGATGTCCGGGGCCGGCGCGGCGTACGTCCTCGCGCGCGCACTCGCAGCCGAGAGCGACGCACACGACAACCGTGACCTCGCGGCACTGGCGGTCGTCGGTGCCGTCGGGGACATGCAAGCCAAAAGCGGTGCACTCCATGGTGCCAACGCCGCCATCGTCGCCGACGGCGTCGAGGCGGGGGTGCTGGAAGAGACGAAGGACCTCGCCGTCTACGGGAAACAGACCCGGCCACTACCGAAACTGCTCGAATACGCCTCCGACGTACGGATTCCGGGCATCACGAACGACGAACGCGGCGCCGTCTCGTTTCTCTCCGATTTGGACGTGGCGTGCCGCGAGGACGGAAACTGGAAGCGGTGGGTCGACCTCACCGACGACGAACGCCAGTCGGTCGCCAGCGCACTCGTCCAACACGCCGTCAAGCGTGGCGTTCCCGCCTTCAAAATCGACCGCCTCGTCGGAACGACCTACATCCTTCGTGAGGAGGCGGTCGGAACGGAACTCCGAGACGCGAGCGAGTTCTCGACGCTGCTCAACGCCACCGCACGGTACGAACGCGCCGACGTAGGGTTAGCCGTGTGTCTCGGCGACCGAGGTGAGGCCCTCGAACGCGCCCGAGAACTCCTGCGAAACCACCGCCGGAACCTCTCGGAGGGCATCGAGTGGGTCGAACAGCGGGGTGTCGAGCAGGAAGACAACCTGCAGTGGTTCGATGCCGGCGACGAGATTCGAGAGACCATCGTCGGCATCATCGCCGGGATGTCGATGGGCGCCGACGGCGTCTCGCGGAACCGACCCATCATCGCCTTCGCTCGCAAGAACGACGAGGAGACGAAAGTGTCGGGCCGCGGAACCGGGTCGCTCGTGAGCGAGGGACTGGACCTCTCGGTCGTGATGAAAGAGGCGAGTCAGAAAGCGGGCGGCGACGGCGGAGGTCACGACGTGGCCGCCGGGGCGACGATTCCGGCCGGCACCGAGGAAACCTTCATCGAGCACGCCGACCGCATCGTCGGCGAGCAGTTGGAGTGACGGCGTCGCCGAGAGCCAGAGGATATTTCAGTTTCCTGGGGATAATCGCCCGTGAATGACTCCACTGGAGATATCGTTCCGATTAGTCGCTGGCGTGTTGCTCATCCTCGCCAACGGCTTCTTCGTCGCCATCGAGTTCGCGCTGACACGAGCACGGCAGTTCACCAGAGGAGAATTCATCGGCGAAACGGCCGCACTCGAGCGTGCCTGGGAGATGACACAGAACCTGGAGATATATCTGACCACCTGTCAGGTCGGCATTACCGCCTCCAGTATCGCGGTGGGTATCGTCGCCGAGCCGGCGCTGGCGGCGCTGTTCGAACCGTACTTCGCGAACACGGCGCTGGCCTCCGTCGGCGCTGGCGCCATCATCGCCTTCGGTATCATCAATCTCGTCCATCTCACCCACGGCGAACAGACGCCGACGTATCTCGGCGTCGAGCGCTCGCGGTTCGTGTGTCGATACGGCGCGACGCCGCTGTACTGGTTCAACGCACTGATTTCGCCGATAATCACCCTCGGAGACTGGGTGGCGAAGGCGACGCTGAAACTGTTCGGCATCGAGATGACCGGCGCGTGGCTGGAGACCGAAGAGGACGTCCTCGAGAGCCGTGCGGACCTCCGAAACCGCATCGATAGCCTGCTGGACGAGGGCAACCTCAACGACGAGCGCCGCGAGGAGGTCCTCAACGCTCTGGCGGTGGACGAACTCCCAATCAGCGACATCATGGTCGACCCGACGGACGTCATCGCCCTATCGACGACGGACACCATCGAGACGAACCTCGAGCGCATCCGGGAGACGCCACACACCCGATTCCCGCTCGTCGGCGAGGAGCCCACCGACTTCCGCGGCATCGTCTACGCGCCGTCGATTCTGAACAACATCGAGCGCCTGCAGGCCGGGGAAGTTACCTTCGAGGACATCGCCGCGCCGCCGATGACCCTCGCTGCCGACACGAGCATCAGCGACGCCTTCGACCAGTTTCAGGCCGAAGGCCAGGAACTCGCCTTGGTGTTACGGGACGGCGAAGTCGTCGGTCTGATGACCGCCACCGACGCCCTCGAAGCCGTCATGGGCGAGTTGGAGGACCCACTAGACGAAGCCCACGGGTAGCGTTTCGTCCGTCGGAGCAAGACGTTACTCCTCGTCGTCTTCCTCGTCTTTCGGTGGTCGTTTCGAGAGTTTGTCGAATCGGCTCTGTGCCGTCTCCTTTCGCCGTTCCGTTTCCTCGGCGTCGTACGTCGCTTCGCTGAGTTCACCGTCGGCGACCACGACATCGAGGACTGCGTCGGCATGGCGGGCCCGCTCCGGTAACGCCTCGGGGTCGACGAGGAGTTCCTCACCGACGCCGTCGACCTCGGGTATCACCGCGGCGACCCCGTCTTCGATGCGGTCGACCACCGCGACGTAGCGCCCGTCTGAAATCATGAATAGGACTCCGTGAGGACACGTTCGCCCGCCGCGTTCGTCACGATTACGGTGTCGCCAGCGTTGTTCCAGACCGGGCCGTCGGCCCCCCAGTACAGTTCGGTGTCGGTGTCGGTGCCGCTTCCGGTGTAGACGGTGACGGTCTCGCCGGCCGAAAGCGTCAGTTGGGGGAACGTGTACGTTTTGTCGGCCTCGTCTCGAAGCGTCCAGCCGCCCAAATCGAGCGGGCCGTCCCCGACGTTGCGGAAGGTTACGTACTCGTCGTTGAGGTTCTCACGGTCGTCGCCGTCGGCGTCGGCGTGAATCGTCTCGACGACCAGTTCACCCTCGGTTTCGGTGCCGCCGTCGGCCCGCGCCGTCTCGGTCGGCGTCGACGTTGCCGACGGCGCAGCACCGATTCGAGCGCGCTCTTCGACCGGCGTCGTGGTTCCGGGAGCGACCGGCGCCGCGTCTCGAATCGACAGCGGGTCCGTCGGGGCCTCGGCCTGTGTTCGAACGGAGACGCCCTCGCCGTTGGTGACGAAGACGACGTTGCCGTGAGTCGCCGTCCAGTAGGTCGGAATCGACCGCTCGGAGAACGCCTCAAGCACCTCGTCGTGTGGATGCCCGTACTGGGAGTCGTACGCGCTCGAAACGACAGCGGCCTTCGGGTCGACAGCGTCGAGAAGCGTCTCGCTGCTGGAACTGCTGCTCCCGTGGTGGCCGGCTTTGTACACCGTCGAGTCCAGCCCCGAACCGTACTCCTCGACGAGTCGTCGCTCGGCGTCCCCTTCGGCGTCACCGGTGTAGAGGAAACTCGTCGAACCGTAGGAGAGTCGGAGAACGATGCTGTTCTCGTTTCGGTCCTCGCCGTCGACGTAAGGTTCGGGCGGGCCGAGCACCTCGGTTTCGACGCCGTCGAACGGAATCGAATCGCCGGCCCGCGTCTCGTACAGCGTCACGTCGTGACGCTCGATGGCGTCGAGATACTCCCCGTAGGTGGCGGTACTCGCGGCGATGCCGGGGTCGTACACCGCGCCGACGCCGTCGGCTTCGGTCTCGAAGTGCTCGATGACGGCCGCGTTGCCACCGATGTGGTCGGCGTCGTTGTGCGACGTAACGAGATAGTCGATGCGATCGATATCCTGTCGCTGGAGGTAGTCGATGACGTACTCACCGTCGTCGTTGTAGTGGCCGGTGTCGATGAGTATCGTCTCGCCGGTCGGTCCGACGACGAGCGTACTCACCGACTGGCCGACGTTGATGTTGTGGACGGCGACGGTTCCGTTGGTCGAGACGGTACCGGACTCCGGCGTCGGTGTCGAATCATCCTCGACGGAGACGGGCGCACCCGAACACCCGGCGAGGACGACCGCACAGACGAGGAAAACGACTGCGAGCGGACGAACGGTTGACACGCCGACCCCTTCGAGTGGGGGGCGTATAGATGCGTGGGTCGAACCAACGAGTACCGATTCGATATCCCGACATACAGTTTATTGGAGACAACTGACGCCACTCTTTTTATACTCCCGCCGCTCCGTGGGCTATGGCAGTCCATTACGAACTCGAGGGACCGGTCGCCGTCGTCACGGTCGACCGACCCGGGCGGCGTAACGCCATCGACAACGAAACCGCTGAAGCCCTCGGCGACGCGTGGGAGCGCTTCGATGGGGACGACGACGCCCTCGTCGGCGTGTTGACCGGCAGCGAAGGGACGTTCTCCGCGGGGGCGGACCTCAAGGCGATGGATTTGGAGGACCGACCGGAGGGCTGGCTCGGGTTCACGCGGACGCGCGTCTCGAAGCCGACCATCGCGGCCATCGAGGGCCACTGCGTCGCCGGCGGACTGGAGATGGCGCTGTGGTGTGACCTCCGTATTGCGAGTTCATCCGCCGTTTTCGGATGTTTCGAGCGTCGCTTCGGCGTCCCGTTAGTCGACGGCGGTACACAACGGCTCCCGCACGTCATCGGATTGGGGCGGGCTCTGGACATGATAATCACCGGTCGGGAGGTCGACCCCGAGACCGCTATGGAGTGGGGACTGGTCAATCGACTCGTCGAGGAGGGGACAGCGCTCGATGCCGCCGTCGAGTTGGGCGAGACCGTCGCCGGATTTCCACAAGAGACGCTCCGAACCGACCGGGAGGCGGTTTACGACGGCCTCGGGTCGACGCTGGAACAGGGGTTGGCGGCCGAAGGCTGGCACGGGTCGCGTGCGCTCGACGTGGCCGAGGCCGGAGCCGACCGATTTGCCGGCGGAGCGGGCCGCAGCGGCGAAGGCGTCCCTGACGAGGAGTGACGCCCGGAATCGAATAATAAACCGCTATTTGCGATATAGAATCGTCGGTTCCGTGCGGCATCCTTTTGCCGTCCGGGACGAATCTCCGCCCATGTCTCAGGGAGTACTCGACCGAGTCCGTCGTCCGGAGTACACTGGCGAGAACCGCTGTCTGCCGTGTACGACGACGAACCTCCTCATCGCTGCGGTGGTGACGGCGGCGCTCGCGGTGTTGGTGCCGCCCGCAGCCCTAGTCTTCGCCGTCGTCGCCGTCGGAAGCATCTGGCTTCGCGGGTATCTCGTTCCCGGAACGCCGGAGTTGACCAAGCGGTACTTCCCGGAGTGGCTGCTGGCGAAGTTCGACAAGGCGCCGACGCCCGACCGCGAGCCGATATCGGCCGCGGATTTCGACCCCGAGACGGTGCTGCTCGAATCGGGCGTCGTCGAGCCCTGCGAGGACGAGGACCTCTGTTTGACGGACGACTTCGAGCGAGCGTGGCGGCGCCACATCGACGCGATGGCCGACGACGACGCGCTCCGAGTCGAGCTCGCCGAACAGCTGGGGCTCGACGCCAGCGAAGTCACCTTCGAATCACACGGCGACGCCTACCTCGCTCGCAACGAGACGACTCGAATCGGCCAGTGGGAGTCGCGGTCGGCGCTGTTGGCGGACCTCGCGGCGGCGACGGAACTCCCCGAGTGGGTCGAATGGGACCGCCTCGATTCCCGGGCGCGAAGCCAGTTGCTCAGCGGTCTCCGGGTGTTCGTCGAAACCTGTCCGAATTGCGGCGGCATCGTCACCGCCGACACCGAAACCGTCGAATCCTGCTGTCGCTCCCATACCGTCGTCGCCGTCGGCTGTGAGAACTGTGGCGACAGGCTGCTAGAAGTGCCCTACGAGGACGCCGCAGCCTGACTACTCTTCGCGGAGCAGTCGGTCGACGATGACGTCCGGGTCGAACCGTTCGAGGTCCCCGTATCCCTGGCCGGTCCCGAGGAAGAGAATCGGCTTCCCGGTGACGTGCGCGATGGAGATCGCGGCACCGCCCTGTGAGTCCGCGTCGGCTTTCGTGAGCACCGCACCGTCGATTTCTGCGGCGTCGTTGAACTCCCGGGCGCGGTTTGTCGCGTCCTGCCCGGCGACCGCTTCGTCGACGAACAGCGTCATGTCGGGGTCGACGACGCGGTCGATTTTCTCCAGTTGCGCCATCAGGTCGTTGGAGGTGTGCAGCCGACCGGCGGTATCGCCCAACACCACGTCGATGTCGTGGGCTTCGGCGTACTCGACGGCGTCGTAGATGACCGCCGCCGGGTCCCCGCCCTGTTCGTGGGAAATGAGCTTTCGGTCGAGGTTCTCGGCGTGCTCGCGAATCTGCTCGTTGGCCCCGGCGCGGTAGGTGTCGCCGTTGGCCATCACCGACGAGAGGCCGCGCTCTTCGAGCCATTCGGAGAGTTTGGCGATGGTGGTCGTCTTGCCGACGCCGTTGACGCCGGTGAAGACGATGACGACCGGTTTCTCCGTCTCGGCGATGCGACCCTCGAAGTCGAACTGGCCGACGCCGATGACCTCGCGCAGTGCGTCGGCGATGGCTCGCTCGACGACCTGCTCGCCGGATTCGACCTGTTTGCGAGTCTCTCCGACCAACTGCTCGCGGATGCGGTCGGTGATTTCGCTGGCGACGCTCATCTCGACGTCGCCCTGTAGGAGTTCCAGTTCCAGTTGTTCGAGGGGTTCTTCGAGCTCCTCCTCGGTGATGATGGTCTTGCCGGTCGCCGCCAGCGCCGCCTTCTTCGCCAGTCCAGGGCCGTCGTCGTCGGCTTCCGCCGAGTCGCTCTCGGCGTCGGAATTACCCACGACGTCCGGCGTCTCGGCTGTCTCGGTGTCCGGGTCGGCCTCAGCAGCCGCTTCTTCGGCGGCGTCGGCCTCTCCGTCCTCGGCCTCCTCTTCGACGTCGTCTTTGAAGCGGCCGAGTTTGTCCTTCAGTCCGTCGAACATCGGGCCTTACTCGTCGTCCTGCTGGGACATCTGCTGCTGCATCTGCTGCATCTGCTGTTGCTGCATCTGCTGGGCTCGCTCTTCGAGGTCCTCGGATTCGGATTCGACCTCCTCGATTTCCGCTTCGAGTTCCTCGATGCGCTCGTCGAGGGTGTCCTTCTTCCGCTTCAGGGATTCGACTGCGCCCTCGCTGTCTCGTTCGGCCGCGTAGCCGCCACCGAGGCTGACGACGATTTCGTCGATGTCGGCGATTTCGGCACGGACGTAGGCGCCGCCGCCGAGCGGGACCTGCACCGTCGAGTCGCTGTCGAGCGTCTCGATGGCCTCGATGGCCTCGTCGATTTCGGACTGCTCGTCGCGGACGCCCTGAATTTCGGCCTCGATGGCCTCTTTCTCCTCTTCGAGCGCCTGTAGCTGCTGTTGGAGCTGCTGCATCGCACCGCCGCCACCGCCACCACCGAGGCTCATGCCGACACCTCGTCGATGGAAATCTGCGTGCGCTTCAGGCCGTGTTGGGAGCCGAACTGGGTGTACACGTGCTCGACCGCGACGTTTTCGTTCGGCGCATCAAGCGTCTTCTCGAAGGCCTGCTCGCCGAATCGAGCAGGGAACGTTCCCGTGACAGTAAACTCACTCATACTACGGGATACGACGCGCGAGCGGGAAGTATCTTCCTCATCTTCCCTCCGAGGGCTCGATGGCTAAAACCGACAAAACGGTTCGCCGTCCTGCGGTCGGACGCGCGATACGACCCGAACGGTTAACATCGTCGTCCAACAGTGTCACCCATGCCATACTGCCAACAGTGCGACAAGACCGTCGACGATGGGCGGTACTGTCCCGATTGTGGGTCCGAACTCGTCCAACCGTCGACGGACCGCGACCAGTGGGGAACGGAGCGAGAGACCGGCAGCGGCGCCGACGCCTCGGGGTGGGGCGAACCCGCCGAAACGCCAGAGGGTCATTCGGGGCCGCAAACGGCACGGCCCACAGAAGCCGACGACGGGGAAGACTACTTCGAGAAGGGCCCGCTGGGGTTCGCACTCACCTACCCCGTCGCCGACGGCTGGGAGCAGATGCTCATAAGCGCCGGACTGCTGTTTCTGGCAGGATTGGTCATCTTTCCGTTCGTGTTCGTCTACGGCTACGCCTACCGACTCGGGCGGGCGGCCATCCGTGGCGACCATCGGCCACCTGAGTACGGCGACTGGGGCGGACTGTTCGTCGACGGCTTACTGATTTCGGTCGTCGGGATACCGGTGTTCATCGCGATGCTCATCGCAATCGCGGTTCCGGTCGGTCTGTCGACCGCCCTCGATGCGCCGTCGGTGATGCTGCTGGCGATACCGCTGTATCTGGCGACGCTGTACGTCGGCGGCGGCGTCCTGCCGACGTTCATGGCGACCGGAAGCGTCACCCGAACCTACAGCGGCCTCCGGTTTCTGGAGTTCGTCAAGACGACGAACTACCTGAAGGCACTCCTCTTCGGCTTCCTCGCGACGTTCGGAATCACCCTCGCGATGATGTTGGTGTTCCTCGTCCTGCTCATCACCGTCGTCGGGATTCTGCTGGCGTTCCCGCTTCTCATCCTCGTCCAGCCGTTCGCCGTCTTCATCCCGTTTTTGTTGTTCGCGTACTTCTACCGGGAGTCGATGCTGGAGGGCGTCGTGCCGGAACTGGAAAACGAGTCGACGCTCGGGTCGGAGTTCTGAATCCCGGCGTCAGTCGATGAAGCCGAGGGCGTCGTCGATGCGGCCCAACTCCGGTCCGGTCGTGTCCTCGCCGACGATGTAGCCGGCGGAGTTGGCGACGAGGCCCGAACCGACCAGCGGTCCGCCGTAGTTGACCGTCCCGATGTCGGCGTAGACGCCGAAGACGTCCTCTAAGGCGTCGAGTTCCTCGTCGGTCGTCTTCGGGTGACACAGTACGCCATCGTTGGTGACGACGGCGGCGGTGCCGACCGTTCGGACGTCCGCGAGCATCCCGCGTTCGACCGGCACGTCGAGGGCGTCCTCGACGGCCCGAATCGCCTTCCTCGGGAGGTCGGGGTGGACGTACGCACCCGTGTCGTTCGCCAACACGACGTTGCCGGCGGCGTTGATGCGGCCCGGGAGTTCGACGACCGGGAGGTCCGTCGCCTCCTCGATGCGGTCGCACTCGCGGTCGGTGGCCCGCTGGCTGACGAGCAGGCCGTTCTCGTTGCCGACAGCGAGGGCACCGACCGTCGAGGAGCCGGCGATGGTCGTCGGGACGGCGGAAACGTCGAGTTCGTCCTCGAAGTCCTCGCGTAGGGACTCCTCGATGTCTGGACGAACGAGCAGACAGTCGTCCGTGGCCCGCGCGAAGACGCCGACATAGGAGGAGCCGGAGAGGGCCGCGCGGAGCACGTTATGCGGTTTCGGCTTCCACGACGGCCTCGCCCTCCTCCTCGAAGCGGGCGGCCCGGACGCGGACTTTCTTCGGCGGTTTCGAGCGGCCGCGCGACCAGATTTCCTCGTTGATGGAGGGGTCCAGACGGACGGCGTCTTCCTCAACGTTGAAGTGCTGTGCGAGATGCGAGCGAACGAGGCTCATCGCCTTATCGGCGCGCTGGCCCTTCGACTCCGCGAGGATGTCTCGGAGCGGGACCGTCATGACGCGCTCGTCGAATTCGGCGCTCATTCGTCCGTGTCACTCCGACGCCAGTTGCGGCGCTTGTGGTTGCGCAGCGTGTCGCGGTCGGTCTTCATGATGACCCACGCGGGGACGCGGCTGTTCTGGTTCTCCAGTTTGGCCAGCCGCTTCTTTTTGGCCTTCGACTTCTTGCTCATAGTGTCGCTGTGTTCCCTCGCGGTGTTTAAATTCTTGTTCCTTTGAGTGCGAGGCGCCGACCGCAGGGAGTGGTCTCGTACCGGAACGGCGAACGTAGTGAGCCGTGGAGGCTGCGAGGACGACCGAAGGGAGTTCGAGCGAGCAGCGCGAGTGACGACATACGAGATGTGCGAGAGTCAACCGCTTCACCCATCGGCGAGGCGTCGTGAGATGGCCTCGCCGACGCCGGCGCTGGTGGCCAACGCACCGAGGAGGAAACAGCCGAGGAGCGCGGCGTACAGCAGGAAGTGAACGGGGCTGTCCGGCGACATCGTGGCCTCGATACCGGCCATCCCGAGGGCGTACGCGATGGCGCCGCCGGCGGTGAGCGACTCGAGGGAGAGCCCGAGACGGGCGGCAGCGCCCCCGGCCACCGCACACACCGCGAACACGACGGCAAGGGTCGGTATCGTACCGACCGCATCGGCCACCGCCGACCAGTAAAGGGCCTCACTCCACGGCGGCCAGACGGCGACACCGACACAGAACGCCGCCAGCGCGCTCGTCGCCATCTCCGTCACTCGATTCATGTGGGCCGGTCGTTCGCCGCCGACATCAGCGTTCGTGAGGGACAAACAGCCGTTTCACTCACCATCGAGGCCGTCGGGTCACAGCGGGAACCGCTCGGCGGTCTCGTATTCGGGGCCGTCTGGCGTCAGCGTACTCTCGGTGAGACGGAGTTCCTCGACGCGGAGCGTTCCGACTTCGGGGTGGGTTTCCTCGACTGCCTCCTGGACCGTCTCCTTTGCGGCGGCGTGGTCCATCCGTGCCAGCGTGACGTGTGGAGTGAACTCGTGGGATTCGGCGTCGTAGCCGAGGGCAGTCGTTTCGGCCTCCAGCGCCTCGTGGAGCGTCGTGAGTTCGGTGCTTCCCGTTTCGACGCCGAGCCAGACGACGCTGATGTACTCCAGCGACGGGAAGACACCCAGTCCCTCGAATCGGGCGTCGAACGGACCCACGTCGGCCGTTTCGACGGCCGACTCGATGGCCGTCGACAGCGCATCGAGGTCGTGACCACCCTCCGGACCGTCTCCGAGGAACTTCATCGTGACGTGGGCACTCTCGGGGTCAGTTGGGTTCAACCCGGGGAGGTCGGCGAACGGTGCCTGAGCCTCGGCGACCCCCTCGCCGAGACCGTCGAGGTCGACGCTCACGAACAGGCGCATATCGGAGTTAGGGACCGAACGGCCAAAAGCCGAGGGGTGAGAAGCGAGAAACCGGCCGCTGAAAGGCGATTACGCGGAGCGTTCGGCCGCCATCGACCCCGTTTCGAACGGTTCGTTTGACATAAAGAAAGGTACTGATTTCGTTTATCGAAACTGAATCTATATTAAATAAAGCCCATCCAGAAGGTGTGTTTACAGATGACGCACCACTATCGAACAGTCACGGAGACGGAGCAATCGTCGATTTGGGGAGGTATAGCCACATGAAACTCGCGGTAATCGGGTTCGGACAGGCGGGGGGTAAGGTGCTTGACCGACTGCTCGAGTACGACCTCGAACGAGGAACGGGCGTCGTCAGCCACGCCATCGCGGTGAACTCCGCAAAGACCGACCTCATGAGTCTGGAGTGTGTCCCGGAGGAAAACCGCGTGCTCATCGGGCAGACGGTCGTCGACGGCCACGGCGCGGGTACCGAACCGTCGCTGGGGCGTCAGTGTGCGGAGGCGGACCTCCAGCGGATACAGACCGCCCTCGACGGTGCCACGAGCGAGGTCGATGCGTTCCTCGTCGTCGCCGGCCTCGGCGGCGGGACCGGCAGCGGTGGCAGTCCGGTGTTGGCCGACCACCTCCGAGAGATATACACCAAGCCCGTCTACGGACTCGGCATCCTGCCGGCCGAAAGCGAGGGCGGCATCTACAATCGCAACGCCGCCGACTCCCTAGAGCGGTTCGTCGACAGCGTCGACAACCTCCTGTTGTTCGACAACGACGCGTTCAAAGCCACCGGCGAGAGCCTCGCGGAGGGATACACCGCCATTAACGACGAAATCGTCACTCGCTTCGGGTCGCTGTTCTCGGCGGGTGAACTCGACGCCCTCGGCGACACAATCGCTGAATCGGTCGTCGACGCCTCCGAAATCATCAACACGCTCGGGGACCGCGGCATCACGAGCGTCGGCTACGCCGCCGAGGAACTGACCGCCGAGCAATCGGGACTGCTCGACCGACTGAAAGCCGACGACGAGGACATCGCCTCCGAGGGCGACGCGGCGGGGCGAATCACCTCGCTCGTCCGTCGAGCGACGCTCGGAAAACTCACGGTTCCCTGCGGTCTCGAGAGCACCAAGCGGGCATTGCTGGTGGTCTCAGGGCCACCTGAACAGCTCAACCGAAACGGTATCGAAGAGGCGCGAAGTTGGCTCGAAGAACGGACCGGCTGTCTGGAGGTTCGGACCGGCGACTATCCGCGCCCGGACGCCGACAGCGTGGCCGCAGTCGTCGTGTTCTCGGGTGTGACCGATATCCCCCGAATCGACGACGTACAGGCCGAGGCGATACGGACCGAGGAGTTCATCTGGAACACGGAGCGGGAGGGGACCGAAGACGAACTCGAAGAGCTCGTCAGCTACGACAACGAGTCGAAATCCTCGGCGCTCCTGGATTGAGTGTTCGGCCGGCCGAGCGCCGGCATCGCTGGCCCGTAGGCCTTAACCGCGCTCGCGGCCAACTCCCGGCCATGACTGACGAGGAACCCGACGACTCACACGAGTTCTCAGAGGGCCAAGGGTTCGATGACCCCTACGAGGGGTTCGACCTCGACCCGCCGGAACTCGACCTCGACCCCGAGATGGTAGACCCCGTGGACTCTCGAGTCGTCGCCGACACGCTCGACCGACGGCAGATTCCGGCCGACCAGGTCGACGCCGAGAGCCTCCTCGACGTGGGACTGGAGTACATGCGCATCAACCGCCACGAGCAGGCGACCGAAGCGTTCGAGCGCGTCGCGAACTTCGCCGATGACGACGGCATCGAACAGGAAGCGTGGGTGAACAAGGGCGCCGCCCACGCGGAGTTACAGGAGTTCCAACGAGCCATCGAGTCCTACCGAGAGGCCCTGTCCATCGACGACGACTCCGAACACGCCGCCTCGGCGGAGACGAACCTCGCCTACGCGCTGTGGGAGTCCGGCCAGAGCGAACAGGCGCTCGAACACGCCGAACGCGCCGTCGAGTTGGACCCTCGGTTCCCGCAGGGGTGGTACAACCGCGGATTCTTCCTGCTCGAACGGGGACTGGCCGAAGACGCCGTCTCCTGTTTCGACAACGCGCTCCGATTGGGCCACCGCAGTCCCGACGTACTGGAGGAGAAAGCACGCGCACTCGAGGCGATGGGTGAAGACGAACGCGCCGAGGAGGTCGCCGAAGAGGCCGAGGAACTCAGACAAAACGCCGAGGAAGAACTCGTCGAGTCACGGGAGCGATGATGCTACTGCGGGAGCGGCCGACACAGGAGGGAACGCTCGTCTCCGTCTGTGACGCCGACGTACTCGGAGAAACCTTCGAGAACGGCGAGGTGTCGCTGACCGTCGAACGGGACTTTTACGACGGCGAGGAGGCGACCGTCGAAGAGGTGGTCGCCAGCCTCTCGGGGGCGGCAGTGGCAAACCTCGTCGGCGACCGGGCGGTCGGCGTCGCCGTCGAACACGGGTTCGTCGACAGCGACAACGTCCTCGAGTTCGAGGAGACGGTCCACGCCCAGTACCTCCGGCTCTGATTTCCGGACTGGAAACCTAAGAAATATAGAACAAACATCACGACGGCGGCGTTGTGCCCGGTAGAATTATTTGAGTCGGTTGTGAGTGTGCGAGTAAATGCCACTGGCCGCACCCGTCTCACAGCCGTTCCTCGTCGGGTATGCGGCCGCCATGGTGGTCGCCGGCGGACTGTCGGGGTACTGTTTGTACCGGCACTCCGGCCGGATTTCGAGGGCGTTCGGCCTCACGATGGTCGCGGTGTTATCGTGGTCCGTCGGCGCGCTCGGTCGGACGATGGTCTGGACGGAGGCCGCCTGGTACGCCCTGACGCTCGTGATGTACGCCGGCGTCGTGAGTACGGCGGTCCTGTTTTTCGTCTTCACGGTCCGCTACACCGGGTCGAAGCCACGTGTGACGGGACAACAGCTCGCCGGCCTGTTCGTCGTTCCGGCCATCTCGTTGCTCCTGTTGGCGACGAACCCGGCCCATGGGCTGTTCTTCGCCGGTGTCGAACCGTCGGTGACGGACGGGACGGTCGTCTTCGAGGCGGCGGCCGGGCCGTGGTTTTGGGTCCACTCGCTGTACAGTTACGCGCTGTTGGGTTGTGGAACCCTCCTCCTCGTCCGGTTCGCCGCGGGGAACCGGAGTCACTACCGGCGACAGGCGCTCCCGTTGCTCTTCGGCGTCGCCCTGCCGTGGGGAACGAACGTCGCCTACGTGTTCGGACCCGCCGGCGGTCTCCCCGTCGACCCGACGCCGGTCGGGTTCGCTCTCGGCGGCGTATTCATCGCGTATGCGGTGTTCGGCGCCCGACTGGCCGACCTGACGCCGATTGCTCGGTCGTCGGTCGTCGACGCCATCGACGACGCGGTGTTCGTCCTCGACGACCAACGGCGCCTCGTCGATTTCAACACCGCAGCGGCGCCGCTGCTGGACGACGACGACCCCATCGGCGAGGAGATATCCGACCTCCTCCCGGCGTCGCTTTCAGACGACGACGGCGAGGCGACACAACTCGACACCAACGGCACAGACCGGTGGTACCGTTCCCGGGAGGTCCCCATCGAGGAGATAGGGGCGGTTCTGTTGGTCAGCGACGTGACCGAACGGATGCGGCGCCGGCGACAACTCCGCGAGCAAAACGAGCGCTTAGAGGAGTTCACCCGCGTCGCCGCCCACGACCTCCGGAACCCGCTGAACGCGATAACGGGCTACACCGAACTCGCCCGCGAGACGGGTGAGGTTTCGTATCTCGAACAGGTCGACCCTGCGACCGACCGCATGGAGACGCTCGTCGACGACTTGCTGACCCTCGGCGAGGAAGGACAGGTCGTCGAGGAGACCGAGCCAGTTCCGGTCGCGGAGGCCGCCGAACGGGCGTGGGCGAACGTCGAGACCGACGATGGGACGCTTCAGGCGGTCGACGACGGGTGGATACTCGCCGACGAGACACGACTGACGAACCTACTCGAGAAACTGTTCCAGAACTGCGTCGAACACGCCACCGGCGACGGCGACAGCGTCACCGTCCGAATCGGAATGCTCTCGGACGGCTTTTTCGTCGCCGACGACGGCATCGGCATCCCGACCGACGCCCGGGCCGACGTGTTCGATTACGGCTATTCGACACACGGCGGGACCGGGCTCGGACTGCCCGTCGTTCGGAGCATCGCCGTCGCCCACGGGTGGGAGGTGTCGGTCACCGACTCGGAGGACGGGGGCGCACGCTTCGAGTTCCGGAGCGTCCAACTGCACGCCGGCCCCCGGCGGGAGCGACCGGACATCGACACGCCGTGGGGCCGGACGAAATAAGTAACCGGCAACCCGGGGCCGAAGTTTCAAGCCCTTCGCCGGTGGGGTGCACCTATGCAGATAACAGGTGTCAATCAGTATCACCTCGACCACGCGCTGGAGGAGCCGTTCTATCCGACGTGGATTCCCGGCTACCCGCAGTCGACTCACGAACTCGAGTTGTTCGAAATCGAAACTGACGAAGGCATCAGCGGCTACGGCGCCTCGCCGTCGTTCGCGGGCGGCCTCGACTACGAGACGCCGCTGGAGCTGTTTTTGACCGGCGAGGACCCCCACAACGTCGAGGGGATTCTCGGCAAACTGGAGACGGTCAACCTCGTCGGCCCGCGGCCGTGGCACGTCGAGATGGCGCTGTGGGACATCATCGGCAAAGACGCCGGCAAGCCCGTCTACGAACTGTTCGGCGCACAGGCCCGGGACATCCCAGTGTACGCCTCGACGGGGGAGTTGATGGACGCCGAGGAGCGAATCGACTACGTCGAAAAGCGCATCGAAGAGGGCTTCGAGGCCGTCAAACTCCGGGTGACGGAAGTCGACCACATCGAGACGGTCCGACGAGTGCGGGAGGCCTTCCCCGAGTTGACGCTGATGGTCGACGCGAACAAGGGGTGGGCCGTCCGCGTGATGGAGGACCCAATCGAGTGGTCCTTCGGCGACGCCTTGGAGTTCGCCCGCGGCCTCGACGACATCGGCGGCGTCGCGTGGCTCGAAGAGCCGCTACATCGCCACGACTACGAGGGATACAGTCGGCTCCGAGATGCCGTGGATGTCAATATCGCCGGCGGCGAGTTCAACAACGGTACGCATCACTTCCGGGAGTTCGTCCGGCAGGGGTCGCTGGACATCCTCCAGCCCGACGCGGCGCTGGCGACGGGCATCAGGCAGGCCGTCGACGTCGCGCGGATGGGTCAGGAACACGGTCTCCAGTTCGTTCCCCACACGTGGACGAACGCCGTCGGTTTCGCGGCGAACTTACAGGTGATGACCGCCGTCGGGAGCCCGTGGTGTGAGTACCCGATGGAGCCGCCGTGGACGCCCGACGTGTGGTCGTTCATGCTGGAAGACGGTTTCGAACACGACGACGGGACGATTCGCGCACCCGAGAAACCCGGTCTCGGCATCGAGATTCCCGACGGCGTGTTGGCCGACGCCGAGTAGCTCACTCCGCCGGGTCGCCGTCGAACCGGAATTCGAACCGCGCGCCGCCAGACTCGCTTTCCTCGATGTCGACGGACCAGCCGTGGGCGACGGCGATGCGGCGGACGATGGGGAGTCCGAACCCGGTTCCCGACTCGTGGTCGGTGTAGCCGGCCTCGAACACCTGTTCACGTACCGAGGAAGGGATGCCGGGGCCGTCGTCGGTGACGGCGAAGCCGAACTCGGTCGGTTCGACCCGGACAGACACCGTCTCGCCGCCGTGGGTGACGGCGTTTGTGAAGAGGTTTTCGAGGAGTTGTCGGAGGCGGTCGGGGTCGGCGTCGATGGTCGCCTCGGTCGTCGAAAGCGTCGCCTCGGCGGTTTCGACGTTCGCCCACGCCGTCTCGGCGATGTCGGCCAGCGAAACCGACCGAACGTCACCGACCGTCCGGCCCTGTTTGGCGAGTGCGAGCAAGTCCTCGATGAGCGAGTCCATCCGGTCGAGGGCGTCGGCGGTCGCTTCGAGGTCCTCGTCGTCGTGGCTCTCGCGGGCGAGGTCGAGCCGACCCTTGGCGACCGACAGCGGACTCCGGAGGTCGTGGCTGACGACGGAGGTGAACTCCTCTAACCGCTCGTTCTGTCGACCGAGTTCGTGGCGCTGTCTGCGGAGGACCTCCTCGCGGTCGGCACGGCCCAGCGCGGCCCTCGTCGCCGTCGCGAGCAGTTTCGCCACCGTCACGTCGAGGTCGTCGAAGGCGTTCGGTTCCGTCGCACCGAGATTCATCACGCCGTACGCTCCCAACGGAATGATTATCTCCGAGCGAATCACGGTGTCGGGGTTGTGAACCCCGTCGACGGACCGAACGTCGTCGTAAACTGACATTTCGCCGGAGTCGAAGGCCAGCCACGAGAGGCTCTCCCCGGGAGCGTACGTCGGGGGGGTCTCGAACAGTTTCTGACCGGGGTTGGCGACGGCCGTAGGGACGAGCGCGTCGGCCTCGTCGTCGTAGAGCCACACCCCAGTGACGGGCAAATCGAGGACCTGATTGGCGATTTCGACGGCCCGTTCACACACCTCCTGTTGTGTCGTCGCCGCCGAAAGGTCCGTCGTCGCCTGCTGGAGCGACTCGACGAGGTCGGCACGCGTCCGGGTCTGTGCGTCGTACCACCCGGCGATGCCGCCCAGAAATCCGCCACCAGTGGCCGACGCCGCAACGACGAACAGCGCCTCCGCGACGAGGACGCCCTCGACGAACTGGTGGGCGACGACGGCGCTCGCGACGACGCCGAGCGTGGCCGAACCGAGGAGGACCCACGCCGCGATAATCGGGACCACATTGCGGTCGTTCCGATACAGCGCGAGGGGGATGGCCGCGAGTGCGGCCGCGAGACCGAACGGCACGACGGCGCCGAGAACGGTTCCGGCAGCCAGCGTCTCGTGAGAGAGGGCGTGGTAGGCGTGGACGGCCGCGAGAGAGGCCCCGAAGCCGAAGATTACGGCCGTCGATGTCCGACCGGAGAGCGGGAGACGCATCCACCTCACCATGCACCTCCTGTATCTTCAATCCCCACATAGCGGCCCGTGGGACCGAAGGAGTAACCAGCCTCCAACCCGTTTTACCCGGTAATGAGCCACCAGGTCGAGCCACTCGATGTCGAGGGCCTCCGCGAGGACTTCCCCATTCTCCAGCGGGAGGTCAACGGGACGGACCTCGTGTATCTCGACAACGCGGCGACGACGCAAACCCCCGAACAGGTCATCGGGGCCATCACCGACTACTACCGCAACTACAACGCGAACGTCCACCGGGGCATCCACCAACTGAGCCAGGAGGCGTCCATCGCCTACGAGGAGGCCCACGACCGCGTTGCGGAGTTCATCGGGGCGGCCGGCCGCGAGGAAATCGTGTTCACGAAGAACACCACCGAATCGATGAACCTCGTCGCCTACGCGTGGGGACTGAACGAACTCGGCCCCGGCGACGAGGTCGTACTCACGGAGATGGAACACCACGCCTCGCTCGTGACATGGCAACAGATAGCCAAGCGCACGGGCGCCGACTGCAAGTACATCCCCATTACCGACGAGGGGCGACTGGACATGGACGCCGCCCGCGAACTCATCACCGACGATACGGCGATGGTCTCCGCCGTCCACGTCTCCAACACCCTCGGTACCATCAACCCCGTCGCCGAGTTGGCCGACATCGCCCACGACCACGGCGCCTACATGTTCGTCGACGCCGCCCAGTCGGTTCCGAACCGCCCCGTCGACGTCGAGGAGTTGGACGCCGACTTCCTCGCCTTCTCCGGACACAAGATGGCCGGACCCACCGGCATCGGCGTCCTCTACGGGAAAGAACACATCCTCGAAGAGATGGAGCCGTACCTCTACGGCGGCGACATGATACTGAAGGTCACCTTCGAGGACGCGACGTGGAACGAACTGCCCTGGAAGTTCGAGGCCGGCACGCCGAACATCTGTGAGGGCATCGCGCTCGCGGCGGCCTGTGACTACCTCGATGACATCGGCATGGAGGCGATTCAGCGCCACGAAGCCGAACTCGCCGAGTACGCCTACGACCGCCTCACCGAATGGGACGACGTCGAGGTGTACGGCCCCCCGGCCGACGACCGCGGTGGCCTCGTCGCGTTCAACGTCGAAGGGCTCCACGCACACGACCTCTCCAGTATCCTCAACGACTACGGCGTCGCCATCCGCGCCGGCGACCACTGCACCCAACCGCTGCACGACGTGTTGGGTGCGACGGCCTCGGCACGTGCCTCGTTTTATCTCTACAACACGAAAGACGAGGTCGACGAACTCGTCGACGCCGTCGACGAGGCCCGAGAACTGTTCAGCTGATGGTCACCACGCACTGAACAACCGACGAGGCATCATTCCCGGTCACCGTGCCGTAGTTTCGTGATGGCGACCGCGTAGACAGCGCCACACTCACACTCGATGCGCTCGTTCGAGGGTCGGAATCGGAGCTCTCGCGAACACGTACACTCCATACACATCTCGGGGTTCATTATCGCAAGCCCCGCCGTCGCGACTCGCATAGATTCGTCTTACTCGAATGGTCCCAACCGATGCCCATATGCCGTGGTCGCTGCGAAGTGGTATAACGCCGACCCCGTATGATCCAAGTATGTTATCACTTCAGCGCTGGGGCGACGAGGACCTGAGGTCTATCGTGGAACACGACGTGTCATGACTTTCCCCGTACTTCGACCTCGAACACCCGTCCGAGTCCCATCAGCGAGGCGACGCCGAGCGTGGCGACGTTGACGTAGTGTTCGCCGGGGACGGCGGCGACGGCACCGACGAGGGCGGCGACGCCGAGGACGAGATGCGGTCGGAGCCCCGGGGTGTAGTCGGTGAGGAGGTCCGCGCCGACCGCGACGACGGCGGGGACGCCCGCCAGCACCGCGAAGACGACGATGGGGCCGGGTTGGCCCAGCGAGTAGGCCGTTCCGGCGGCGAGCAGACACGCGGCACCGGCCAACGCGAGGATGACGCCGTCGTCGGAGAGGCGAGGCTCCGACGCCGGGTCGTCGGGGTCGGTCTCGTCCCCGGAGGAACCATCGACTGCCGACTCGGAGTCGTCACTCATGTCGCGGTGTGGACGCCCGGGGGTATTCGACCTTGCGCTCTCGACACGGCACGGGCTCACACGACCGGTGGGCTTTTACTCGTCATTCCCCTCGTGTTCGACAACAATGGGACCCGGCACGGATATGTATCGGCAGCAAATCCTCGACCACTACAAGAACCCCCGCAACTACGGGGAACTCGAGGATGCGGACATCGAACACGTCGGCGAGAACCCGATGTGTGGCGACACAATCAAGATGTTCCTGAAGCTGGCCGACGACGGCGACACGATAGCGGGCGTCAGTTTCATCGGCGACGGCTGTGCCATCAGCCAAGCCTCCGCGAGCATGCTCTCGGGGGAACTCCGAGGCAAGAGTCTCGAGGCGGTCCGCGAGATGGAACGCGAGGATATCGAGGAGATGCTCGGCGTCGACCTCAGCCCGATGCGAGTGAAATGCGCCGTCCTCGCCGAGAAAGTCGCAAAGGACGGCATCGCAATCCATCAAGGCGACAAGGACCTCGAAGAGACGACCACGGAGTAGCGTGAACCGTCGGCGGTTTTTTGGTGTGTGATAACGTACCAAAGTGTATGGCAACCGAGCAACGACAGCGACAGGTACAGTTCGGAGAGACCGTCTACGACGACGACGGCGAGGAGTTGGGCCGCGTTCGTGCGTTCGACGACTCAGGGTTCTACGTCTCCAGCGCCGAAGGCGTCTCGACGATGAGCCAAGCCGAGAGCAAGGCCGGCGAGAAGACACTGATGTGGCGCTGTTGGGAGTGCGGCGAGATGGGTAACATCGACGACATTCCCGAGACGTGTCCCTCCTGTGGCGCCGAAAGTGAGGAAATCTACTACTGGCAGGAGGATTGAGCGGGAACCGACCGCTTTTCTACCGTAACGGCCCGTTGTAGCGGTATGGACATCGCCGTCTTCGGCGCGGGCAGCCTCGGCAGCCTGCTGGGCGGGTTGTTGGCCCGCGAACACGCCGTCACACTCGTCGGACGCGACCCCCACGTCAGTCGGGTCCAAGCGGACGGTCTCCGTATCGAGGGGGCCGTCGAGACGACGGTGTTTCCCGACGCCGACACCGAGCCGCCGACAGAAGCCGACCTCGCCGTCATCTGCGTGAAGTCCTTCGACACCGATGAAGCGGCCACGGCCCTGACTGGGACGGACCTCGAGTGGTGTCTGTCGCTACAGAACGGCATGGGAAACGAGGAACTGCTGGCCGACCGCCTCGACGCGACGGTGCTGGCCGGCACCTGCACCTACGGTGCGATGCTGGAATCACCGGGCGTCGTCCGCTGTACCGGCGTCGGCGAGACGGTTCTGGGCCCACGCAAAGGAGGGCACTCGGAGGCGGCAGACCGCGTCGGGGCCGCCTTCGCGGACGCCGGCGTCGTCACCGCCGTCGCGGCGGACATGCCGCGTCGCCTCTGGGAGAAACTGTCCGTCAACGCCGGCATCAACGCGACGACGGCGCTGGCAGACATCGACAACGGCGCGCTGTTGGGCGCCGACGCCAACGCCGTGGCGACGACCGCCGCCCGCGAGGTCGCAGCCGTCGCACGCGCCGACGGGGTCGACCTCTCGGCTGACGACGCAGCAGCGGCCCTCGAGGCGGTCGCCGATGCCACCGCCGAAAATACCTCCTCGATGCGACAGGACGTCCTCGCCGGCCGGCGGACGGAAGTCGACGCCATCAACGGCTACGTCGTCGACCGCGGCGAGGAACTGGGCGTCGACGTGCCGGTCAACACGACCCTTGCGCGTCTCCTTCGAGCGTGGGAGACGGCCCACCTCGAAGCGAACTGAGCAGCCGATAGCCGGACGGCTCTATTCCACGTAGCCGAGGTCCTGCAGCCGCTGTTTGGCCTCCTCGTCCATCTCCTCGAGTGAGCCGTCGGCGTCAGCCGTCGAGTCGTCCCACTCGCTTCCCGCCCGCGCCTCGAAGCGCTCCAGCGCCGCCAGCACCTCGCCGATGACGGGGTCCTCTGGGTCGACCGATTCGCGCTCGTCGGGGTCGGAATCGAGCCGATAGGCCTCGTCGGCGATGCGCTCGTTGCGGATGTACTTCCCGTCGGGGCGGCGGGCGGCACGCATCCGAGAGTAGAACCGTGACTCCTCGTCGAGTTCGATGCCGGCTTCGGCGGCTTTCGTCTCCAGTTGGTTCAACTCGACGACTGGGCGATGGTAGTCGACGAAGGCGAACTCGCCGTCGGTGATGTCTCGCTCTTCGGAGAGCAGCGACCGGCCCGCCTCGAAGGGACGTGCCCCGACGCGGTCGGCGGCCGCCGTGGCTCCGGCCGACTCCAAGACGGTGTCGTAGAGGTCCAGCAGTTCGACCTGCTCGTCGGTTCGGCCGGTCGAGAGGTCGGGGTGTTTCACCATCAGCGGGACGTTCACCAGCGGGTCGTAGATGCAGAACTCGTGGCCGTAGAGGCCGTGTTCACCGTGGAGTTCCCCGTGGTCGGCACAGACGACGACGACGGTTTCCTCCCACTGGTCGGTGGCCTTCAGATGCGAGAACAGCCGGTCGAGTTCCGAATCGATGTGGCGGATTTCGGCGTCGTACAGGCCGCGGATGTCGTCGAACTCCGCATCAGTTATCTCGCGGGCGCCGGCGTTGTACTCCTTGGAGTTCTGGCACACCGAGTGGGGGTCGACGCCGGGGGCGAACTCCTCGCGGTACTGCTCAGGTGGGTAGTACGGCAGGTGGGCGTCCATCAGGTTGATGAACGCGAACCACTCCTCGTTGTCGTCGATGAAGTCGATGGTGTCGTCGATTATCTGTGGCGTCTTCGAGTCCTCTCCCTCCCCGCTTGCGAGGTACTCGTGGACCTCGTTGCCCAACTCGACGAGACGGTCGGCGATGCCACGGAGGCGGTCGCTGTCGTTGACGCGCTGCCAGAGGTTCGCGAGCGCACCCGAGAACGTGTCGCCGGGAAGTGCCTTGAAGAAGTTGTCCTGTTGGTCGAAGCCACTCGTCAGACGGGTGTAAGGAGTTATCCAAGCGTTCGAGGAGTAACAGGCGGTGGCGTAGCCGGCGGCAGACATCGCTTCGGCGAGCGTCGCCGTCCCGTCAGCGAGATAGGGGGACTCTTGGGAGGCGCCGTGCTCGCCGGGGTACAGCCCCGTGAACATCGAGGCGTGGACGGGCAGCGTCCACGGCGCCTGTGCGACGGCCTCCTCGTGGACGAGTGCTTCCTCGGCGAAAGCCGAAAGCGTCGGCGTCGTCTCGCGGTCGTAGCCGTACGGCGTCAGGTGGTCCTTTCGGACGGTGTCCATGACGACGAACAGCACGTTCCGACCGTCGGTGTCCATACCGGTGGTCGAAGTGTTCCGGGCTTAAAACGACTGGTGTGTCGTCGTGGTCGAACGATTAGCCGTTAGAAGGGAGTTAGAACGGGGCTTCGGGGCCTTCGTCGGCCTCGTCGTCGCCGCCCTCGTGGCCGGGGAAGGAGGGGGACATCTGGCCGCCGGCCATTCCCTCGCTGCCACCGTCCATGCCGGTGTCGGCGTGGACGGTGTCGATTTCGGGGATTTCTTGGGTCATGCGGGACTTGATGGCCTGAATCGTCATCGGGGAGATACCACAGCCCGAGCAGGCGCCGCCGAGCATGATGGTGACCTCGCCCGCCTCGCGGTCGAGGTTCTGGACGGCCGCGCTACCACCGTGCATCTGAATCTGTGGGAAGTTGCGGCGGAGGAAGTTGCTGATGCGCTCGCGAAGGTCCTCGTCGGCGTCGGCGGATTCGGTACTCATGTCCGAGCGTATGCAGCGCAGCCGTATGAAGATTTGGCTCCGGTCGGGCCGAGCGTCCAGATGGGCACTTCTGCCGGAGGTGTGACACGTGGGAGACGGGCGTCTGACGGGAGTTTATGTCGGTTCACGCCCGCTAGCTGGTATGCCAACTCGTCGCCATCTGCTCGCGGCTGCCGGCGTCGCAACCGCCAGTGCGGGCTGTCTGGGCGTCTTAGGAGACGACGGGGAGCCGAACGCCGAGGGTAGCATCGCTGATGCGGCCGACGACGATGACACCCAAACGGTCGAACTCGGTGAACTCTCCGTCCAGAACAACCACGAGGAGAGCCATCAGGTACAACTGGCCGTCGAGGCCGGCGACGGAATGCTCCATCTCGGCACCTACCAACTCGAATCCGGCGGGTCGAGCACCACCATCGAGGGCGAGTGGAACGACGAACCGGGTGCCTACCGCATCCACGCCCGTCTCGACGACGGCGAGATAGAGACGAGGAGTGTCACCCACGGTGTCAGTGAGGACGCCGAGTGCGTCCGCCTCCGCATTCACATTAACGACGAGGGGAGCCTCGACGTGTGGAACGGCGGGGCCTGTGACAGCTGACCCCTCAGGTTGGTTCCGTCTCGTATCAGGCGTCAAAAACCCGCTCTAACTCCCGTTCGATTTCCTCGACGTACTCGTCCAGTACCGCCTCGAACTTCTCCTCGTCGACGAGCACGCCCGTCAGTCGGTCATAGGGGTCCTCGGGGAGTTCGAGATAGAACCCCTCCTCGTCGTCGTAGAACGGCTCGGATTCGTTGAGCACCTGCTGGTCGATGCCGTGGACCAGCGTGGAGTCGTACGTCTCGTTGACGCGGTTAAACGCGTTCTTGTACGCCTGCTGGAGCTGTGGGAAGTAGTCGACGTACTTCTGTTCCTCGAAGGTGTCTGCATCCATGGCGGGCCGTTCGTCGCGCGGCCCTAAAAGCCGGTCGGACCCCTGCGAGCGGGGGAGCGCAAGCGACTTGTTCGCGGCCGGAGTGGCCGGTCGTATGTACCGAAGCGGTGCCTTCGTCGCCGACCACGTCACGCCGACAACGGACGAGCAGGTCCAGCCGAACGGCGTCGACGTGACCCTGCAGGCGGTGTACGAACAGCGCGAACCGGGACGCATCGGCCGCGACGGAAAGGAAATCGGGACGCGGCATCGCCGTCCCGCAGACCCCGTCGTAGAGGGTGAATCCATCGACGAGGTGACCGAGGAAAACGAGACGTACTACCTTCCACCGGGTGGATACATCGTCCAGTACGCCGAAATCGTCTCGATTCCCGACGACCACATCGGGTTCATCTACCCGCGGTCGTCGCTGCTGCGGAACTCCTGTATGCTCGATACCGCCGTCTGGGACGCCGGCTACGAGGGAAAAGGCGAGGGGCTGCTTGAAGTCCACCACGACATCGAAATCGAGGCCGGTGCCCGAATCGCACAGTTCGTCCTCGCGGAGGCCGACCACGAGGGGACCTACGACGGGAGTTATCAGCGCGAGAACCTCTGACCGGGGCGGGCGGAACGGGGTTGGATATTCACGAACAACGCCGGTGCAAATATTGTCACTTTTGGACGCTTTGGCTAGTGTATTTATATAGGTGTTTAGAAACAAAAGACAATTCCAGGTCCGCGTTCGTATTCGGCCCGCACTCTTGCGGTTCTGGGTCGACACCTCACTTATACACCCATACATCACCAGCACAATCGATTTAAATAGACAGTCGATACGTTCGCTAACTTGGTTTCGGAGCCCCAACCATGTCAAATACTCACATGCGTCGACTCCTCGCTGTGCTGGCGGCGCTGCTCGTCGTTTGCTCGGCGGTGGGAGCGCCCGTCGCGGCTGCGAGTACGTCGACCTTCGAAGACGGACTGAACGGCACGTTCGGCTCCGGCGACAGCGAGGATGGAGACAGCACTTCGGACGACACGAACGACGATACGAACGACGGTGAAGCGGATACCGACGGCGACACGAGCGACGATACCGACGGCGATTCGGGCGACAGCACGAGCGATAGTACGGACGACGACGCGAGTGACGATTCCGACGGCGCATCGAGTTCGGACGAGTCGACGGCTGACACGACGGACGGCTCGACCGATGATACCACCTCTGGCGACCGAGAAGGCGACAACAACTCGAGTACAGGCGTGCGAAACCGTGTCAACGACACGGCCGGTGGAATCAACGACACGGTCGAGAACGCGACGGATGAGGCCGGCGACACGGCCGAAGACTCGACGGACGACATCGACTGGCGGACAGAAGTACTCGATTACATCGGCGACCTCGAGAACGCCGAATCGCTCGACGAGCACCGCTTCGAGGGACTCTACGTCGAGACGAGAAGTGGTTCGGAGCTGGCCGTCGAGACGCTGGAGGCCGGCACCGGAATCGAATCCGACGAAACCGTCGAAACAACAGCAACGACCACCACGGCCACGTTGACGACCGTCGGTGGGACACTGACCTCCGGAAGCGACGAGGTGCTGGTCGGCGCCGTCGGTACATCGGCGGCATCGGACTCCGATAACGAGTTCGACGAAATCGTCCTCGACGACGGGGACGACGCCCCGGCCGGTGCAGCGATGAGTGCCGGCGGCGCCGGTGGTACCGGCGGACAACCCCTCCCCACCGCCCCCGCAGGCGGTGCCGCGGTCGGCCTCGGTGCCGTCGCAGCGGTCGCCGCCTTCCGTGGGAGCGCGTTCCTCTCCGGCAGCGCCGGCGTCGGCGCGTCGGCGATGGGCGCTTTCGCGGCGATGCCCCGGTTCACCCTTACCTCGCTGGTCGAGAAACTCCGGCCGTTCTTCTTCCCCCTCCGATACAGCCGCTACGACGATTCCGACCCGCTGGAACACGAGGCCCGCGAGCGCGTCTACGAAATCGTCAACGAGGCGCCGGGGTCGTACCTCTCGGAGGTCTCCGAGGAAGCCGACCTCCCGCTGTCGACGACGCGACACCACGTGCGGGTTCTCGAGCGCGAAGACCTCGTTTCCGGGGCGAAACTCCGTGGAAAGCGTCGATTCTACCCGGCGTACGCCGAGGGAATCGAACTGGCCGCGGCGCTCAACGACGATTCGACGGCGAGCATCATCGACGCTATCGCGCGCCTCGGGTCGGCGTCGGTCAGCGACCTCGCGGGGGAACTCGGTCGGGACCCGAGTACGATTACCCACCACCTTCAGCGACTCGAAGAGGACGGCATCATCACCCGCGAACGGGAGGGACGTGCGGTGATGAACAAACTCTCCGCGGAGGCCCGGACGGCGCTCGAACCCGAGACGGTTCCCAAACCGGGCGAACCCGGCGGTGCCATCGCTGGCGGCGCGGACTGAATTCTGTGTTCGCGTTTCAGGACGACGAATCGGAGTCGCGTCCGTCACCGGCCGCGTTCGGGGTCGCGTCCGATTCGAACTCGAACGCCTCGGAAGCCGAGTCGTCGGCTTCGGATTCGATGTCCGGGTCCGTCGATTCCCGGTCGCTCTCCGCCGTCGGGTCGTTGGCGTCCGGTGACACCGCGGGGATGTCGACATCTTCGAGCGCCGACCGGACGACGGCGCGCTCGTCGATTCCCTCGACGGTGGCCTCGGTCGTCAACAGGAGGCGGTGGGCCATCGTCGCTTCTGCGAGGCCCTTGACGTCGCTCGGTGTAGCGTACTCACGACCGTCGATGACCGCGCTGGCGCGTGCGATTTCGAAGATTCGCTGGACGCCACGGGGCGAGACGCCGATTTCGGTTCGGTCGTCCGCCCGGGTGGCCCGCGCGAGGTCGATTATGTATCGGCGAATCTTCGGGTCGACGTGGACATCCTCGGCCAGCGACTGCAAGGCCCGAACCGTCTCGGGGGAGACGACTGCTTCGACGGAAGGAGAGAGTTCCCGGCGGTCGTCACGGCGGGCCAACAGCCCCATCTCGCCGTCGACGTCGGGGTATCCGAATGAGGTCTTGACGCTGAAGCGGTCGCGTTGGGCCTCCGGGAGACGGAACGTTCCCTCCTGTTCGACGGGGTTCTGGGTCGCGATGACGAGAAACGGCTCCGGGAGGGGGTAGGTCGTTCCGTCGACGCTGACCTGTCGTTCCTCCATCGCTTCGAGGAGGGCGGCCTGTGTCTTCGGCGGCGCGCGGTTGATTTCGTCGGCCAACACGACGTTAGTGAACACCGGACCCTCGGCGAACTCGAAGGTGCCCTCGTGTTCGTCGTACACCGTCGAGCCGGTGATGTCGGCCGGCAGGAGGTCCGGCGTGAACTGGATGCGGTTGAAATCGAGGCCGAGCGCTTCGGCGAGAACGCGGGCGGTGACGGTCTTGCCCGTTCCGGGAACGTCCTCGATGAGGACGTGGCCGCGGGCGACGACCGCCGAGAGGATGCTCCGGAGGACGCGCCGGTCGATGACGGCCACGGATTCGATGCGTTCGACGACGGACTGCACCGTCTCCTCGGGGTCGTCGACGGTTTCGTCCGGTTCGTTCATGGCCGTCGTTCGGCGGGTGGCTACAAGAATGTCCGGCCCTCATCCACGGAGCGTTCCGAGCAGCGCAAGCGCGCCGAGACAGGCGACGACGGCGGGGACGGTCCCGCCGACGCCGGCGAAGACGCTCGTTCGGAACGTGTCGACGGCAGTGAGGGCGACGACGACGGCGACCGTAACGCCGACACCGACGACGGCGTGGACCAGTTCGAGACGCCGCGTTTCGGGAATCCGACCGAGTTCGGCGGTGACGCCGAACCCGAACGACGAGAGGTCCCACACGAGCAGCGCGACGGCGACGCAGGCGAACGTCAACGGCACCGAGATACGAGCGAAGCCGACAGCCGAGATGACCAGTCCGAACGCAGCCACCGCCGCACCGCTGGCTCGGTCGGGGAGGACGCCGATGTCGATAGCGAGGACGAGTATCGCGACGCAGACGACGAGCGCGAGCGGAGCGGCGAGCACCGCGAGGAGGGTCATCACGCCGACGAGCGGGGAGACGGCGACGAGGGCGGCAGCGACGACGGTGGCCACCGCGAGAACGAACCCAGCGATGACCGCGGCGAGTCGCTCGGCCGACGCCGGGTCGCTGTCGCGGGCCAGTCGGCGGAGCGTGAGCGCGACGGCGCCGGCGAGGATGCCGACCGTCCCGACGGTGACGGCGGGCCAGACCACGAACGGCGACGACAGCGCGCTGAATCCCGCCGCGGGCACCGTCCCCTCGAGACGTTCGAATCCACCCGACGCCCGAATCAGGGAGATGGCCAAAAGCGAGAGCACGGCGACGGCAATCGTTCCGAGGGCGTACCGCCGGACAGCAGCGACCCGCCTCTCGACGGCCGGACGCCGCGAGCGCGGCGTCAACTGTCGAATCGGGAGCCATCGAATCGCGACGGCGATTCCCGCCCCCGCATAGGCGGCGACGACGAACAAACTCGCCAGCCCTCCAGCAGCGGACGACTGGCCGACGAGAGCCTCGACCGACAGCTCTGCAATCGCGAGACCGACGGCGACGGCAGCGAACCCGACGAGCCACAGTATCGCCGCCGCGAAAGTGAGCGTACTCGCCGAGAGACCGTCGCTGAGATGCGTTCGCGTGCCGGCGTTGCCCCACGTCATCGCGAGGCCGAACAGCGCCAGTGCGAACCCGTCGACGGCGATGCCGACGCGGCCGGCGAGTGGCGCGAAGACAACGAGAAGCGAAAGCGGCGCCCCGAACCAGACGAACAGACAGTGGCCGGCCAGCAGGTGGACGAACCGCTCGCGGTCCAGCAGCGCGAGGCCGGCCCCGGCCAGTCCAGTCACCGAACCGAGCGAAAGCAGGAGGTCGGGTTGGCCGATAGCGAACCCACCCGCGACGACGAGCAACGCGACGACGAAGGAGGCGACAGCGAGGCTGGCTGCGCGGGGGCGGCCCTCGTCGCCGACGGCCGACGAGCGGTCCAAGAGCGGAATCGGTATCGTCACCGGCCGTCACCCCCGGTCGCGCGGCCTCGTCGCCGGGTCGAGGCGAGGCGTGCGTCGGCGGCGAAGGCCTCGGCCAAGACGGCCGGAAGCGGCGTCCCGCGGCGCCAATCGACCGTTCGGGCACCGACTCGTTGACACCGGGCGAGTCGGGCCCGCCGCCGGACTTGGACGTACTGCCCGCTGACGGTGTTTTCCGGGACGATATCGGGCGAGAGGACGACGACGGGAACGTCGGCCGCTCGCCACGTCTCGACGGCGTCGACGGCCCGGTCGTCGAGGACCGGCGAGAAGGTGAGGAGTTGTCCACCCGGCGGGAGCAACTCGATGACGCGTCTGACCTGCGCCGATTCGTTCGGCGGACGGCCTGCGGCGTCGTTGGCTGCCCGAAACAACTCGAGGGCCTGAGCGCGCTGCTGTCGGGACCCGGCCGGCGGCAGCCAGTAGAGCCCCGCCGGCCCAGGGCCGTCGAGACCCAAGACGACGACGCCAACGTCGTGGCCGCGTCTGAGGAGGTCGGTGAGCGCGTGTGTCGCTGCGTAGGTGCCCAACTCCACGGCCGTCGGGCGGCCGGGGCCGGCGACGACCCGGTTTCGAATCCGGGCGTCGATGACGAGAACCGTCGTCGCGGCGACGGTTCGCTCGTAGTTGGTGGTCGCGAGGTCGCCCCGCTTCGCGTAGTGACGCCAGTTGATTCGTTCGGCCGGGTCGCCGGCGTAGTACTCCCGCGTGGAGTGGAACGTGACGCCGGCGCCGGCAGCGTCGCTTTCGAGTCGTCCCGGCCGTGCGTCGCCGTATTCGTCGATGGGTGGGGCATCAGCGTCGAGACGGCAGACGAGACGCCTGTCGCCGTCCGAAACACGCCGTGTAGTCTCGACGGTGCCCGCACCGAACCCGCGGGCCCGGAGTTGCACCGGTTCGAACTCGTAGGTGCCGCGCCGTGCCGCGACGGCGTATTCGACCGTGAGGTCCTCGCCGGGGGCCAACGAGGTCCCGCCTCGCGGCGTCCCGTCGACGACCGCGAGGTCGGCCGGAACTCCATCGACGACCCTGAGGTCGGGGACCGTCCGTTCGGAGTCGTTCCGAACCGTGAGCAAGACGGTGACCGGGCGGCCGGGCGGGGCCGGCGTCGGGTCGACGTGTCTGGTTATCGAGATGGCGTCGGGAACGGTGACGTCCGAGATGGCGTCGGCCGCGACGTACGCAAGCGGGATTGCAGCGGCGAGGAGCAAAGCGCCGTTGCCGTCGAAGACGCCGACGGCAGCGAGGAAGACGCTCGCTGCGAGGCCGCCACCCCAGCGCCGCTGTCGGCGAGTCATTCGCTATCCTCCTCGTCGGTGGAAGCCTCCGGTGGCGAGGGGCCACGGGCAATCGCCATCGGGTCACTCGCGCGCTGGAGGCGCCCGTCGACGCCGCGCTGGAGTTCCGACAGCGACGTGCTGACGGTGGGAACGGTTCGGGGTGCCGTCTGTCCGGGGACGGTCGGCAGCGCCGCTTCGGCGGCGACCGCGACCGCCTCGGTCGCACGACGGGCGCGCCGTCGGACGACTCGCTCGGGAAACAGCCACGCTTCGAGGCGGGTACGAATCGACCGGTCCGGCGGGTCGACGTGTTCGGAGAGGACGCTGGCAGCGACACGGTCGTCCGTCCACTCGCCCGAGTCCAGCAGGTCCTCGACGGATTCGGCGGAGCTCCCACCCTGTGTGAGCGCGCCGATGAGCGTATCACGGAGCGCTGGCCGGACGACGTCGATGCCGTCCTCGACGGTTCCTTCACGGCGTGCCGTCTCGCCCGCACCGTCGAGGATGCGGGCGAGTGCGACACTCGAGAGTGGATACTCGCTTGCGACATCTTCGGGAGGAGGCGAGGCGAAAGGCTCGGCAGACGACCGCCCGCTGTCGGCGGCCGCGGGGGATGTCCTGATTTTCAGAGCGGCCAACAGCAGTGCGAAGAGCGCGACGGCGACGAGCAAACCGGTTTCGACCGTCGAGGAACTCGGCCACTCGGCGAGTACGGCGAGTGCGGCGCCGCCCAACACGAGGGCGAACCCGGCGACGGCGACGAGGAGTTGGCGTCTCACTGCTCTTCACCCCGGTCGCGTCGTCGGATGGCTTCGTAGGCGTCGGTCGCACGCGAGCGCACGGCCGCCGACAGCGGGCGGTCGCCGTACTCCACCTCCCGGAACAGCCGCGTCAGTTCCGCGACCGGTCGGTGGGGGAACCCCTGTTCGACCGCGGCAGCGGCTATCTCCTCCGGAGTGCTCGAACGCCACCGATTCGGAGCGACGAGACGGGCGAAGCCACGCCACAGCGTGCGAACCGAGCGGCCGTCGTCGGTCACGTGGGCCGGTTCGGTCGGGGCAGTTTCGCCGGCGGCGGGGCCGTCGGCGGAGTTCGAGCCGTCGGCGGCACGGCGACGGAGTTCGAGAGCGACGGCGACGACGAGCGTGGCTGCCGCTCCGAGAACCGCACCGATGCCGCCACCGACGCGGTAGCCAACGACCGTCGCTCCCGCGCCCGCCACCGCGAGGGCGAGGACGATTGGGTTCCGAACGGTCCGTCGGATACCGCCGGCCATCGAGCGGAGACCGTCACGCAAACGCTCGAAGAACTCGGATGCCGACCGTGGGAGCGACCGGAGGCGTGCTGCTGCACGCCGTACGGCCGTCGCGACGGCCGACGCGAGGCGCCCGATGTCGTCGGCCACACGGAGTGCGTTGCGGTACGCCGACTCGACGAACGACGCCCACAGGCGTCGGAGCAGGCCGGGAAGGCGGCGGACGTTCGTGGCCGCGCGAACGACGGTGACGCCCAGCCAGCGGAGCGTCCCGCCAGCCGTAGCGGCACCCTTCGTAATCGACTGCCGCCACCGGTATAGAGTGATTCCGACGACGGCGGCGACCACCGCAACGATTGCGGCGTATCGACCCGTCGGTCCGTAGAGGCCGTCCGCGACGACGACTGCAGCGACGGCGGCGACACCGGCAGCGACGGTTGCCACGCCGCGGCGGCCGCGGATGCGGTAGGCGACTGCCGCGAGGAGCGCGACGACGAGGGCGAAGGCGCCTGCCGGAACGGCGTAGTGGGACGCGACGCTGGTCGTCGCCCGCTGGTCCGCCGTCTCGACTGCTATCGTTGTGGTTGGGTCCAACGGTAAGTCAATGGTGAGTCGGCCGTCGGCACCGGTCGTCCCGCGGCGTTCACCGCCGACGAAGACGGCGGCTTCGGTCGGGTCGTCTCCCAGCCGAGCGAGTACGTCGCCCTCGGTACCCGGGAGCGCGAGGAGGTTCTCCGGGCGGAGCGATGCCGACAACAGGAGCACGTCAACCCGTTCGGACCCCGCGAAGTCACCGCGGACGACGCGGACACGAAATCGTTCCGTGCCGTCTTCGGGGACTGCGACGGTTGCAGTGCCGTCGTCGTCGGTTTCGCCGACCGATTCGCCGTCCACGAATACCTCGGCGCCGCGGAACGGTCGTCCGTCGATCGCCGACTTGACGGTGAGCGTGTCGCCGGGATAGGGACGCCCACGAACGTCGACCGTGACGGTGCCGTCGACCGGATAGGTGACGCTCGCGTTCGGCGTGGCGGTCTGCTGGGCCGCCGCGGCGACCGAGAGGGCCGGGAACGTTGCAGGTGACGACAGGACGGGGCCACCGCTTCGGCGGACGCTGCCGGTACTCGCACGGCAGTCGGGACGGCCCGGAACGTCGACCCGAATCGTGAGTTCGCGCTCGTAGGGGACCGTCCCGGTCACCTCGCCGTTGGCGTTCGTGGTGCCGACGCGCTCGCCGTTGAACCACACGGACGCGTCGGCGAGCGACTCGCCCTCGTAGGAGACCTTCGCCGTGACCTCGCCGCCGGGCTCCGGCTGGCGGTCAAGGCCGATAGAGCAGCGCGGCTCGGTACGCGTGGGTTCGCCGTCGTTCTCCGGGAGGAACCACTCCAGGAGTTCGTACCAATCGAAGGTGCCGTCGGGGGAGTCGGTCGAGTCATCCCCTCCGGGACCACCCGTCGAGTCGCTCTCCCCCGAGCCGGCCCCGCCGGAGGGCGCGACCACGGGGACGAGGAAGGCGGCGACGACGAGCGCGAGAGCGGCGAGGACGACGAGACCGACCTGTGCGGTGCTGGTGGCATCGTCCGTACCCTGCAGCGACGGCGCATCGTCGTTCATCCGTAGACCCTGTTTCCGCGTTCGGGGACCGCTTCGGTGTATACGTTGTGCCGTTCTTCGGTATAAAGGGTCGGGCGGACTGAAAACGTGAGAGCAGCCGAGCAGGGCCGTCACGCGCCGTCGAGGTGACGTGCCGAGCGGGCCTGACGGTAGCTAGATGAAAGCGGAAAAACGTCGAAGGAGTGGTTCGACAGTGTGTATCCGAGTTACGCCGTGAGGTCGGTGTTCTCGGTCGCGTCCTCGACCTGCTCGGAGACGTCCTCTATCTGCTGTTGGACCGTGTCAGCCTGCTCTTCGAGTTGGTTCTGGATGTTGTCGAGTTGCTCGTCGAGTTGGTCCTGGAACTCCTCGGAGCGCTCGTCGAGTTGCTCCTGGAGGTCCTCGATGGACTCCTGAAGGTTTTCGAGGGCGTCGACGGTCTGGTCTTCGAGGTCCTCGCTGGCCTCGAGCAGTTGGGACACTTGCTCGTCGAGGGTTTCGAGGAAGTCCTCGAGGAGTTCATCGACAGACTCGTGGCCGTCGTCGAGGTTCTCCTCGATGGTGTCGAAGGCATCCGACTGGTTGGCTTCGAGTTCGTCGAGCTGTTCGTCGAGGGTCTCACGAACGTCCGCCAGCACGTCCTGGTCGCCGGGGACGGCCGACTCGACGGCGTCGAAGTAGGCGTCGACACCCGTGCGGACGAGGTCGCTGCTGCGCTCGGAGAACTCTCGGGTCGTGTCGAAGCTCTCGACGAGACGCTCGTTGACGTTCTGCTGGAACTCGACGCCGGATTCGATGGCGTTCTGAGTCTGTTCGAGCGTGCTGCGCTGGAAACTGAACATCGTGCTGACCGCGGAGTCGTTTTGGCTCATTGTAATTGAACTAACGCGTCCCGACTATATAACTCTTACCACCAAATACCACTCAATACCAAGAAATGGCATTATTCACCTAGCCGTTGGCAGCGTGGAGTCACGGACAGGGGTCAGAGGCTTGTAGCGACGGCCCGATGGACGACACGGATGAGCAACGCAGCATCACTTCGGGAACTGCTGTCGGGAGCCTCGGAGCTCACTATCGTCTGTCACAACAACCCCGACCCGGACTGTCTCGCGAGCGCGTTGGCGTTGGGGCGAATCGCTGCCAGCGTGGGTATCGACGAGCGTCGCATCGTCTACAGCGGCCGAATCAGCCACCAGCAGAACCGTGCGTTCGTCAATCTTCTCGAAATCGACCTCAAGCCGTTCGATGCCGCGGCCATCACCGAACGCCCCGAGGACTCGTTGCTCGCGTTCGTCGACCACGCGGTCCCGGGGTCGAACAACGAAGTACCCGACGGGACGCATGTCGACATCGTCATCGACCACCACCCGAACGACGACATCGACGCGACGTTCGTCGACCACCGCGAGGACATCGGCGCGACGGCGACCATCCTGACGGAGTACGTTGAGGAACTCGACGTGGAACTCGACACGCCCCTTGCGACCGCGCTACTGTTCGCGATACGACGGGAGACGCTGGGCTTTCTCCGAGGAACGACGAGCGCTGAGTACGAAGCCGCCGCCGAGCTTCACGACCACGCCGACCGCGGCCTCCTCCGAGAACTCTCCTCGCCGTCGGTCACCGGAGCGACCGTGGACGCCATCGCCGACGCCATCGACAATCGAACCGTCCGCGGGGCCGTCCTCATCACCCACGTCGGCCGGACGACCGAACGGGATGCCCTCCCGCAAGCCGCCGACTACCTCGCCACCTTGGAGGGCGTCGAAACCGCCGTCGTCTTCGGCATTATCGACGAATCGATTCACATCAGCGCCCGTTCGACGGACCCACGAATCAACATCGGTGACGTCCTCGCGACGACCTTCGAGGAGGTTGGAAGCGCCGGCGGCCACCGAGAGATGGCCGGCGGGGAGATTCCGCTCGGAATCTTCGCCAACTACGACAGCGACGACACCACACTCGTCGACATCGTCGCCGCCGTCGTCACCGACCGACTTCTCGATGGATTGGGGTTGGTCGACACCGGAGACGGAAAAGAGACGACCGAGGAGTGACCGACTGAAGCGCCGAAACGGCCACCGCTATCCCTGTGCAGTCAGCGAGTCGAAGGCCGCGGGGTTCTCCCAGAGTTCGTGTAACGTGCCGGCCGCAAGAAAGCGCGTCGGCGCAGTCACCCACTCGCTTGTCACCGCTGCATCCGGTTCGGGAGCGTCGGCGGTGAACCACCACGCGACGTATCGGCCGTCGTCGAGTCGCGCCGTCGGGTACGACTCCCGGTCGACGATGATGTCGATGCGCGTGTTCGACTCGACGGACGGCTGTTCGTCCGTGTCGGCACCGACGCTGACCTCGACGGGGACGTGACCGTCGGTTCCCGATGTCGGACGCTCGCCGTCATCCGTATCACGAGGCATACTGTGGAATACCGGCTTGGACGGCATCGTACAAAAAGACCAGTCGGCCACGCGTCTGACGGGACGTGAAAACGCCGCCACGAACGCCGGTATCCGACGGCTGCACCGACAGCGTGGACCCCAGACGGTCGTTTCGCCCGTCCAATTTAATGAGGACGGAGTCGTATGTGACCCATGACGATTGACGAACTCGCCGACCACGGCGTCGAACGTATGGACGAGGAGACGATTCGGGAGTTCCTCGAAACGCAGGGAATCGGCGTACTCGGCCTCCCGACCGAGCGACTGCCGTACATGGTGCCGCTATCCTACGGGTTCGACGGCGAAACGAACCTCTATTTCACCTACGTCGTGGGGAGCGTGAGTCAGAAGGCGCTGCTGACCGAGGAAACCGCCGCGGCCAGTTTCCTGGTGTACACAGCCGACACTGAGCACATGTGGAGTAGCGTCAGCCTCGAAGGGACCATCAGTCGAGTGCCGGAACGGGAATGGGAATCGCTCGGAGAGGCCCTCGAACCGATCCAACGCCCCGAGGCGCTGAAGGATGCGAGCGAATCGGAGGATGTCAACGTGTATCGGTTCGAGATACAGAACCAGACGGGAATCAGACACGCTGGCGTTCCCTCAGAGATGGCCTCGAAAGACCCAGAGGACTGATTCCGACGCTCGTGATGCAGTCGAGAAACCGAGCAACATCGCCGGGAACACGCTCCCGGCGGACATCTCGACGATTCGCCTGACCGGCGACCCGGAGTTCATCGAGACTGTCGCAGAACTGTTCGGCCGAATCGTCGACATAGCGGATTACAGCAGGCGAGTCGAAACCAATCTGAGAGAGCGGAAGACGGAAAACGAGCGAGGACACCGGAAACTGCGCCCTGTACCGCTCCGTCCCAAAGCGGGGAATAACTCGACGCCGTCCAATCCGACGGCCCGTTTCGCACTCTCGCTCCCCATAACTTCTTGCCGCACCCACGCGATCCCCACCCATGTCCGCAACTGCCCTCTCGGAACCGGAGGTCCTCGCGTCCGCGAAGGCACGACTGTTTCCCTACCCAGACGAGGACCGCACCTACGCTGTCTGCGACACGCAGTTCGGACAGCAAACGTGGCTACACGGCCAGCAAATCCCGGAATCAATCCGCGACCAACTCGCCCCGTTCAATCATGTCCGCGTCGGGAGCGGCTACCCCGACCTCGTTGGCGTCCGGAAACTCGAGAACGACCTGCTTTCGGTCGACCGAGTGGACGAGACGAATCCACCCCTCGTTGTCATAGAGGCGAAGGGATACACTGCCAACGGCACCGTCGACGTCGAACGAGGCATCGTGCAGGCGCATAACCGGCTTGGCGAGGCGAACGCGGCGTACGTCGCCGTACCCGCAGCAGCAGTCGACCAACCGAACCGGACGCTCGCACGCGAACTCAACGTCGGCCTACTCGCCGTCCATGGCAAGCGCGTCGAGGTACTGGAGACGCCGCGAGTCGTCGGCAACAGCGCGAATGATGACACCCGGGCCATCCGTTTTCAGGCGAGCGCACAGGGCGTCACCGACCAGTCGTTCGGCCTCAATCACCCGAAAAACTACCTTGGCTATCCGCTGGCACTCTACGCCGACGGAGACACCGCGGACCTCTTGGACGAGTACGACGTGGTCAGCGCGACCAATGACGCCCGCCGTGGGTCCGCGTTTCTCGGACTGACGGAGGAGACAGCCGCCGGCCCGCGACTCACTCCACTCGGTGACGAAGTCATCCGGTTTGCGCTTGACCACTCCGGCAACGTCAAAAACGCACTTGCCGAGTTCGCCGGCTGGTACAGAAGCCAAAAACGGTTCACCGACCTCGCGCCGGCATGGGGGCAACTCGCTCGCCGCGTCGTCTGGGCGTATCCGGCGACGCCGTTGCTCGTCGAGGCCCTCCAGACGCTTCAGGAGGACGGGAACACCGAACCGTCGCTCGCCGAGTTTCTCACGCATCTCCACCGTTCACACCCGACGTTCGCAGTCGAACTGTTCCTTCGGGGAACCGAGAGCGTCCGAACGCGAGCTCTCGACGCCGACGGTGGGCTCCGTACATCGGTGCTCGCTGACGGCAACGTTTACCATTCACCGACCGTGTTCCAGCTGAAAGCGATGCTCTACCACGTTGGCCTGCTCACCGAACGGGGAAGCGAACCGAATAACCTCGACCCCACGACGGATATCTGGCGACTCCGACATCCCGTCGTTGATTTATACTCTCGCTGAGATATGTGACGAAGGGGCTTATTCATCTATTGAAGATGGGGTTGCATACACCAAGCCATCATCCGCACAATTCGGAACGTGATGAAACGGAACGAGCCCGACGGGATTTGAACCCGCGACATCTTGGTCCGGAACCAAGCACTCTGTCTACTGAGCTACGGCTCTCGATTGCAGATAATCGAAGCCGCAATGTAACCGTTGTGAACGGAAATAGACGGCCAAAGAAGGCCGAGCGTTACGGCGATTCGCCGGTTTCGATGGAGAAGTCCGAAACGGGGTAGGCGACGCAGGTGAGCGTGTAGCCGTCATCGAGTTCGGGTTCGCCGAGCATCTGGTTGGTGTGGTGTTCGACGTAGTCTTCGGCGTTGCCCCCGTCGGTGATGTGGCCGGCACAGGAGATACACTGTCCCTCCCGGCAGGCGTAGGGGAGGTCCCAGCCCTCGTCTTCGCCCGCCTCGAGGACGGTTTCGTTCTCCTTGACCTCGATGGTGGTGCCTTCCTTCACGTACTCGATTTCGTACACTTCCGCTTCGTCGTCGGGGATGGCGGCCGGACTGTCGTCGCCCGCCTCGCCGTCTTCGAGTTCGCCCTCGCTTTCACCCTCGCCGGCAGCGACCGCCGCGGCGGCCGCACCGCCACCGCCGATACTGCGATTGCCCGGTTCGGGGAACTCCGTCTCCGGGACCGCCGAGGCCCGCTGTTCGATGACCTCGTCGGAGATGTCCTCTCGGGGCGTCCACTCCGAGCCCTTCGAGAAGTGCAGGACGACCGCGGCGAGTGTCAGCACCGCCCCGCCAACGATACCCACTGTCGTGACCATATTCGATGTTAGTAAAGGCCCTTCAATAGCGTTGTGATTCGACCTTTTTTCGTCGGGGGCCTCGCGCTCGCCTGCGGCGAGCGCTCAACCCCCGTAAAACGTCGATGAAAAAGCGCTCGCTCGGGCCATCGGCCCTCACTCGCGTACAACGACGGAACGACTTGAATCCCTGCCCACCACCACGAAATTACGTGATATCGATTCTACCGTCACCGATTCCGGCAACCGCCGTCATCGCCCGGAAGCATATCCCCCGAGAGAACCAAGAATGGATATGGTCAATCAGTTCATCGACGGCGAGTGGGTAACCGAGTACGACCCCACCGCCGAAGACGGGTCGTTCCAGCGCCAACCCACGACGTTCCGGGACCGCGTCGATGCCGAAGGCGTCGAAGCGGGCCGCTACCATCTCTACGTCTCCTATGCGTGTCCGTGGGCGCACCGAACGCTCGTCACACGAAAACTGCTCGGTCTGGAGGACGCTATCTCCGTCGACGTGGTCGACCCCTACCGCGACGACGGCGGTTGGCAGTTCACCCCCGAGAAGGACGGCTGTACGACCGACTCGATACACGGCTCCGATTACCTCCGGGAGGTGTACGTCGAGGCCGATGCCGACTACACCGGCCGCGTCACGGTGCCGGTACTCTGGGACAAACGGGAGGAAACCATCGTCAACAACGAGTCCCGGGAGATAATGCGGAACCTGACGACGGCGTTCGCCGAGTTGGGCAACGGCATCGACCTCGCGCCCGCAGACCGCAGAGCAGACATCGACTCGGCTCTCGACGACATCTACGAACCCATCAACAACGGCGTCTACCGGACCGGATTCGCCGAGACGCAGTCGGCCTACGACGAGGCTGTCACCGAGCTGTTCGAAGCCCTCGACCGCTGGGATTCGGTGCTGTCCGACCAGCGATACCTCGTCGGCGACCGCCTCACCGAGGCGGACATCGCGATGTACACCACCCTCGTCCGCTTCGACGAGGTGTATCACACCCACTTCATGTGCAACCACAAACTCGTCCGCGAGTACGACACCCTCTGGCCGTACCTCCGTGATTTGTATCAGACGCCGGGATTCGGCGAGACGACCCACATGGACCACATCAAGGAACACTACTACACCACCCATCCGGACGTGAGCCCAAAACGAATCGTACCGATGGGGCCGACCTCCGACTTCGGGAAACCGCACGACCGCGACAGCCTCGCCGGCGGACCCCCGGTCTGAGGCCGGCAACCCTGTTTTTTTGAGCGCAGACTCCGCCGGTGGCGTTACGCATATATGTGTGCGTGTCATACCCACACATAGCCATGCCGGATACGAAGCGAGGCCGCGAGCAGAAAGGACGAAAGAAGCGAGAGCAGCGCCGCGAATACGAAATCGAGCGCGAACTGCAGGCTCAAGAGCGCGACCTCGACTTCGAGGAACTGTACGAGGAACAGGAAATCGAGCTGTGAGCGATTGGTGACGGCTGATTCTAATTGATAATCGAACTGGGGAGTCACCGCTACGGTCCAACGACGAACGCGACGGAACGCATATTCGACTCGGACCCATAGCGTCGGGCGACAACTCACTTCCGTCGTGAGACGAGGTGGAAGTACCCCAAACCATGGCTTACACACTGATACTCGGCGTTTTGCTGGCGTTCGGGACGGTGAGTGCCGCTGGCATCCTCGGCGTCGGCCTCGCCGCGTTCGTCCAGCGGCGCTCGTGGCCGTATCTGCTTGTCGCGCTCGCGCTCGCGGCACTTTTCGTCCGCGCAGTGACCGGCGTCGGATACATGACCGGCGGGCTATCGCTGGAAGTACATCACCTGCTGGAACACGGACTCGACATCGTGATGGCCGCACTCGTCATTGCCGCCGTGCTGTCGGCACACACCGTCCGAGACCCCATCGGAGGTGGGATACGGTGAGCGACACCCGCGACAGCATCGAACGACACATCCGGGAGGACCCGGGTGTCCACTTCAACGAGTTGGTCCGGGCGCTGGACCTCGCACCCGGGCAGGTCCAGTATCACGTCCGAAAACTCCGGCGCCGCAGCGCCGTCGTCACCGACGAACTGTTCGGTAGGACCCACTACTACCCGCCGGAGTACGACGAGTGGGAGCGGGCGGCACTGGCGCTGTTGCGCCGGGAGACGAGCGCCGAAATCGTCGCGGCGCTGCTCGACGAGGGACCGAGTCGACCCGTCGACATCGCCGAATCGGTCGGCATCGCCCGCAGCACGCTCTCGTGGCACACCGAGCGACTCGCCGAAGCCGGCTTAATCGAGAAGCGCCACGACGGCCACCAACTCGCCGTCGTCGACGCCGACCGGACCGCCGAACTGCTGGACACCGCCGACCCGCGGCTCCCCGAGCGCCTCGTCGACCGCTTTACGCGACTCGTCGACGCGCTGTTGGAATAACGGACGACGACACCCCGCACGATTCGACGGTCGGACCAGAACCCAAATACGGGTTCCGAACCGACGCACACGTAATGCAACGCCGCGACTACGTCCGTTTGTGTCTCGGTGCCGGAGCCGTCGGATTGGCCGGCTGTTCGGACCTCATCCGGACACGGGAAGTCACCTCCACACCACCGATTCTCGAAGACCGACCCGACCGCGTGTACTACCCGACGCACGTCGACGGAATGGCGATGGTCGACATGGCCGAAACCGACGACGGCGAGTACGCCTTCGCGCTGATGTACACCTACCCGCACCGCTTCTGGCGGGTCGATGCGACGACGACCGAAGCCGAGGAGGCCAACCTCCACGACGTCGACGGGAGCAACGACATCCACCTGATGGCGGTCGTCTGGGACCCCAAGACCGGCCGCGTCCTCCCGGATACGGGCATGAGCGTCGACATCGCCCGGGACGGCGAAGCGCTCGACGAACAGGTCATCTATCCGATGCTGTCGGCACGGATGGGCTTTCACTACGGCGCCAACTTCAAACTCGACGGCGAGGGAACCTACGACGTGACGATGTCGGTCGGCGGTACGAACGTCCGCCGGACCGGCGAGTACGTGGGCCGTTTCAGCGATCCGGCCAGCGTCACGGTCCCCTTCGAGTTCACCACCGAGAAGCGCGACGAACTCGGCATCGAGCGAGCGGGCGACCGGGCCGGCGAGGCCGCCGTCCCGTCGGTCATGGACATGAACCACCCCCTTGGCGTCGCGCCCGAACTGGAGGAACTGCCCGGGACCCACCACGGAACCGCCGAGAGTGGCGAGGCGAAACTGGCCGTCGTCTCGCTTTCGGAGCGACCCGACGGCGTCGACGGCGAGGGCGACTATCTCGCGGTATCGGCCCGAACGCCGTACAACGAACTCGTGTTGCCGGGAATGGCGCTTGATGCGAGAATCGAACGCGGCGGCGAGACCGTCTTCGAGGGGGCGCTCGAACGCACCTTCGACGACAGCCTCGATTACCACTACGGCGCGGCCGTCGACGACATCCAGGCAGGCGACGAACTCACGCTCGAAGTCGTCACGCATCCGCAGGTAGCCCGCCACGAGGGCTACGAGACGGCGTTCCTTCAGATGCCGAGCGCCGAGTTGACGCTGTAGTTCGACGCCGTCGTTTTGAGGGGCCGGACCATAGGCCGACCGTGGCCTCCGAGTGTGCGGTCTGTGGCGACGATGCGACGGTCAGCGACGCCTGTCCGCACTGCGGCGGAGCGTACTGTCCCGACCACCGCCCGCCGGACGCCCACGACTGCCCGGGGACGGCCGCCGGAACGACGACCGGATGGCGACTCGACCTCGACGGGGCGGCTAGGGGGCGAGAAGACACCGACGACTCGCCGTCGCTGTCGTCGCTGTTCCGGCCGGGCGTCGGTCTCGCCGTGTTGACGCTCCTCGTCGTCGGCCTCGCGTTGGGCGCCGTCGCCACCGTCGGCCCCTTCGACGACGGTGGTCTCGACGCCGACGCGGTCGAAACCCACATCGAGAACGGAAGCGACGCCGCGCGGGCCGACGCGGGCGTGGGAGCGACCGAACACGACGAATCACTCGCCGCGGTCGCCCGCGCACACAGTCGCGACATGCGCGACCGAGGGTTCGTCAATCACACGAATCCAGACGGTGAGAGCCCCCAAGACAGAGTCGACGCCGCCGGGCTCGACTGTCGGGTCGGCGAGAACATCTATCAGACGCCCCGTGGCGCCATCGCCACCTCCGAGCGTGCCGTCGCCGACCACGTCATCCGGTCGTGGCTCGATTCGCCGGGGCACCGACGGACGCTGTTGCGAGACCGCTACACGAGACAGGGCGTCGGCGTCGCACTGGGCGAGGACGCCGTCTACGTCACGCAACTGTTCTGCTGACTCAGTTGACGTACTTCCGTTGGAACTCCTCGTCGGGGCCGTGATGCGAGAGGAGATACCCCCGCGTTTCCGACAGGGCGGCGCGAATTCCCGCTCGGTCGACCATCGCCGCACACAACGGAGCCGTTTTACTTATCGCTGCCGACGGGGTGAGTATGCGTCGCATTCGGCCTCAAGGGCGGTTCCGACTCGCCGACTCGGCCCAGCAAGTCGTCGGCGGGTTCCTGCTTGCCGGCCCGTTCGTCGTCACTGAGGAGGTGTGGACGCTCGCACGCGACATGAATTCCTTTCAGTTGCTTCTGACGGTTACCATCGTCTTCGCCATCGGCTATGCGGCGCTGTACAAAGCCGCCGGCCGCGACCCGGACGACGACAGGGACCTCGCGGGCGTTCCTACCCGATTTCTCTCGTTGATGCTGGTCTCTTACGGTTCCGTCGCGATTCTCGCAGTGGCGTTCGGCGCCCCCGGGACCTTTCTCGATGACCTCGTCGGCGTCGAGATGGTTGTCGTCACGCTGCGCGCCATCGCCGTCGGCGCGGTGTTCAGCGTCGTCGGCGCCGCGACCGCCGACTCCGTGTTCTGAGACCTCGGGGGAGGAACGTTCGCCGGTGGGAGAGAACGTATCCGTCTCGCCCCCCGATGGCGGGTATGCATCGGCCGACGCGACGGGAGTTGCTCGCCTGTGGTGTTGCCGGCCTGACGGCGACCGCCGGCTGTTTCGCGGGCGAGGCTGACGAGTACCCGACCGGCGAGGGCGAAACGACGTGGCCGGCGACGCCGACGTGGGACCCGGCCGAGAGGTCGCCGCTGGACGCCGAGGTGACGGCGACGACCGCCGTCGAGAACCTCTCGATTCCGTGGGATTTGACCTTCGCCGGCGGCGAGGCGCTACTCACCGAGCGAACCGGCGGCGTCCGACGGTTCGAGGCCGAGACACTAGCGACGGAGTCTGGCTTGCAGCCCGACGACGCAACGACCGTGCTCTCGGCGAGTGACCTCCCCGACCGAACCGGCCCCGGCGAGGGCGGGACGCTCGGTATCGCCACCCACCCACAATACCCGGACCCGCGGACACTGTTCGTCTACTACACCGCCGCCGACGACCTCCGGAACCGGGTCATCCGCTATGACATCGACGCCGACGAAGTCTCGGCTGTCGTCGACGGGATTCCGGCCAACGACTGGCACAACGGCGGCCGCATCGAAGTCGGTCCCGACGGCCACCTCTGGATACTCGCCGGGGACGCACAGGAAGGCGCAGACATCGCACAGGACCCCGATTCCCTCGGCGGCGCTGTGCTTCGGGTGACCCTTGACGGCGACCCCGCACCCGGAAACCCCGACTTCGGGGCGGGCGGTGACCCCCGAACGTACACGCTCGGCCACCGGAACCCACAGGGTATCGCGTTCACGCCGGACGGCGAACCACTGGTCGCCGAACACGGGCCGCTGAACCGCGACGAGGTGTCGGCGTTACGCCCCGGCGCCAATTACGGCTGGAACGTCGCCCGCGGTGGCCCCGGCGGCGTCCAGTACAACGCCTACGGCGAGAGCGAGGCGTTCACGCCGCCGCTTCTCAACACCGGCGCCGATACGACGTGGGCACCCTCCGGCAGCACGTTCTACACCGGTGACGCAATATCGGCGTGGCACAACCGGTTGTTCGTCGCTGGCCTGCGTTCCCAGACACTGTTCTGTGTGACTCTCGACGCCGACGGAGCAGACCCCGACGGGGGAAGACGCTTCGATGCGGACTGGCTCGACGACCGCTACACCGCGACCGCACACCGGCTGTACGACGGCGAGTTCGGCCGCCTGCGCCACGTCGAGGAAGGTCCCGACGGCGCGCTGTACCTGCTCACCTCGAACCGCGACGGTCGGACGCTCACCGACTTCCCAGTCGAGTCCGACGACCGAATCATCAGAATCGAGCCGACGTGAGCGGGGCTATTTGTCGGTTCGACACGAAGCGGTGGTGTGTTCCGAAACGCGAGAGAGACAGGGCCGGTCGTGTTGGTCCCGCTGGCGTGGGCGTTCGTCACCGCCGCCCACCTCGGCATCGTCGACTCGTATACCCTCTTCGTCGCCCACGTCGTGATGAGCGTCCTGCTCGCGGCCTTCGCCGTCGCGTCGTGGCAAGAGATGAGCGAAGGGGTGCTGTGGGCCTGGCGAACCGTCATCGCGGTGGGGTTCCTCATCACGGTGGCCGGAACGGTCGGGTTTCGCGTTGAGGGTCCCGCGAGAGCGCTGTTTTCGGTCGCGCTGTACGGCTGGATGCTCCTGCCCGCCATCGGGTTCGTCTACACCGGACGGCGCGTGCGAGCGGGTGCGTGGATTTATTTCGGCGGGGCGGCGCTGTGCGGTCTCGGTGCGGCCGGATACGCGACTGGGGTCGCCACCGGAACCCAACCCGCGCTCGCGGCGTCACTCGCAGTCGTCGGCGTCGGGCAAACCGCGGGCATCGCCGACGCCGTCTACCGGTACTGAGTCGCCTCAGTCGCCGACGCCTTCCAGTTCGGTGAGGGATTCGAGGTCCGGCACGTCCTCGGCGGCGTCTTTGATTTGCTCCATTCGCTGGAGGTGTTTTTCGGTGGCGAACTGCTGGAGTTCCTCGGGACTCGGCCCGATGTCCTCGCGGTACTCCTCGTCGGGGTTGGCGGCGATGCCGTCGACCAACGGCAGGAGTTCGTTGACCGTCTCGTCGAGCAACGAGGGGTCGACGTCGCCCTCGGAGACGAGTTCTTTGAGTTTCGCCATCCCGAAGCCGACGTGTCGGCCCTCGTCCTGTCGGATGAGCGTAAAGCCCTCGTATAGCCCGGGCAGGTGCGGAAGGTCGGGATGGTTGTCCTTCGAGTACGCCTGTTGGAGACCGTAGTAGCCGGTCTGGGCGAGGATGCCCTCGATGACGAGGTGGTAGTGACAGTACGCGCGTGCGAAGTTCTCCGGCGTCGGCTCATCGAGCAGTCGGTGCATCGCTTCCTCGTTGCGCTCGAAGAGGTCGTCGTATGCCTCGTTGAACCACTTCTCGTCGGTCGGCGAGGAGGTCTCGAAGCCGAGTTCCTCCTCGACGGGGTGGATGACCTCCCGCCAGTAGCGGTCGAAGTGGTCGGTGTGTTTGCCCTCCTCGTACAACTGCGTCGTGATGAACAGTTGGTCGTCGATGTCGTCGAGTGCCGTCGCAAGCGGCGCGAGGTCCTCGGTGACGGCCTGCTCGCCGGCACCGAAGCGGGCCACACCCATCCGGAAGTTGTCGAGTCGCTCTTCGGCATCGGGTACGGACTGCAGGGACTCGACTAGCGCCTCGCGGTCGGCCTCGAGGTCGATATCGAAGGGATCCCAGTGTCGTTCAACAGCGTTGCGGTAGTATCGGGTCCCACGACTCTCCCGGTCGAGTTGTAGGTGTCGTGTGCTATCTATATTCATGGTTCTCCATGACGTTTCACACGAATCAGTATAGAGGTTACACCCCGCACTGAAGGCCCATTCAAGAGGTGCCGCATCGAGAGGATGGCGCTCAGAACGTGTACGCCAGCATCACTTCGTCGACGTGGTCGCCGTCGATGGTGTAGTGGTCCTTGCGGACGCCCTCGGTCTCCCAGCCGTGGTCTTCGAGGAAGACGATGGCCTCGTCGTTGGTCGTCGGGACGCTGTTGTACACCTTCCGGTAGCCGTTGGCCTCCGCCCAATCGAGGGCGCGTTCGAGCAGTCGGCTCCCGATGCCGTTGTCCTGGTAGTCTCCGCGGACGCCGACGGTGAGTTGAGCGGTGCTCTGGAGTTTATCGACCTGCGGCAAATCGAGGTGTGCCCACCCGACGACGTCGCCGTCGACGGTGGCGACGAAGAACACCCGCGATTCGACGCTGTTGTGTCGCGTCACAGCGTCTTCGTACAGCAGTTGCTCGGCGATGGACTCGGCGACGACGTAGGTGTCTTTCGCCGTCACGTCCCGGATGGTGTCGATGAGTCCATCGAAATCAGACTGCTTGGCCGGTCGAATCGTGTACTCGACGTCGCCGGCGGTGTAGGACTCCACCGACCCCACGTCGAGAGCGACCTGTAGCGTCCCGCCATCGTCTTCGAGATACCCCCTCGATTCCAACTGTTCGAGCGCCTCGCTGAACTCCTCGGGCGGCAGCGACGTGACCTCTCGAACCCGATGTCGCGCTGCAGTGCCGTGCCGTTCGACGTACTGGTAAATCTCCTCTCCGGCCTCCGTTTCGAACGTTGGCCGCTCGGACGTCTCCATGTTCGGGCCGACGGGGGAGACGTACTTCAGTTCTTGGTTCATGGTACCGTAAAACATGATACTCCGACGGCCGCCCGTTCCAGCGGCCGTACGGAACGCCATCGCGACCTCAGTCGTCACCGCCGAAGGACAGCGACTCCGAAGACGCGCCGAAAGAGAGCCTCGCCGCCGCCATCGCTGCCGAGGCCATAGCGGGAAACTGACGCCCAATCCAGTCGTCCGTATCCGACGCATGACTTTATTTTCGGGTGGGTTTCGAGAAGTATGGGCGGACATTCGCTCCTCGATTCGGTCCGGTCGTGGCTGTATCGGCCGAGGCTGAAAGACGCCGTTCACCGGGTCGGCATCGACGCCCACCTGAGAACGCTGTACGTGACGCTGTACCGACTCCGATACGGAGAGACGATTACCGTCGAAATCGACCACACAACGGCTGACGTTGGAATCGAAAGCGCCGCCGAGTTGGACAACGTCGTTAGCATCTCCGGGAAGAAGCGACCCGTCGCCAGAACCATCGTCGACGAACTGAACGAAGACGACGTGTTCTGGGACGTCGGCGCGAACGTGGGTACCTTCTCCTGCATCGCCGGCGACGTACTGGAGGACGGCCACGTCGTCGCCTTCGAACCGTACCCGCCGAACGTCGAACGACTGCGACGCAATCTCCAGCGAAACGACGTTTTCCACGACGTGGAGTCGCGCGCGCTCTCGGACGGCGAGGGGGAACGGACGTTCTTCGTGATGAGAACCGACGAAGTCGGGTCGAGAGAAGGCTCCATCGAAGAAGAGTACGCAACGACCGACGACGCGGTTGGGACCATCACCGTCGAGACGACGACCGCCGACCGGACGGTCGAGTCCGGAGCGTATCCACCGCCGAACGTCGTCAAAATCGACGTCGAGGGAGCAGCCCCTGACCTACTGGCAGGGATGGAGGCGACACTCGACCGCCCAGCGTGCCGATTGCTCGTCGTCGAACCGCACGACAACGAAGCCGTCATCGAAAGGACGCTCGAAGACGCGGGCTTTCGAACCCGACGGCTTCGGGTCGGTGGGTCGAGTAGAATCGTCGCCGAACAATCAGAGTGACGCCACGGCTTTTCACTTCTCACGTCGTTCGCAGGGAGTGCCGCCTCCCGGATTGTGAACCTTGCCGAGACAGTCCGGGGTGCTCGCTTCGCTGCGCTCCCGGGCTGTGACTCGTCTTCCGGCTTCCCGCTCGCTTCGCTCGCGGAAACGGGGACAGCTCAATCTTCAGTCGAGTACAAAAGCTACTCAAATGGAAATCGTGTAGAATCCGAATGCCGCCTCCCGGATTTGAACCGGGGACAGCTCGATCTTCAGTCGAGTGCTCTCCCAGTCTGAGCTAAGGCGGCTTGCAGACGCAACGACGCCGACGCTATCAAAAAGGGTTTCGAAAGCCGGCGCGGCGATGAGACTGAATCGAGGCTAGATGAGGAACACGTCTGCGGAGTCGAACGTTCGGCCACAGTCGCCGCATTCGTACTCCATCCCATCGATGGATTCCAGTCGTCCGCCACACTCCGGGCAGTCCGAACCGGCACGTCCTGACATACTACGTGGTGGGTCGTGGCGGCGCATAGGCCTTTCGCGGCGACGACCGTTCGAAAAGTGGGCACGGATGGAATCGAACCATCTTCTCGTCCTTGTAAGGGACGCGTCATAGCCACTAGACCACGCGCCCGCACTCGGCCGAAACCGGCCCGTAGAGTTAACCCTTGCCTTCCGCGCCGGCCGGTCGTCGCCGGTGACGGAACGTTTAGGCACGTTCCGTCCCGAGGGAGGGGAAATGACGCGACACCGGACGTGGGCACTCGCCGTTGTGGTCGTCACCGCCGCCCTCGGCGGCTGTGTCGGCCCGTTCGACGCCGGCGGACAGTCGACGGCACCGACGGCAACGGACGACCCGACGCACACTGCGACGCCGGTTCACAGCAGTTACGCCCAGACGACCGTCACGGTACAGGACGGCGACGGCGACGCCGAACTGGGGGCCGTCGAGGCCACCATCGCCGACAACGGGTCGCTCCGATACACCGGGTTGAGCAACACCGAATCGCTGCCGGAGAACCGCGGGATGTTGTTCGTCTTCGACTCCGAACGGGATTTGACGTTCGTGATGCGGGAGATGGACTTCGCCATCGACATCGTCTACATCGATTCCAACGGGACGATAACGTCGATTCACCACGCGCCCGCACCGGGACCGAACGAGGACGGCAACGACCAGGAATACTCCGGCCGCGGACAGTACGTCCTCGAAGTGAACCACCACTGGACGACCGACCGTGGCGTCGAAGCGGGCGACCAGGTCGCCTTCGAGTTGCCGGAGTGAGGGTGCGCCGGCACGCTTTTCGCCCGCCGGGCCGTGCGTCGGCGTGATGGACCGACGCCGTCTCGGCTACGCGCTCTCGGCGGTCGTAGTTCTCGCGTTGCTCGTCTATCTCGGCTTTGCGATGGGCGTGTTCGCCTCACTCTTGGCCGGCTACGACGCCTCGAATCCGGCGGCATCCGGCTACGAACACACCGAGGTGACCGTCGTCGACGCCGACAGCGACGAGGTGTTGGGTCGAGTCGACGCCGCCGTCGCCGACACCTTCTCGAAGCGCTACGTGGGTCTGAGCGACACCGAATCGCTCGACGACGACCAGGGAATGCTGTTCGTCCACGACGGCGTCGCCGAGCGAACCTACGTGATGCGGGAGATGGAGTTCGGCCTCGATATCGTGTTCGTCGATTCCGACGGGACGATTACCGAAATCCACGAGGCACCCGCCCCGGCCCCCGACGAGGACGGCAACGACCAGCAGTACACCGGTACGGGGCAGTACGTCCTCGAAGTCAATCGCGGGTGGACCGACGAGCGCGGTGTCGAGGTCGGTGACCGACTCGTCTTCGAGGTGTAGCGGCCCGTCCGGCCGATGTGCCAAGCGTTATGCTGACCGAAGAGTCAGTTTTAGTAATGGCGGAGAGTGCCGTCGGGGCCGACGAGGACGACCCCTTCGAGGAGCAACGGGAGAACGCGGAGAACCCGATGAGCAGGCTGTTCGCCGAGTACGGCCGACCGAACGCGTTGCAGGTGACCGTCGGGGTTCTCGCGAGCATCTTCGCGCGACTGCTCGATTTGCTGCCACCCATCATGCTCGGGTTGGCCATCGATTCGGTCTTCGGCGAGCAGGCGTTTTCGCTGTGGCTCGTCCCCGAAGCGTGGGTACCAACCGACGAGTGGACGCAGTTTTGGGTCGTCATCGGCATCATCGCCGGCGCGTTCACTCTCGGGGCGGCGTTCCACTGGATTCGCAACTGGGGGTTCAACTCCTTCGCACAGAACATCCAACACAGCATTCGAACGGATACCTACGACACGATGCAGCGGTTGAACATGGATTTCTTCGCCGACAAGCAGACCGGCGAACTCATGTCCATTCTCTCGAACGACGTCAACCGCCTCGAACGGTTCCTCAACGACGGCCTGAACTCCGTGTTCCGGCTGTCGGTGATGGTACTGGGTATCGGTGGCGTCCTCCTGTACTACAACTGGCAGTTGGCGCTCATCGCGTTGCTTCCCGTGCCGCTCATCGCCGGCTTTACCTACCTGTTCATCCGCATCATCCAGCCGAAGTACGCCCGCGTCCGCTCTTCGGTCGGGAAGGTCAACTCCAGACTGGAGAACAACCTCGGCGGGATTCAGGTCATCAAATCCGCAAACACCGAACCCTACGAGTCCGATCGCGTCGACGACGTGTCGATGGAGTACTTCGACGCCAACTGGGACGCAATCGAGACCCGCATCAAGTTCTTCCCCAGCCTCCGACTGCTCGCGGGCATCGGCTTCGTCGTCACGTTCATCGTCGGCGGGCTGTGGGTGTTCACCGGCACCGCCCCCGGCCCACTCTCCGGCGAACTCTCGGTCGGGACGTTCGTCGTCTTCATCCTCTTTACCCAGCGGTTCATCTGGCCGATGGCGCAGTTCGGACAGATTATCAACATGTACCAGCGGGCCTACGCCTCCTCCGAGCGCATCTTCGGACTGATGGACGAACCCGACCGCCTCGAAATCGACCCCGACGCCGAACCACTGGCGGTCGACGACGGGCGCGTCGAGTACGACGACGTGACCTTCGGCTACGACGAGGAGGAGGCCATCATCGAGAACGTCGATTTCTCCGTCGAGGGCGGCGAGACGCTCGCTCTCGTCGGCCCCACGGGCGCCGGCAAGTCGACGGTACTGAAACTCCTCCTTCGACTGTACGACGTCGACGAGGGCGCAATCCGTATCGACGGACAGGACATCCGCGACGTGACCCTATCCTCGCTGCGACAGCACATCGGCTACGTCGGACAGGACACGTTCCTCTTCTACGGCACCGTCCGGGAGAACATCACCTACGGCACCTTCGACGCAGACGAGGAGGCCGTCGTCGAGGCCGCCAAGGCCGCCGAGGCCCACGAGTTCATCGAGAACCTCCCCGACGGCTACGACACGATGGTCGGCGAGCGCGGTGTCAAACTATCCGGTGGCCAACGACAGCGCATCTCCATCGCCCGGGCCGTCCTCAAGGACCCGGACGTGCTCGTCTTAGACGAAGCGACAAGCGACGTGGACACCGAAACCGAGATGCTCATCCAGCGGTCGCTGGACCGACTGACCGCCGACCGAACGACCTTCGCCATCGCCCACCGCCTGTCGACGATCAAGGACGCCGACACCATCGTCGTCCTCGAAGCCGGCGAAATCGTCGAGCGCGGGACACACGGCGACCTGCTCGAAGAGGGCGGCCTGTACGCCCACCTCTGGGGCGTCCAAGCCGGCGAAATCGACGAACTTCCCGAGGAGTTCATCGAACGGGCGGCGGAACGGCAGGCCCGCACCGACGCCGACGACGACTGACGGCCGACCATCGACGGCCGACCGCCGACGACCCGCCGGAAGCCACGTATTCAAGTCCGCCGACACCCATCTCGGGATATGCTCCGGCTCGCGGTCGCGACCGACGCCGAAACACTCGAACGGATTCGTGACCCGCTCGCCGAACGCGACATCGAGGCGACGTACGTCCCGACGAGCGAGCGCGCCCAACCGCTCGGTGAACCGCTCGCCGACGAGGCGTTCGACGCCGGGTTCGTCTTCCCCTCGCGGCTGATGGAGGGCGGCGTCGCCGACGCCATGCTGGACGTGCCGTGGGTCAACGACCGGGAGGCCATCCTGCGGAGTCGGAACAAGGCCGGTGCACTCGCCCGTCTCGACCGCGCCGGCGTTTCCACACCCGAGTCGGTGTACGTCTCGAACCCCGCCGACAACTCCGAACTCCGGGCGGCCTTCGAGCGGTTCGACCCACCGGTCGTCGTCAAGCCGAACTCGACGACCCGCGGCGTCGGCATCGCCAAAGCGGGCGATCTCGATTCGTTCTTCGGATTGTGCGATTACCTATCCTTGGTCCACGACTACCGCGCGACCGGCGACCGGTCGTTTCTCGTCCAGGAGTACCTCCCCGACGCCCGCGACTATCGGGCGATGGTCGTCGACGGCGAGTGCGTCGGCGCCGTCGAGCGCCGCCTCCCCGAGGCCGAGCGAGCGGCAGGCCGCTGGAAACACAACGTCCACCGCGGCGCCGTCGCCGAGGGCATCGAGTTGCCGAAAGAACACCGCAAGCTTGCCGAAGACGCCGCAGAAGCACTCGACATCGACTGGCTCGGCGTCGACATCCTCGTCTCGGGCGACCGCGCGGTCGTCAACGAGACGAACGCCCGCCCGACGGTCGATGCGGCGACGAAATACGAGGCGGAGTTCTACGAACGCCTCGCCGCCCTCATTCGTCGGACCGCACATCGGGACCGGTGATGTACTGGTCGCTTCGATGCTCGAAGCGAGAGAAACGAAACCCAAGCGTCGGGGCCTCAGTCGAGGTCGATGTTCGCGGAACTGCCGGTTCGGTCGAGCGTGATTTCGAGGATGCCGTTGTTGAACGTCGCCGACGCCGAGTGTTCGTCGACGCGGGCGGGGAGTTCGATGCGCTCCTCGTAGTCGCTGGTGTCCGTCGACGCGGAGATGGTGACGTGGCGGCCGTCACATTTGATGTCGATGTCCTCCTTTCGGACGCCGGGCATGTCCGCGACGACTCGGAGTTCGTCGTCGGTCTCGTAGATGGAGACGTGGGCGTCGCTACCGAAACCGGCGTTACCCGCCGCGCTCACGCCGCCCGTCATCTCCTCCATCATTCGCTCTATCTCGCTGAAGATGTCGTCGAAGGGGTCGTCGCGGTCGTCACGGCGCATACCCGTCGGTATGTGAGTCGCCATCAAAAGCCTTCTGTCGAGGGCAGAAATCGATATCCGACGAGGACGGCGGTTAGAAACCGACACCCATCGTCTCGTTGGTGCGCTGGATGGACTCCTCGGCGTCGGCGGTCCCCAGCACCGCACGGATGGCGTCGACGTTCTCCGGCACCACGTCGGACTCCTGGTGAATCGCCTGGAACAGATACAGGTCGTCGCCCTCGACGCTTATCGACTCCGACCAGATGCAGTTCTCCCAGATGTCCGCACGGGGCCGACCGCGGTCCATCGCGTACTCCTTCAGTTTGCCGGCGCCGTCGATGTCGTAGGACTCGGGGACGAGGAAGGTTCGGGACTGAGCGTCGAGCAACTCCCGAACATCCTCGGCGTCGGGAGCGTCCTCCAGCGTGACGTTGACCGAGTGGGTGTGCATCAGCGTGGCGGGCACCTTCAACCCGAGCGTGTCGATAGCGAGGTCGGGGAAGATGGTGTTCACGTCGGGACCGTGGTGGGAGGGGAGACTCACCGGGTTCGGCAGGATGTCGTTGATGGGTCCACGACCAGTCTGGGCGGGGTCGCCGCCGCGTCGGACCAGGGTGACGCGGGCCTTCTCGACGCCGTACTCCTCCTGTAGCGGCGCGAGCAACCGCGAGAGACCGGTCGTGTTACAGGAGACGACGCGGACGTGGTCTGCGTCGGCGGCCTCCTCGAAGTTGCTCCGGGCGTTGAACGAGACGTCGACGAGGTCGGCGTCCTCGCCGCCCTGATACAGCGCGGGCGTGTCGTGGGCCTCGTACAGCGACTTGTTCTCGGCGCCGATGCCGGAGGGGCAGGCGTCGACGACGATGTCGGCGGCTTCGACGAGTTCGTCGACGGTGCCGGCCAACTCGATTCCGGCTTCCTCGAACAGGTGAACGCGGTCCTCGATGGCAGCGTACAGCGGATAGTCGTTCTCGACGGCGAGTTCCGCCTCGTGGTTGGGGCGGGTCTTGGCGACGCCGACCAACTCCATGTCGGGTTGGAGCGCGACGGCGTCGGCAACGCGTTTGCCGATGGTTCCGTAGCCGTTGACCGCGACCTGAATGCTCATACCTCCGGGTCGTGTGCCGACGGGAATAACCGTTTCTCTCCACGCCGCAGGAGGTCGTCGGGCGAAGCGTTAACACGGCGGAGTCTGTGGGTTGAGTATGCATCCCACGATAGCAGATACACTGGAACTCAGCGCCGAGAAGTACCCCGAGAAAGAAGCGCTGGTGTATCCGCGACGCGACCGCCGCTACACGTTCGCGGAACTCGACGAGCGTGCCGACCGGCTGGCAAACGCCCTGGCGGACCTCGGCGTCGAGAAGGGCGACCGCGTCTCGACGATGCTGTACAACGGTTCGGAAATCATCTGTACGGTGTTCGCCTGTGCGAAACTCGGTGCGGTGTTCAACCCCCTGAACTACCGCCTACCGGCCGGCGAGGTCGAGTTCATCTGCAACGACGCCGAATCGCGCGTCCTCATCTACGAAGACGACACCCGCGAGGCGGTCGAAGGCGCCCGCGAGAACCTCGAAACCGTCGAGGAGTACGTCTTCATCGAAGAGGACTCCCCCGACGACACCCACGACTTCGATGCCATCATCGAGGCGGCCCCGGCGGAGACACCCGACACCATCGTCGAGGAAGACGACGTGTACGCGTTCATCTACACCTCGGGGACGACGGGTCGGCCGAAGGGCGTCGTCCACGAGCACCGCGATATGGTCGAACACAACCTCATCTGCGTCGCGGAGGGCGGCCTCCGGAAAAACGACGTGGGGCTGTCGGCGCTGCCGCTGTATCACTGCGCGGAGTTACACGCCGCCTTGTTCCCCCGGATTCAGGTGGGGGCGAAAAGCGTCGTCCACCACGAGTTCGACCCCGTCGCTGTGCTTCAGGACATCGAGAAACATGACGTGTCGGTGATGTTCGCCGCGCCGACGGCGTGGAACGGACTGGCTCACGCCGCCGAGGAGGTCGACGCCGACACCTCCTCGCTCCGACTCGGGATGTACGGCGCCTCGCCGATGCCGAAGGAGGTACTCGACGCCTGCATGGAGCAGTTCTGTGACGACTACCTCCAGGCCTACGGCATGACCGAAATCGGCCCCTGTGGAACGTTCCAACACCCCGACGAACAGATACCGAAACAGGGGTCGGCCGGGAAACCCGCGCTGAACCACGATGTCCGGGTCGTCGAACCCGACGGCGCGCCGGATGCCGAGGTCGAGCAGGGCGACATCGGCGAGATACTGTTCGCCGGGCCGTGTACGATGCGGGAGTACTGGAACCGCCCGGAGGCGACCGCAGACTCCCTCCGGGAGGAAGGGGGCGTCGAATGGTACTACTCCGGTGACCTCGGGTATTTCGACGACGACGGCTACCTCTACGTCGTCGACCGCAAGGACGACATGATAATAACCGGCGGCGAGAACGTCTATCCGACCGAAGTCGAGGACGTTCTCTTTTCGCATCCAGACGTAGTCGAGGCGGCGGTCGTCGGCGAACCGCATCCCGAGTGGGGCGAAGCGGTCGTCGCCTACGTCGTCGGCGACACCGACGCCGACACCCTGGAGTCGTTCGTCCTCGACAGCGACGACCTCGCGGACTTCAAGCGGCCGCGTGAGTACCACTTCGTGGAGGAACTGCCGAAGAACCCAAGCGGGAAAGTCCAGAAGTTCAAACTCCGCGAGGAGTAGTCCGCGAAGCCAATCCTTTTCGTCGTCTCGGCCGCAGGTCGGGACATGAGCGATTCGGACGTACTCGACATCGAAGACCCGGAGGCCGTCGCCGCGGCGGCCGAGACCGCCGTCCAGCAGTGTCTCGCCGTCGACCCCGACGAGAGTTGCGTCGTCGTCACCGACGACAAACGCCAGCCCATCGGCGAGGCGCTGTACGACGCCGCCCTCGAAGCCACCGACGACGCCGTCATCGTCCGGTACCCGCCGGGACCACAGCACGGCGCGGAGCCGCCGGAACCGGTCGCAGGCGCGCTGCAATCGGCCGACACCTTCCTCGCGCCGACGACGAAGAGTCTCAGTCACACCCGCGCGCGCTCGGATGCGACCGACGGCGGCGCTCGTGGCGCGACGCTGCCGGGCATCACCGAGGAGGTGTTCACGACGGGGTTGGACGCCGACTACGACGCCATCGCCGCCGAGTGCGAGGCGATGCTCGAAACCGTCGAGGGCGCCGATGAAATCCGCGTCACCTCGCCGCAGGGCACCGACATCACCTTCGAGTTGGGTGACCGCGTCTGGAACGACGACACCGGCATCGTCCACGAGTCGGGCGACTTCTCGAACCTCCCGGCCGGTGAGGTGTTCATCAGCCCCGAATCCGCCGACGGCACCTACGTCGTCGACGGCACCATCCGACCACACGGCTTGCTCGACGAGGGACAGACGGTCACCTTCGAAGTCGAAGACGGCTACGTCACCTCGATTGGCGACGACGCCATCCGCGCCGATGTCGAAGAGGCCGCCGAGCAGGTGGGGCAGAACGCCTACAACATGGCCGAACTCGGCATCGGAACGAACATCGGTGTCACCGACCTCGTCGGCAGCGTCCTGCTGGACGAGAAGGCCGGCGGAACCGTTCACATCGCGCTGGGCGACGACGCCGGTATCGGCGGCGACAACGACGCCCCCATCCACCTCGACGGCATCCTTCGGGAGCCGACGGTGTACGTGGATGGGGAGGAAGTGGAACTTCCTCAGGTCGAGCGGTGAAACCGCGAGACGGGGAGAAAATCGAACTTCCGACCGTCGAGTGACGCTCAGAATCGAGCGTACCAGAATAGCCCCGCGAGAACGACCACCAGCAGGACGAGAAAGCCGACGAACAGCGCGACCGCGTCCGGGAGGACCGTCCCGAGGACGGCTCCGATGGAGACGAACCCGATGGTGGCGAAGGCGTAGAACAGGTACATCCGAACCGCCGATTCGGCGAGCGTCACGGCGCCGAACGAGACGGCCGAGGAAATAATCCTACCGACGGGTCACCGTCGAAGCCTCGTCACCGCCGGAGCCACGCGCTTATACGTCCGCGCCGTCAAGTGCGGCCAATGAGTCAACAGCGCGTCGCGGTTCGGTGCCCCTCCTGCTCGCCGGCCGACGAGACCGCCCACGAGGTGCTCAACCACGGTGGGCAGGCCACGGTTCGATGCAGCGAGTGCAGTCACGTTCACAAGACGACCATCGAGGAGGAGTCACGCGTCGACCGCCGGGTCATCGTCTCCCAGGACGACGAATCGACTGAGGCACGCGTCGAAGTGCCGCCGGAAGAAGAGCTATCGACGGGCGACGAGTTCCTCGTCGAAACCGACGAGGCGATTCTCACCGCACGTATCACCTCCATCGAGACGACGGAGGGCGCCCGCGTCGACGAAGCCACTGCAGAAGACGTGAAGACGCTGTGGACGCGTGCGGTCGGCAACGTCGCGGTGAACCTGACGCTGCACCCGAAAGACGGCGGCCACGACGAGACTCGGAGCGTGAAGATACAGGTACCCGGCGACGAGGAGTTCATCGTCGGCCGAACCCACGAGTACGGCGGCGAGGAGTTCACCGTCGAGCGCCTGCTGGTCCGGGAGGACGCCACCGACTACTATCGAGAGGGATACGACCACGGCGGCGACGCGGCGCTCGCGAAGGACCTCAAGCGAGTGTACGCCCGAGACGAGAACTCCACCCAGCGGGCGTGGTCGGCCTGGTAGGACCGTGTTCCGACGCGACGATGACGCCGATGCGGATTTCGAGACGCGGCGAGAGCGGATGGTCGAGGCACTCGCCGAAAGCGGTCGCATCGAACGCGAGTCGACTATCGAGGCGCTGAAGGCCGTCCCGCGACACGAGTTCGTCCCACCCGAGCGCCGGGGGAGCGCCTACGCCGACCGACCGCTTCCCATCGGTAACGACCAGACCATCTCCGCGCCGCACATGGTGGGCATCATGTGCGACAGACTCGCCTTGAGCGAAGGCGAGGCGGTGCTCGAAGTCGGTACCGGCTGTGGGTATCACGCCGCGGTCACGGCCGAAATCGTCGGCGACGGCAACGTCTACACCGTCGAGTACGTCGAATCGCTGGCCGAAGACGCGCGAAAGCGACTCGACGACCTCGGGTACAACGTTCAGGTCCGCGTCGGCGACGGCCACGACGGGTGGCCCGAGTACGCCCCCTACGACGCCGCGTATCTCACCTGTGCCGCCCGTGAGTTGCCCGAAGCGGTCCTCGAACAGCTCCGGGAGGGTGGTCGCTTGCTCGCGCCCGTCGGTGAGCGCCGACAGCGGCTCGTCCGCGCCGTCAAACGCGAGGACGGCATCGACCGCGAAGAGTTCGGCGGCGTCCGGTTCGTCCCGATGCAGGGCGGCGATTCTTGAGGCCGGAACGCGAAGTCGGCGTATGCCAACGCAGGACCGAAGCGAGCCGCCCTGGCGCGAGATAGCGTTGCTGTGGGCGGCCCGCCGCTGTGGCGCCCTCGAAGCGCTGTCGACGACCGCGGGAGCGCCCGAAGCGGTCGCCGACGCCACCGATATCGACCCCGAAGCGGCCGAGCGTCTCGTTGCCGCGCTGCAGTCGCAGGGCTTTCTCACCCGCGTCGACGGGGAGTGCGAACCCACCAACCGCTTGCTTGGCTTTCTAACGAAGACCGACCTCCGCTCTATCGGCCGCCTGCCCGCCGAGTTGGACGCCTTCGGGCGGTGGGTCGCGCTGCCGGAGACGCTGGCCGGTCGAGCGGTTCCGGAGCAGCCAGACGAGTTGCGGAACGAACTCGGCAAAGAGGCTGCCGCCGACGAAGTCTGTCTGCGCTCGGAGGTGACGACCGCGGTCCACGCCGCCCCGGACGGCGACAGCGTCGTGGTGGTCGGCGACGGAGCGGGCCGCCGTGCCGTCGAGTTCGCCCGCCGTGGCTGGTCAGTGACGTTGCTGGACAGCGAAGCCCGAATCGATGCCGCCGAACCGCTGCTTCGTCGGGAATCCATCGACCTCCGTCGCGGCGATGGAACCGAGATACCAACGTGTGACCTCGTGGTCGGCGTCGAAACCCTGAGTCGCCGGGACAGTGACAGTGCCACAGACCACGTCGCGGCCGCGGCCGCCGCGGCATCTACGGTCGTCTTCCTCGACACCTTCGATGGCGAAACGCCCGGAGCCGCGTTGGTCGATATCGACCGACTGGCGGCAGGGGAGGGTCGCGTACACGGAATCGGAGCGACCCGCTCGTGGCTCGAAGGGGCGTTCGACGACGTATCCGTCGAGGCGGTGCCGTCGAGTCGGCGCTCGGCGCTCATCGGGCGCTCGATTCAATAGGCTCCGGCCCCGATTTCGAGTATGGACCCGGCGGTGCTCCGCGACGACATGGTCGACAGCCTCGAACACGAGGCCAAGGCCGTCGTTCGCTCGGAGACGGTCAGCGTCGCGATGCGGGAAGTGCCTCGTGAGCCGTTCGTCGACGACGAGGCGGCCGCCTACGCCGACCGCTCCTCGGAGCGCTACGGAACGCGCGTGCTCTCCCCGAGTGCGGCGGGACGACTGTTGGAGGCACTCGCCGTCGACCCCGACGACGACGTGTTGGTCGTGGGCTGTGGCGTCGGATATACCGCCGCCGTCATCGCCGAGATTGTCGGCGAGGCGAACGTCCAGGCCATCGACATCACGCGCCGCCTCGTCTACGAGGCGCGGTCGAACCTCGAACGCGCCGGCTACCCTGGTGTACTCGTCGACCGTCGCGACGGCGCCCGCGGACTCCCCGACTACGCACCCTACGACCGAATTCTCCTCGAAGCCGCCGCTATCGAACCGCCGCGGGCGCTCCTGAACCAGTTGGCCCCCGAAGGACGACTGGTCATGCCCCGAGGCACCGGAACCCAGGAACTCGTCGCCGTCGAGGGCGAGGAGGCCGTCGCCGAGTTCGGCACCGTCGCCTTCCAGCCGATGTTGGTCGAAGGCGAGCAGGCCGACACCGTCGAGCGCAACCGAACCCACCGCGAGGACCGCGAGCACGCCCGCCGGGCCGCCGAGCGCCGGAAGGGCTGGGAGCAGTCGTGGATAGACTGGGACGACCGACTCTGAAGTGGCCTACTTTTCGACCACCAACAGCGCCGTGTTCTCACGTCTGTCGGCGTAGTCGCTACCCGCGGGCGGTTTGATGTCGAAGACGACGGTGCCGTCTCGCTGGTTCGGCCCCAACTCGGGGTCGATGTCGAACTTCGCGGTGCCGTTCTCGTCGGTCTTCGCCGTCGCGACGCCGTCGAGCCGTGCTGACCCGCCGCGGGCGACGACGGTGGCATCGGCGACGCGCCCCCCGTCGGGGTCGACGACCGCCACCGAGACGGAACCGTTGTCGGGCGTCGTGACCTCCGGCGTCGGCCGAACGTCGAGTTCCGTCACCGCGAGTCCGGAAATACCCGAAATCATGCTCATCATCACCGAGAGGCTGGCGACGCCGACGACGAGTGCGATAACGAGGCGAACCGGCAGTCCCTCGATACCGCGTTCGTCCTCGCGTAGCCGTGTTGCTCTGAACATGGGGCGTCTGGCCTCGGTATCGTACATAAACCGCCGGGTCGCCGGAACCGCAATCTCGGCCATCGGAACCGCAAGACCCCTGTAGGTCCCGGGCGCAGCGTCGCCCATGCAACCGCGGGCGGCGGCGCTGGTCGCGGCGGGCGGGTTCGTCGGTGCGGTGAGTCGACACGCCGTCGCCGTCGCGTTGCCGACAGCGTTTCCGTGGGGGACGCTCGCGGTCAACGTCGTCGGCGCGTTTCTGTTGGGGATGGTCGTCTACGAGACGCTGCATCAGGGGCGACTCTCGGTGGCCGCTCGGACGTTCGTCGCGACCGGGTTCCTCTCGTCGTTCACCACCTACAGCACGTTCGCCAGCGAGACGGTCGGACTCACGCCGACGCTGGCGGCGGCCAACGTCCTCGCCAACTACGCACTCGGCGGCGTGGCAGTCCTGCTCGCACGAGAGGTGGTCCGGTGGCGCTCGTAGCGGCGCTTGCGGTCGGCATCGGCGGGTCGGTGGGGGCGCTCGCACGGTACGCCATCGGGAACGCAATCGAGCAGCGGGGCCTCGACACGTTCGCCGTGAACGTCCTCGGCAGTTTCGCACTCGGCGTCGTTCTCGCAGTCGGCCTCGGAGACACCGCAAGGCTGGCCTTCGGCGTCGGCTTCTGTGGGGCGTTCACTACGTTCTCGTCGTTCGCCGTCGAGAGCGTCCGACTCGCAGAAGACGAAAACGTCGAGGTCGCAGCCGTCTATGCGGCCGGGACGCTCGTCGCCGCTCTCCTCGCGGTCGCTCTCGGAAGCGAAATCGGTGCCACCGTCGCGTAGCTGCCCCGTCGACCGGGCGAAAGTATAGGTCCGTTCGCACGCGCATAGGGGTATGTTCGAGGATGCCACACCGGTCAGCATCGGCACCGAAGACGCCAGCGCCGCCTGGGTCCGTCCCGTCGCCGTCTTCGAGGGGGGTGCGGCATGAAACTCGCTTCCTTCGAAGTCGAAACGCCGGTCGGAACACGACAGCGCGTCGGCGTCCGCGACGAACACGGTGCGCTCGTCGACGTGACCGCCGCCTACGCCGCCGACCTCAACTCGCGGGGGGAGGCCGACCCCCTCGCCGTCGCCGAAACCCACGCTCCACCCGAAATGTCGACGTTCCTCCAGCGCGGTGAACGGGCCTTCAACGCCGCCCGCGACGCCGTCGCGTTCGTCCGTGAGACCGACGCCTCGGAAGGCCCGACGGGCGGGCAACTCCGGTTCGACCCCGCCGACGAGGGCGTTCGACTCCTCGCACCGCTACCGCGGCCGAACTCGATTCGGGACTTCATGGCCTTCGAGGAACACGTGAAGAATAGCCTCGGCGAGGAGCCACCGCAGGTGTGGTACGACACCCCGGTCTACTACAAGGGCAACCCCGACAGCGTCGTCGGACCCGGCGAGGAGGTAGCGTGGCCGAGTCACTCCGAGCAACTCGACTACGAACTCGAAATCGCCGCCGTCATCGGCAAGGAGGGAACCGACATCGACGCCGCCGACGCCGAGGAGTACATCGCCGGCTACACCGTCTTCAACGACTTCAGCGCCCGGGACACCCAAATGAAGGAGATGCAGGGCCGCCTCGGCCCCGCGAAGGGAAAGGACTTCGCCAACGCCTTCGGCCCGTTTCTCGTCACGACCGATTCCTTCGACCTCTCCGAAGCGCGCATGACCGCCGAAATCAACGGCGAGACGTGGTCCGACGGCGTCGCTGGCGAGATGTATCACTCCTTCGCGGACATCGTCGAACACGTCTCACGCGACGAGACGCTGTACCCCGGTGACGTACTCGGCAGCGGTACCGTCGGCGAAGGCTGTGGCCTCGAGTTGGGACGGTTTCTCGAAGAAGGCGACACCGTCACACTACACGTCGACGGACTGGGGACGTTGGAGAATACCGTTCGCTAAGCCGACCTATCGGCGTTCAATTTCCGCAGCTGTACCTCGAAATCCCGTGTCGAAAGCTCCTCGGCCGTGCTGTCGAGGTCCGCCCGCAACGCCTCGACGCGTTCGGTGAGATCGCTGTAGGCATCGCTGTTCTCCAGTTCGTGTTGGCTCTTCTGGGACTGCAGCGCCGCCCGCTTCGAGGCAAGCGAGAAGAACTCCTGCAGTTGGTTGTCGTAAGCCGACCGGGAGAGCAACGACTCGACGACCCCGACGAGGTCATCGCGCCGAATCGGCTTGACGATGTACTCGTCGAACCCCATCTCGATGATGTCGAAATCAGGTTCGACGGCCGTCACCATCGACACCCGGCAGTCGTACTCCGACTCGCGAATGTGTTCGAGCACCTCGTCGCCCGACACCTGTGGCATCAGGCGGTCGATGAGCGCCACGTCGACGTCCTCGTCGAGAGCGTCGAGCGCCTCCTGGCCGCCGTAGGCCGTTCGAACGTCGTACTCCTGGGAGAGCCACGCCGTGTATAAATCGGCAAGGTCCCGCTCGTCGTCGACGACGAGTACCGTCGCCGTTTCGGTCGTCTCCGTATCCGTCCCCATACTGACCCCAACGAGATACAACAAAATAGCCGTTGGGGCTGTTTTCTCGCTCTGAGAACGGCCGTTTCGCCTCCAAGACGCCTTTCTCAACTGCACCTACAGACGGAATAAATAAGCCACAATATAAATACTTCTCAACTAACAGGCAGTATCGCTAACACGGGTCGACTGCATTATACGAGCGGGCGGCATTTCCATCCACCCACCCACAAACCGGCCGAGGGAATCTCGGCTGGTACACTGCCGCCCTACGTGTGCGACGCGAACTCTAGTTGCTAGGACAAAATTATGCCCTTGTCGTGATTTCGACACCGTCGACGGGTTCTCACCTGATGAATGAAACAGTCAAAACGGGACTCGCCGGGGCTGAGCGAAGCCTTCGGCTTCGCGAAGGTCGGCGAGTGCAGTGACTGAGCGAACGTAGTGAGCGAAGGAAATGGACTCGCCGGGATTTGAACCCGGGGCCTCTTCCTTGCGAAGGAAGCGATCTGCCGCTGATCTACGAGCCCTCGACAGTCGATTATCGGTTCGGTCGTTTGTACCTTCTGTTTCGCACTCGGGAAAGCGACCGGGAGCGGTCGCGCGTGAGTGCTGCGGCGGGCGGTGTGGAAGACGCGTGGCGTCTTCCGACCCTCGCGAACGGGGGTTCGCGTTAGTCCTCGAGGACGATCTCGATGGAGACGTCGTTCGGGACCTGAATCCGCATCAGCTGGCGGAGTGCGCGTTCGTCGGCGTCGATGTCGATGAGTCGCTTGTGGACGCGCATCTCCCAGTGTTCCCACGTCGCGGTCCCTTCTCCGTCGGGGGACTTACGCGCCGGGATTTCCAGCTTCTTCGTCGGCAGCGGGACCGGTCCCGACAGCGTCACGCCGGTTTTGTCGGCGATTTCGCGAACGTCGTCGCAGATGTCGTCGAGGTCCTCGGGTGCCGTGCCCGCGAGGCGAACGCGTGCCTGTTGCATGCGTTATCGCTCGTTGACGCTGAGGACCTTGCCGGCCGCGACGGTCTGACCCATGTCGCGGATGGCGAAGCTGCCCAGCTCGGGAATCTCGTTCGAGGACTCGATGCTGAGCGGCTTCTGCGGTCGGACGGTGACGACGGCAGCGTCGCCGGACTGGATGAAGTCCGGGTTCTCCTCGGCGACCTCGCCGGAGGAGGGGTCGATCTTCTTGTCGATGGACTCGATGGTACACGCGACCTGCGCCGTGTGGGCGTGGAAGACCGGCGTGTAGCCAGCAGTGATGACCGAGGGGTGCTGCATGACGACGACCTGTGCCTGGAAGGTCTCGGCGACCGTCGGCGGGTCGTCGGCGGGGCCACAGACGTCACCGCGTCGGATGTCGTCCTTGCCGACGCCGCGGACGTTGAATCCAACGTTGTCGCCGGGGCCGGCCTCGGGGACTTCCTCGTGGTGCATCTCGATGGTCTTGACCTCTCCGCCAGCGTCGCTCGGCTGGAAGGAGACGTTGTCGCCCGTGTTCAGCATACCCGTCTCGACACGGCCGACCGGGACCGTACCGATACCCGAAATCGTGTAAACGTCCTGAATCGGCAGTCGCAGCGGCGCGTCCGTCGGCGGCTGCGGCTCCGGCAGGTCGTTGAGGGCCTCGAGCAGGGTCGGGCCGTCGTACCACGGCGTGTTCTCCGATTCCTCGGAGACGTTGTCGCCCTCGAACGCCGAGGTCGGGATGTACTTGGCGTCGTCGGTGTTGAAGCGAACCTGCTGAAGCAGCTGGTTGACTTCGTCGACGACGGCCTTGTACTTGCTCTCGTCGTAGTCGACGAGGTCCATCTTGTTGACCGCGATGATGAGCTCGTCGATGCCCAGCGTACGGGCCAGGAAGACGTGCTCTTGGGTCTGCGGCTGGACACCGTCGTCGGCTGCGACGACGAGCACCGCGTTGTCGGCCTGGCTCGCGCCAGTAATCATGTTCTTGACGAAGTCGCGGTGACCCGGACAGTCGACGATGGTGAAGTAGTACTCGTCGGTGTCGAACTCCTGGTGGGCGATGTCGATGGTTACACCGCGCTCTCGCTCCTCGGCGAGGTTGTCCATGACGTAGGCGAACTCGAAGCCGCCTTTACCCTTCTCTTCGGCTTCCTCTCGGTACTGTTCGATGACGTGCTCGGGGACGCTCCCGGTCTCGAAGAGGAGCCGCCCGACCATCGTACTCTTTCCGTGGTCGACGTGGCCGATGACGGCCAAGTTCTGGTGTGGTTTGTCGCTCATTGTGGTCTCACGCGCAGAGGCGCTATATCGGAGTCTTTTGTCGGTGCCCCGTAAAACGATTTCGAAAGGGATTCCGCCGAAACCGGGCGCGTCGGGCGGTTTGCGAGGTGATGACACGGGAACAGTAAGCGGGAGCGTTAGCGGGGAACGCCGCCGTCCAGAGCGGTCACTCCACAGGCGGAAGTCGCCCGATATCGGCCAGTACGGCGCTGGCAGTCTCCGGGCCGCCCGCACCGCGCCCCGAGATGTTCAGTCGGCCAGCGTGGTTCGTCTCCAACTGGACGATGTTGAGCGTCCCCGAGACGGCGAGCGTCCCGTTTTCGGGCACCAATCGCGGTCCGACCCGAACCGCTCCGTCGGCGACTTCCCCGATGAGTCGGATGGTTCGGCCGTCCTCTGCGGCGAGTTCGAGGGCGCTTCCGGGCAAATCGGCGATGCCCTCGACCTCGGCGTCTTCGAGGGTGTAGGTGTCGTCGTACAGCACGTTCGCGAGGATGACACACTTCAGGGCGGCGTCGGTCCCCTCCACGTCGAAGGTGGGGTCGGCCTCGGCGACGCCGAGGTCCTGTGCTTCGGCGAGGACGTGTTCGTAGCCCAGTCCCTCCGCGGCCATCCGAGTGAGGATGAAGTTCGCCGTCCCGTTGAGAACGCCGCGAGCGGCGGTCACCTGCCCGTTGAGGTCGTCGATAGTCGAGAGGATGGGAATCGCGCCGCCGACGGCAGCCTCGAACAGCACCGTCCCCTTCGAGTCGGCCTCCAAACTGCGAACCTCGTCGTAGCGCTCGGCGACCGGCCCCTTGTTCGCCAACACGACGTGACGGTCGCGTTCGAGCGCACGCGCGACGTGTGAAAAGCCCGGTTCGGCGTCACCGAGCGTCGTCGGCGTCGTCTCGACGAGCGCGTCGTAGTCGGCCTCCAGCGCGTCCGCAGGGTCGTGGTTCCCGACGACATCACGGCTCCGCTTTCGGGCGAGGACATCCTCGGCGTCGAGACCCCCGTCGTCGACGGCCGCCGTCGAGGAGTCCGCGACCGCGACGACCTCGTGGCCGTACTCGCCGGCCAACTCCACGACGGAGGAACCGACGGCGCCCGCTCCCATCACGGCCAGTTTCATTGGGACCCCTCCGTCAGCGGCTCGATGACGCGCAGGTCCTTCTCTTCGGCGACCGACCGGATGGTCGCGAGTGCGTCGTCGCTCTGTCCTTCGCTGGCGACGACGCGCAGGCGGGCGCTGGATGGCCCCTCAGTACCCGCTGGCGCCGACAACGACAGGTCCGCGACCGAAACCCCACCGCAATCGTGGAACCGCCGGAGGGTATCCGAGAGGTCCGTCTCGACGAGGTGGCCGACCAACACGACGGTCAACTCCTCGCTGTAGCGTTCGGCGCCCGCCTGGATGACGTTGACACCCGCCCCCCGGAGCGAGTCGACGATGACGTCGAACTGCGCTTGGGTCGCCTCGAGGTCGACCTCGACAGGGATGTGGCCCCGCGGTGTGAGATTGCCGCGCTCATGGAATATTGACAGCAGGTTCCCACCGTTGTCCGCGATGGGTTCGAGCGCGCCCAACAGCTCACCGGGTTCGTCGACGAGTTCGAGCCGAACCGTGTACGACCGTCTGTCTGCCTCGCTCATCGACTCACCTCCGAACGTTCGCTCATTACCTGCCACTCAACACCGCCGGCTATAAGAGCGCCGTCATTCGCAAGCGTGGCCGGTAGTTCACACCGGCAACAGCCGATCGTACACCTCGTCGATGCGCTCGTTGTAGGCCGCGCCGTCGGCCGCTCCCCACGGGTTCCGCGAGAAGTAGTACATACAGGCCAACACGATACCCGTCGTGACCGCGAACTCCGGCAGGACGGCACTGAGGAGAAACGACGACAGCCCTGCCAACAGCGCCGCGATTACCACGTCGACCACCTGATACGCCATGGACATACCGAGAGATACGCCGGCCGCCCCCTTCGGCGTGTCGCTGTGTTCCTGTATCGAGTTTCGAGCCTCGAAATCGAACGTATGTTTATGTCCGGTTGAAGACGATGGCTACGGAGCGATGGAAGGGAAGGTTCCGAGCGTGGCAACCACAGCAGCAGTGACGGCGCTGCTCGTCGTCGTCACGACGGCCGCGGTGTTCGGTCCGCAGACCGGAGCGGAACTGTACGGGGCGTTGCTCGTCTGGCCACTCCCCGCGGCGACGGCGTTAGCCGTCGGCGTCGACGCGCGCCGACTCTCTCGGTTCGCCGTCGTGTTCTGTGGGTCCCTCGTCGGACTGTCCCTGCTTTTCGGCACCGTCGTCGGCTATCGGATGTTGGGCGCCCTCATCGGCGTCCCTCCGGCCAATGTCGGACTCAGCGTCAACCCGGTGATGACCGTGCTGGCCGGCGGCGCAATCGTCCTGTCGTACTACGCCGTCTTCGAGTGGGACTGCCGGACCGAAACCCCCGTCTGAGGGACGAGTCGTCGGTTGCTGACGCTGTTCGGCGAAGAGACGAAGAAACGAGAGAGCAGTCGAGACGCCTTAGAAGTAGTCGATAGACTGTGGCAGTTCGAGCTTCATGCCCTTCCGCTCTCGAATCTCGTTGATGATGTCGGGCTGGAGGTTGTCGGCCAGCACGCGGAAGCCGGCGTTCTCCGTGTTCCAGGAGGCACGGCCCTCGGTGGCCGAGCGGATGTCGCTGGAGAAGCCGATCATCTCGTCGACGGGCGCGATGCCCTCGACGACCATGAGGTCACCCTCTTGGTACATGTCGTCGACGCGTCCGCGTCGACCCTGAATCTCGCCGGAGGCAGCGCCCATGTGCTCGTTGGGCACGTCGATGCGGACCTCCTGAATCGGCTCCAGAAGCTTGATTTCGGCGTCGATGAGCGCGTTGTGAACGGCCTGCCGAACCGCAGGGATGACCTGTGCCGGACCGCGGTGGATGGCGTCCTCGTGGAGGCGTGCGTCGTGGAGACGGATGAGCGACCCCTCGACGGGTTCGGCGGCGAGCGGGCCGTCGTTGAGCGCCTCTTCGAGCCCCTCGATGACGAGCTCCATCGTCTCGTTGAGGTGCTGGATACCCTTCGTGTCGTCGATGAACACGTTCGTGCCGTGGATGTGTTCGACGTTTTGGGCGGTGTCTTTGTCCATGCCCTGCTCCATGAGCTCCTCGCGGCGCTCCAGTTCGGGCATGTCCATCGAGATGTCGCCGAGTTTGATACTGTCGACGATGTCCTGTTCGAGCGGTTCGACGGTGATGTAGAACCGGTTGTGGTTGTTCGGCGAGCGGCCCTCGACCTCGCGGGACGCTTCCTGCGGTGCCTCCCGGTAGACGACGATGGGTTCACCGGTGTTGACCGGAATACCCTGGTTGCGCTCGATACGCTGGGTGATGACTTCGAGGTGGAGTTCGCCCTGCCCGGAGATGAGGTGTTCGCCGGTGTCCTCGTTGATTTCGATTTGGATGGTCGGGTCCTCCTTTGCGACCTGCTGGAGCGTCTCGATGAGCTTCGGCAGGTCGTCCATGCTCTGGGCCTCGACGGACTTCGTGATGACCGGCTCGGAGATGTGTTCGATGGACTCGAACGGCGTCATCTCCACCGAGGAGACGGTCGACCCGGCGATGGCGTCCTTCAGTCCGGTGACGGCAGCGATGTTGCCGGCGGGAACCTCTTCGACTTCCTCGCGTTCCCCGCCCATGTAGATGCCGACGCTCTGGACGCGGTTCGTCCCGGCCGTCCCGGAGACATAGAGGTCCTGGCCCTTCTCCAGCGTCCCGGAGAAGACACGACCCGCGGCGATTTCGCCGGCGTGGGGGTCGATACCGATGTCGGTGACCATCATGACGACCTCACCGTCCTCGTCGACGAGTCGCATCGTGTCGGCGATTTCCGATTCGGGGTCACCACGCCAGATACGCGGGATACGACGAGGCTGTGCGTCGATGGGGTTCGGGAAGTGCTCACACACCATGTCGAGAACCACGTCGGACAGCGGCGTCCGCTCGTGGAGCTCTTGGCGCTTGTCGGCCTGTTCGAGGTCGATAATCTCGCCGAAGTCCATCCCGGTACGCTGCATCGAGGGCATCGAGACGCCCCACTTGTACAGCGCCGACCCGAAGCCGACGGTGCCGTCCTCGACGGAGACCGTCCAGTCTTCGTCGATGTCGTCCATCTCCTCGGTCATCCCGCGGATGAGCTCGTTGACGTCGTGGATGACACCCGTGAGCCGCTGTTGCATCTCCTGGGGACCCTCCTGAAGCTCGGAGATGAGGCGGTCGACCTTGTTGATGAACAGCGTCGGCTTGACACCCTCCCGCAGCGCCTGCCGCAGGACGGTCTCCGTCTGGGGCATCGCGCCCTCGACGGCGTCGACGACGACGAGCGCGCCGTCGACAGCACGCATCGCACGGGTCACGTCGCCACCGAAGTCGACGTGGCCCGGCGTGTCGATGAGGTTGATAAGGTGATTGGTGTCCTCGTACTCGTGTGTCATCGAGACGTTGGCCGCGTCGATGGTGATACCGCGTTCCTGTTCGTCTTCCTCGGTGTCCATCGCGAGTTGCTGGCCGGCGGTGTCGTCGGAAATCATGCCGGCACCTGCCAGCAGGTTGTCGGTCAGCGTCGTCTTCCCGTGGTCAACGTGCGCGGCGATGGCGATGTTCCGGATGTTCTCCGGGTTGTCCATCAGCCGTTCGCACTCCTGTACGATTTTCTTGCGTCGGCCCATTATACAGTCAATTATCGACAGCAGGGTGAAAAGGATAGTGTTTCGCCACGGACGACAACCGCCCCAAGGTGGGTTGAGAACGCTCAGCAATGTTTCGGCGTACGGCAGTGCTCCGAGTGGTCGACTCCCGACTACAAAGCAGGAAGTGGGCCACGGAACCCACCACCAAGGGCCCATCCCCAGTATGCCCCCCTCCCCTGCCGCGGCGTTCGTCTACCCGTGTGGCTGGAAGTAAACGATTGTGAGCAACCGACTGCTCCAAATCATCTGACAGGTTTGGCGACCGGCCGACGACGCTCGGGAGCATCGATGGAGCCGACGACGTGGGTCGGCCGTTTCGTTCCAGCGGCCGGAACTGACTGACACCGGTATCAGCGCACGTTCTTGGTTCGCATCTCCTCGTCGACGGTAACTCGAATCTCGTCGCCGTCGAACGGGACACGTACCTCTACCTCGAGGGGAGCCTCCGAAACGACGGAGCGTTCGATTCCGTCGATGTACCCCGAATCGACCCAAAAAAGCCGCCGCAACTCGAGGAAGCTCTCGAAGGGCTGACGCTCGTAGACGAAGGCAATGACTGCCGGGTGAAACAGTATCGGCAACCAGACGACACACCACCGACTGTACGAACAGTTCGCACAAACGTGTTCGACCCAGATGTCGGGGACGGAACCACACGCAGTACACATCCCGTCGGTGTCCGTCTCGTGTTCCTCACAGGCGTGCATCGAGCGGTCGACCGTTCCACCACACTCGGGACAGACACCTTGTAACATCGTGGCCAGATCGGTCTCGTAGTGAACGCGAGCCGCTTCAAGGACCTCGATACCGTGGCGGCCCTGGAGGCCGGCGGGCGGAAACGTGTGGTGCATGAACGTACCTCTAGGGACATCACCTCCCATCACGCCCGCACACGAGGTACAGCGGACGGTGATGAACTCGTCGGCGTAGCTGAACTCGATTGCACCCCCACAGAGCGGACAGGGGACGCCGAGGTCGGTGGGTTCGATTCGCGGGTCGTGGGTGATAGTGCCTGCCAGCACCGCCCTGATGACCGCCTTTCCGGCCTCTCGGAGCTCGTAGCCCTCCCCCGTCTGTCGGACGAAGTGTTCGGCCAGTTTCGAGAGATGGTAGTTGAAGTTCCCCCGGTCGACGTCGACATCGGCGTGGAGTTCGGAGAAGGCGACCGGTTCGTCGCGACGCTCCCAGAGCGCCTGTAGTATCTCGATTCGGGTCTCGTTGGCCAGCATCGAGAACGCTTCCGGCGGCGACACGCCGCCGTGGTCGACTTCGGAACGGTCAATCCCCGTCTCATCCCCCGTTTTCCAGTCGGTCTTCCACTCGGGAACCCCCCGCCCGGACGACTCCGGCGGTGACTCCGATTCGTCACGCTCGGGCATTCTTTAGACGTATGCCACCCGTTCACTTAATTCGACCTCTGCTGTGAACGAGCGTGCCGGAACGACGACTACGACAACGGCGACGTTCGTCATCGAGGCTGCCGCCTGCGTAAGAGTCAAACGGTGGCAGCCCTTGTCAAGTGATGACATGGACGTTCGCGTGACGGGACGTGGGCCAGCCGAACCGTTCTTGAGTTCGCGTGACCTGCTGGCGACCGAGTACGACCTCGACCTCCCGGTGGTCGTAAAGATACGCGAGAACCCCGACGAGCGGACCGTCGCGGGTCACTACGACGACCGACACGAACTGCTCGTCTCCAGACGAGCCGCCACCTCGGCGATGGCACGGGAACTCGCCCTCCACGAGTTCGCACACATGGCCCGCTACGAGGAAGAACACCCCTCACACCTCCAATCGACCGAAGAAGCGTTGTTTCTCGCGTTGGCCGGCAAGAGCGTCGAGCGGCGCAAACTCTCACATTGTTATCAAATCGCCAACCACATGAAGGACATCTACGCCGACGACATCACCCTCGACATCGGCCCGACCGAGAAGTTGGTCGCCTTCATGGAATCATCACTCGCGCGGGCGGTCGCCGATTCCCCACCGTCGGCACCCGGCGAGTGGGAGCGGTGGAGTCCCGCCGCCGACCCCGATATTACGGCCGTCAACGCGGCGTTCGCACTCGCCTTGCTCGAACGCCACGATGCCATCGACGACGACCACCGACTGTACGACCTCGCCCACGCCGCCGCCGCGGACGCACCCGACGTGTCGCTGTCGACGTTCAAACGAACGTTCCGGTCGTTGGCAGACGACCCCGACGAGTCGGAGTACCGGAAGGCACTCGTCGACGTGACCCGGGAGTACGTCCTCGACGAGGGACCGACCCAGCGGGCCGCCGACTAGTTCTGGACGATACGGAGCAAGCGGTCGTCGTTCGGCTTGGGGAACTGCTCGGTCGCCCGGCCGTCGCGGTTCGACGTGACGACGTACAGCGCCCCGTCGGGACCCTGCTCTGCGTGGCGAATCCGACCGAGTTCGTCCTCGAACAGCGGGTGGGAAACCGCGTCGTACTCCGAGTACAGCCAATCGGCATCGAAGCGCCGGCCACCGATGTCCGGCGGGTCGCCGTCGTAAATCGAGACGACGTTCAGCCGCTGGGAGATGAGTCCGCCGCTGATGAACCGGTTTTGCAGGGCGGGGACGGCATCGCCAGTGTAGAAGACGCCGCCGGTCGGCGCCCAACTCGTTCCCGGACCCGTGTTCACCAGCGGCGGAACCACGTCCGGGTGGTCCGGGTACGACTCGTAGGCATCGTCGTCCGGACCGCTGCGGACGTTCCGCCAGCCGTAGTTGCCGCCCGCTTCGAGTATCTGTACCTCGTCGCGCGCCTGCGGGCCGTGTTCGGAGACGACCGGCGTTCCATCCGGCAGCCACGTCACGGCCTGTGGGTTCCGGTGGCCGTAGGTGTACACGCGGGGGTCTTCGAGGCCGGGATTGTCCTCGGGAGCGGTGCCGTCGGGGTTCAACCGAAGCACTTTCCCGCCGAGTCGTCCGGGGTCCTGCGGCAGTCCCTCGACGTTGGCGTCGCCGGTGGTCACCCACAGGTAGTTCCGCGGGCCGAACGCCAGCCGTGCGCCGTTGTGGATGATGCGGTGGCCGGGGATGTCGTCGATGACGACCGTCTCCTCGTTGCCGTTTTCGAGGTCATAGAACACCAGTCGGTTGCGGTAGTCCTCCTCGCCCGCCTGATAGGTGTAGAAGGCGTACAGTACGGGCACCTCGGGGTAATTCGGATGGAGGGCGATACCGAGCAAGCCACCCTCGCTACCGCCGGCCCACCAGTCGTTGTTTTCGGGGTCCGCGATGGAGTCCGCGTGGTCGATAACGTCGTCGGGCGTGGCGACGGCTTCCAGTTCCCCCGAGGAGTAACGACTGATGCGGCCGACACGCTCGGAGATGTACACCTCGCCGCTGTCCGCGAACTCGATGTCCCAGCCGACTTCGAGGTTCTCGATGACCGTTTCCGTTCCGTAGGTCGCCTCCTGCGGCGAGTTGCGGGGCGGCTCCCACTCGGGGTCGTAGCGGTTCCACGACTCGATGTCGTGAGACACCGAGAGGTCGTACTGTGAGTCGACGGGTTCCAGGTCGTCGGTCCCGAGGCCGAAACAGCCGGCAACGGCGATTGACCCGGCCGCACCGACCGACGCGAGGAACCGACGGCGACTGTGGAGGGGCTCCATACCGCCTCATGCGGTCCCGCCCGCTAAAACGTGCTGTTTCGGGAAGGTGTTCGGGAGACTGACTCGACAGCGGCAGGGCTACTCGCCAAGAGAAACGAGAGGGAAAGCGAACGGTTAGCGGGCTGCGGCAGCGACGCGCTCCTGTTCTTCCTTCTGGCTGATGGGGTAGGCCTGGAGGTCGTAGTTGGCGGCGCCCGTAATCTGTTGGGCCAGCGCCTCCTCGGCCGGCGTCGTCGTCTTGAACGACCCGCTCTGTGTGCCCTGTGCGATGAACTTCAGCGACTGGTCGACGCGGCGCTGCGGGGCCACGTCGACGGCCTTCGGAACCGAGATGCCGCCGTACTTCAGGCGGACGGTCTCCTCTCGGGGGCCGCTGTTCTCGACGGCGCGGACGAGTACCTGGACGGGGTTCTCGTCGGTTCGCTCGGCGACGATTTCGAAGGCGTCGCGGACGATGCGCGTCGCCTGCTGTTTCTTGCCTGTGTTCTCCTCGGTCTGCATCAGGCGGTTGATGAGCCGCTCGACGATGCTGATTTCGGATTTCTTGAACTGTTTTTCGGAGTGGCGTCCCATCGTGTGAGCGATGGGCGTGACGGTGATGTAGCGGCGCATCGAGGGGTCGGTGTACTCGATTTCGCCGATTTCCCACTGTCCGAACAGTTTCGCCGAGACGCGTTCGTCGTCGGTCGATGCCGGGGCGTCCGGCTCGGGTGCGTCCGAACTCATCGTTATCGCACCGGCTTCTCCGCGTTCCCGCGGACGAGTTCAATCATCGAGACACCGTTGACCTTCTCGACTTTGTAGTTGACACCCGAGAGGTCGCCCATCGCACGACCCTTTGCACCACCGATACCGGCGATGGTGACCTCGTCGTGCTCGTCGATGAACGAGATGGCACCATCACCGGGACAGAAGGCGGTGACCTGCTTTCCGTTCTTGATGAGCTGCACTCGGACACACTTCCGGATGGCCGAGTTGGGCTGCTTTGCCTCGATACCGACCTTCTCGAGGACGATGCCCCGACCTTGGGGGGCGCCCTCGAGGGGGTCGGACTTCTTGCCGAGTCCGCGGGCACGGCGCGCGTAATCAGAGTCGGACCACCGGTGTTTCTGGCGGTCCTTCTTGAGTTTGCGCGCGGCGTATTTGCCGTTCGCCATAGTACCCCTTGCTTCCCTACGGAGATACTTAAGCATCCCTTTTCGACCGCGTCGTCGTGTGTCCTTCCCGCACGTGGGAGTCACACCCACTCGTCTGGACCCACCAACCGCGAACGCCGGCTGTACGCCGCCCTTGGCGGTGATGGCCCCGACTGCGGGAGCATCCTCGTTTGGGAGTGGCGACGCCTGCTACGTTAGCTCGATTTCGTCGATGTCGAAGTGACGCTTCGCCAACCGACGCGCAATAGCGATGTTTCGACCCTCCGTCCCGATGGCGACGCCGCGGTCGTCGTGGTCGACCTCCGCGTAGGCGACGGTCGTATCGCCGTTGCTTATCGTCACGTTGTACACCGCCGCGGGCGCGAGCGCGTTCGCGACGAAATCCTCGGGTGTGTCCGCTCCCTCCACTAACTCGATGTGCTTGCCCAACCGCTCTTCGAGGGTCTTGACGTGTTTTCCGCCCGGTCCGATGGCCTGTCCCATCGTCCCCGGCGGCACGACGAAAGTCAGGCGGTCCTCGTCGTCGTCTACGAGACAATCAGTCGCCGCCACGCCGGTTTCCTCATCGAGGAGCGCAATGTACTGTCTGGCCTCGTCGGAGAGCGTGATGGTCATGAAGTATGAAACGCGAGCCCGAAATTAGTCGTCGGCGGATTTGCCGCCGGTTTGCTTTGCGCCCATCCGAAGGTCGACGTCGCCGGTGCCCAGTTTGATGGGTTTGCCGACGATGACGTTCTCCGTGACCCCATCGAGGGCGTCGACCTCGCCGTGAATCGCCGCATCGAGCAGGTGGTTGACGGTGACCTCGAAGGCCGCACGCGCCAACACCGAGTCCTTGTTGCCGGAGATGCCGTGTCGGCCGATGGACTCGATTTCGCCGTTGTTGGTCATGATGTCGGCGACCAACATCAGGTGCCGAATGTTCACGTCGTCGAGCCCCTGCTCTTCGAGCGTGTTCATCGTCTCCTCGATTATGGCCTCGCGGGCCGCCTCGATGCCGAGGTTGCGGTTGATTTCGTGGATGTTGTTACACGTCGTCCGGGATGCGTCGACGCCCTCGATGTCGAGAACGTCGCCGAACGACGACCCCTCGGTGTAGAGGACGAACTCCTCGCCGTCTTCGAGTTCTTCCTTCCGAATGACGACGCGGCTGATTTCGTCGATGCCCTTGAACACGACTTCCCGAAGTTCTTCGACCAACTGGAGCAACTCCCGGTAGGAGGGCTGGTCGGGGCCGAACTCGATGACGGTCGGTTCGGGCTGGACCGTCTCGACGCCGAGTTTCGAATCGATGGTATCGGCGATTTCGCCGGCCACCTCCGGGAGGCTCTCGACGGTCGGCCACCGCTCTTCGAGGGTCTCCTCGTTGAGGTCGATGCGGACGAGCATGTCCGCGACGTTCGTCGAGATGTCACCCAGCGCGAGGATGCGCGTCGCCTCGATTTGCCAGACGACCTCGTGGGCCTTCTCGCGGTCTTCGGCGTACTCGCCGTCGAGATGCACCGTCATCATCGGCGTGTCGGGCGTCTTCCGGGCGTCCACCAGCTCGATGAGCCGTGGCAGCCCCTGTGTCACGTCGATTTCCGCGACGCCCGCGTAGTGGAACGTGTTCATCGTCATCTGCGTTCCGGGTTCGCCGATGGACTGCGCCGAGACGGTCCCGACGGGGTCCAGCGGGTCGATGCGCGTATCGAGGTACTGGGACTCGACGGCCTGCGTGATGCTCTCGGCCTGTTCGGTCGTTACGCCCTCACGGGCCTCGATGGTCTCATAGACCTCGTCTTTCAGCCGTCGCGGGAGGTCGGTGTCCTCGACGATGGCCTCGATGTCGTCGGTAACCTCAGTCATCGGATTCCACCTCCGTTCCCGAGGCGGTTCGCCACGACTCCCCGTGTTCCGAGAGGTTCGTCGTCGGCTCCTGCAGGCCGAGGAACTCCTCGCGTGCCTGTTCGGTGTCGAACTCCTCTTCGACGATGCGGTCGGCGATGGATTCGACGTCGATGTCGAACTTCTCGTCGGAGGAGACCCGAACCGGCGAAGTGCCGTCCTCGCCGAACTCGAACTGGACGATGGTGTCGGAAGTGTCCCGGACCGTGCCGTCGTACTGCGCTTCCAACTCCGACAGCGCGTTGATGAGTCGGCGCTGGAGGTAGCCGGACTTTGACGTTCGGACCGCGGTGTCGACCAGTCCCTCGCGGCCGCCCATCGCGTGGAAGAAGAACTCCCGCGGCGTCAGGCCGTTGCGGTAGGAGTTCTCGACGAAGCCGTGGGCGTCAGCCGAGAGGTCGTTGCGCTGGAAGTGACTCAGGGTACGGTCCTCGTAACCGCGGTTGATTCGCTCGCCGCGGACTGCCTGCTGGCCGACACAGCCGGCCATCTGCGTGAGGTTCAGCATCGACCCACGTGCGCCGGACTGGGCCATGACGACCGCGGGGTTGTCGTCGCCGAAGTGGTCGTCGGCGATGTCACCGGCGGAGTCACGGGCTTTCCCGAGCGTCTGCATGATTTTCATCTCCAGTGTCTCGTCGACGGTCCGGCCCGGCAGCGACTCGAGTTCGCCCGACCGATAGGTGTCGATGAGTTTCTGGACGCGCTCGTAGGCGTTGTCGATGGCCTCGGCAATCTGGTCTTCGGCCTCCCGTTCGATGGACTCGTCGTCGATACCGATGGAGAACCCGAAGTGCATGATGGCACGCATCGCCAGCGTCGCGACTTCGTTGACGAACACGCGGGCGCGAGTGTTGCCGTACACCTTACAGATGGTGTCGACGACCTCGCCGCCGAAGGCACCGACGGCGTCCTCGTCGATAGTGCCGGAAACGAGTTGCCCCTCGTCGATGACAACGGTATCACCGGCCGAAGAGGTGAACTCGAGACTCAACCCTTCCGGCAGCAACTCCGAGAACACCGTTCGCCCGGTCCAGTACTCCTTGCCCTCCTCGTCGGTACCGTCGGCTTCGGGCAGTTCGTCGATGGACGTGGCACGGAGCAGGTCGAGTGCCTGCGTCTCGTTGAACTGCGGATTCTCGTGGGTCAGCAGGTACGTCCCGCTGATGTGGTCCTGAATCGCGCCGATGATGTTCTCTCCGAACCGGGGGCTGAGAATCTGCTCTTGGACGCGCATGAGGACACGCGCCTCCGCACGGGCCTCCTCGTTTTGGAGGGCGTGCATGTTCATCTCGTCGCCGTCGAAGTCAGCGTTGTACGGCGGACAGACGACGGTGTTCAGCCGGAACGTCTTGTACGGCATCACGACCACTTCGTGGGCCATGATGGACATCCGGTGCAGCGACGGCTGGCGGTTGAAGATGACGATGTCGCCGTCGATGAGGTGTCGAGCGACCTCCCAACCGACCTCGACTTTCTCTGCGAGTTCCTCGCAGTTCTTCTCGGTCACCTTCAGTCGGCGGCCGTCGGGCCGTTTGACGTAGTTGGCGCCCGGATGTGATTCGGGGCCGTTGGCGACGTAGCGCCGGGCGTCCTCGATGTTCCGGTCGTTGACGTTCATCGTCTGGGTCATCTCGCTTGCGACCCGGTCGGGAACGCCGACCTCGTTGAGGCTGAGCGTCGGGTCCGGCGAGATGACGGTTCGCGCGGAGAAGTTCACGCGCTTGCCGGACAGCGAGCCACGGAAGCGGCCTTCCTTGCCCTTCAGTCGCTGAGAGAGTGTCTTCAGGGGCCGTCCCGAGCGGTGTCGGGCCGGCGGCGTCCCCGAAATCTCGTTGTCCATGAACGTCGTGACGTGGTACTGGAGCAGCTCCCAGAGGTCCTCGATGATGAGTTGCGGCGCACCGGCCTCGCGGTTCTCCATGAACCGCTGGTTGATGCGGATGATGTCGACCAGTTTGTGCGTGAGGTCGTCCTCGCTACGCTGGCCGTTGTCGAGCGTAATCGAGGGTCGTGCGGTCACCGGCGGCACCGGAAGCACGGTCAGAATCATCCACTCCGGCCGGGACTTCTCCGAGGAGATGCCGAGCGTCTCCATGTCGTCGTCGGGGATGTCCTCGAACCAGTCGCGGATGTCCGAGGGCATCAGTTTGTTCATGTCCTCCTCGGTGAGGTCGACGGACAGTGCCTTCTCCAGAGCCTTCCGGTCGTCCTTCTTCGGGCGGAACTCCCCGGAGAGAATCTGGTTGATGCGTTCGAGGTCGATACCCGTCTCCTCGGAGAGTTCGTTCGGACCGATGGGTTCGCGGTCGGCGTCTTCCTCGCCGTCCTCGGCGTCGGGGTCTCGTCCCTCCATCGCGGCGGCGATGCGCTCGGGGTACTCCGAGGACAGCACCTGCTGGACCTCGTAGTACGTCGTCGGCTTCTCGTGGTTGATGTCGAACTGCTTCTCCCCGCAGTGCGGACAGCGGTCCTTCTTCCGTGCGAGGCGGATAGCCGCCTTCGTCACGTCGTTTAAGTCCTCGCCGAGCTGTCGCGTCCGGTCGAGTCGGTCGCGGAACTCCGACTGCTCGTCCTCGGTGAGACAGAGTCGCGAACACTCCCGACAGGTCCCACGCAGGAGCCGCCGGATGAGTTTCGCGAAGCCGACGTGAATGACCGGCGCCGCGAGTTCGATGTGGCCGAAGTGGCCGTTACACGAACCCGAGTGCTTCCCGCAGGTCTTACACTCCAGTCCGGGGTCGATGACCCCGAGTCGGGGATCCATCAGCCCCATGTCGATTGGGAAGCCGTCGTCGTCGTACGTGTCGGCCGTAATCACTTTGGTCGCCGACATGTCCCGATACTCCTCGGGGTCCATCAGTCCGAAACTGAGCGACCCGATTTCTTTAGGTGCGTGTCCCTCCATTATACTGCATCCTCCAGTTCGATTCGCGGAGCGATACCGAGCGCCTTCATCTCGTCGAGTAGGAGCTTGAACGCGTAACTCATCTCGACCTCGTGGACGTCCGTCTCCTCGTCACAGTTCGGACAGTACACCCGGCGTTGCTCGACGTTCTCGACCGCGCTCATCCCACACTGCCCGCAGACGTGAATCCACTCGCGGTCGGATTCGTCGAGCAGTCGTTCCTTCAGCGTCATGGCCGCACCGTGGCCGATGAACACGTCCCGTTCCATCTCACCGATACGGAGGCCACCCTCACGGGCACGCCCCTCCGTCGGCTGGCGCGTCAACACCTGCACCGGCCCGCGGGAGCGGGCGTGCAGTTTGTTCGACACCATGTGGTAGAGCTTCTGATAGAAGATGACGCCGACGAAGATTTCGGCCTCGATGCGTTCGCCGGTGACGCCGGAGTACATCACTTCCTTCCCGTTGGACTTGAAGCCGCGGTCGACGAGCGCACCGCGGAGTTCGTCCTCGTTTTCGCCCTGGAACGGCGTCCCGTCGACGCGGCGTCCCTCGAGGGATCCGACCTTCCCGCCGAGCATCTCCAAAATGTGTCCGACCGTCATCCGCGACGGCAGGGCGTGGGGGTTGACGATGAGGTCCGGCACGAGGCCGTCCTGCGTGAACGGCATGTCCTCCTGTGGTGCGAGGTGGCCGACGACGCCCTTCTGGCCGTGTCGGGACGCGAACTTGTCGCCGAGTTCCGGCACGCGTTCGTCACGTACCTTCACTTTCGACAGTTTCGAGCCGTCCTCGCCCTCCATCAGCGTCACCGTGTCGACGACGCCGGATTCACCGGAGCGCATCGTCACGCTGGTCTCACGGCGCTTCTGTGGGGAGAGTCCGCCCATGTCGTCCGGTTCTTCGAGGAACCGCGGCGGCGATGTCTTCCCGAGCAACACGTCGTTTTCGCCGACGTCCGTTTCGGGGTTGACGAGGCCGTCCTCGTCGAGGTGGGTGTAGGCCTCCTCGCCACGTGCGCCCCGAACCTCATCGTCGGGGATTTCGAAGCGGTCCTCCTGACCGCCGGGGTAGCGGCGTTCCTCGCCCTCGTAGGTCCGGAAGAAGTGCGACCGGGCGAGTGCGCGCTCGACGCTCGCCTTGTTCATGACGAGTGCGTCCTCGATGTTGAACCCCTCATACGACATGACGGCGACGACGAAGTTCTGTGCCGCCGGGCGGTCGTCGTAGCCGATTTGCTCGGTCGTCTGGGTCTTGACGATGGAGAGTTGGGGGTAGTGAAGCAGGTGCTGACGCGTGTCGGGCCGGATGCGGTAGTTTGCCGACGGCAGCCCCAGCGACTGCTTGATCATCCCCGACCCCATCGTAATCCGCGGCGAGGCGTTGTGTTCGGGGTACGGAATCATCCCCGCACCGATGCCGAACATCAACTGTGGGTCGACTTCGAGGTGGGTGTGGTCCTCGGTGAGGTCGTCCTCGTCGACGGCGACGAAGATGTCCTCCTCCTCCTCGGCGTCGATGAACTCGATGTAGCCGCGGTTGACGAGCTCCTCGAACTGGAGTTCGTCCGCCTCGACGGCCTCGATTTCCTCGTCACCGAGCAGCGGTTCGCCGTCCTCGACGACGATGAGGGGCCGGCGTGCGCGGCCGGCGTCGGCGTTGACGATGACCTCGCCGGTGCGTTCCCGCACCGCGACGTTCACCATCTCGTCGATTTCGCCGCGCCGTCGGGATTCGCGGATGTCGTTTGCGAGTTTATGCGGGTCCGGATGGGTGCCGATGAGGCTCCCATTTACGTACACTTTTGCGTCTCGTCCCTGGCTCATGTTAGTCGTCCGCCGTGTGTGTTTCGACCGTCTCGATTCCCGGAATGCCCTCGACGCCCATCGACGCGAGTTCGCGCTTCAGTCCGCGCTCGTCGTCGACGCTCTGGGACAGTTCCATCGCCTGTGCGAAGTTCTTCACCAGCCCACAGTTCGGACCCTCCGGCGTCTCGGAGGGACAGATGCGACCCCACTGGGTCGCGTGGAGGTCACGCGCCTCGAAGTGCGGCTGTGAACGGCTGAGCGGCGAGCGGAGCCGACGGAGGTGGGACAGCACACCCATGTAGTCGGTCCGGTCGACCAACTGGCTCACGCCGGAGCGACCGCCCACCCAGTTGCCCGTCGCGATGGGGTGTTCGAGCCGTTCGGTCAGCACGTCCGAGCGAACGACCGTGTTCACCGACAACTGTCGGTTCCGCATGTTCGCCCGTTCGAGTTGGTACTTCACGTCCCGGGAGAGCTTGTTCAGCGCCGTCCGGAACAGGTCCTTCATCAGGTCGCCGGAGACCTTCAGCCGCTTGTTGGCGTAGTGGTCCTTGTCGTCGGATTCCCGACGCTCCAGTGCCAACTCGAAACAGGCCTCGGCCATCCGACAGAGGTAGACGGCCTTGTTCATCCGCGTCTCCTCGTCCTCGACACCTTCCTCGTGGAGGTGCGGCAGGAGATACCGGTCGATGACGTAGTTCGCCCGCTTCAACTGGTAGTTCTTCCCCTGCCCCGAAGCGACCCGCTGGCCCAACTGCTCGATGGCCTCGGCGGTCGATTGGACCTCCGCGGCCTCCAGGTTCTCCAGCATGAACTTCACGATTTCGGGGTCGTCGCTGACGCGGTGGACGATTTCCTCGTCGGACTCCAGCCCGAGGGCCCGAACCAGCGTCACGAAGTTGATAGAGCCCGAAACGGAGGGGAACGACACTTCGAGGATGCCGCTTCGGTTCCGCTCACACAGCACGAGCGCGCGGTAGCCGCGCCGTTGGCTGAACGTCTTGGCAATCTGAATCTCGTCGCCGTACTTCGTGTCGTACTCGGCGAGAATCTTGTTCGGCGCGAGGTCCTCGCTCGTCATCAGAACGCGCTCGGAGCCGTTGACGATGAAGTACCCACCGGGGTCGGCGGGGTCCTCGCCGATTTCGATGAGTTCGTCGCGGGTGAATCCCGCGATATTGCACTTGTCGGAGCCGACCATAATCGGCATCCGGCCGACCTTCGTCTCCGCCTGGTCGACGATGTGTTCTTCCTCCTCCTCGCCGCCGCGGACGATGCTCATCTCCATGAACACCGGCGCCGAGTAGGTGATGTTCCGGAGGCGGGCCTCCTGGGGGTACAGCAGTTCCTCGGAGCCGTCAGCCTCCCGGACGCGCGGCGTCAGGATGCGGACGTTGCCGAGGTCGACACGGACCGGCTCTTGGCCCTCTTTGTCGCCGATGTCGGTGTCGATGTTCTCCTTTTCGTCGACGACGTCCTGCATGCCGCGGTCGAGGAAGTTGTTGAACGACCGGAAGTGGTGCTCGGCGAGTCGGTCCCGCGAGAAGTACTCCCGAGAGACGGCGCGTCGGTCCTCCCGGTTCATTCTACCACCAGTCGGTATACGACTGCTTGGTCCGTCGTCCGGGAGTCACGGACGATTTTGATGACGTCGCCGACCTCCGCCTCGTCGGGGAGTCCGGGGTCGCGACGCTGTATTTTCGGCAGGTCTGTGCGGTCGATGTCGTACTCCGTGAGCATCTCCTCGATTTCGTCCTCCTCGAGGACCGAATGCTCCGGAACCAGATTGTGTTGGCTTACGTCTACCATGTGTTGGGCTGACCGGGTGAAGAAGCTGTCACGAGATACTACAGCGTGCTACTGGCGGCAGGGATTTAACAGTTGCCAAATCGGACGGCGGTGGCTATTCGTGCCGCCCTTACTGCGGCACGCGACTGCTCGTTGCACCCCCTACGGAGGGCAGTATAAAAAGTTCTTCCCTGCGAACTTTTTCGACGGCGCGCTCCGCGCGCCGGAAAAACGTCGATGAAAAATGGCGACTCGCTCCCGTTGCGCGCCGAAGGCGCGCGGTGGTCAGCTTCGTCGCTACCGGCGGCTTCGCCGCCGGAGAACCGCTTCGCGCCTGCGGCGCTCGCGGATGCTCGTTCGTTGATTCGGGAGTGTTCGTGGCATTTAGGGGGTCGAGTATTTCGTGTTCGGTGAGTTGGGACCCCCGCCAGCCAGCCGTCGCCTCCGAAACCGCTACTCGGCCGGCCGATTCGTGGTGTGTCACACCCAACCGGGCCGCCTTCCATTGGAAAGCCTTAAGGTACAAACCCGGTTACGATGAGATGCGTCAGGCCCGGGTGGTGTAGTGGCCCATCATACGACCCTGTCACGGTCGTGACGCGGGTTCAAATCCCGCCTCGGGCGCTTTCTGACAACGCTACTTCACGAGCGAAGCGAGCGGGCCGTCTTCTTCCGACGAAGAGAAACCGGACAACGCGATCTCCGGCAGCAACTAATTACCACGTTCGCCCGTAGGTTGGGGTATGCCCGCTTGGAACGGTGCGTGGTCGGCGACGGAAGCCACCGCGTACCTCCGAGAATCGACCGTCCCGATTCGACTCGCCTGCCGGACGCCCTCGGGAGGGCTGTGGATGCTGTCGCTTTGGTACGCCTACCACGACGGCGAGTTCCTCTGTGCAACCGGCGCCGATGCCGACGTAGTTCGGTATCTCGAAGCCGACGCCGGCGTGGCCTTCGAGGTCTCGGACAATGAGCCGCCGTACCGCGGCGTCAGGGGGTCGGGAACCGTCAGCATCGAAGCCGACGAGGGGAAGACACTTCTACGAGAGCTGTTGGAGCGGTATCTCGGCGGCACCGACAACTCGCTGGCCGACCGACTACTCGACGACAGCCGCGAGGAGGTCGCACTTCGCATCACGCCGGAGAAACTGTACACGTGGGATTTCACCGACCGAATGGCCGACGCCGCTCAGGCCGACGACGGCCCCTGATAGAGATTTGTCACGGCTTCCGAGCCCACGTCCGTTGTGACCGCCAGTCGATACGCTTCGGACAGCCGGTCGTCGGGTGGGCGCGTGTGTAGTGTCAGTCCCGGAGCGCGTCGACGGGTTCGAGATTGGCGGCCTTCCAGGCCGGGTACAGCCCACTGGCGAGGCTGACGGCGACGCCGAAGACGAAGGCAACGAGCAGGTAGACGCCGTTCGAAGGGTCGAGAATGATGTCGAGAGCGATTGGCGAGACGTACCACAACAGCAGCGCCGCGCCGATGCTCAACAGCACCCCGACGAACCCACCGAGGATGCCGAGCAGGGTCGCCTCGACGACGAGCGTCCGGAGGATGTCCCGTTTCTGGACGCCGACCGCACGGAGCAGGCCGATTTCACCCTTCCGCTCGGTCGTGCTCATCAGCATGACGTTGAAGATGGCGACGCCGGCGACGACGAGCGAGACGGCACCGAGACCGATGAGGAACTGGTTCAGGAGGTCGAAGAACTCCTCGATTTGGTCGAGGATGCTCGACAACTCGAACACGGAGACACGCTGTTCGCGGGCGTTGAGTCGGTCACGAACTTCTTCGGCGATAGTCCGGGCGTCCTCGCCGGAGTTCGCCTGCACGACGACCTGATCGTAGTCGCCGGGGACGAACGCGCTCTCCGGGAGGACGATGGCGCTGTCGGGTTGGATGGGCGAGATGTCTTCGCCGGGGGCGAGGACGGCGATGACCCGATAGTCGTTGCCGGCGATTTCGACGAGACTGCCGACCTGAACGCCGAGTTCCTCGGCCAGCGAACTGCCGACGAGCGCGCCCTGTCTGTGGCGCTCGGGAACGGTGCCGGCTTCGGCGCTGAACAGCGCCGCTGGCCGGTCGGTGCCGTAGATGGTCGCGAAGCTACTCGTCCCCCCGGTTCCGGAGACGACGGCGCCGTCGCTCCGCAACGGGACGACCGTACCGCGGCCCTCCGAGACGCGCTGGATTTCGGTGATGTCGCGAGCGGTGAGCGACTCACCGCCGGCGTCCTGGTTCGGCGAGACGATGACTTGGTCGCCGAGGCCGCCCAGCGATTCGAGTGCCGCGAGTTGGAGGACGTTGCCGAAGATGCCGAGGGTGGCGATGGCGAGGACGCCGATGACGATGCCGAGCGCCGCCAGCACCGACCGGAGTTTGTTCCGCCGGAGGTTTCGCGTCGCCATCACGACCGCCGGGAAGTCTCCGAGCCGCATCTATGATTCCTCTAGTCGCCCGTCGATGAGTTCGACCGTCCGGTCGGCGTATTCGGTGACGAGTTCGTCGTGGGTGACGGCGACGACGGCGACACCCTGCTCGCAGATGCGCTCGAACTCGCCGAGGACCTGCCGTCCGGTGTCGGTGTCGAGGTTGCCGGTCGGTTCGTCGGCCAACAGCACTTCCGGGCGGTTGATGAGCGCCCGCGCGATGGCGACGCGCTGTTTCTGGCCACCCGAGAGTTCGGGTGGGCGGTGGTCGAGGCGGTCACCGAGGCCGACGCGGTCCAGTAAGTCCTCGGCGCGGGCCGTCGCGTCGCGGTCGCGGTCGTACACCGTCGGCAGGCTGACGTTCTCGGTCGCTGTCAGCGTCGGTATGAGGAAGAAGTCCTGAAAGACGAAGCCGATGTACTCCTTGCGGAGGTCGGTTCGGGCCTCGTCGTCCAGCGTCGTCACGTCGCGGCCGTCGAGCAACACCTCCCCGCTCGTGGGCGTATCGAGCAGGCCGAGCGTGTTCAGCATCGTCGACTTTCCCGAACCGGAGGGACCCATGACGGCGACGAACTCGCCGGCCTCGACGGTCAAATCCACGTCTATCAGCGCCCGGACGGTTTCGCCGCCACCGTCGTACTCCCGAGTCACCCCGATGAGTTGCAGCGGGGGCGCCTCGCCGTCACTGTCGGTCGACTCCGCGGCCGCCGTTCGCTCCGCCGTGGGCGGCGACACGTCACCGCTCATCGTCGCCAGCGGTACAGTGGGACGAGGGCGGCGGCGCCGAGGGCGACCGAGATGCCGACGCCCGCGATGTCCAGCGAGAACGGCCACAGCGACCCGAGAACGCCGCCGTCATCGGAGTCCTCGAAGCGTTCGACCGGGAGCTCGTAGCGCTGGGTGAACGCCTCGCCGTCGACGCGGTAGGTCACCTCGACGGGGACGGACGTGGCGTTGTCGTCGACGCGCGCGGTGAGTTCGAAGGGGGCGAACTCGCTGCCGTCGACGGTGCCGACGAAGTAATCGCGCTGGGGATACGCCGGGGAGACGGACTCGGTTTCGCCGACCGAGACGACGACGCCGGAAACCGACGCCTCGCCGGTGTTGCCCGCGTTGCCCGTAATCACGAGGCGGTCGCCGTCCTGCTCCATGTCGACGCCGGTGACGGTGATGGCAGCCGTCTCGGGACGGTACTCGTAGGTCGTCTGGGTCTGCCGCTGTTCGCGGTCGAGTCGGTAGTTGACGGCCACGTCGATGTCGCCGCCGGAGGCCTCCGAGAGGTCGACGGTCACCGTTTCCGTCTCACCGGGTGCGAGGTCACCGACGAACTGTCGGGCGAGCGGTTCCTCGCCTTCGGGTTCGACGACGGCCTCGGTAATCGGCGCGTTGCCGAAGTTGGTGACCGCGACTTCGACTTGGCCGGGCGTCTCGCCCTCGGCGTCGTCCTGCTGGAGGTTGCCGCCGGCGCTCCCGCCGCCGGCACCGCCGAGGAGGCTTCCGAGGTCGCTGCCGGCCTGTACGTCGGCCTGTTGCTCTCGGACCGGGCGAACGTCGATTCCGACGTCGTCTTCGAGCGGGTCGACGCGGAGAGTCTCCCTGCGGAACGTCGTCTGTCGGTCGCCGGTGGCGGTGGTGTAGGAGACCCGAACCGCGATTTCCTGGCGGTCGCCGTCGGGCGTCACGGAGAGGTTCAGCGTCTCCTCGCCGCCAGCGGCGAGCGTCGGAACGAACGCGCGGTCGGCGACGGCGGTGTTCTTCAACACCGACACTTCGACGTTGCGAACCGGGTCGACGCCGGGGTTGCCGATGTCGACGACGACCGGCGAGGTGACGCCCTCGACGGGGTCGGCCTCGACGATGATACCGGGCGGTGAGTCCTCGACGACGACGGTCACGGGTCGTCGAATCGTCACGTCGTCGCCGTCGCCGTCGGTCCCGCGGGCGACGACGGTGAGGTTCTGTCTGCCGGCGTCGTCGAACTCGCCGACGAGGTCGACGGTCAGGCTATCGCCGGGCGACAACGACCCGGGGTTCGACGCGCGGGCGAGGCGGTCGCCGGCGTCGGTTCGGAGCGTCACGTCGTCGAGTTCGATGGCGTTCGTCGACCCCGCAGAGAGCGCGACCGTCGCGGAGACGGTCGTCGGTTCGTCGGTGGTCGGGCGGTCGGGAGCGACGGTCACGTCGGATACCGTCAGTCGAGCGTCGGGGACGGCACCGACGCTCGGTGGCGCAAGCGAGAGTACCAGCGCGGCCGCGACGAGGAGGGCGATGAAACGGCGCACGATACCCAAATAAGGGGACGAGCAGGCAAGTATCTGCCGCGAACCCCGGTCGGTTGCCGCTACTGGACCGGCGTCGACAGCGCGTTTCAGACCGTGTAGTCGGCGTCTTCGGGGTCTTCGACGACCTCGATGCCGCGGTTGTTCACCGCGTGGGGGTCGAGGCCGACCTCCTCAAGGAACTTCTTGTACTGGCGTTCGCAGGTTTCGGCGTCCTTCTGTTTGTCGCTGGCGTGGTCACAGAGGTCGGCGATGCCCTCCGGCACCTCGTTGGTGTAGATAATCCAGTGGTTGACGAGGTCCGACAGGCGGCGGATTGGCGAGGTGAAGTGGCCGTAAATCTCGAAGTTCAGCGCGTGGTGGCCGCCGAAGGGGTCGGACATGTACTTGGCGCGGGGCATCACCTTCATCACGGCCCACTGAATCTTGTTGAGCTGTCGGCCGGGCGCCTCTTCGAGCGTGGCGTTGACGGCCTTCCGGGGGTCGTCCCAGGTGTTGCCGGGAATCGAGACGCCTTCGAGGTCCTGAATCTCCCGGAGCGCCTCGTCCCACTCGTCGGGCGTCGGCTGGGGGTGGACCCGGAACATGGCTTCGAGCCCTCGGTCCCACTGGAGGGTGTGGGTGACGGCCTTGTTCGCCTTCAGCATGCACTCCTCGATGATGGTGTGGGCGCGGTCCCGCTTGGGGTTGAGCACGAGCGAGCCGTCCTCCTTGCGCTGTTCGTGGAGTCTCTCGGCGAGTTCGTAGGCGAGGGTGTTCTTTTCGTGAAGGTCGTGGCCCTCGTCGTCCAGCGACTCCTCACACTCGTTGTAGGTCAGTCGGGCGTCGGAGTGGATGACGGATTTGTAGATGTCGATGGATTCGTGCGAAAGCGTCTCGCCGTTGATGTGCATCTCGACGGTGTGGGCGAGTCGGTCCTCGTTGGGGACCAGAGAACACACTGTCTCCGCCAGAATCGGCGGGAGCATGTGCATCGTGTACCCCGGCAGATAGACCGTGTTGCCGCGTTTCTGGGCCTCCTCCCACATCGCCGTCTCGGGGTTGACGTAGTGGGTCACGTCGGCGATGTGAACCCACAGGCGGTAGCCCTCCTCGGTGCGTTCGATGGAGATGGCGTCGTCGAAGTCCTGTGCGTCGGCGGGGTCGGTCGTCCACGTCGTCAACTCCCGGAGGTCTTTCCGCTCGTCGAGTTCCGTCTCGATGTCGCCCTCGGGGTCGTTGGCGCGTTCCTCGGCTTCCTCCAACACCTCGCTCGGGAACTCGTCGCGAATCTCGAACTCCTCGAACAGTTCCTCGCGCTTGTTGGCGAGGTGGCGGGCGAGTTCCTCGTCGATGACGACGGGGCCCTGCCCCTCCGCAGTGCCGGCGTACGCCTGCTCGTCGCGGTCAGTCATATCGAGGAGTTGTGTGGTCGAGTAGTTAGGCGTGTCGCACGGGGGACCGAACGACCCCGAAACGAACGGCGGGCTTTTGGCCGCGGAGTCGAAGTGATGGGCATGGATAGCCGCCTCTCGCGCCGTGCCCTCCTCGCGGCCACCGGCGTCTCTGCGGCCGGTCTCGCCGGTTGTACGGCGGGGTATCGGACCGGAACCGTCGACGCGACGGCGGGCTTGGAGCCAACCAGCACGCCCGCCCGGACGCTCGAGGACGCACCGCTTTCGGCGACGTGGACCCAGGAGTTGCCGGGGCAGTTCACGCTGTCGACGCCGGGCGTCGACGACGACCGACTGTACGTCGGCAGCGAGACGAAACTGACCGCCGTCTCGCTTTCCGACGGGACCGTCGACTGGCAGGTCGAGATGGGCGGGTTGACCCACGGCTTCACCGCCGCGGTCGACGCCGGAACGGTCGTCGGGTCGGCCCGCGACATCGTCGGCCGACGGAACATCATCGACCGCGGCGGCACGGCGTCACTGCGGGCGCTGGACGCCGCTACCGGCGAAAGGCGGTGGCGTGAACCGCTCGCCGTCTCGGCGAGTCCGGTCGTCGCCGACGGGACGGTGTTCGTCCCACTGGTCGACGGCGAGGAGACAGCGGTGACCGCACGCGACCTCGACACCGGCGCAGAACTGTGGACGCGAACGCTGTCGGCGCCGGACATCTTCGCCACGCCGGCGGTCGGCGAGTCAGTGTACGTCGCGACGACGGCGCGGGAAGACGACACCAGTAGCCTGCTCGCGTTGAGTCGGGACGGCGAGTTTCGGTGGTCGAAGCACCTCGACGGGGCGGTACACAAGGGGCCGCGGGTGGTCTCGAAGTCCGATGGAGAAACGGTGTACGTCGGCACCGACGCCGGCCGACTGTACGCCGTCGGCGGAGACGGAGACGAGCGGTGGGAAGCGACCTTCGAGCGAGGGGTCAACACCACGCCGGCGGTCGACGACGAGCGGGTCTACACGACGACGCCACGGCGGGTCGTCGCCCTCGACCGGGCGAGTGGCGAGGGCCAGTGGTCCGGGATGGTCGACCACGTCGCCAAGACGGGCATCGGCGTGGGTGGCGGGATGGTTCACGTCGGTGGCAACGAGGTGGCGTCGTTTTCGGCCGACGGCGGTGACGCCCAGTGGCGCATCGAGTTGCCGGGCGTCGCCGGTACCTTCGGGTCACCTATCTTCCGGGACGGCACGCTGTACACCGGTGGCTGTGTAAAGGTGAAGGGCAGTTCGCTGTACGACCACACGATGTACGCGCTGGATTAGTCTCGGGATTCGGCCTCGCGGTCGCTCTCGACGCGTTCGACGTACTCGGAGAGGAACTCCGCACGCGTGCGACCGCCGGTGTCGATGTCTTCTAACAGCGTCTCCAGACCGCTTCGAGGGAGATGACACAACTCGCGATAGCAGGGCTTACAGAGGTGTTCGAAGGCCTTGTCCTCGCGGTCCCAGCGGTCGCCGTGTTTGTCGTACTCGCGGGCCTCCGAACGCGGGACCGACTCGCCGCAGGCGATACAGGTCACCTCCTCGTTGTCCCGGCGGCGCCACATGGAGCCCACTACCACGGCGGGTAACTTATCCGTTGCTTCGCCGGCACAGTCGAAAGCGTATAGGTCCGGGCGACGACATGTTCGGTATGGACCCGCGCATTCGCGAACACGCAGAGATTATCGTCGACCACTCGACGGACGTGCAGGCGGGCGACAACGTCGTCATCAGCGCGCCGAGCGTCGCCGAGGACCTCGCGGTCGCCCTCCACGAAGTCGTCGGTGACCGGGGTGCAACGCCGGTGTATCTCGCCAACGACGCCCGCGCATCTCGGGCGTACCTGAAGGCCGTCGACGACGAGAAGATCGAGACGCCGACCCACACCCAGGCGCTGTACGAGGAAAGCGACGTGCTCATCCGCGTCCGTGCGGAGCGAAACGCCACCGAGACGAGCGATGTCGACCCCGAAACGCAGGCCGTCCGCTCGCGGGCGAACCAGCCGGTACAGGAGGCTGCCCTCTCGAGTCGCTGGTGTCTCACGCAGTTCCCCTCACAGGCCAGCGCCCAACTCGCGGGCATGTCCACCGAGGCCTACGAGGGCTTCGTCTGGGACGCCGTAAACAAAGACTGGGAAGCCCAACGGAAGCACCAACAGCGGATGGTCGAGATTCTCGACCCCGCAGACGAGGTCCACATCGTGAGTGGCGACACCACAGACGTGACGATGTCCGTCGACGGGATGGTGACCATCAACGACTACGCCGAGAAGAACCTCCCCGGTGGCGAGGTGTTCACCGCTCCCGTCGTCGACAGCGTCAACGGCGAGGTGCTGTTCGACAAGCCGCTGTACCATCAGGGCCGTGAGATTACGGGTGCCCACCTCGTCTTCGAGGACGGCGAAGTCGTCGAACACGCTGCCGACCAAAACGAGAACCTGCTGACCGAGGTACTGGAGACCGACGAAGGCGCGAGTCGACTCGGCGAACTCGGTATCGGGATGAACCGCGACATCGACCGGTTTACCTACAACATGCTGTTCGACGAGAAGATGGGCGACACCGTCCACATGGCGGTCGGACGCGCCTACCCCGACACCGTCGGCGAAGGCCGCGAGCAGAACGAATCGGCCGTCCACGTCGACATGATAGTCGACATGAGCGAGGACTCCTACATCGAAGCCGACGGCGAAGTCGTCCAAAGGGACGGAACATTCCGGTTCGAAGACGGGTTCGAGGAGTAGGGAGGCCACTCATCCCTTGGAGAGCGCTTTTATCGAACGAGTAGCGGTCGCTGAGTCTACTGGTATCAGGCAAAAACGAATGCCGCAGCGGTGGACAGAGCGCCACGGCGTCCGCCCGAGCAGGGCGGAGTCGGTGACAGGAGTCGCCGGCCCACGGAGCCGGCGGGTGACGCCGCAAAGCGGCGTCGGCGGTAATGGCAGATGCCAGAGCGGTCGGTCGAGGTCACCGAGCGTTTTCACACACCCCACAGGTACTCGTTCCTTCGACGGGGTCCCACGTGAGGGCCCCTTCTCGGCACTCGGGACACGGTGCGTAGCTTGCTGACCCCACGTACGGTGGGACACTTGCGGACATTACATCCACATACATCCGCAGAGAAGTAATAAATCTTTCCTCTAGACAACCTATTACGCTATTTTGAATACATACGTGCAAGATTATGACGAATATCGTGAAACATGAGTTTGGAGGTTGGCGTTGGTCGAGGCGGTCGCGAGAGCGGTCGGCTGGTCGCCATCGAGACTCGACCGATTATCGCCCGATACCTCCATCGAGCGGGCAGTTACGAAGTGAAATTCCTACGCGCGTAGAAGTAGACAGCAGTAGCGACCACACCGGGAATCACAGCGAAGAACAGGAGCGCCCCAACCGCAAGTCCCCACAACGTCGGGTGCTGGCTCCCCCGTTTGACCGCATCACCGCGTATCCAAACTGAAACACCCAGCGCGAACATCAAATAGAACACGAACAGGAAAAATCCGAACAGGTCGCCGAATCCGGACGAAGATTGGCTTACGACTGCGTATGTTAATTCGTCAGTCCAGACCATTCGAGGCCAGACAATTTTTCCCTCCAGCCAGTATAAAAATTATGAAAATCTAACGGTTGAATGTCCGCACACGTCGAAACTTCGTGAACGAACTGCGAGGGTGACGACCGAACGGAGAGCGAGCACGGTGGGATTTGAACCCACGGCCGTCGGATGGCTTCCCACACCGCAAGCCCGGTGCGGATAGAAGTCCGACGCTCTATCCTAGCTGAGCTACGTGCCCTACCACCGAATAGCGGACCCCACCTCAAAAACGGTGCGAATCAGCCGTCGTACCGATACAGCGACAGCACGAACGGCAGCCGATGCAGCATCCAGATTGCGACCGGCAAGCCGATAATCGTCACGGCGAGGATGTTGGCGACGTTGGCCCAAAGGAAACTCAGCCACCAGCCGACGAAGACGAAGTACAGCGCCCGCACGAGGAGGTTGCGCTGACCGCGGGCGGAGTCGGGGTCAAGCGTCGATTTGGGCGTCTTCAGCGTCAGCGCCGTCGGGACGAGGTTGATGAGTTTCACCGAGATGGGGAGCAGAATCACGGTGAGTCCCAGTAGCCACGCGGCGTTGACGAGGACGGGCGTGAGCCACCAGCCGATGAAGACGAACCACAGCGCGCGGGTGAGAAACGAGCGTTCGGACATGGTTGGGATAGGTGACGCCGGGGGATGAGCGTGACGGCCGCCGAGCAAAGCCTTCAAGCCCGACAGGGAGGTATCTCGGAGTGAATGCGAGTCATCGGAACCGTCGGGTTGGCCGGCAGCGGCAAAGGCGAGTTCGCCGCCGTCGCCGAGTCACTCGACATCCCGGTCGTGACGATGGGTGATGTCATCCGCGCGGAGTGTCGCAACCGCGGATTAGACCCGGCCGAACACCACGGCGAAATCGCCCAGGCGCTCCGCGAGGAGAACGGCCCGGCGGCCATCGCCGAGGAGTCGCTACCGCACATCGAGGAGGCACTGGCGGAGGCCGATACGGTCCTCGTCGACGGCATCCGCTCGGGCGTGGAGGTCGACGCCTTCGAGGAGCGCTTCGGCGAGGCGTTCGTCCTCGTGAGCGTCGAGGCGCCGTTCGAACTCCGCGAGAAACGCATCGGAGAACGCGGCCGGGACAAAGTCGACGGGGACGGCGAGAACCTCGCCGCCCGCGACGAACGCGAGTTGGGGTTCGGCCTCGACGAGGCGATGGCGCGTGCCGACATCACCGTCGAAAACACGGGGACGCTCGAGGAGTTCAGGAGCCAGGTGCAGGAGATATTACAATGATATACAGCATCGACGTTCAGATTACGGCGCCAGTCAACGACACGGAAGTGACCGACCGGGTGGCAGATGCGATTCACAACCTCTTCCCGGAGGCCGAAATCGAGTCCCACCCCGGCGAACTGCTGGCGACGTGTCACTCGCTGGACCACCTCTCGGAGCGCCTCCACGAGCAGGCCATCCTCGACACCGCCCGCGGGCAGTTCTTCGCCGGACAGGAGGGCGACACCTTCAGTTTCGAGTTGAAGAAGCAGGCCGCCTTCCGCGGGGCGGTCAACTTCGCCGTCGGCGAGGGGAGCGAACTCGGCGAGATTCACGTCCGCGTTCGCGTGAAAGAGCCAGACGTGGAGTCGTTCATCGACCACGTCGCGCCGCCGACGGAAGACGGCCGGCCGGTCGACGCTACCGAAAGCCGCTGACGAAAATCGCCAGCCGCTCGCTGTTGTCGCGGCGGCGCGTGACTCGAACTTCCTCGACCCACTTCACCCACTGAAAGCCGCGTCTGCCGGGAGCGACGAGGCGGAGGGGAAAGCCGTGACCGTGGCTGAGTTCTTCGCCGTCGACGTGGGTCGCCAACAGCGCATCGCGAGCCTCCTCGATGGGGAGACTCCAGCGATAGCCGGTCACCGAGCGGAACGACACCCACTCGGCGTCGTCTTCGGGACCGGCGGCGTCGAGCAGGTCGCCGACGGCGACGCCCTGCCAGTCGTGTTCGGAGTACCAGCCGCTGGTACAGTCGAGGAGTGCCCGCCGTTCGTCGCGAGCGAGGTCGTCGTAGTCGAGTTCGAGGGGGTCGAAAACCACCCCATCGACGGAAAGCGACCACGTCTCGCGGTCGAGTGGGGCGGGGCTGTCGGCGACCCAACTCGTGACTGGAAAGCCGTTGCCGTCGTCGCTTCCCTCCTCGCGGGAACCGGTGAATCGCCGCTGGCTGCCGGCCGTTTCGAGTGCGGCGTTGACCGCACCCTGCAGCCGGTAGGTGGCCGCGCCGGCGACGACGAGGGCGGTGTAGCGCAGCGCGGTCCGGCGGCCCTCGAAGTCCGAGCGCTCGGGGAGGCGGAACCGGAACCGGAGATGTGCGACGAGCAGGGCCGCGACTGCCAATCCGAGGCCGATATGGAGGTTGAGCAGACCCCACGGGCCGAGGTCCAAGGAGGCGCCGAACACCCACGCGACGCCGCTTGCGAGGGCAGCGACGGTGACGGTCACAAGCAGCACGGAGATGGCGGTGACCGCGGTCCAGGCGCCGCCGGTGACTCGCTTGCGAACCCGCCGAAGTTTCAGTACCACGAGAGCGGCGAGTACGAGACCACCGAGGCCGTGGGTGAGGAACACCCACGCTCGACTGGGGCGTCCCGAATAGAGACTCACGACGCCCGTAACGAGGACGAATCCCACCCCGACGAGCAGCGAGCCGTCTACGACCCGCGGGTGGGGCTCGGTCAGCCACGACGGCCGCGTCATGCCCCAAGGTGGGGTTCCGGGACGTAATACCTTCTCCCGTAGGCTCTTGGGCGGGGCCACCATCGACTGGATATGCTCGTTTCACTGACCGTCGAGGACGTGATGTCGGCACCCGTCGAAACCGTTTCACCCGAGGCGACGGGGGCGGCGGCCGCGAGGGCGTTACGGGACGCCGACATCGGATCGCTGGTCGTGTGTGAGGACGGACGGCCGGTGGGTATCATCACCGAATCAGACATGGTCGCGCTCCTCGCCGAGAACGCCGACGCGGAGTCGCTGACGGTACGGGAACTAATACCCGGCGAATTGATCACCATCGAGAAGGACGCCGAAATCGAGGCGGCGGCGACGCTGCTAGCGGACCACGACATCCACCGGCTTCCCGTCTGTGAGGCGGGGGAGCTCGTCGGTATCGTCACCACGACGGACCTCTCGTATTACCTGCCGCACCTTTCCCGGAGAACCTCGAACTGGACCGAGCGTATCAAGCGGCCCCACTCGACATCGCCGTCGACGGCCTACGACGCCCCCGACTGGACCTTCGAGCGGGTCGGAGAGGGGGCGTTGTCGGTCGGTGACGCCGTCCGCTTCCGGAAGGGACTCTCCGAGGCGGACGTCCGGGGATTCGCCGAGGCGACGGGCGATACGAACCGGATACACCTCGACGACGACTTCGCCGAGCAGACACGATTCGGCGGGCGCATCGCCCACGGTATCCTCACGGCGGGGCTCATCAGCGCGGCACTGGCACGGCTGCCGGGGCTGACCATCTACCTCTCACAGGACCTCCGATTCCTCGGGCCCGTCGAAGTCGGCGAAACGATTACCGCCGTCTGTGAGGTGGTCGAAGACCTCGGGAAAGAGAAGTTCGAACTCACGACGACCGTCTACGACGGCGACGGAGAGGTCGTCGTTGACGGCAAGGCCATCGTGTTGGTCACGGAACTCCCACGGGAAGCGGAGACACAGACCGCTCAGCTACAGTAGGCGTTCTCGTCGTCCATGAGGTTGCGAAGTCGCTCCCGGACGGTCGGCTCGAACTGTCGTGGTGCGCGGGCGGCGGTAAGTGACGGCGTCGCGTCCTCGTCGGCCCACGGGTCGCTGCGGCCACGGGCGGTGATTGCTGTCGTTCGGGCGTCGGTCATCGGCTGGGCGTCGGATCGGGGTTCGGTGCTCATTTGTAGGGTTTGAAAGTGCGGTCGAAGGCGGTGCGGTCGGACCGGAGAATCAGCAATGTACGCCTACAAGGAGGAGCTGCGAACCACGGACACGGACAGGGTTTCGCATATACTCCGCTGTATAACACGATTGTTCATAAAGGTATCGAACCGGCGGTGAAATCCTCGACAGTCGTCCAATGAGACGGCCGCTCGGAGACCGCTCAGGGTTCGTAGACGGCGATAGTGGCCTCAAGGCGACCGTAGGGAACGTCGTATTGTTCGACTGGCTCCAGCGGCACCAGTTCGGGTTTCGTCGTCAGCGCGACACAGCGGTCGACAGAGCCCTCACGGAGGCGGTCGGCGAACGCCGAATACAGCTCCCGGAGGTCCTCGCTGACCCGGATGCCGAACGGGAGGTTCGTGACGACGCAGTCGGCATCGAGCGTCGCTTCCCGGGCGTCGGCTTCGATGATGTCGACGCACTCGACGCCCGCCGCGTCGCGGTTGACGCGCCCACAGCGCCGCCACCGCGCCCGTATTTCCCGGGCCTCGATATTGGGGTCGGCATCGACTGGTTCGTGGGCGGCCCGCCGCTCTTCGAAGGTCTCACCGTCGTAGCGCGGCAGTGCGTCGAGCGCCGGTTCGAACCCGGGATAGGGAACCCGGTCGGTCGCCGCCAGCGCCGCCTCGATTGGAATCGTCGTCGACCCCGCCATCGGGTCAATGAGTCGGTCGTCGGCCTCGTAGCCAGCGATACGGAGCATCGAGTAGGCGAACGTCGAGCGAAGCGGCGCGTCGTGTTCACAGACCCGATAGGGACGTTTGTGCAGCGACTCACCGCTCAAATCGATTGCCAGCGTGAACCGGTCGTCGTAGAGATACGCCTCCAGTCGCACGGTCGGGTCGTCCAAATCCACGGGGAGACGGTCACCGGTCGACTCGCGGTAGTCGTCGATGACGGCCTGTCCGACCCGCTCGGCCACGTCGACGCTGGTAAAGTCGTGGCTGCCGTGTCGGGTGCCGACGACGCCGAAGTCGGCAAAGGGCAGGTGGGTGGCGATGTCGGCCTCCCGCGTGCGGTCGTAGACATCTTCGAGTTCCGCAACCGGCGCGTCGACGAGTACCTCCATGATGCGGTGGCAGGTCCGCGAGCGGTAGTGGAGGTCATAAACGTCGTCTTGGTTTCCACTGAACGCGACGACGCCACGGTGGTGTCTGTCGGCATCGGCGCCGACGAGGTCGTCGAGTTCGTCCGCAGCAATCGTCTCGAGCCCGCCGTTGGTCGTCGCGAGGAGTTCCACGACCGGCGGTACGGGCGGCGGCTTCAAAAGGGCAGCGAGAGGGGGACCAGTAAATAAACTTCCGAAAAATTTATTTCGAAGCGAGCACATACCGTCGAGTGGAGGTGTTCCAAGATGGCATTCCCGACCACACCGTCAGGTTCGTGGACGAGTGACCTCGGTCTCCCGTCTCGCCTGTTCGGAACGGACGGGAGTGAGGATGGCTTCGAACTGTACGAACAGGAGGACGCCTTCGTCCTCAGCGTCGAGATGCCCGGGTTCGACCCCGAGGACATCGACCTCCGCTGGGACGACGGCCGACTCTACGTCGCCGCCGAACACACCGACGACGACCGCGGCCGGCGGAAGCGGTACTATCGGTCGTTCCGCCTGCCCAAGCGAGTCGTCGACGACGACATCGAAGCCGAGTACACCAACGGCGTCCTCGAAGTGACCATCCCCATCGCCGAGGGCACCGCCCCCGGCGAGGCCATCCCAATCGAGAGCTGACCACACGAACGGTCGGCTCCGAAGCGCTCGACACGTCGCTGTTTTTTGAGTCTCAAACCGCCAACAGCAGTGCCAACGCGACAGCAATCCACACCACCTTCAGCGTCGTGTTCACGACGACGACTTTCGTGCCAAACTCCGTCCCCCAGATGCCGAACTGGAACGGAACCGACCGCTTGAACGTCGAGACGGTAAAGGAGACGATACCGCCGAGCAGCATCGTGGCGACGGCGGTTCGGGCGGTGAAGACGCCGTCCTCGATGAGCGGGGCGATAGTGACGGCACCGCTGGTGGTGTCGAAGGCGTAGACGACGATGACGGGGACGGCCGCAGAGGGCAGGCCGGTCAGCGTCGCCAGCGGGTCGGCGGCGCCACCGGTCAGCGCTTCGAGGTCGTAGTACGTCGTCAGCAGGACGACGAGGGTGTAGACGACGACGAGTCGGGGGAGGATGTCCCACGTCTTCTCGATGCCGGAGCGGCCGGCCTCGCGGAGTTTTCCGCGGGTCGTCTCGGGCGGTCCGTTCTCGGAGTCGTCGCTCTCGCCGCCGTCTGCTCGCGCGTCGGGAGGGGCTTCCCCGTCGCCCTCGCCACCCGCCATCGCCTCGGGGTCGACATTCTTCGCCGAGAGCAACAGCGCGCCCAACGCGACACCGGTGAGCGTAATCGCGAGTGCGACGCCAGCGCGGGCGCCGACGTACAGCAGGCCGACGCGGAGTCCGAGAATCGGAATCAGGACGGGTGCATAGAAGGTGAAGATGTGCTGGACGAAGCCGAAGAACGTGTTGATGGTGACGGCGACGAGCGTCGCACGGTCGTCGAGCAAGCCGGAATCGCGGTACTCCGCGAGCATGCCGTAGCCCGCCGTCGTCGACGCGGCCGTGGTGATGATGGCGCCACCGACCTCGTCGGGGAGGTTCGCGGGACCGGTCAGCGGCCGCGACAGCGTCGCGATGTAATCGATGACGCCGAAGGCGACGAGCAGGTTCGCGAAGGTGACCCCGCCCGCGATGGCGACGGCGATGGTGAGCACTCGCGGCAACACGTCGCCGACGAGTATCGAACCGACGGAGGGGGCCATTCGAGTCGAAACAGGGGCGGGGCGGTGGAAACGGTTGCGTTTCGGGTGGAACGAACCAGGCCCGGAGATACCTCAGCGTTCGGCCTCAAGACCGCTCGATGCGGCGCGAATCGCGTCCTCAGCGGCATCGACGAAGCCAAGGAAACTAACGAAGCCGTGAATCATGTCGTCGTACTGGGCGTGGAACACCTCGTTGCCGGCGTCCTCCAGCGCCTCGGCGTAGCGGTTGCCCTCGTCCCGAAGGGGGTCGAAGCCTGCAGTGACGACCGTCGCCGGCGGCAGTCCCGAGAGGTCCTCGGCGAGAAGCGGGGCGAGGTACTCGTTTCGGGAGTGGACCGGTGACTGGACGTACTGGTCTTGGAACCACTCCATCGTCTCGCGTTCGAGGAAGTACCCCTCGGCGTTCTCCTCGCGACTGTCGTACTCCTCGAACGGCGACCCACAGACGGGGTAGAACAGCACCTGATGGGTGATGTCCGGTCCCACAACGTCGGACGTCACTTCGAGTTCGGCGTCACGGGCCATGAGCGAGACGCCCGCCGAGAGGTTCGCACCGGCGCTGTCGCCGCCGACCGCGAGCGTGCCGTCGCCACCGAACGCCTCGGGGTTTTCGTCTACGTACTCGGTGGCGGCGTAGGCGTCCTCCAGCGCCGCGGGGAAGGGGTGTTCCGGCGCCAGTCGGTAGTCGACGGAGACGACCGTCCAGCCGCTCTCCTCGGCGATTTTCTGACAGACGTTGTCGTGGGTGTCGAGTCCGCCGACGACGAAGCCGCCGCCGTGGAAGTACACGAGCACCGGTCGCTCGCCCTCGCCGGGCTGGTAGACGCGGGCGTCTAGCTCTTCGGTCGCGCCGGCGACGGTGGTGTCGTATTCGTCGTACACCTCATACGAGGGCGTGAAATCCGCCACGGAGTCGAACTGCTGTCGGGCACCCTCCACGCCGACCTCTTCGAGGGGCGGCGTCTGGTTGACCATATCGAGGATGGGCTGTAGCTGTGGATTTGGCTCGTCTGCCATACCCTTCTGTCTCGGCAGGGACACTTGAGACTAGGTGCCGCCACAGATACGGCTGGAATCACGTTCAGAAATCGATGCGGAGATACGACGTGTCGTTGCGGTAGTTGTACGCCTCGACGGCGGTGCCGACCGCCGCGAGGACGGCGAACGCAAGAACGACGATGCTCTCGTCGGTCGAGACGTACCACAGCACGAACACGACAGTTAGCCACGCCGCGTTGGCGACGTTGAAAAGGGGGTGGTCACGGACCGAATCGAAGGCGCTGGCGAGGAGATATACCGCCACGAGCACCCCCATCACGAGGACAGTCGGCGCAAGGGGCTCATCGGTGAACGCGACCCCAGCGCCGAAAAGGCCCAAGAAGACGACGAGGATGGCCAGCCGATAGGGGCTGAGACGACCGAATCGAGTGGAGGGCGACATGTGTGAGTCGACTGGGCGTGACCACTAATCGTTTTTCGTGTCAAAAGGCAACCCATCAACTACGACGTTTTTAGTCGCCGAACGGCCCCATTCCGCCGAGACCGCCGCCGCCACCGCCGCCACCGCCGCCCTGCATCTGTTTCATCATCCGCTGCATGTCGCCGTCGCCCATCCCCTGGAACTGCTTCATCATCCGGGACATCATCTTGTGCTGTTCGAGCAGTTCACGGATGGTCTCCTCGTCCTTCCCGGAGCCGTGGGCGATGCGCTCGATTTGGCTCTGGCCGATGGAGCGGGGGTTCTCCAGTTCGTTTTCGGTCATCGAGTCCATGATGACCTCAAAGTCCCGGAGGCGGTCCTGGGTCATGTCCATCGCGTCGTCGGGGAGTTGGTCCTTGATGCCGCCGCCCAAGCCAGGAATCATGTCCATCACCTGGTCGAGCGGGCCCATCTTGTTCATCGCGTTCATCTGGTTCCGCATGTCCTTCAGGGTGAACTCCCCTTTCATCAGGTCCTCGGGGTCCCAATCTTCCTCCTCTTGGGTCTCCTGCATCGCGCGTTCGACCCGCTCGGAGAGCTGTTTGAGGTCGCCCATCCCCAGCAATCGGGAGATGAACCCGGAGGGTTCGAACCGCTCGATGTCGCCGACTTCCTCGCCGGTCCCGAGGAAGGCGATGGAGGAATCGGTCTGGTCGACGGCGGCGAGGGCACCGCCACCTTTTGCCGTCCCGTCGAGTTTCGTTATCATCACGCCGTCGATGCCGACCGAATCGTGGAACCGTTCGGCCTGGTCTTTTGCGCCCTGACCGATGGCGGCGTCGAGGACGAGGAGGTTCCGGTCGGGGTCGACGACCGACTCGATTTGCTCTAACTCCTCGATGAGGTCGTCTTCGAGGGCGTGGCGACCGGCCGTGTCGACGATGCGCACGTCGGCGTCTTTCGTCTCTTCGAGGCCCTTCCGAGCGATATCGACGGGGTCGTCGTTGTCCGGGTCGCCGTAGAAGTCGACCTCGGCGCGTTCGCACATCTGTTTGGCCTGGTCGTAGGCGCCGGGCCGGAACGTGTCGGTCTGGATGACCGCCGGGCGGAGGCCCTTCTTCGAGAACCACCACGCCATCTTCGCGGCGCTGGTGGTCTTCCCCGACCCCTGGAGGCCGGCGAGCATGATGGTCTGTTCCTCCAGCGGGAGCTCCGTCGACTCGCCGACGAGTTCGACCATCTCCTCGTAGACGATTTTGAGGACGTGGTCTTTCGCGGTGGTGCCGGCCGGCGGTTCCTCCTGCAGTGCGCGCTCCCGGATGGAATCCGAGAGGTCCATCACGAGCGAGACGTCGACGTCCGCGGAGAGCAGGGAGCGTTGAATCTCCTTGACGATCTCCTCGACGTCGTCCTCGCTCAGGGTCGTCTTCCCCTGTAACTTGTCGAGCGTTCCCCGGAGGGAACTGCCCAAGTCGTCGAGTACCATTTACACTCCGTACGCTACCCAGCCGGTAAAGGCTTTGTTCGTCGCGGCGGCCTCAACTGCCGGCGAGCCGAGCGCCGAGCGCCGGGACTGCCTCACGACGCACCCACAGCTCGATGGCGGCGGCGCCGAGCAACAGCGGCACCGCGGCGGGCCACAGGAGACTCGCCGCCGACCCGACCGTATCGCCGCCGGAGGGTTCCGACAGGAAGGACCCAACTTCGACGGCCGCGAAGAGAAGCGGCGAGAGCAGGCCGAATCGAGTGGCGAGTGCGACCGGCAATCCGACCACGAGGAGGGGACCGAACGCGACGAAGGCGAGTTCCGCCAGCGGCGCAAGGTACCCTTCGACGCCGACCGACCGAGCGACGACGCCGAAATCGTCGCCGCCCGGTGACAACACGTGGACCATCCCGGTCCACAGCGCCCCGACAGCGACGCCAGCCACGAGCGAGGCTTCCGTCGCCGCCGACAGTCGAACCTCGCTGTGGCCGAGCAGTCGCCGACCCCCGTATTCGACTCCGGCGACGGCGAGGACACAGGGGAGGACGACGGTGCCGAGTAGCGGTAGGTCGACGGTCACGAGCGGGACGGCGAGGACGCCCGAAAGAAGCGGTGCGTACAACCGGAGGGCGACGAAGAGCGCCGCGCCGCCGAGGAGGGCGGTTCCGACGGCGACGGCCACCGCTGCTCGCTGTGGGAGGGTTCCAATCGTGACCATCTGGAGGCCGAACAGGGCCGCCGACACCGCAAGCGTGGCGGTCGGTGCTGGAAGCCAGCGGTCGGACGGGAGCAAATCGGGGAGGGCCATACGTGGCGCATCGTCCGGCGTCGAAATGAGCGTTCGGCCGCTGACTGCGAGTGCTCCGAGTGAAAGACCTACCACCGCGGCGGCCGACGGACGGCCATGGAGCCGATTCAGGCCGCCGACTATCGCGACATCGTTCAGGTGTCGGACCCCCAGCTGTCGCCCGACGGCGAGACGGTCGCTTTCGTCCACGAGGACCCGGCAGACGACGAGAGCTACGACCGGAACGTCTACACCGTCCCGGCGGACGGCAGCGCCGACGCCGAACCGTTCACGACCGGCGGCAGCGACACCGAACCGCGCTTTTCGCCGTCCGGCGACCGACTGGCGTTCGTCCGGAGTGATGACGAGACCGCCGACGTGTACGTCGTCCCGACCGACGGCGGCGAGGCCCGACAGGTGACTGACGTGGTCGGCGACGTGTCCTCGATAGCGTGGCGACCGGACGGCGAGGCGCTGACGTTCACCCAACGGGCCACCGAAGCCGAACGCCGGGCGAGTCAGGACCTCGCGGCCGACGACGGTTACGAGCGGGAGACGCCGGACCCACGCGTCATCGACCGGATGGTGTACCGCGCCGACCAGCAGTACTTCGACGGAACGCGGAGCCACGTCTACACCGTCGACCTCGATTCGGAGGCGGTCGAACGCCACACCGACGGCGACTTCGACTTCGTCGCGCCAACGTTCGGCGACGAGGCGACGCTGTACTACGGCGTCAAACGTGGCGAAGAACCCGACGACTCAATCGAGTACGACATCGATGCCCTCGACCTCGAGACGCTGGCCCGCGAGACGGTGACGACGACGACCGCCTGGGAGTTGGACATCGAGGCGACCGCCGACGGGACACTCGCCTACCCCTACACCGAACCCGACCGGCCGACCATCCGACAACGGGAAATCGAGGTGTTCGACCGCGAGGCAGGCGAGACCGTCCGACCGACTGCCGGCATCGACCGTATGGCCGGCGCTTTCGCTTTCGACGGCGACGCGCTACTGTTCTCGACGCCCGACGAGGGCCACCGGAAGGTACGGCGTGGGCCGCTCGTCGACACCGACAGCGAGGATATCGGGGTCGTCGTCGCCCAAGGCGACGTGACGGCCTTCGACGCCCGCGACGGCAGCGTCGTCGTGACGAAAAGCGAGTGGAGCCACCGCGGCGACGTGTTCCTGACCGAGGAAGGAGAGGAACGCCGACTCACGAACGTCAATTCGGACTACTTCGAGACTCACCACGTCGCCGAACCAGAGGGAATCCGCTTCGAGAGCGACGACGGCGTCGAGATACAGGGGTGGGTGCTCCACCCACCGGAGTTCGACGAGGACGAGACCTACCCCCTCGCGGTCGAGATTCACGGCGGCCCCCACGCGATGTGGTCGACGGCCGGAACGATGTTCCACGAGTTCCAGACGCTGGCGGCCCGCGGCTACGTCGTCTTCTGGTCGAATCCGCGCGGGTCGACCGGCTACGGCGAGTCGTTCATGGCTGCCATCGAACGCGACTGGGGCGCGGTGACGAGCACTGACGTGCTCGCGGGCGTCGACGAAGTGTGCGAACGCGACTACGTCGACGACTCCCAGCAGTTCCTCACCGGCGGCTCCTTCGGCGGCTACATGACCGGCTGGCTAATCGGCCACACCGACCGCTTCGCCGGCGCCGTTTCCCAGCGCGGCGTCTACGAACTCAACTCCTTCTACGGGTCGACCGACGCCTTCCACCTCGTCGAGTGGGATTTCGACGCGACGCCGTGGGAGGACCCCGAGTTCCTCTGGGAACACTCGCCGGCGGCCCACGTCGAATCGGTCGAGACGCCGACGCTCGTCGTCCACGCCGACGACGACTACCGCGTCCCCGTCAACAACGGCGAACTGTTCTACCTGTTCCTCCGCAAGCAGGGCGTCGACACCCGACTCGTCCGCTATCCACGTGAGGGCCACGAACTGTCTCGGTCCGGCGAACCCGGCCACGTCGTCGACCGTCTGGAGCGCATCGCCCGCTGGTTCGACGGTTACTCCGAGTACCACGACGCCCCGCCGGCGCTCGAACGCGGCGACGACGGCCTCTCGGGGAGCGAAGACGGCGACGGAGCGTAACGTCGCCGCGGTCGACAGCGATTTGACCGAACGCGAGAACCGATAAACGTGTTCGAGGCCGCCACGCTCGCGGTGTATCTGACCGCCGCCGTCGCCCTGATTCTGACGCCGGGGCCGGACACGGCGTACGTCCTCGCACGCGGCGCCGGCGAGGGGCGACGCGCTGGCGTTCTCTCGGCACTTGGCGTCTCGACGGGGATTCTCGTCCACACCGCCGCGGCGGCGTTCGGCCTCGCCGCGCTGTTTTCCGCCGTCCCCGAGGCCCGAACGGTCGTCGTCACGCTCGGGGCGGTCTATCTCGCCTACCTCGGCGTGCAGTCGCTTCGCGACGCCGACGGCGACACACGGGAAACGACGGCCGGAAAGCCCTTCCTGCAGGGCCTGACAGTCAACGTGTTGAACCCACAGGTCGCGCTGTTCTTCCTCGCCTTTCTGCCGGGGTTTGCACCCGAAGCGAACCCCGCCGCCGGAATGCTAGTGCTCGGCGCGCTGTACGCCGTCATCACCGCTTCCTACCTCGGTTGTGTCGGCGCACTCTCGGGACAATTCGGCGGCGACAGCCCGTGGCTCCAGCGCATCTCGGGTGTCGTCCTGCTCGGAATCGCCGGCTGGCTCGTTTTGTAGTGGGCTCGACCCGAAAACAGGCGGCACGGCTGAGGTTTATATACGGAGCCGCGGCCACCGACGGTCGTGACGTAACCCGAACCCGCGGCGAACACGGCAGGAGTCCGGTGGCCCGCCGCGGGAGCGCGCTGTCGTGTCCGACCACCGGCTGTCAGCCCAACCGAACCGGTTCGCTCGTCGGTTCGATTGACACCGAAACCGACTCGCCGGCCGAGAAGTCGTGGCCATCGTGGAAGACGAGTTTCGCGCCGAACGGCACCTGCGAGGCGAACAGCGATAGCCCCGTCGCTCGGACATCGTTGGCGTAAACGGCCACGTCCTCCCAGCGAATGTCCCGTCCCGTCGCCTCGCCGACCGTCGTTCCGAGCAGCGACACCGACCCCTCGTGTTGCCGTAGCGTTCCGCCACCAGCGTAGTGGGGAAGTCCACCATCGAGCGGAACACCCTCGTCGCTGGACAGCGCCGCGAACCCCTCCCCCGGGTACGTCGGCGCGTCGAGTGAGACGTGCGTCGGTCCCGTCTCCAGCACCTCGCCAGTGCCGTCCCACGGCACGCCAGCGACCGCCACGTCTAACTCCAACGGTAGCGACCCCGATGCCCGCCGGAGGTTCTGGTCGTGGCTCCGGAAGCCGAGGTGAACGTGGTTGTCGACCCACTGGCCGAAAAAACCCGAGCGGACGAGCGTGCCGAGCGACTCGCCGACTGCGACCGACTCGCCCGCCGAAACCGCCGGGTCGACGTGGAGGATACGGGCGACCACGTCGCCACAGTCGACGAGTATCAGGTGGTCTTCGTCGACGGCGTACGGTTTCGGCGGACAGCGAACCGTTCGCGTCTCAATGACCTCACCGGCGACTGGCGAGATTGCCTCGTCCGAACCGGGGTAGAAATCGACGGCACAGCCGCGGTCGTGGGCCGGATACGGCGAGTTGTACAGCGAGAACCGCTCGTACGCCTCGATGACCGACGACGGCAGCGTCACCATACCGGCAGCTTCGGGCCGGGCCGTTTTAGCCCCGTCGTCACCAACGCGACCCATGCGCGTCGTTCGAGGCCGAAGGGAAGACGTGAACGCCGACCGGGAGGTCGAAGCCGCGCTCTCGGCCGGCGTCGAGGCGACCGGCGAACCGGCGCTCCGTGTGTGGACGCCCCATCGACAGGTCGCCTTCGGACGCCGCGACGCCGCCAGCGACGGCTACGATTGCGCTCGGCAGGCTGCCCGACAGCGAGACTACGCGGTCGTCGAACGCGAGGTCGGCGGCCGTGCGGTCGCCTACACCGGTTCGGTCGTCGCGTTCTCCTACGTCGTCCCGAATCGAGAGGGCGAGGGGATCGGAGACCGATACGACGACACGACCAACCGGCTGAAACGCGCCCTTCGGTCGCTGGGGGCGACGGTCCGCGACGACGAACCCGACGGCGCGTTCTGTCCCGGCGACCACTCCCTGCAGGGAGCGGGGAAAATCGCCGGCATCGCCCAGCGCGTCCGCCGTGAAACCACGACCGTCGGCGGCTGTATCGTCGTCCGAGCGACCGACGAATCCGCCATCGCCGACGTACTCACTCCGGTGTACGACGCCCTCGACGTGCCGTTCGACCCCGAATCGGTTGGCAGCGTCGAAACAGCGGGCGGCCCCGGCGACCCCGGCGCGGTCGTCGACGCCATCGAGTCGGCGTTCGTCGACGAGCGACGCGTCGAGCGCGTCGCGGCGGAGGACGTACTCCGTGACGTTTAGGAGTCGGCCCCCCACAGTCGGAGTAATGCTCATTCGGAACGCGACGCTCGCCGACGGCCGGGTTCGTGACGTGCTCGTCGACGGCGAAACCATCGCCGCGGTCGGGGAGGGACTCGACGCCGACGGAGACGTAGTGGACGCCGACGGAAAGCGTCTCTTCCCGGGGATGATAGACGCCCACGTCCACTTCCGAGAGCCGGGATACTCCCACAAGGAGACGTGGACGACGGGGTCACAGAGCGCCGCTGCAGGCGGCGTGACAACGGTGTTCGACCAGCCGAACACTGACCCGCCGACGATAGATGCCGCGAGTTTCGAGGAGAAAGCTCGATTGGCGCGGGAATCGGCCATCGACTACGGCATCAACGGCGGCGTTACGGAGGCGTGGAACCCCGAGGAACTGTTCGAGGAACCCATCGCGGCGCTGGGTGAGGTGTTCCTCGCCGATTCGACGGGCGAGATGGGCATCGACGCCGACCTCTTCGAAGATGCCCTCGAAAAAGCGGAGGAAGCGGGCGTGAAAGTGACCGTTCACGCCGAAGACGCGACGCTGTTCGATGAGGCGGCCACAGAACGCGACGACGGTCGCGAGAGCGACGCTCTCGCGAGCACACAGGACGCACGTCCTGTGAACGCCGATGCCTGGAGCGCCTACCGCGCCGCCGAGGCCGAAATCGAGGCCATCGACCGCGCCTGTACGGTCGCGAACGGCCTCGACTCGGAGATTCACATCGCCCACACCTCAACGCCGGAGGGCGCCGACATCGCCGACGAGGCGGGGATGACTTGCGAGGCGACGCCGCATCACCTCTTCCTCTCGCGTGACGACCTCGAAGAACTCGGAACGTTCGGCCGGATGAACCCGCCGCTGCGGAGCGAGCGGCGGCGAGACGAACTGTTCGAGCGACTCATCGACGGAACCGTCGACATCGTCGCGACCGACCACGCACCCCACACTCGCGAGGAGAAAGACGCCAGCATCTGGGACGCGCCGAGCGGCGTTCCCGGCGTCGAAACCGCCCTCCCACTGTTGTTGGAGGAGGCCCGGACGGGAACCATCGACTACGAGCGCGTCCGGGACGTGACCGCGGCGAACGTCGCCGACATCTTCGAGTTATCGAACAAGGGTCGCATCGAAGCCGGCAACGACGCCGACCTCGTGCTGTTCGACCCCGACGCGAGCGTGCCGATTCGCGGCGAAGCGCTCCACTCGAAGTGCGGGTGGACGCCGTTCGAGGGTCGCGATGCCGTTTTCCCCGAATTGACGATGGTTCGGGGGACCGTCGTCTACCACGACGGCGAGTTCGGTGAAGGAGACGGGAAAAACGTCCGCGAGTAACGCGCGTCAGTCGTCGGCGGCGTCGGCGGCGTCGGCGGCGATGTCGGCGTCGGTGCCGTCTTCCGTGGCGTGCATCTCGTGGCCGCAGTTCGGACAGGCGAGTTCGTCGTGTCGCAGCGCCGCCGAGGACTCCCGGACCTCGCGCATGACACTGGAGATGCGCTCTTCGGCTTCCAGTTCCTCGTCGACGGTGAGTTCGACGCCCTCGACTTCGAGGAGGAACTTCGCTACCTCGGTAATCTCGTACATCAGGTCGTCGAGTTCCTCGGCGGTGTAGAAGTCACACATCGCGCCGTAGAGGAACGTCGCACCGGCCTTTCGGACCTTCTCGTCGAACGACGAGCGGGCCTGATTGACCGCCTGCGGACTGTAGGTGTCGGTCATGAACGGGACGAGTTCCGGGAGGTTCTCGCCGATTTTCGTCATCTCGACGCCGGTTTCCGTGCGGAAATCCGCACAGAGTCGCGCCATCGCCCACTCGCGGGCGGTGATGTACGTCCGGTCCCGGAGGAACTCGTTGGCACGGTCGTAGGTCGCCCCGTCGATTTTCGAAAAGCGGGCGTACTCCCGGACGTCCTCGGGAACGTCAGCGTCGCTATCAGCTTCGCTGTCGGTGCGTTCGTCCTCCGGAAGTCGTCTGAACGCCGGCGTCGGTTCCTCCCCATCGTCCGTCGCCTGCGCGTCGTCGGCCATACTGGCCGTAGCGTTCTGACGCCGAAAAAGCGTATCGGCGTTGTCTGACGGGTGGCGTACGCGTGGTCCGACTGTAAGGAGGACCATGATACGTCCGAACGGCGAACGAAGTGGGCCGTGAGTCGCGTCGGCCGACCGGAAGGGTGGTCGCCCACACACAACAATTCAGCGAGCCGACACGAGAGGCCGGGAGGCTTTTGCTTCGGGGCGTCAAGCACCGTGCATGAAGGTGCTGCTGGGTATCGGCGGAAGCGAGGACTCCCTCTATGCGCTGGAGCAAGCCGTCGCGCGAGCGATGGCGGCCGGCGACGACCTCACCATCGCTATCGTGGAGAACCCGGACTCAACCATGGACGAAGAGGAACTGCGGACCCGCGTCGACGCGGTGTTGGAAACCGAGGGCTTCGACGCCGAGGTGGTGTCGCTCTCCGGGCATCCGGGGAGTCAGTTGCTCGAATTCGCCGAGCGCGAGGAGTTCGACCGAATCGTATTGGGCGGCGGCGAGACGAGTCCGCTCGGAAAAGTACAACTCGGCTCTATTGCTGAGTTCGTCCTGCTGAACGCCCAAACGACGGTGACACTCATCCGATGACTCGCGAGTACCCAGACGAGGTGGCCGGGCCCTACGAAGGGCCACCACGTTCGTTCTCCGACCGCGACGACCGCGACATCGAAATCCGCCGCTACGACGACGAGTTCGAGACGCTCGTCGAGATGTATCTGCAGTTCGACCCCGAGGACCGCGCACAAGGGATTCCGCCGACCGCCGAAAAGGGAGTTCGGAAGTGGCTCGACAACCTGCTCCTCGATGAGTGTGTGAACGTCGTCGCGTGGCACGGCGACGACGCGGTCGGCCACGCGACGCTCGTTCCCGACACCGAGGGCGCCTCGGAGTTGGCCATCTTCGTCCTTCGAGAGTTTCAGGAGGCGGGTATCGGAACCCAACTCATCGAGTGTCTGCTCGGGGCGGGCCGCGAGAGCGGCATCGAGCAGGTGTGGCTCACCGTCGAGCGCTGGAACAAGGCCGCGACGGCGCTGTACCGGAAGGTCGGCTTCGAGCCGTGCGACACCAGCGGCTTCGAGTTGGAGATGGCCGCAAAACTGGCCGACTGAGCACGGAACGCGGGCTTCAGCGGCAGTTCAGACGCCGAGGTCTTTTCAATACCCTTTTGCCGACGCATCGAGTTGAAACCCGTATGGCAGACTTTCAGGTCGTCGTCGGCGACCCAGAGGAGGGCACCACGCACTCCTTCGATGTTGACGGACAGGACGCGAACCGATTCATCGGCCGCTCGCTCGGCGAGACGGTCGACGGCGATGCCGTCGGCCTCCCCGGCTACGAACTCGAACTCACCGGCGGGTCGGACACCTCCGGCCGCCCGATGCGCGAGGACGTGGCTGGCACCAGCACGAAGGCCATCCTCCTCGAGGGCGGCGTCGGCTTCGAGCCGAGCGTCGACGGCGAGCGCAAGCGCGTGACCGTCCGCGGCGCCGAGGTCTCCGACGACACGCGGCAGATTAACGCAAAAATCGTCGGTCGCGGCGACCAGTCCGTCGAGGAACTGCTCGGCGGCGACGAGGACGACGAGTAATCTCCCCTTCTGTTCGTATCGCATCCATGCCCAGTCTTTCCTCCGACGGCGTCGAGACTGTTCGCGTCGCCATCGAATCAGCCGGCGCGCTCGACCGACCGAAACTCGTCGTTCCCGAAGGGACGATGCCGGAAGGCGTCGTCCGCATCGAGGCCGACGAGTCGACGTATCACGCCCCCGTCGATGTCGGCCTCGACGGCGAGTACGAACTGCGCGGCCTCTACGATAACGCCCGTCTCGCCCGGGAAGGCGGCGGCGAGAACCGACTCATCGAGTGGGTCGAATCCGCCGGCCTCGAAGCAGGTCGCTCCGCGCTTCTTGACGTAGTCGTCGACGGCGAACAGTACGGCCTCCGTGCACCGGGCGAAGACGCCGTCTACGACGTTGCGGAGACGCCCGACGACAGCCTCGCCTCGATAGCGGAGGACCTCGACGGATGACCGACGACGACCGCCCCGCGAGCGCGCTGTATGACGCCTTCCTAGAGGGCGAGCGCGTCGACGACATCCTCGTGTACCTCCACGAAGAGGGCGTCGGGACGATGGGCGAGTTGCTGGAAATCGGAACCCGCGTCGACGACGGCGTCGTGTTGGTGTTGCCCGGCAAGGAGGGCCGGTCGGCGTTCCAGCAGGCGACTGGCCTCAACGCGATGGACTTCGCGGGGATGGCGATGCAGACCGACGGCGACATCGACGCCGACTGCACCGGCGGGACGTGTCCGGACACCGAGGACAAGCCCGACGAGGACCACTACGTCAAGTTCGTCTTCGCCTTCGCGGAGGAACAAAACGAGGGCGTCGGCGGCATTTACGCCGACGGCGACGTGATTCACGGCTACGCAGCCTGTGCCTGCGGGACGACCTACTCGGATAAGTGGGTCGTCGAGGAGTGAGTTAGCGGTCGGTTTCGACGCCTTCCTCGTCTTCTTCGGGCAGGTTCCGGAACGCATCGAGGATGACCTGTTTCGTGATAGCGCCCCGAGTCGTCCAGTGGTGGGCGTAATCCAGCATGTCGTCGTAGATATCGGGTTTACAGCCCGCCGCTTTCGGGTGGCCGCCGCCGTTGACCTGCCCGGCAACTTCGTGACAACGCTCGAAGGAGTCGGTGCCGCGGATGGACGCCGACCCCGCGGGCTTGACGATGACCGAGGCGTCGGCGCCCTCCTCGCGCATCGCTTCGGCGACCTCGTTCTGTGAACAGCGGCCGTAGGTGACGCCGACGGTCCACTCGCCGATGGCCTCGAACTCCGCCCGCTCGATGGCCTTCTCGATGAGCGCCTCCTTCTCGACGCGCTGTTCTTCGAGGAACGACTCCACCTCCGCCGGGAGGTCTGCGGCGTGTTCGACGACGGTGTCGATGTACTCCTCGGGGTCGGACCAGTACGCGTAATCCGCGAGGTCGTCGCTTCGGGGGTCCTCCCGGAGCCAGAGGTCGTGGTCGCGGGTGACCGCCGCGAGGTCGGCGTAGCGGTCGTCGAAGGTGTAGTCGAGTTCCGCAAGCGCCACGTCGGTCGTACACACCTCCTCGGAGTCGCCGACGGTCAAGGCGGCGTACTCCTCGACGGACCTCGCGAGGTCGTCGTCCCACTGGTGGTGGTCGAACCACCGAACCGAGGTGGCGCGTTCGGCGACCGCCGGCAGCGCCTCGATGTCGCTCTCGGAGTCCGGACAGAGGTCACAGACGAACACTTCGAGGTCGGGTTCGCCGAATTCGGCGACGTACTCCAGCGCCTCGGCGATTTCGTGGGGGCCTGCGGGAAGGAGAGCAGCATCGCCGAAGGCCACCCGGAGGAGTGCGACACAGCCCAGTCCGTCGGCGTCGGGGTCGGCGACGACGACCCGGTCGGCGCCGGCGAGGGCCTCGCGGGCCTCCTTTTCGGCTTGGGCTTCGTCGAAGGAATCCGGCGTGAAGAAGCCCTCGCCGGGCAGGACCGAGCGGCGGCCCAGCGGGATGTTGTCGTCGTCGATGAGATAGTCGTCCATACCGACGGGAGGGGCGGCGCGGGGAATAATCCCACCGCTTGCCGCCGGCCGGTCACTCCAGTTGTCGGACGGTCAACACCGGCCGCGAACACGTTCGGACGACGCGTTCGGCGACGCTGCCGAGCAGAAAGGAGTGTTCCCCGTGGCGTCCGCGCGTCCCCATCGCCACCGCGTCGGCGTCGACGTCGTCGGCGTAGCCGATTATCTCCTTGGACGGCGGGCCGGCCCTGACGGCGGTTTGTAACTCGACGCCGTCCCCGCGTGCCGTGTTCGCCTCGACGACGGCGTCGAGGGCCTCGTGGCTCTGTTCGTCGAGAGCCTCGCGAACCTCGTCGTGAAGCCGGTCGGGCAGCGATTCGACGTGGCTCTCGTCGATGACGTACAGCGCGTGGACGGTCGCATCGAAGCGCGATGCGAGGTCGAGCGCACAGTGGACCGCCCGCGAGACGCTCTCGGAGCCGTCGGTCGCCACGACCACCGTCTCGAACATACTCGGTCTCGGCGGGGCGACGGCATAAAAGTACGCGGCTGGACTCAATCGACGCGGACGACTCGCATCGGCTGGTCCGTGTACACACGGTCCACGACGTACACGCTCCCGCCGGCTACGATAGGCGCGGACACAGAGGACTCGAAACCGAGATGCCAGCGAGGCTCCCCTTTTTGGACATCGAGCGCAGTGAGTCGGTCGCCCTCGCTGATACAGAGGGCCTCTGGTGGCACTGCGGGCGTCCCCACGACGCCGCGGTCGCTCTCGTACTCCCAGCGCACACACTGTGATTCGACATCGTAAGCGAGGAGTCGACCGCTACCGTCGTTACGGCGAGACGTGACGAAGAGGATTCCGCCAGCCAGCGCGGGCGGCGTCGGCGCGGCACCCTCGAAGTCGGTACGCCACGCGGTGTCGCCGGTGTCGGCGTCGAGTGCGAACAGTCGACTCTTCGGAGACTTCCCGTCGGCGTCCGTCCCGTTGTGCCCCATCAGTCGGACATCTTCGCGGTGGGCGACGACGAACAATCTGCTCTCGCCGGCGACGACGTGACCGAGAACCCGCCAGTCGTCCGGCACCGGAATCTCGCGCTTCCACGCGATGTTTCCACCGTGGTCGAGTGCGTGTATCGTTCTGGTGTCACCCGAGGTGTCGTTTCTGTCGAAGGTGTAGACGTGGTTCTCGGTGACGGCGGGAGTCGCCCACAGCGTCCGCCACGAGGAACCGTCCGGCCCTTCGACGACGTGCGCGCCGAGTTCCGTGTGCCACTCGGCGGTTCCATCGTCGATTTGGACAGCCCGAACGCCGGTGTTAGTGCAGATATAAACAATGCCCCCTCGGACAGTCGGTGCTATCGGTAACAGAATCCCGCGAAACGAGGCAGTGGTGTCGATGTCCCATCGTACTGTCCCGTCCTCGGTGTCTATTCCCTGAAGAAGAACGTGGCTGTCGGCGTTCTCCGTGAGTGCGACGACGGTGCCGTCGGAAACGGCGACGGGCCATCGAGTCCGGTCGAACTCGTCGTAGCGCCAGCGGACGGTGTCGTCGGCCGCGACTGCGGAGACCGAACCCGTACCCGAATCCGCTACGTAGAGGTCCTCGGCGATAACGGGCGGAAGGAGTGCCTCACTTCCGGGTGAACGCCACCCGACGGTCGAGGGGTCGGCTGGAACGCCGGAACCGGGAACGAAATTCGCGTTCGTGGCCGTCGCGGCGAACTGCGGCCACGTGTCTGGTCCGGTCATTGTCGGAAGGTTTACCGGAGTCAGACAGCCGCTTTCCGAAGCGTCCGTCGTTCCATCGAGGCAGCCAGCGAGTCCGGTAACCAGACACCCCGAAGCGGCGAGTAGGGCGCGCCTCCCCAGTCTCATACTTGCGGAAGTCGCCAAACTCGTAACTTAATTATGCGAGTTATTCACCGTAGTTTAAATCGTTCGTAGGGCGTATCGATATTCCGTTCGCCGAGACGTATCGAACGCCGAAGGAAGCACCCTCACGAGACGGCCCCAGCGCGGATGGTTTTTTGACCACCCCTCACGAGGGTAGCGTATGGAGGTCGAAACGGTCCTCGTTCCGGTCGACGGGTCGGATGCGGCGATGGAGGCCGTCGAATACGCCACCGCCATCGCCGAGCGCTACGACGCCGTCGTTCACGCGCTGTACGTCCTCGGGGAGAACGCCGCCGCGGCGATGGAGGAGGGCAGCGTCGAGGCCGCCGCCATCGCCGAGCGCGGCGAGCAGGTGATGGCCGGCGTCCGTGCGGTCGCCGACGGCATCCCGGTCGACCACTCCTCGGCGTACGGCTACTCCCAGACGCGGCTCTCTCAACACCCCGGCAGCGTCATCCTCGACGTGACGGAGTCACTGGAGGCCGATTTCGTCGTTATCCCCCGAGAACCGGTCACGGGCGACCCCGAGGCCGTCATCGAGAAGGCCGCCGAGTACGTCCTCGCTCACGCCTCACAGCCGGTGCTGTCGGTGTAGGGCAGAGCGAGTACAAGCATCCGCGAGCGCCGAAGGCGCGAGCGGTTCCACCGACGCCGAGCGTAGCGAGGCGTCGGGTCGTTTTTCCCCACGTTTTTGCGACCGAGTGGTGCCCGCAGCGCGCCGAAGGCGCGCAAGGACACCCGAGGGAGTAAAAAGTGGGTGTTAGTAAGCACTCATCCCCGTCAGCTCCTTGCCGACGATGAGTTTCTGAATCTCGGTGGTGCCGTCAGGGATGGTCATGACGCTGGCGTCCCGGTAGTAGCGTTCGAGTCGGTTCTCGGTTTTTAGCCCCTCGCCGCCGTGGATTTGCAGGGCGTTGTAGGTGGCGTCGACGGAGCGTTCGGCGGTGTAGGCTTTCGCCAGCGAGGAGATGAGGCGGGCGCGGTCGTCGCCTCGTTTGAGCAGTTCAAGCGCGTGCCGCGAGAGGTGCCGCGACGTTTCGAGGTCCCGCAGAATCTCGTACAGTTTCTCCTGGACGAGTTGGGTCGACCCGATGGGGTCGCCGAACGTCTCGCGTTCCTCTGCGTATTCGAGGGCCTCCTCGAAGGCCGCCTGCATGATGCCGACGGCCATGAACGACATTCCCGTCCGCATGAACGAGAACGTCGCGTTGAGGGCCTTCTGTTCGAAGAACAGTTGTGAGACCGATTCGGGGAACGGGACGATTTCCTGCATGTCGGCGCCGTCCATCAGGGCGTTGCCGACGATGTTTGACAGGCGGTTGTCCTCGGGAATCCGCACGTCGTCGAAGTACATCTTCCCGTTGTTGACGCCCTTCCAGCCGAGTTTGTCCATCGTCTCGGTTTCGAACGGCGAGTTCGCTTGGTCGACGAGGAACATGTCCTGTGTGTCGGCTTCGTCGTCGTGGGCGACGACCAGGGCCACGTCGGCGATTGGCGCGTTGCCGACCCACTGTTTCTTCCCTTCGAGGACGTACTCGTCGCCGTCCTTGTAGGCGACGGTGTTGGGTCGGGCGGTGTCGCTGCCGCCCTCGGGTTCGGTGACGGCGAGACAGCCGATACACTCGCCGTCGTGGAGTTTGTCCAACATCGCGTCCTGCGTTACGTCGGCGGCGTGTTGGACGAACACCGACGGGAACGACATCTGCAACGCGACGTTGAGGCTGGGCCACACCCGGGAGACTTCCTCGGAGACGATGGTGAACCGTTCGAGGTTACCGAAGTACTCCTCGGCGACGCCGGGTTCGAAGCCGATGTCGAGTTCCCGAAGGACGCCGGTGTATTCGAGGAACTCCTCGCGGGTCAGCGGCTCGCGGTCGGCCTCGTCGACGATGGGTTCGATGTGCTCTTCGAGGTGGGCCCGAAGGTTCTCGCGGAACTCTCCACCGTCGTCGTCGTAGTACATCTTACTCGAAACTCTCCGAGAGGCTCCCCATGATGGGGGCGAGTTGGGTCCCCGTCGCGACGGGACCGTCCATCTCGTACTGCTGGCTCATGAACCCCTGAACGGGGTCGATGGCACCGGTGATGAGGCCGACGAGGTTGTCGGCGGGGCCGCTGATTTTCAGCGTCGGGTCCTCCAAGGTGCCGGCACCGCCGGTGAGCGTCTTCTCGGTGCCGTCGACCTGCATGTGGCCGTCCATCGGGCAGTCGGTCGCCTCGAAGGTGACCGTGATGTCCTGGCCGATTTGCTCTTGGACCTCGGGACTGTTCTCGACGATGACCTCCATGCCGGTCCACAGGAAGTTCTGGAAGCCGTCGGCCGTCTCGGGGTTTTCCTCGACGAACGGCGCGACTTCCATCTCGTCCATGCGGCCGACGAGACGGCCGAAGAGGCCGGGGTTCTCCTGGACGAACTCGCGGGTTTGTCCGTCGAGGTCAGCCAGCAGGTCGGGGAGGTCGGCTTCCAGTTCGTCGGCGGACTTTTCGAGCGATGCTTCGATGCGGTCTGTGAGTTCACTCATGGTCGGAGTTCGGGGCGGACGCCCCGTGTACCGAATCGGTTCGGCCGTTCGTCCCTGTGGATTGTTCCTCCCATGGGTGGGTCTTTATATCACGACGCCGTTCGCTTCATTCGTTACCGATGAGGGCCGTTGCCAAGCGTTTATATCCATGAGTTACCATTGAAAGGTACAATGCGCTACGTTCGGACGGTCATCATCCCTCGGGAGGGCGGGTTACACCCGGTCGACGAGACGCTGGCGGCGGAGCCAAATATCACACGCGAGTTGCTCCACAACATCAGCCTGCTGGACGACGACACCGCTATCACGCTGTTTCAACTCTCCGGTGATGTCGAGCGAATGCGCGAAATCGCCTCCGAGTCCCCCGAAATCCTCGAATACCAGATTTCCGAGGGCGAAGACCACGTCACGATTTACGCCCACTTCGTCCCGAACGACACCGTCGTCGACCTCCTCAGCCTGTTTCGGGAGTACGAACTCATCCTCGATATGCCGCTGGAGTACACCGCCGACGGCGGGTTGCGCGCCCACATCGTCGGCGAGGAGGACGTGATTCGGGAGGTCATCCCGAAAGTCCCCGACGGTCTCGGCCTCAATCTCGAACAGATAAGCGACTACGTTCCCGAGGAGGAACGACTGTTCTCGATGCTGACGCCGCGGCAACAGGAGACGCTGCAGGCGGCCTTGGAGGTGGGCTACTACCGCGTGCCGCGAGAGGCGACCCACCAAGACATCGCCGACCACCTCGACCGCTCTGACGGGACGGTGGGCGAACACCTCCGGAAGATAGAGGCGAAGGTGATGGCCGCCATCGCACCGTAGCGGTTCGTTTTTCAGGAAACCGCTTCGAACGCGCTGTCGACGAGCGAGGGGTCGTAGGTCCACGTGCCGTAGAACTCGCCCGGTCCGCGCTGTTCGGCGACGAGCGCACACTTCTGTCGGTCGTCGGCGCCGCTCGTCCGGCCCGACGACTACCCCCTCGGAAGCGACCCACCCGACGAGGACGTCAACCAACTCCTCGAACGTGGCTTCCCCCCGTCCGAATAGATACCCCAACACCCGTCGACGCTTCGGATTGCCGAGCGCTCGAAAGAGAGCATCCGGAGACGATACGGCGTCGAGTGTGCACCCATTCCATCTCGTTCACCGGCATCCCCCTCCGTAAGTTCCCTTTCGTCAGGCATTTCTGTAACTCATAGATGTTATGCTACCTTATCACACACTACAATATTTTTATAAAAATTCTAGTATTAAACTGTCGGAACAATGCTGTTCGTGGGTCGAACAGCACCGCTGTAGAGCGCGGCCGGACCCCACCGAACGGTCGGTCAAACGCCGTCGACGTTCCTCACGGGGGACTGGATAAACGGCCTCGCATACGAGCGCACAGCGTTTGGCCGGCGTGGGAGAAGTTCCGCATATGACCGAACGGCCGCCGTGGTTCAGCGAATACGAGGATTTCGGCATCGAGGAGTCGCTGGAACCGTACCCCGACCACCCGCTGCATCGGTTCCTCTACGACGCCGCCGAGGACTACCCCGAACAGGGCGTCGTCCAGTCCGGACGGACCGTCACCTACGCGGAGTTACGCGAGGACGCCGACGCCCTCGCGGCCGCGCTTCAGGACCGCGGCGTCGAGAAAGGTGCGCGGGTGGCGACGGTGCTGCCCACCTCGGCGCAGTTCGTGCTTGCGACGCATGCCATCTCGCGGGCGGGCGGCGTCCACGTTCCCAACGACTTCCTCGACGCCGACGAGGACCTCGTCTACCGCCTCGAACAGAGCGACCCCGAGGTGCTCATCGGCCACGACGAACACCGCGAACTGCTGGAGCGACTCCGTGAGGCCGCCGCGGTCGAACACCTCATCCTCACCGACCTCGAGGACTACTCGGCGGACCCGCCGGACCACGACCCAGAGGCGGGAATCGAGTGGCTGCCGGCCGTCATCGAGGGAAGCGACGGCGACCCCGACCCCGTCGACATCGACCCGGATGACACCCACACGGTACTGTTCACGGGCGGGACGACGGGGCTCCCGAAGGGGTGTCTGCTCACCCACCGCAACCTCGTCGCCAACGCCCTCCAGACCATCGCCGCCCAATCGCGGCTCCCCGACCTGATGCGCGGCCGGGAGTCGGCAGTGCTTTCGTTGCCGATGTATCACTCCTACGGTTACTCCATCGGCAACATGCTCGTGGCGTTGGGATTGGACCTGTTGGTCGTTCCCGACGCCCGCGACACCGAGTTGATGCGGCGCCACGTCGCCGAACACGACCCCATCGTGATGTTCGGCGTGCCGACACAGTTCATGGAAATCGCCGAGGAGGAACTCGAACACGACGTCATCGGTATCGCGGGGTCGGCGCCGCTGGCCTCCGAGACGAAAGAGCGCTTCGGCGAGCGCTCGACGGGCCTCTCACAGGGCTATGGCCTCTCGGAGCTGTCGCCGATAACGCATTTCAACGTCGCCGGGATTCAGGAGGCGCTGATGGGCACCGACGACGACTGTGAGGGCTTCGAGCAACCGACCGTCGGCGTCCCCGTTCCCGACACCGAAGTGAAACTGCTGGACATCGATAGCGGCGAGGAAATCCCGATTGCGGAGGCCGTCGCCGACGAGCGGGAGGCGGAGATGTGTCTGTCCGGCCCCCAGCGCATGAAAGGGTATCTCAACGCGGAGGACCCCTTCGACGACGACGGCTTCGTCGCGACCGGCGACGTGGTGAAAATCGACGAACGCGGGCGGTTCTACGTCGTCGACCGCGTGAAAAACATGATAAACGTCTCGGGGCTGAAGGTGTACGCCGAGGAGGTCGACGAGGTGCTGTTCGGGATGGACGGCGTCCGCCGACCCGCCACCATCGGCGTTCCAGACCCCGAGCGACCGGGCAGCGAGCGCGTGAAGATATTCGTCGAGCGCGAAAACGGCGCCGACATCGATGCCGAGGACCTTCGGGCGTATCTGGACGGACGGGTCCCCCGCCAGGCGATGCCGAAAGAAGTGGAGTTCCTCGACAGCGTGCCGCTGACGGACATCGGAAAGACGGACCGCGAGGCGCTGAAGGAAGACGAGTGAACGCTCAGGCGGAGAACTCGTCGTCGGCGTACACCGCGTCGATGTCGGCGGCGGATTCGGTCAACTGCACCGCCGCCTGGGAGTACTGCATCACTTTCTGCATGTCACCCTCGATGTCGAAGTGGCCGGACATCATGCCGTCGACGACACCGAGTTCGCCCTTCATCAGTTGTTTCCACGTCTCGTTGTCGGCGATGAGTTTGAAGCCGGCGTCGACCTCGTCTTCGCTCTCGATGAAGCGCGCTTCGGTACACTTCCCGCCCTCCAGTCCGAGGAAGGCGTAGCCGACGTAGGTGCCGTTCTCGTCGCTGACGTAGGTGTCGATTTCCTCGTCGAGGAACTCCGGCATCGCCTCGGTGTCGAGGTCGTCGATGGGCATCTCACGCATCTCGAAGATGAAGTCGCCGTTGAAGTCGATGCCCCAATCGGCGCCCATCTCGGCGTACTGCTCGTTGTCGTTGATGCGCTGTCGGTACTCCTCGAACCATGCCTGACTCGGGAAGATGAGTTCTTCACTATCTGATTGCGACATTGTGATTCGTCTGCACGTCGTTCGCCCCACCGTTGGCCCTACCTCCGCGAATCCGAGGGAGTTTAAATACAGTCGTCGATGGAAGGCAACTGGCCACGCGATAGGGAGTATCGACACGTGATGTGTTTTGAGTCAGATTCAACCGTTCGGGGGTTGTTGTTTCGGGTGGCCGGTTCCGCGAACGCCGTGGTCGCGCCCCGCGACCGCACGCCCGTTCGGCCTCTGACATACCGTCGAACCGTGGTCCACGTCTCGCGGAATCGGCCGTGTTCTACGGAAGTCACTCGTCCCGTCGTTCGAGCGCGCGCGTGGCGACGCGGAGGCGCTCGATGTCGGTATCGACGGGCCCTCGGAGCGCACGCCGGAGGGTCCGCTCGGGCGAGTACCCGACGACGTGCTCTTCGAACGTCTCGATGTCGACGCCGAAGCGTCGCCTGACGGCGCGGTCGGCCCGCTCGCGTTCGCTCGCCTCCTCGTCGTCGACCGTTTCCGCCAATTCCGCCCGCCGTCGTTCCCACGCCGACGCCTCGATGTCGGCGTAGTTGCGGGCATCTTCGGCGTTTTCGAAACCCGCCGGTGCCTGCTCGGCGACGAAGTATCCCCAGAGGTCGCCTTCGACGTGGTGTTCGACGAGGCGCTGGAGTTGTGCGATTCGTTCCTCGGGCGCGCCGCGGTCCGCCGGCGGGTCGGCACCCAACGCCTCGTAGTGGTCCTGTATCGCGTCGTGGAGGTCGCGCTCGATGCCAGCGAGGGCGGCGGCGACGGCGCGCACTTGGTCGCTGTCGGCGGGGTTCCCGAGGGCGGCCAGCAGGTCCATACCGCGAGGACGCACCGAAGGGTAACGTTACTTTCGTCGACCGCTCGGGAGACACCCCGCGATAGCAACGGCCTACTCCCCGCAAGCGCCCGAAGGGTAGCGGTAACGAAGGCGACGGGAGCGTAGCACCCAGAAGATGCGACTCGAACGACTCTCGCTTGCGGAGTGGGACGACGCCCTTCCGGACCACGGAATCGAACCGTTCTATGCCCCCGAAGCGCTGGAAGTGCTGGACGACCACACCGCCAGCGACCTACAGCTGTTTGCGGGGTTCAACGGCGACCGGCCGGTGGCGCTGCTGCCGGTGTTCGGCCGGTCAACCCCACTCGGACGGGTACTCACGTCGCCGCCCGGGGGTGGGCGTCTCGCGGCTCGGTCCCGTACTCATGCCGGCCAGCCCCAAACGGAGCAAACGGGAGAAACTCAACCGCGAGTTCACCGACCTCGTCGTGGATGCGACCCGTGCCGACTCGAGGGCGACGCTGCTTCGGATGGTGTGTCCCACCGCGTACGGCTACCCCCGACCCTCCGTCTGGGACGACCTCGACATAGAAACCCAGTGGACCTATCGGCTGAGCGTCGACGACCGGACGCCGGATGAACTGCTCGCGGAGGCATCGCTCTGCGTGACCGACTCGGCGACGATGGCGATGGAGGCAGCGGTGTTGGGAACACCGACCGTCCGGTCGAACTCCATCGATGCCGGCGGCGAGTTCGGCACGCTCTCTGCGGTCGCCAGTTACGGCCTCATCGAACAGGTACCGGCGACGGGCGTCGTCGCGGCCCACGGTGAGTGGCGAGTGACCCCGACGCCGCCGCGCGGTGGGCCGAGCGTCGACGGGAACTGCTCGACGACACAATCGACGTGACCGCCTACGAACTGGCGGTCGTCCGAGAGGTCGCCGATGGCTGAGGATGCCACCTTCCATCTGTGTCTCACACACGACGTCGAACAGGTGTACAAGCGGTTCGGCGCCATCTACGGCACGCTTCGGGACCGCAACCCACGGCACCTGAAAGCGTTGCTCCCGGGAACAGAGCCGTACTGGCGCTTCGAGGACGTGATGGCTATCGAGGACGACCTCGGCGTCCGCTCGGCGTTTTACTTCCTGAACGAACAGCGCCTCCGCAACCGGCCGGTTCGGGAGTGGCTCTCGGCACGGAGCTGGCAGCTGTACGGCGACCGTTACTCTGTCAGCGACCCTGACATCGCCGACGTCATCCGCCGGCTCGATTCGGGCGGCTGGGAGGTGGGACTGCATGGGTCCTACGAGTCCTACCGGGAGCCACAGCGCCTCCGTGCCGAGAAGGGCAAACTCGAAGCGATTCTCGGCGGCAAGGTGGTCGGCGGCCGGCAGCACTACCTGAACCTCGACGTACCGGATACGTGGGAGATGCAGGCCGACGTCGGACTCCGGTACGACGCCAGTCTCGGCTCCTCGAAGACGTACGGCTTCGACCACGGCTACACCCCGCTTCGACCGTTCGACGACGAATTCGTCGTGTTCCCGCTGACGGTGATGGAGCTGCCGCTTCCGAACGTCGAGCGTCGGCCGAACCGGGCGTGGCGGGTCTGTAAGCGACTGCTGGAGGAAGCCCGTGAGAACGGTGCCGTCATGACCGTACTGTGGCACCCCCGGTTCTTCTACGAGAACGACTTTCCGAACTACGGGTCGCTGTACCGGCGGCTCATCGAGCGCGCACTCGAACTCGGGGCGTGGGTCGGACCGCCCGGGGAACTGCACGAACAGCTCGACCACACGGCGGGGGCGGAGATGGGACCGAACAAGTAGCGGCCGCCGCCACGCCTACACGAACACGACCGGCCGAGAGATAATCCACAGCGACAGCACCGTGTATCCGACCATCAGGACGACAAGCGGGAGGTGGCCGCGGCCAGCCGAATCGCCGTATCGCTCGACTGCGACGCGGTGGGCGGCGACGACAGCGACGACGTGACCGAACACGACGAGCGCAACTTGGGACCCCCAGAAGGCTGGCATCGAGAGCCACCCGAGCGGGTCGAGCGGCCCGACGGCGGGCCCACGGGAACTGGCGGCGATTTCGAGCAGCGTGGCGAGGCTCCGAAGGACGTAGGGGTAGTTGTGGGCGATTTCGTAGGCGGCCGCAATCGGAAGGATGGTAGGGGCGAAGCCGTACAGCGCGTCGACGACGGAACCGTCGGCGGGCCGTCCGAGACGTTCGACTGCCCACCCGGTAAAAGCGAACGTCGCGACGAATCCAACGAGGCCAGCGGTGTACAGGAAAATGGCTGTTTCGGGACCGGTACCGAGTGCGTCCCGGGTCGCGAACAGGACCGTCTGGAACGCCCGGAGGTTGGTGAAGCCGTCGAAGCTCACCGTGTACACCATCGCGACGACGAAGACGACGCTCGCGACGCCGTAGACGGGGTCGCGACATCCCTGCCACGGCGGGCGGGCGGCGACGGCGTATCCGCCGTCGTCGGTCCGAGACCACTCCAGCGGCGCCACCCGACCGAACAGACGATAGAACACTGCAAGCGGGTCCGCTCGCCGGAGCCACGACCGCCCGAAACAGCCCGCGCCCACGACCATCGTGAGGCCGTAGGCCGCGACGACGGCGGTCGTCAGCCGCGGCGACCGGGGAACGACCGTCAGCGTCTCGGTGATGCCGACGAGAGCGAGAAAGCCGACGAGCGCCGGCCACGTCCCGAACGCCGTCGGGTAGGAGCCGAGCAGGGCGACGGCCCCGCCTTCGAGTCGAACGAGGCCGTCGTAGACCGCCTCCCACGGCGACAGCGTCGGCCACGGGGTTCCGAACAGGATGGCCAGGAGGGCGACCCCTCGGAACCACACCGGCCAGACGAACACCGTCGCGGCGTTCTCGGCTGGCACCTGTTGCCCGACGACGCCGGCGACGAGAGCCGCGAGCACGGCGAGAAAGAAGAGCCCGCGGGTCACGCCTCGGAGTGGCCCGGCGACCGACGACGGGACCGTCAACAGATGGCGGCGATGGGGAGACTCGGTCGGTTCCGGGGAGCGGGCCAGCCACAGCGCCGTCACTGCGACGGTGACGCCGGCACCGACGAGGAGCAGCCACAGCGGAATCGGCGCGTCGAAGCGAGAGCCGGTCACGTCGTGTGCGGCGGCCACGCCGGGACCGACGGCGAACGCGGCGACAGCGACGATGCCGACAGCGAGCGACGACGTGGGCCGGCGGTGAACCATTCGACCGAGGGTAGTCACCGACGACCCAAAAGCCGCTCTGGTTCGTGTCTCGAACGTCCGTTTCCGATGAATACGCTTTTGCGCGGCGATTCCCGAGGAACGACAGATGCGCGTCCGCACAGCGGTCGTCCTCGGCGGGTTGCTCGTCATCCTCGGCGCCGGCCTCGTCGTCGGGTTGGGTGGCATCGGCGCCTCGCCGTTCGGCGGCACTTTCGAGGAGTCGTGGGTGAGCGACACCCCGCGTGACAACGAGTTCAACCACCACGCCATCGGTGCCGGGAGCGATGGTGACGTACTCGTCGCGCCGGTCACCGAACAACCCGGTGGCGACGCCGAGTTGACCGACGCCTCCTGTTCGCTCGTCCGACTCGCCGCCGACGACGGCGAGACGCTGTGGCGGGACGGAATGCCGCCGGAGGCGTGTTTCACCCACGCGCTCACCGAACCGGCCATCGACGACATCGACGGCGACGGGAAACGGGAGGTCGCCGTCGCGACAACCGAGGAGGCACTCGTCGTCTACGACGGAACGGACGGCAGCGAGCAGTGGCGCGTCCCGCTGTCGACGTACGGCTACGCGCGGCCGACGATAGCGAACGTCACGGCCGCAGACGGGCCCGAAATCGTCGCCAGCGACATCGGTGGCGGCGTCGTCCTCGCACACAACAACGGAACCGTCGCGTGGCGGGTCGCGCTGAACGAAACCGTCGGCGAGCGGCAGTCGGTGTATCAATCAGCCATCGTCGAGGACTTCGACGGCGACGGCCGACCCGAAATCCTCGTGGGGACCACCGAAGCGTTGGTGTTGCTTTCCGCCGATGGAACGGTCGAGTGGCAGCGCGACGACGCCGCACGGTACGTCGCAAGCGTGGAAACCGACGGCGGCGCACGGATAGTCGCCGCCGGAACATCGACCATCCGGGCCCACGACGGAGCCTCCGGCACAGAGACGTGGAACCGGTCGATTACGAACGGCCGCATCCACACCGTCGCCGACGGGGACGGCGACGACACTCCCGAAGTGTACCTCGGACGAATCGAAAGCGAGGTCGTCGTCTTGGATGCCGAATCGGGCGACACGGAGTGGTCCACGACGGTGTCGGGCGAGGACACCATCGTCGCGGCGCCCCGACTCGGTGACGTGACCGGCGACGGCCGGCCCGAAGTCCTTGCCGCGGCCCGAACCGGGACCGTCACCGCCCTCGATGCCGATTCCGGCGGGGAAGTGGCCGTCTACGAGCGCGCCGTACCCGTCTGGACGTTCGTTACCCCCGCCGACATCGACGGCGACGGCCGCGATGAGGTGTTGGTCCGCTACGGCGACGGTCGCGTCGTCGCCCTCGAATACGCGTCTTAGTAGCCGCTTCGGCCACTTGAGCGAGGTTTTGTTCACGCCGAAACCTGCAATATAGTCCACATCCTTTACTATGGGGCCATCTGACAGTGCTGTATGATTCTCTGTGTCGACCCGAGCGAGGACGACCGCGAGGCGACGCGGGCGGCCCTCGATTCTACCTACGAGGTCCGGACTGCAGCGTCGCTGTCCGATGCGCAGGGCGTACTCTCCGAGCGGCCCGTCGAGTGTCTCGTCACGGAGTACGACCTCCCCGACGGCACCGGGTTGGAGTTGGTTCGAGCGGTGCGAAACGACGCGCCGGACGCCGCGTGTATCCTGTTTACCGACACGGCGCTGGACGAAATCGACACTGCCGCCTTCGGAGACGTGGTCGCGGAGTATCTCCCGAAAGACGACCCCGATGCCCACGGGGAACTCGCCGAACTCGTCGAACACGCGCTGTTGTTTCGAAACCAGACGGCGTATCCGCTTCCGGACGACGAGGACGCGCGAGTGGCGGCGCTCGAACGGTACGCGACCGACCCCGAATCCCTCGGCGACTCCCTCGACCGACTGACCGAACTCGCCACGGCACTGTTCGACCTCGACGCCGCCGCCATCGGCCTCATCGACGCCCACGAACAGCGATTCCTCTCCTGTTTCGGCATCTCTTTCGGCCCGGTCGAACGCGAGGAGACGGTCTGTACCTACGCACTGCTCGACGAGGGGGTGACCGTCATCGAGGACACCAGCGAGGACCCACGGTTCGAGGACAACGAGGGGCTACAAGCCGCCGACATCCGATTTTACGCGAGCGCGCCCATCACGACGCCTGAAGGACACACCATCGGGACGTTCTGTGTGTACGGCGACGACCCGCGAACGGTCTCCGAACGCGAGCGCGAACTGCTGTCGCTTCTGGCCGACGAGGCGATGGAGCAACTGGTGTTGCGTCGACGGCTCCGCGACTCCGGAGGTGAGCGCGATGAGTGACGACTACCGGTTCACCGACTTGCCGCTGGACGATATTCGACCGGGTACCAGCGTGCTCGTCTCCGGTCCGACCCACGACGGCTCCCGGAGTCTCGGTATGCAGATGCTCGCGGGTGAGTACGACGAGGGCGCTATCATCGTCACGACGAACCAGCGCGCCTCCCGGATGGCTGAGGACTGCCAGCGATTCGGCATCGACGTTCGAGACGACCGAACCGCGATTCTCGACTGCGTCGGCGACGACGACGACCCGGACGTGCCCGCTCGTGTGTTGCCCGTCTCCGGTCCCGCCGACCTGACGGGTATCGGAATGCGGTTCTCGGACGTGTATCGGGAGTTCAAAACCACGGACATCGACCGCGTTCGGACGGGACTCTGTTCGGTGTCGACGCTGTTGTCGTTCGGCGACCTCCGGACGGTGTCTCGATTCGTCCACACGCTCGTGGGCCGTATCGACAAAGTCGACGGACTCGGCGTGTTCGTCGTCGACCCCACCGGACACGACGAACGGGCCATCAACACGCTCGCGCAGTTCTGTTCGGGACAAATCAAGGTTCGCGACCGCGACGGCAGTGCCGAACTCAGGACACGGGGACTGTCCGACCAACCCCGGGAGTGGACGCCGTTCGACGCGTTCCCGTGAACACCACAGTGGGTCAGACCAACTCGAAGGACTCGGGAACCGTCCGTCCATCCCGGTAGCGTTCGAGGTAGTAGACGACGCCGGGTTGATGTGCCGCGCCGACGATGAGGTGGACCTCCTCGGCGTCGTCGTTGTGGAAGACAGAGTAGTCGGCCATCCGCTCGTTTCGGGCGTGGGTGACTATCTCCAGTTCCGGGTCGTGTCCTCGGAGCCACTCGCGTTCCAGCGGTTGTGGGAGGAAGTTGCGCTCGTAGTATCGCTGGAGGGCGCCGAGTCGCTCGGGGTTGCGACTCGCCTCGCTGCTGAGCGCGAACGCCTCGTAACTCTTGCCGACCGCGAGGTCCGTGTGGGTGGTCAGGAAATCCGCCGCCACGTCGCCGAGGGCGCGTTCGAAGGCTTCGCCGTACACCGGCGTTCCGGAGTCGATGAGCGAGAAGGTGGCCTCCCGGAACGTCTCCGTGACCCCGGGAAGGTTCTCCAACAGCGCGTCGACACCGGACTCCGGCAGCGACTCCAGATGCGACGGCAAATCGAGTTCCGCACACCGTTGCATCGCCCACCGGTAGTCGTCCATCTCACAGGTCGAAGGGAAGTCCTCGAAGTACATCGGCCGGATGCCCTGCTCGCAGTAGACGACGGCACCGCGGTCCTGAAACGCCGAGACGTGCTCGCGGAGGAACGACCGCTCCTCGTCGGTGTCGGCGTGGGTGACGCCGTGGACGTGGAAGGCGTGGCCGTCGACGACGACGCGAGTTCCCGGAAGCCCCTCGTCGTCGGAGTCGGATGCCTGCGTTCGCCGGATGGCCGCCTCCCACACCGCCTTCGCCCGGAAGTACGCCTCGTGGACCGAATCCGTCTCGAAGTGTTCGGCCAACTCCTCGAGGCCCTCGGCGGTTCGAATCGCGTCGATTCGGTCGGCGGGGTCCGCTCGGTCCATCAGTTGTTCTGTGTGTTCGGCGGCAATCAAAGCGTCTTCGCTGTGCGCGTGTCATACCCACACACGAAAGAGACGGTCGGCGGACCGAGGACCGTTCACCGCGAGGCGAGGACGAGCAGCGCCGTGGCGTCTGTGACCGCCTTCGGCGAGATATCTTGGTCACCGTCGAACCGAACGACTGACCCAGCATCGAGTTCGTGCGTCGAGTCGTCGAGTACGAGGTCGAGACGTCCATCAAGGAGATACAGCACGATGTGTCGGTCGGGGTGGCGGTGGGCCGGTATCTCCTCGCCGGCCGAAAGCGACAGTCGAACCGTCCGGGGTTCGGTTCCCGGAAACACGTTCGCCTGCGGCGTCGAGTCGAGGTCCGAGAGGTGGCGTTTCGTGGGCACGTTCGGCGTTCGAGCGCCGACCACGTCCACCCGTCGCCGAACATGTTCGTGTCTCAGTCGCTGGGATTCCGCACAGCCGTTGTTATGTGGCGTGACGAGGATTACCCATGGAATACGACGACCCCGAAGCAGGCCGCGTCGTTGCCGAGCGGACCCGCGAGTTCATCGACGACGTTGTCGTTCCGAAAGAGCGTTCCATCGCCAGCGGCGGCGACGTGTCCGCACACACCGTCAAGGAACTGCGGGACGCCGCACGGGAGTACGAGGTGTACGCGCCCCAAATCGACGCCGAGTACGGCGGGCTCGGCTTGAGTTTTCGAGAGGCGTTGCCCGTCTTCGAGGCCGCCGGCCGCTCGCTGCTCGGGCCGCTCGCCCTCCGGGTCGACGCCCCCGACGAGGGGAACATGCACCTGTTGGAACTCGTCGGCGACGACCTCCAGAAGGAGCGGTATCTCCAGCCGCTCGTCGACGGGACGATGCGGTCGGCGTTTGCGATGACTGAACCGCAACCCGGTGCAGGGTCGGACCCGAAGATGATTCGGACACGCGCCGAGCGCGATGGGGACGAGTGGGTCATCGACGGCCACAAGTGGTGGACGACACAGGGCGTCGAGGCCGACGTGTTCGTCGTCCTCGCCCGAACGGACCCCGAGGTCCACCCCTACGAGGGGTGTTCGCTGTTCCTCGTCGACGCCGAGACGCCGGGTGTCGATGTGGTTCGGAACATCCCCCACATGGGCGGCGGGCCGACGGGGAAGAGCCACGCCGAGGTGAAATTCGAGAACGTTCGCGTCCCCGACGAACACCTCCTCGGCGAGGAGGGTGAGGGCTTTGCCGCCGCCCAGCGGCGTCTCGGCCCGGCACGGCTGACTCACTGTCTGCGGTTCTCCGGTGTCGCCGACCGCGCCCTCGACATCGCGGCGGCGTATCTCTCCGAGCGGGAGGCCTTCGGCACGCCGCTTTCGGACAAGCAGGCCCAGCGGTTCGCCATCGCCGATTCGGGGACGCGACTCCACGCCGCCCGGACGCTCGTGCGCCACGCCGCCAACCGAATCGAAGCGGGCGAGGAGGCACGCACCGAAGTCGCGATGGCGAAGACGTTCACCGCCGAAGTCGTCCAGGAGGCCGTCGACAACGCCGTCCAAGCCTGCGGCGGCAGCGGCATCGGCAAGGACCTCCCGCTGTCGGATTTCTACGAGTCGGTTCGTGCCTTCCGTATCGTCGACGGCGCCGACGAGGTTCACAAGCGCGTCGTCGCCCGGGAGTTGCTCGCCAACCCGCCGACGGAGGAACTCGACGTGCTTCCGACGTTCGAGAGCCGGACCGTCGAGTAGCCGTGTCGACTCTCAGGAACTGGGACGCCGACTACCGATTGAAACCCACGGGTGCCGTATTCATGAGTATGAAGGGTGGACAACGGCACACACGGAGGGGACTGACCAGATGACCGCCGACGGACTCCAGTTGGCCGTGGTCGTGGCCAACACGGTGACGCTCGTCGTCGGCGGATTCGTGACGCTGCTCGCCGTCCGGGCATACCGACGAACCGGCTCGCGGTCGCTTCGGGCGCTGTCGGCCGGCCTCGGCTGTATCACCGGCGGGACGCTGCTCGGGGGGCTACTGCACCAATCGGAACTCGCCTCGCTGCTCGTCGGTGTCACCGTCCACAGCGCCTCCATCGCCCTCGGGTTCCTGCTGTTGGCGTGGTCGCTGTTCGGCCCCGATGCCGCCTTCGAGCCGCAACTCACCACGTCGAGGGACGAGCAGTGACTTACCTCCGGTTTCGGCGCGCCCAGAACACGGCGAGCAACACGACCGCGTGAGCGACGGCGCCGGCCAGCGCCAGCCACCGACCACCCTCGACGGCCGCCTCCGTGCCGACGAGCAGTCCACCGCCCTCCGCGACGACGCCGACGGCGAGCAGGGCGACGGCGACCCCTGCGGTTCGGTCGTCGACCCCCATCGCCGAGGCGACGGTCGGCGGATAGAACTGGTATTCGACGCCGACGACGGCGAGGCCGAGAAAGCCGAGCAACGCGAGGCGAGCGTGGGCCGAAGCGACCCCGGGACGGATTCCGCCGACCGCCATGTAGACGCCGAGCAGTGCGACCCCCGCCGCGGCGACGGCGGCAACGGCGACGGTGTACAGCCCGATTCGACGCCGATCGCTCCGGAAGAACATGTCGACGTAGGCGACGGCGAACCCGAGGAGAGCGAGCGCCTGAACGCCGGCCCCGAGGTGGAACCACCCGCCGCCGCCGAAGGAAGTCGTCAAAAGGAGCGGCCCGGCCGCGCCGGCGGGGAGGACGACGGCCACGAGCGGCCACCGCGGTTCGACGACGAGGAATCGAGGCAGCAGTCGGAAGCCGAGCGTGAACACGAGGAGCGCGGCCGTCCCGGCCGCGAAGAGGTGAGTCACCGGCGGGCCACCGGTCGGGAGTGGACCGAATCCGACATCGAGCGACAGCACCGACCCGAGGAGGAGGTAGCCGAGCGCGACGGGGACGAAGGCGTTGGCGAAGCGGTCGACCCGCCGTCTGTCGGCCTTCGCGTCGCTGGTCCCGGTTTCGCCGCCGGAGAGGTTGTCGCGGACGCTCCAGACGAGGGTCCCGACGAAGACGAGACAGCCGAGCGCCCACAGCGCGGCGCCGGCGGTCCCCCACAGGGTCGGAACGAGCCCGACCGCCTCCGCCGCGACAGCGGCGGTCCCTAGAACCGCAAGCGGGAGATGAATCGCCGGCGCTCGCGGGAACGCGAGCGCTCGGTCGAAGTAGGAGGGAACGAGCGCGTAGGCCTTCCCGAACACCGTATGCAGGACGAAGCCGTACAGGCCGACGACGACGGTGGGGCGGCCGACGCCGGCGACGACCGCCGCCTGCCAGCAGACGAACCACCCGAGACCGGCGAGTACGAACAGCCGCGTCCACCGCGCAGTCGTCGAGGAGGCGCTCATCGGCGGCGGTTCGTGGCCAAGCGTGAAAGTCCTCGGGGGCGCCGCGCCCGCTCAGTCGGCATCTGCGGTCGGCGGCGGCGCTCCCCGGCGCTCCTCGGCGTCGAGATAGCACTGCGGGTCCGGACCGAAGAGGCCGTTGCCGGCCGACAGCGCCCGGAGTCGGGAGCCGCCGCGGCAAACCTCTTGATAGCGACACTCCGCACACCGGCCACGGAGGCGCTCCGAGCGGTTCCGAAGCGCCGCCAACAGCGGGTTCGACTCGTCCTCCCAGATGTCGCCGAAGGACCTGTCGCGGACGTTGCCGAGGCTGTAGGTGCGCCAGAACTGCGTCGGGTGGACGTTGCCGCGGGAGTCGACGGCGGCCACTCGCTCGCCTGCGGGGTCGCCGCCGTTGCGCTCCAGTCGGTCGTAAACGCGCCGTGCGGCCACCTCTCCGAACCGTTCGCGGGCGTACTCGACGAGGAACCCGGCATCGGCGTAGTTGCCGACCAAAAGCGTCTCTATATCGTCACCCGAGCGGTGGGCCTCGACAGTTCGGTCACACAGCGTTCGGACGACCCGGCGGCGCTGGTCGTCGGTCAAATCGACGCCTTCGAGGTCGGCACCGCGGCCGCTGTAGGCGAGATGATAGAAACAGAACCGGTCGACGCCGACCTCACGGAGCAACTCGATGACCCCTTCGAGGTCGTCGACGTTCCGACCGGTGACCGTGTACCGTAGGCCGGTCTTGAGGCCGACATCGAGACACGACTCGATGCCGTCGATGGCGGCGTCGAAGGCGCCGTCGACGCCGCGGAACTCGTCGTTGCGCTCGGGGAGGCCGTCGACGGACACCCCCGCGTAGGCGAGGCCCGCTCGCTTCAGTTCACGGGCGCGCTCGACGGTCAACAGCGTCCCGTTCGTCGACAGCACCGGGCGAAGTCCCTCGTCTGCGGCGTGGGCGACGAGTTCCGCGAGGTCGTCTCTGACGAGCGGTTCGCCGCCGGAAAAGAGGACGACGGGGGCGCCGTAGTCGGCCAACTCCGAGAGGAGCCGTTTGCCCTCCTCAGTCGTCAGTTCGTCCCCGCCCGGCCGCTCCGGTCCACCTGAACCCGCATAGCAGTGCGCACAGCGCAGGTTACAGCCGTTCGTGGTGTTCCAGACGACGACGGGCCGTCGCTGTGGTGCCGTCGAGACGGGGTCGGTGTCGCCGGTGTCGACATCGTAACGGAGTCGGTTCCCGCCTGCGGCGTGGTCACACAGCAGCGTGCTGACCGAAATCACGTCAGAACCCCTCCGTGGTTCGTGGCTCCTCCCGCGGCACGTCGGCGGAGGCGCCCTCGGCCTCGTGAGTGCTGAACCGCGACATCTCCTCGGCGGGACACACCCAGATGTCGGTGGCGTACCACGCGAACAGCCGACTGGCCAGTTCGTGGGCCGTCTCGGCGCCGCGGGCGCGGACGCTCCCGGCGTGGCGCATGGGGTCGTCGCCGGCGTCCCGGACGAACACCTCCCACTCCCGGCCGGTGGGTGCCCGTTCGCCGCCCTCGGTTCGGCTTCGTTCCGGTCGTTCGACCATGGCGGGCGTCGGTCCGCCGTCGGCAAATCGATTTCCCCGAAGATGTTCGCTACAATCGATAGCCGGGAGTCGGTTCTCCGTTCCAAGATACGACCGCATTCGAACCCCGAGTTCCCTCCTCACCACGGAACGCCCCCGTCCGAATCGGTCGCCGCGACGCCGTCCGGGAGCGGGCCGTCGTACCCCTCGGGAACGTACGGACACAGGGGATCGCTTTCGAGCGGGTCGCCGGTGGTCGCGAACGCCCGCGAACGACTCCCGCCACAGACACCTCGGTAGGGGCAGGCGCCACACTTCCCGCGCAGTCGGTCGCGGTCCCGAAGCCGCTCGAACAGCGGCGCACTCCGGTACGTCGAGACCAGCCCCCTCTCTCGGACGTTGCCGGCGGATTTCGGCAGGAACCCCGAGGGGAACACCTCGCCGGTGTGGGAGACGAAGGCGAAGCCGTCGCCGGCGACGATGCCCGACCGTCGGCCGAGGCCATCGGTGTCGGTCGGGGCGTCACCCACTGCCGGTTCGGAACCTTCCCGTTGGAGTCCGACGCGGCGGTAGTGTGGTGCTTCGGTCGTCTTCACGCCGAACGGCGCCTCGTCGGCGACGGCGTGGAGCCACTCCATGACCGACTCGGCGCGGTCGGGGCTGACGGACTCCAGTCGACGGCCCCGACCGACGGGGACGAGGAAGAACACCGACCAGAGGACGGCGCCCAACTCGGCGACGATGTCCCGAACCGCCGGCAGCGTCTCGACGGTCGCCGCACAGACGGTCGTGTTGATTTGCAAGGGGAGGCCGACCTCGCGGGCGGTTTCGGCGGCGGCTTTCGTCCGCTCGAAACTTCCCACCTCCCCCCGGAAGGTATCGTGAACGGCCGCGGGGCCGTCGATGCTGAGCGCGAGCCGCTTGAGGCCAGCGTCGGCCACCTCACCGACTCGGTCGGCCGTCAGCGACGCCGTTCCGCTCGGGGTGAGCGTCATCCGGAGGCCGACGTCGCTGCCGTAGGCGACGAGGTCCCGAACGTCCTCCCGAACCATGGGGTCACCACCCGAGAGGACGACCAGTTGCCCGTCGCCGAAGCGGCGGGCCGCATCGAGCAGTCGTTTGCCCTCCTCGGTCGTCAACTCCTCGGGGTGGCGCTGGGGGCGAGCGGACGCCCGGCAGTGGTCGCAGGCGAGGTCACACGCCTGAGTCAACTCCCAGACGAGAACGAACGGGCGGTCGTCGGTGTCGACCGGAGCGGCCGGCGGTCCCTCGGAAGTGGGCGCTTTCCTCGACATACGTCGTCGTTCGTCTCACGCCCCCGAGAGTGCCGTCCCGAACCTGTTCGGGAGAACACACTGGAGCGTCCCCCGCCACGGTTCGAGTATGTCCGGGACGATGACCGACCCACCGATAGCGGCGTGGCGGCGAGCGCTTGCCGCCCCGGAGGACCGACCGACGGAGTTCCTCGATGTGCGCGAACTCCCGCCGCCGGAACCGCTCCAGCGGACGCTCGAAACGGTGCCGGAACTCGGCGACGACCTGCTGTTGCAGTTGAACGACCGGGCGCCGAAGTTGCTGTACCCCAAACTCGACGACCGGAGGTTGCAGTACGACACGGTGACCGTCGAGGACGGCGTCGTGACCGCCATCTGGCGGTGAGTGCGACTCGGCGACTACTTTTTCGGCAGGCGAGCGACGAACTCTTGGGGACCGCGCTGTTCGACCTCGTAGCCCTCGGCGTCGAAGGCCTCTACCTCCGCGCTGAACTCGTAGAACAGTGGCTTCGGGTCGTGGTCGTTGCGTATCGTCAGCGTCTCGCCGGCGTCTAACTCCTCGAAGGCCTCGTGAATCGTCGGGTGGCGTTCGGTCGGCGCGAGTTCGCGAACGTCGAGTGTCGACTCGGACATACCCGCCACTCGACGGCGGAGTTGGGTGGACGTTCCCCCGATTATGTTCGGTTCGAGAGCATCGTCGGCGAGTCGGTCTGGGCCTCGATGTCGCCTCGCGGGACGAGGTTCTGTTCGGTGAACCGGCGGATGACCCGCCCCTCGGCGCGGTGGAGCGTCTCGCTACACGTCGATTTGGCGAGCCCCACCGCGTCGGCGAGTTCGGTGAGCGAACACTCCCGCGGCGTGTCGTAGTAGCCACACTCGACGGCCGTCAACAGTAACTCGGCCTGTCGCTTCGAGAGCAGTCGGTCGGGGTCCGTGTCCTCGTGGACGGCCTCGACGGTGTAGGAGAGTCCGAACCGGTCGAGTTCCTCGCCGAGGGTCGATAGTCGGTCGTGGGAGGCCCGAACCTCGATTTCGGCGGTGCCCTCCCGAATGACCACCGGCGGTTCGATGGGAATGCCCGAGGCCTGCGCCGACAGCAACAACAAGGGGGCGGTCGTCTCGATTTGGACGACGACGCGGCCCGCGGACTGCTGGAGCGGCTCGGCATCATTTATTTGAGGGTTTTCGACCATCGAGCGAATCACCGGCTCCAGCTCGGGGGCAGTAATCTCGACGAGTGCGAACCCAACGTCGTCGGTGGGCATCGTCGCGAGCACGCGAAACGTCGCGTCGGCGTGCGTCGTCGTCACCTGGTGAATCCAGGTTCGCTCCGGGAGGTCAATGGTGAGTTCGGCACGTGGCATACCCAAAGGGTACGGAACGCGACGGCAAAGCCCCGTCGTCGCCTCCCATATGTTGGGATTCACCCGTGTGAGCGACGCTCGCCGCCGGGGCGAACATGTTCGGCCAGGTCCCGAGCGGTGAGACGCCCCTCGACGGTCTTTATCCATCGGTGTCCTCGCTCCGAACGTAATGGGACGACACGATTCGACGCGGCGGCGAGTGCTTCAGGTGACTGCAACGACGGTTGCCGCGGGCCTGCTCGCCGGCTGTACCGGCGGTGGCAATGGCAACGGCAACAGCGGAAACGGCAACGGTGACGACACCCCGGGCGACAGCGACGACAGCGGCGGCGACAGCGGTGGTGACACACCCGACTTCGACGGCTGGTTCGACGGCGTGCCGAACTACGACGGCGTCACCGACGCGACCGGCGAGTCGGAGGTCACGGTCGACGTGGGAGCCGGCTCCGACGGACTGACGTTCGACCCGCCGGCGGTTCGGGTCGACAGCGGCACGACGGTCCTTTGGGAGTGGACCGGCAACGGCGGCGCTCACAACGTCGTCGCCGACGGCGGCGACTTCGAGAGCGACCTCTACAGCGAATCCGGCGAGACCTTCGAGTACGCCTTCGACAGCGCCGGAACGTACAAGTACTACTGTAATCCCCACAAGACGATGGGGATGAAAGGCGTCGTCGTCGTCGAGTAAGCCGTCGAGTTCGAGCCCCCTTCCTTTCTCGCGTGCGTGTCGGCGGCGGTGTCGCCATCCTTCGAGTGTCCAGCCTCCGACAGCGGGTGCGCCGAACGCCGCTGCCCGGAGCATTGACCCGACAGATGGGCGGTCGGCCGAACACGTTCGGGACCATCTCAGGTGTCGGGACCCTGCTCAGGATGGTATATGCGTCCCTCCAGTACTGCCGCATGTAGCACCGCCCGGCGACCAACGATACCAGAGGACAATGACGAACGAAACGACCCATACGGAGACGGACGACGCACAGGGCCGGGAGGAGGAGATGCTGTTACCGCAGTTGGGCCTCGACCGGCGGGACTTCATGAAAGCCGGTGCCGCCGCCGGGACCCTCGGGGCCATGGCCGGTTGTACCGGCCTGCTCGACCGCGACGACGGGACCGGAGCCGGTGGCGCAAGCGGCAACGCCGACGCCCACGTCCCACCCGGGGAACTCGACGAGTACTACGCGTTCCTCAGCGGCGGCCACTCCGGGGACATCCGCGTTCTCGGGTTGCCGTCGATGCGAGAAATCATGCGCATTCCGGTGTTCAACCACGAGAGCGCACGCGGCTACGGCTACGACGACAAGAGCAGCGAGATGCTGGAGGAGGCCGGCGGCTACACGTGGGGGGACACCCACCACCCGCGTGTCAGCCAGACGGACAACGACTACGACGGCCGCTGGGCGTTCGTCAACGACAAGGCCAACGGCCGGATGGCCCGTATCAACCTGAAGTACTTCGAGACGGACGCAATCGTCGACATCCCGAACCAGCAGGGGACCCACGGCGCCTGTTGTGTCCTTCCGGACACGAAGTACGTCATCGGCGTCGGCGAGTTCCGCGTCCCGCTGGAGAACGACGGCCGCAGTCTCGACGCCCCCGACGAGTACGGGTCGGTGTTCGCCGCCATCAACCCCGAGACGATGAACGTCGAGTGGGAGGTGTTGGTCGACGGCAACATGGACAACGGCGACGGCGGCAAGGAGGGCAAGTGGTTCTTCACCACCGGCTACAACAGCGAGGGCGGCGTCACCGAATCGGAGATGACCCAGTCGGACCGCGACATGGTGAAGGCGTTCAACATCCCGGCCATCGAGGCCGCCGTCGAGGCCGGCGACTACGAGGAAATCAACGAGGTGCCGGTCGTCGACGGCCGGCAGGACAGTCCGCTGAACAGCGGGAGCGACCCCGTCGTCAAGTACATCCCGACGCCGAAGAGTCCCCACGGCGTCAGCGTCACGCCGGACAACAGCTACGCCATCGCCAGCGGGAAACTCGACCCGACGGCGACGGTCATCGACATCGCGGCGCTGGGCGAAGTCGACGACCCCGAGGAGGCGGTCGTCGGCCGACCGCGGCTCGGGATGGGGCCGCTGCACACCGCCTACGACGGCCGCGGCCACGCCTACACGACCCTGTTCATCGACTCGCAGGTCGTCAAGTGGGACATCGAGGCCGCCGTCGAAGCCGACCTCGACAGCGAGGACCCGGTCGTCGAGAAAATCGACGTCCACTACAACCCCGGCCACCTCATCGCCAGCGAGTCCTACACGGCCGACCCGGCGGGTGACTGGCTCATCTCGCTGAACAAGCTCTCGAAGGACCGGTTCCTGCCGGTCGGGCCGATGCACCCCGAGAACGACCAGCTCATCTACATCGGCGACGACGAGGGTGGAATGGAGTTGGTGAAGGACAAGCCGTCCTACGCCGAACCCCACGACGCCTCCATCGTCCACCGCGACAAGATTAGCCCGGCGAAGACGTACGACCCCGAGGACATCGACTTAGAGCACACTGCCGCCGGGGAGGAGTCCGTCGAGCGGGTCGCCGACGACCGCGTCGAGGTGAAGATGTACTCGATGCGCAACGAGTTCGGCTTCCCGGACATCACCGTCAAGGAGGGCGACACCGTCGAGATGCAGGTGACGAACATCGAGACGACGAGCGACATCTTACACTCGCTTGTCATCCCCGAGCACGACATCAACATCAAGATGGCGCCACAGGAGACGACGAAAGTGACCTTCGAAGCCGACGAGCCAGGTGTCTACTGGATGTACTGTGGGTTCTTCTGCAGTGCACTCCACTTGGAGATGCGCTCTCGGCTCCTCGTCGAACCGGAGGGATAACCCATGAAGTCGTCGCTCGCGCGGTTCGGCGAACTCCGGCGTGGGTTGCCCCTGCTGGCGGCGGGGCTCCTGCTGGTCGCACTCGCGGTGCCGATGTGGCGTATCACGCTCACCGCGCCGCAGTACCCGACCGAGACGCTCGCAATCGAGCTGTACGCCTACCCGCGGCTGGGCGGCGACTACGTGGAGGTCCACAGCCTCAACAAGTACGTCGGGTTCTACTACCCCGACCCCGTCTACGTCGAGCCGAACTTCCCGGTCCACGAGAAATCCATCCGCGTTCCGGAGTGGATTCTCGGCCCGGTGGCGTTCGTCGCCATCGCCGCGACCGGCGTGTTCGTCTCGCTGGCGCCGACCGCCCGGAAGCTCAAACGCGGACTGACCGCCCAACTGGGCGGGACCGTCGTGACGTTCGCCGTCATGTTCGCACTCATCCAGTACCGGCTGTATCAGGCCGGCCACTCGCTTGACCCCGATGCCCCGCTGCGTGGCGTCGAAGGGTTCACCCCGCCCGTGTTGGGCGGCTACGAGGTGGCGAACATCAGCGGATTCGCGTGGTTCGGCCCCGGCGGCTACCTGACGATGCTGGCGGTCGTCCTGTTGGGCGTCGCCTACCTCGCCCGCGACAGCGAGATGCGGTTCGGGGACGTGCCCGAACTGGTCCATGAACGAATCGGCGGCATCCGCCGACGAGACAGCGGCGTTCGGAACGAACCGGGTGGTGACTGAGCCGTGACCCGCCTCGAAGCCGGCTTCGCGGTCGCGGTCGTGGCCGCCCTCCTCGTGTCGGTGACCGCGCCGTTCGTCGTGGCGGCGCCGGCCGACGAGGCGCCCGATGGCTTCGACCTCGACGAGACCAACGCCTATGAACCGCCGTCGGTGCCCGAGGAGTCGACCGCGACGGTCGGCGGGCAGACGTTCTCTGAGGCCCAACAGGCCATCGATGCCGCCGGTCCCGGCGACACCGTCGTCCTCGAAGGCCGCTTCGAGGACCGCTTGAGGGTGAACACCAGCGACGTGACCGTCAGGGCCGGCGAGGCCGGCGCGGTCGTCGACGGCGGCGGCGAGGGGAACGTACTCCTCATCGCAGCCGAAAACGTCGCCGTCGAGGGGCTGTGGCTCCGAAACTCCGGCTACGACGCCGGGGGCGAAGACGCCGGCGTCTTCGTCGAGGGGACGGCGAACGGAACCGAACTCCGGGACCTGTACCTCTCGGAAATCACCTTCGGTGTGTGGGTCGACGGCGCCGACGACGTGACCGTCACCGACAGCCGCATCGAGGGACGGGAGGACGTCGAGCGCCGCACCGACCGCGGCAACGGCATCAACCTCTGGGAGACTAGGAACTCGACGATCCGGAACACCGAAATCACGGACGTCCGCGACGGCATCTACTACTCGTGGGCCGAGGACGTCGTCGCGACGAACAACACCATCTGGGACAGCCGTTACGGCGTCCACTACATGTACTCCAACGACAACCGACTGGAGGACAACCTCGCCGTCGACAACGACGTGGGTTATGCGCTGATGGTCAGCGACGGGTTGACCCTCCTCAACAACACGGCGGCCCGCAACGACGGCACCAGCGGCCACGGCATCCTCCTGAAGGACATCGAGCGCTCCGAAATCCGGGGCAACGTCCTACTGGAGAACGGCAACGGCCTGTACGTCTACAACGCACAGGACAACCGCATCGCCGGGAATCTCCTGTTGCGCAATGCGGTCGGCATCCACGTGACCGCGGACAGCAACGGACAGGAGGTCGTCGGGAACAGTTTCATCAACAACGAAGACGCCGTCCTGACGACGACACAGAACCTCATCGTCTGGAACGGCAGCGACCGCGGGAACTACTGGTCGGACGCCCGCGCCGTCGACCTCGACGGCGACGGGACGAGCGAGGTCCGCCACCGACCGGCGGGGCTGGTCGAACACCTCGTCGCCGAGCGGCCACAGGCGCGAATCTTCGTCGACAGCCCCGCCTTCGACGCGGTTCGACTCGCCGAGAGTTCGTTCCCCGTCGTCGACTCGCCGGGTATCGTCGACAGACAGCCGCTGGCCGACACCCCACACGACTGGAGGCACTATGCGAATCACAGCTAACGACGTCCGCAAGGAGTACGGCAGCGTGACGGCCCTCGACGGGCTGTCGATAGAGATACCCGACGGCAGCACCTTCGGCGTCCTCGGGACGAACGGCGCCGGCAAGACGACGCTGTTCAAACTGCTGGTCGGACTGGACCGACCGGACGGCGGCCGACTGGCTGTCGGCGAGCAGTCGGTCGCCGACGCCGGCACCGAGATACGAGAGCGTGTCGGCTACCTGCCCGAACGGGTCGGCTTCCCCGGCGCGCTCACGGGCCGAGAGGTGCTGTCGTTTCACGCCCGGATGCGCGGCCTCCCGCGTGACGGCCGCATCGACGACGCCATCGAGACGGTCGGTCTCTCGCCGTCGGCCGCCGACCGTGCCGTCTCGGGATACTCCAACGGGATGCGCCGGCGGCTCGGACTCGCCGCCGCCATCCTCCCGGAGCCGCAGGTGCTCGTCCTCGACGAGCCGACGGCGGGACTTGACCCCCGGGGCGTCGCCGAGTTCCACGGCATCATCGACCGCGTGCGGACGGAGACGGGCGCGACGGTCGTCCTCTCATCGCACGTGCTCTCGGAAATCGAGCGGCTGTGTGACCGGGTGGCAATCCTTGACGGCGGCCGCGTCGTCACCGCGGGGCCAGTCTCGGAACTCGTCGACACCGACGACGTGACGGTTCGAATCCGCCCGGAGCGCGAGGCGTCCCTCGAGTCACTCACAGACGCCGCCGAACCGTTCGGCACCGTCTCGACGGCCAACGGGGCGGTCTCTGTCCGGTGTCCGGCAGGCGACGTTCCGCCGCTTTTCGCGGCGGTCGACTCGGCGGCCGACATTGTCGACGTGACCGTCGAACGCGAGAGTCTCGAAGCGGCGTTCCACGGCGCACTCAACACGGAGGTAAACGCATGACCGACTCGGCCGACGAACCGACGCCCGACGGCGGCTACGCGGCCGCCCACGAAGCGTCCGCGGCGTCCAGCGAGCGGCCGCGACTGCGGCAGATAGCCACGGTCGCAGTCACCGAGTACCGACTCGCGCTGCGGAGTCGGTGGGCGCTGGCGCTTGCGGCGCTGTTCGCGCTGTTCGGGACGATGCTCGCGACGTTCAGCGGGTCCGCGGTCGGCCCCGAAGGGATGGAGCGGGTCGTCGCCAGCCTCACCAGCCTCGCGGTGTATCTCGTGCCGCTTTCGGCGCTGGCGTTCGGCTACGACGCCGTCGTCGGCCGCGACGAGGAGGGCTGGCTCGAGGTCGTCTTCTCGCTGCCGGTGTCGCGGTGGCGGGTCGTCGCCGGGACGTACCTCGGACGGGTCGCCGTCCTCGCCGGTGCGACGGTGCTTGGCTTCGGCGTCGTCGGCGCCCTGCTCGTTCGGGAGTTCGGCATCGCCTACTGGGGGGCGTTCCTCGCCTTCCTGGCCGGTGCGGTCGCCGTCGGCGCGGCGTTCCTCGCAATTGCCGTGCTCGTCTCGACGCTGGCCCGCGAGAAGACCCACGCCCTCGGCGGCGTGTTGCTCGTGTGGGTGTGGTTCGTCCTCGTCCACGACCTGCTGGCGCTGGGCGTCGTCGCGGCCTTCGAGTTGCCGGAGGCGGTGCTGAGTGTGTTCGTCCTCACCAACCCCGCGAGCATCTTCCGCGTGCTCGTGTTGGGCCAACTGGGAACGACCGCCGGGAGCGGGTTCGCGGCCGTCCTCTCGGCGACGGGGCTTTCGACGCCGGGACTCGTCGCCGCGCTCCTCGCGTGGTGTGTCCTCCCGGTGGCCGCGGCCGGCCTGTTGGTCTCCCGGCGGCGATTGTAGGGAGTCCGACTGTTCCACGACCTTCGAATCCGCTGCCCGAACCGTCGAAGCGCTGACGTACCACCAGCACCTCTATCGGGTGACTGTGTCGCAGCACCGACAGCACCACACTACACGATGACTCACAGCGACCCTGCGACGTACGTTGCCGAGAACCGGTCGGAACTGGTGCGGACGACGCTCGATGTACTCGCCGTCGACACGTCGAACCCGCCCGGCGACACGCGCACCCTCGTCGAGGGAATCGAAGCGGAACTCGACGGATTGGGCGTCGAAACCGAACGGTTCGCGGTCGACCCCGCGAAGCCGAACCTCCTCGTACGAGTTCCGGGTGACGGCGACCGGACGTTCTGTTTCAACGGCCACCTCGATACGGTGCCGTTCGACGCCGAAACCTGGGAGTACGACCCCCTCGGCGAACGAGTCGACGACCGCATCTACGGCCGCGGCGCGACCGACATGAAGGGGCCGCTGGCTGCGATGCTGCTCGCACTGCGGGCGTTCGTCGAAGCCGACGGGAAGCCGCCGGTCGACCTCCTGTTCACGTTCGTCAGCGACGAGGAGGTCGGCGGCGACGCGGGCCTTCCCGCGCTGTTGGCCGCCGACCGACTCGACGCCGACGCCTGCGTCATCGGTGAACCGACCTGCTCGGACGGCCGATACTCCGTCGTCGTCGCCGACCGTGGGAGCATCTGGTTGACGCTGGAGGCGACCGGCGAGGCTGCCCACGGGTCGCGGCCGGTTCTCGGCGACAACGCCATCGACCGCCTGTACGGTGCCGTGACCACGCTTCGGGAGCGGTTCGGGAAGCGCGAACTCGACATCGACGCCACGGTCGAACCGATACTGGAGGAGTCAATCGAGTACTACGCGCCGACGATGGGCGCCGAGACGGCTCGTGAGCTCTTTGCCTACCCCTCAATCAACCTCGGAACCATCGAGGGCGGCGAGGCGATAAACAGCGTCCCACAATCCGCGACGGCGGAAATCGACATCCGGCTGACGGCGGGGGTACAGACGCCCGACGTTCTCTCGGAGGTTCGAGAGTGCGTCGCGACGTGTGACGGCGTCACCATCTCGGAGGTCTCCTGGAGCGTCGGGACCGTAGAGCCACCCGACAGCCCGCTCGTCGAGGCCGTCGCCTCGACGGCCGAAACCGTGACCGGCCAGCGGGTGTACCGCCGGAGTGCGACCGGCGGGGGAGACGCCAAGAAGCTTCGCAATGCTGGTGTGCCGACCGTCGAGTTCGCGGCTGGAACCGACACGGTCCACGCTGTCGACGAGTACATCACGGTCGACGCTCTCGCGACCAACGCGGCCGTCTACGCGCGGCTCCCCGCCGTCTGGGCCGACACGGAGGAACTGTGAACACGCTGCTGGCAGGGCCATCTTTAACATCGTTGCGTGCGTATTATTGTGCATGGAGCGAAATATCGGCGTACTCGACGGACGGGTTCGGCTCGCGGTTGGCGCACTGCTCGCGGCCGTCGGTATCGCGGCCGTCGCAAACGTTCTCGAACTCGGCTTGACGGCAGGCATCATCGCGCTCGTCGTCGGGGCCGTCCTCGTCGGGACGAGCCTGACCGGCCTCTGTCCGCTGTACCGCGCGCTGGGAATCAGCACTGCCGACGAATAGCGTCGGTTCGCGGTCGGTTTTTGTCGGTTGGGTAACCCGTCGGGCGTGAACACTAATGTTGAGTGACGCCGATTTAGACGTGTGTCAAATCGACCCACACAGCCACGTGAAAGCATCTGTCCGTACTGTGGTGTCGGCTGTGGCATCACGTACAACCCGGATTCGGGGAAGGCGACCGGCTGGAAGGGCCCCGTCAACACCCGCGGAGAAATCTGTCCGAAGGGAGCGGCGGCGTGGGAAATCGTCGACCACGAGGACCGCCTGACCACGCCACTCGTCCGCGACGGCGAGACGTTCGTCCCCGTCTCCTGGGAGACGGCCCTGGAGGAGGTTACGGAGGCCTTCTCGGAAATCGTCGAAACCGACGGTCCCGACGCGCTGGGGTTTTTCGCCTCCTCGAACTGCACCAACGAGGAGAACTACGTCCTCCAGAAACTGGCACGGGGTCTCGGGACGAACAACGTCGACAACTGCGCGCGGTTGTGTCACTCCTCGACGGTCGCCGCCATGGGCGAGCGCTTCGGCGCCGGCGCGATGACGAACACGCTGGAGGACCTCGAAGAGGCCGACGCCTACCTCGTCGCCGGCGCGAACCCCGCCGAGCAACACCCCATCATCTTCCGGTCGTATCTCCTGCCCGCGGTTCGGGACGGAACCGAACTGATTCACGTCGACCCACGAGAGAACGACACCACGAAGGCGGCCACACATCACCTGCCGGTCAAACCGGGGTTCGACATCCCGCTTCTCAACGCCGTCGCGAAGGTGATAGTCGAGGAGGACCTCACGGACGAGGCGTTCCTCGAAACGCGCGTCGAGGGCGTCGACGCGTTCGCCGAGTTCCTCGAGGGCGTTGCTGTCGACGACAACGCCCGGCAGGCGGGCGTCGACCCCGACGACCTCCGGGCGGCCGCCCGCGCGTACGCCGAGGCCGACCGGGCAGCGATTTTCACCGGGATGGGGATGAGCCAACACCACTGCGGCACCGACAACGTCCACGCGCTGTTGAACTTGGCCCTTTTGACCGGCAACGTCGGCGAGCGCGGGACGGGCGTGAATCCGCTTCGCGGCCAGAACAACGTCCAGGGCGCCGGCGACGTCGGTGCGCTGCCGAACGTCCTGCCCGGGTATCGCCCCGTTACCGATTCCGAGGCCCGCGAGGACGCCGCCGACGTGTGGGGGTTCGAACCGCCGGCGACGCCGGGACTCACCGAAGTCGAGATGACACACGCCTTCGGCGAGGACCTGCGCGGAGCGCTGGTGTTCGGTGAAAACCCCGCCGTGACGGAACCGAACGCCGACCGCGTCCGCGAGCGCTTCGAAAAACTGGACTGTCTGGTCGTGTTGGACCTCTTCGAGACCGAAACCGCCGAGTACGCCGACGTGATTCTTCCGGGGAGCGCGTGGGCCGAAAAGGCCGGAACCGTCACCAACACCGACCGACAGGTCATGCGGATGCGACCCAACACCGAACCGCCCGGCGACGCCCGCCTCGACCTCGCGGTGCTGTGTGCACTCGGCGAGGGGTTAGCCGACGATGGCGTCCGCTTCGAGTACGACGGTCCCGAGGCCGTCTTCGAGGAACTCACCGAAGTGCTGCCACAGTACGCCGGCATGAGCTACGCCGGCATCGGGACGGGAAGCCAGCGGTGGCCGTTTCCAGCGGGTGCCGAGGAGGGCGTCTGCGTCCTCCACAGCGACCGGTTCGAATCCGGACGCCGAACCGCGAACCTCCGGGCGGTCGAACACGTCGACCCCGTCGACGAAGTCGCCGACGACGAACTCGTGTTGACGACCGGCCGGGTCCTCCAGCATTTCAACAGCGGCGCGCTCACGCGGCGGTCGGAAACGCTCGTCCGCATGCGCGGCGAGGACGTCTTACAGATACACCCCGAGGACGCCGAGCGACGCGACATCGCCGACGGCGATTCGGTTCGCGTCGAAAGCGACCGGGGGTCGGTGACCATCGAGGCCGACCTCACGCCGGCGATTCGTCGGGGGACCGTCTTCGCGACGTTTCACTACGCCGACCCGCTCATCAACCGACTCACCGGCGACACGTTGGACCCCGTCGCGAAGATTCCCGAGTACAAACACAGCGCGGTCACGGTCGAAATCCACCGTGAGTGACTGGCAGGGCGACGCCGCGCCCCGACCGGGGACCCGCTTAAGCGACTGGGGGTGGTACTAGCCACATGAAACACGTCGACTACGTGTACACCGTCGGGATGACCGACGCCGAACTCGAGGAGTACCTTCGAATCGGCGAACACGGGGTGTTGGGGTTGGCTGACGGCGACGACGCCTACGCGGTGCCGTTGAGCTACCACTACGACGGGGAGCGACTCCTGCTCAGAGTGAGTGGCCACGACGACGACAGCGAGAAACGGCAGTTCCTGGAGACGACGGGAACGACGACGTTCGTCGTCTACGAGGCCTCGACGGCCGATTCCTGGAGCATTCAGGTCCGCGGGCCCGTACGCGAGTTCGAAAGCGACGTCGAGGAGGCGACGCTCAGGGAGTGGTTCCCGCCGTTTCGGCTGTTCGACGAAGCCGTCGAGGCGGTCGATTTCAGCCTCTTCGAGTTGGAGATGGAGTCGGTCGTCGGGCGCCGAACGGTCGAGTGAGCGTTAGAAGGTGATGATTTCGTAGTCGTCGGCGACGAGCGAGCGGATGCTCGGGTGGCCGTCGTTCTCGTCGGCGACGACGACGCCGGCGTCGTGTACCGCCTCGTCGACGCCGAAGGCCCCTGAACAGAAATCACAGACCGAAGCGTCCTCCCGAACCGACAGATACAGGTCGTGGTGTCGGTGGTCTTCGTCCTCCAGTTCGGGCACCCACTGGGTGCCGGCGCCGTCGAAAATCAACTCGACGTCGTCGCCGTCGGTTTCGGCGAACTCCTTGGCCGCTTCGAGGCCGTTGACGAGTCGGCCGCGGTCGGCGTGCGATTCGGTGCCTGCGAGAATCACGATTGCTGCGTTCGTCATTACGGGGATGGATACGTCGAGTCGGTACAAAAGGCCGATTCGGTCGTGTGTCGTCGGAACCACGCGGCAAAAGTCACGGCCGGTCAGTGGTCGTGGCCGTGGGCGTCGTCCGGGCGGGTGAACTGCCCGGCGAACGCCCGCTGGACCACCTCGGACAGCGCCGGGTGGATGTGAACCGACTCGCGGATGTCCCGAACCGTCCCGGACCCCGCTTTCATCGCGACGACGACCTCCTGAACCAGGTTCGACGCCTCGGGACCGACGATGTGACAGCCGAGTATCTCGCCGTCGAGGTCGATGAGTACCTTCACGAACCCCTCGGCACGCATGGCGCTCCCGCGGGCAGTTTTGTCGTAAGGGTACGTCCGGGTGGCGTACTCGACGCCGTCGGCTCGGAGGTCACTTTCCGTCGCCCCCACACCGGCGACCTCCGGCGAGGCGAAGACGGCGAACGGCATCGCCTCGTAGTCGACCGCCTGGAGTTCCTCGCCGAAGAGGTTCCGGGCGACCGCCTGCGCTTCGTGGTTGGCGCTGTGTTTCAGCAGGTACTCCCCGACGATGTCGCCCAGCGCCCACACGCCGTCGGCGGTCGTCCGCAGGTACTCGTCGGTCTCGACGAACCCCCGGTCGTCGGTTTCGACGCCCGTCGCCTCGACGTTCAGCGTGTCCGAGTTCGGCACGCGGCCAGCGGCGACGAGCAGTTCATCGCCGGTCGCGGTGACGGGGTCGGCGCCCTCGACGATGCCGCCGTCGTCGCCGTACTCGTAGGGCTTTGCCTCGACGGTCACCGAGTCGCCGCCGTCGCTGACGGCCGTCGCCGTGTGGCCGGTGTGGACGGTGAAGCGGTCGGCATAGCGGTCGGTGAACGCCGCCGCGACCCCCTCGTCGGCGTCGGGAAGCAGGTTCGGCCGCCGGCCGACGATGGTCACGTCGCTGCCGAACGTCCCGAAGAAGTGGCCGAGTTCAGCCGCGATGTAGCCGCCGCCGACGATGACGAGGTGTTCCGGCGGCGTCTCCAACTGGAGGGCTTCGGTACTCGTCAGGTAATCGACCGATTCGATGCCGTCGATAGGCGGGACGGCCGGTCGCGTTCCCGCCGCGATGAGCACCGTTTCACCCCGGAGTCGCGCCCCCTCGTCGTTGCCGCCGACGATTTCGAGGGTTCGGTCGTCGACGAACCGGCCCTCGCCCTCGAACAGGTCGTGCTGTGACGACGAGCGCAGTCCACGCCGAATCGACTCGGCGTCCTCCGAGACCTCCTCGTTGACCGACCGGACGAGTTCGGCGAACTCCACATCGTTCACCTCGGCGTCGATGTGGAACTCCCCGGCCCGCTCGATGGTTTCGAGTACGTCCGCGTGATACAACAGGTGTTTCGAGGGAATACATCCCCGGTTGAGACACGTCCCCCCGAGCGGGCCCTTTTCCACGACGGCGACCGACTGCCCTTGGTTGGCAGCGGCGTTGGCCACGTCGAGTCCCGACCCCGAACCGACGACGACGAAATCGAAGTCTTCCATGGAGTACCTACGGTGTGATTCCGTATCAAACCCCAGTTGCTCGTGTAACTCGGTCACCCGAGCGTGGCAATGCCCGACGAAAGGCGAACGCCTACACGCCGGAGTTCGGGGGCGCCCGGGACGGCAACGGCTCCGTCTCCTCGGTCCTGTACCACGACCGAACCCACATGAGAACGCCGAGGACGACCGGCGACAGCAGGGCCGCACCGTACACTCCCAGCAGCGACACCTGTTCGACGGTCAGTTCGCGAACGCCTTCGAAGACGTCACCGACCACGACGGCCCCGCGCATTCCAGTATTGCCGTGGACCGACGAAGCGTACTTGCTGATGCCGGTGCCGTCGAACGCCAGCCCCCACATCCCGCTGGACTGCTCGGGGCTGGCGTAGCTCCCGTCGGACGCCTCGATTGCGTGAGCGCCGTCTCCCGCCCACTCCCAGAGGACCCGCGTTCCGGGGTCGACGTGGACCGCCGGCGGGGAGAAGACGGGCGCACCGTCGCCGTCGGTATCGACGGCGATTCGGACCTCCTCCCGACCCCGCATGTCGACGGTTCCGTCGAAGTTGTCAACGCCGTCGAACCAGCCGTCGTACTCCGGCTCACGGGAGACGTAATCCGGGGCGGCCGTGGATGCACCGACGTCGATGTCGCCGGCGACGACGGCGCCTTTCATCCCCATCGTCTTGTGCGGCGAACACGCGTACAGCGAAACGCCCTCGCCGTCGAAGGCGTGGGCGAACGTCTCGCCGGCATCGGAAACCATCTCACTCTCGTAGCTTCCGTCCTCCGCGGCGACGTTGTGGACGCCACCCTCGCCGGTCCACTCCCAGGTCACCTCCGTTCCCGGGTCGACCCTGACCGCGGCGGGTTCGAAGGCGAACCCGCCCCCGTTGCCCGCCGCACCGACGGCGACCGACACCGTCTCCGCGCCGCGCATGTCGACGATGCCCTCGTAGTTCGAGACGTTGCCGAACCACTCCTCGAAGTCAGCGTCGGCCTGAGCGGCCGCAGGGTGGGCGGCGACCAACGCCGTCCCGCCCGCCGCGAGGGCGGTCGTCTGCAAAAACCGTCGGCGGCCGAGCGGTCGGCCCGTAGTCGTTTCGGTCATACACCATACAACGTACGTTTACGATATAACCATAGAACCGGATTCTCGGCCATTGAGAAACCGTATTCTAGTATATAACATAAGATATCGTATGATTTAGTAGAACAATGATGCCCACGACCACTCGACGACGTGTTTTGCAGACCGCCGGACTCGGCGGGGCGATGGCCCTCGCAGGCTGTACGGTCGGCTCGCTGACGACCGAAGAGGTCCAAACCTCCCCGTTGTCGCTCCAGACCGAAGAAGAACTTGACGAGGCCAAGCCGGTCGACGTCGACCGAATCGCCGCCGACCCTCGGGACATCCCCGCACCGATTACGCGGTCGAGTCCCGCCACCGTCGAAGTGGAGCTCGAAACCCGGGAAGTCGTCGCGGAAGTCGAACCCGGCGTCACGTTCACCTACATGACCTTCGACGGGCAGGTTCCGGGCCCGCTCGTCCGCACCCGCGTGGGCGACACCGTCGACCTCACCATCCGCAATCACGAGGACAGTTCGATGGTCCACAACGTCGACTTCCACGCTGCCCGCGGGCCGGGCGGTGGTGCGGAGGCGACGAACGTCGCCCCCGGCGAGGAGGCACATCTCCGATTCAAAGTGACCTACCCCGGCGCGTTCATCTACCACTGTGCGGTAGCGAACGTCGACTACCACATCTCCAGTGGGATGTTCGGCCTCATCCTCGTCGAACCCGAGGAGGGGCTGCCGCCGGTCGACCACGAGTTCTACCTCGGCCAACACGAACTGTACACGAACGGCACGACGGGACAGAAGGGCCACCACGAGTTCGACTTCGAGCGGATGGCGATGGAGGACCCCACCTACGTCCTCATGAACGGCGAGAAGTACGCCATCACGCCCGACAACTACGCCGAGATGAACGTCCAGACCGGCGAGACGGCCCGAATCTTCTACGGCGTCGGTGGGCCGAACCTCTTCAGCAGTTTCCACCCCATCGGGTCGGTGTGGGACGAGGTCTGGGAGCAGGGCGCCCTCGCCAGCGAACCGATGCGCTACGTCCAGACGACGCCCGTCCTCCCCGGAAGCGCCTGTGTCGCGACGATGTCGTTCCCCGTTCCCGGGGACTTCAAACTCGTCGACCACGCGCTCTCGCGGGTCGCCCGCAAGGGCGCCCTCGCGGTGGTCTCCGCGGAAGGGCCGGAGAACCCCGACATCTTCGACCCGATGGAGTGACAAAACGTATCCCCACCGGTCCGCAGGGTTGACCCACGATGGGGACACGCAGCGACAGAGCCGACGATGATGTCGGACCGACCCTGTATCTCGAATCGACACCGCTCGACGCCGACGAGGCGTTCTGTACCGACGTATTCGACGACGCCAGCGGGGAGTACCGAGTCGTCCAGTTCACTGCGGCGCAGTCGTTCGAATCGCTCCGGGAGGCACTCGACGTCCAGTTGGAACGGCTCCACGACCCCTCGGAGGCGGCGGTCATCATCACCACCCCACAGGCCGACGAGGAAGCGACGACCTCTGAAGTCGGAGCGGGGACGCCGCTGTACGGCTTCAAAGTCAACCCGCACGACCTGACGGGGATTTCGGTCGCGTTCTCCCGACTCATCGAGAAGTGGGACGAAACCGAGGGGACAGTGAGAATCTGTCTCCGAGACATCGAATCGCTCCTACCGTATCACGACGACGACCTCGTCTACCGGTTTCTCAACACCGTCCTCGCGACGCTGCAAGGCGCGGGGGCGGATGTCCACGCCCACCTCCACCCGACGGCGACCGACGAGCAGACGCTTCACATGCTGAAATCCCTCTTCACGAAGGTCATCGAACCGGGCGAGTCCGACGAAACGACAGCTACAGCGGCGACCGAACCGAAACCGGAGGACACCGAAGACACCCCGGAGGCGGAGGCGACGACGACGACGGAGATGACCGACGCGGAAATCGATGCGTTCCTCGACGCGGCCGGCTACGGCGTCCTCGCGTTCGGTAGTGAAGGGCCGTATGCCGTCCCGATGTCCTACGGGTACGACGCCGAGCGGCGAGAACTGTACCTCCACATGTCGTCGTTCGAAGGAAGTCAAAAGCAGACTCGACTGGAAGAGTCGAAGGCGGTGTCGCTGGTCGTCACCCGATACGAACGCCCCGACCGCTGGCGGAGTGTCGTCGTCGACGGCCACCTGAAGCGCCTCTCGGCGGAGGAGGTTCGGGACCGCGACGTACACGCCGTCTTCGCCGACAGCAAACTCGCCTCCGTCGACGTGTTCAGCCCCGACCCCTCCGAAATCTCCTTCGAGTGGTACGCCCTCACTCCGACCGACATGACCGGTCGGCAAGGCGCCGGCTCGCTGTGAGTGGCTTCGCCAAACAGGCCAATGGCGGACGAACTGAAATCACGTTCACCGACAGAAACACGGCAGATGTACCGCGACAACGGCGCCACGAACTCACGAATGCGACCATTCAGGCACATGGGTACCGACTGAAGCAGTTCGTTGCGTGGTGTGGTGCCGAGGGGATCGACAACGCAGTTGATTTCTCGGCTAACGGTAGAGGTCAAGGCGCTGGAAAACCGCCCCGAACAGCACCGCAACCGGGATAATCTCTAGACGGCCCACCCACATGTTGATAATCAACATCGCCTTTGCCGCATCGGGCATCTCCGGACCGGTAATTCCCGAATCCAACCCGACGTTACTCTGTGCGCTCATCACGTCGAAGATGACGTATTCCAGCGGGTGTGCGGGGGAGAGAACACGGAGGAGGACAGCGATGCCAATCACCAAACACGTAATCCAGAGGATGAACACGACTGTCGCTTCGGTGTATTCGCGCTGGGCCTGTTTCTCGTCGAGTTTGCGCTCTCCAATCTGCAAATATCGGACGGCAGTGCTGGGTCGGAACACCTCCTGTATCTGCCAGACCGTTCCCTTGACGAGCGTAATCACTCGAATCAGTTTGATTCCACTCACCGTCGACCCAGCCGCTGCCCCGGTGAGCATGCCCAGACACGCCATCAGCGTCGCGCCAGCACTCCAGACCTGTTCGGTCCCGCCGCCGATCGTCGCGCTCCCGAAGCCGGTGTTCGATGTCGCAGAGACGAACTGGAACAGACTCACCCTGAACGTCTCTTCGAGCGTCGCGTACTGCCCGTTCGCGTACAGAATCCCCGTCAGTGCGAGCGACCCGGCGGTAAACCAGAGGAACACCCACCGCGTCTGCAAGTCGGTGTAGAAATTCCGCAACTTCCCTTTGAATATCAGATAGTGGATGGGGAAGGCGATACTTCCTGCAACCATTATCGGGACCGTCGCATACTCGATTCGCGGGCTGTTGTAGTGTCCGATGGAATCCGCGTGGACGGAGAACCCGCCCGTCGCAATTCCGGTCATCCCGTGGTTGATTGCGTCCCACAACGGCATCCCGACGAGGAGAAACAGGACGATCGAGCCAACGGTGAGGCCCACGAAAATCTTCCAGATTTCCTGTACTGTCGTTACGATGCTCGGGTGAATCTTCTCCGAGCGCGCTTCGCTCTCATAGAGGGTATAGGACCCACTACTCCCGCCACCCCGCCGGAGGATTGCGACAGTGAGGACGATGACCCCGACGCCACCGACCCATTCGATGAACGACCGCCACCAGTGTAGCGAGCGTGGGAGTTTCTCTTCGACGGCGGCCATCGTCAGCCCGGTTCCGGTGAAGCCACTCATGCTCTCGAACACCGCATCGAGCGGGTGGAGAAACACCGCCGTCGTCGCGTCCATCGGGGGTGTATTCGCCCAGGCGGGAAACGGGTCGAACTGAATCGTCCACGCGATGAGAATGAAAGGTAGTCCACCGAGGACGCCGACCACAGCCCACGCGGTCGCCGCGGTAATCATTGCTTCCCGTTTCTCCGGTGGCTCTGCGTCCCGATATCGCCACACCAACCCGGTTCCGATTCCCGCCATCACAATCGCCGAGACCACGAAAGCGGGGATGGCGTAGAATTCTTGATTGACGGCTGCTACGATGATAGAAACGAGCATCATCAACGAAACCGCCTGAACGATGCGTCCAACGTCGCGTCCGACCGTATCTGTATTTACTCTCATCGTAGTTCGTCGTTCACCATCCCGGACAGAACGTCATCAGTTTCGGGAGTCACCGTCGTCCTCTGTCGATGTGATACCGCGTTTCCATCGATAGTAGAGCGAACGCATCGTTCGATTCGAGTCACGTGACATGAGTACCGTTGTCCCACGTAACTCTGAAAGCGTCTCTTGTACCGACCCAAAGACCAACTGTTTCAGCCTGGATTTCTGCTCGGGGAAGCCTATCGAGACGAAATCATACGTCTTCGCCTCTTGGACAATCGTATCGGTCGTATCAGACGCCTCTTTGAGTTCAGTTTCAACCGCCACCTCGGAACCGAGGATGTATGCAGCGAACTTCAGAAGGTCCTCGCCGTCGGCTCTCGTCTCGGCAGATGCAGTCGGCGATATGACGTGGAGCACGGTGATTGATGCACCACTGGCGCGTGCCACTGCGCGCGCTGCTTCCGCAGCAAGGGCAGCGTGTGGACCAGTTCCGACCGGTAGCAGTATCGATTCGATCGACTCCGATTCGGATTTGGCGAGGGACGCGACCGTATGCTCCTCAACGTCCGGAACGTACAGCGCGTTCTCACCCCCATGAGTGCCCATATTTTCGACGAATACGTCACACTCACTCTCAGCCAAGAGCGCATCAATCGTGCTTCGGTTGAGTAGCCATCCTTCATCGAGTCCAGTACCGCGTAACAGCAAGACGACGGTCTCATTGTTACCATCGACGATATCGAGAATCCTTCGAGTGGAGTCTGTTACGGCCCGGACGACTGCATTGACCGAGACATCCGGGTCGAGTTCCTGGGCCACATTAGCCATCTCTGCCAACTGTGTCTGTCGTTGCTTGATGTTCTCGACTGCCGTGTTCTCGCCGTCGGTTGGTTGCGCTGTCTGTACATGCTCTCGAACGGTGTCAAGAACCGCTTCGCCCGCAACGGTCTCGATCCCAACTAAGAGCACCCGACCGTCGTTATCCGCCGCAAGGGCAACCGCTGTCCGAAGGAATTGCCGGACGTTGATGCCCGGCCTCTCAAGCAGCGCGTCGGTAACGGGAACCACGACGATATACTCCGGGGTCTGAATAGGCGAGCCGCTACGAAGATAGGACTCATCATCCGACCCGGACGACCGGCTTGGGGCGGTGATTCGAACGGTAGGCTCCTCCGGGGTATCCGGCATGTTAGTCCCTCGTAAATACTCCCGTAATCGGACTCCTCGCTCCGTTTCTGGCAAATACCGTGACAGTATCACCCGCTTGGATTCCGGTGTCCCCCTGTGGGATAAGTAACTCGTCGTCCCGTACGATGGCCACGATAATCGTCTCTTCAGGTAGCAGGTCTTCTTTGTCTGCATCGATGAGACTGAGGCCGTCGATTGGTGCCCCCTCATCGACCGTGGCTTCGAAGATCTCGGCTTCACCTGCAACCGGCATGAAATCCTGAATCGCAGGGTGTTGGACGGCACGATAGAGGTATTGGCCGTTGAGTCGGTGGGGACTCTCGACGAGATTCACGCCGAGGTCCTCGAAGAGTTCCATGTGTGCGGGGTCGTTTATCGAACTGACGAGCGTCTCGACCCCGTATTGCTTCCCGAACATGGTTATCATGAGGTTCACCGAATCGCTCTCCGTTGTCGAGATGAGGGCATCCGCCTCCTCGATGCCGGCTTCGAGGAGGATGTCCTTCGATGCTGCATCCGCGTTGATGACCAGACAGTCGTAGGTGGCACTCACCTCTTCGGCAAGTTCCGTGTCGCGTTCGATGACGACCACCTCATGGTCGTCCTTGGTTGCGAGGTCGATGACTGTGCTCCCGGTACGGCCTGCGCCGATGATGATTACGTACATTGGTTGTTGAATCGGAACGGTGAAAGTCAGCTAGCGATACAATCGACTGACAGTGGTACAGTCGGGCGGACCGGGGACATTGAGTACGGTTGTGTTGGGTCTACTGTGATGATACATACGGGTCACCTCCTGAGGAGACTGTTAATCAGGACGAGGACAGGGATAATTTCGAGTCGCCCCATCCACATCTGAACGATGAACAGTACTTCCGCAACGACCGGCATACTCGGGCCGGTAATCCCCGAGGAGAGACCGACAGTACCCTGTGCAGTCGCGACTTCGAAGATTGCATCCGCGAGGGTGAAATCCGAGGGTAGTACCGCCAACAGGACGAACAGCGACAGAGCTAACAATATGAGATATACGAATGCGAAGGTCGTCGCCGCGCGAATTTCGTCGTTTGCCTCGTCGGCCTTGAACGTCTGCTGACCGATTCGGAGGTCGTCGATAGCGTGTCCCGGAAGGAACACTCGAGAGACCTCCCAACTAATCCCACGAGCGATGATGTAGCCACGCAAGATTTTGATTCCCCCGACGGTCGCCCCGGCGGAGCCACCGAGTAACATCGCACCGAGAACGATGACCATGACCGCGCCGTTGTTCCAGTCACCGATCGAAGAGGTCTGCCATCCAGTGGTCGTCTGCGCGCTAATGTACTGGAAGAGCCCGTCACGGAACGCCTGACTCGTCGCTACCCGTCCGACGTACCCTATCGGATCACCGTGATACGGAACGCCTACCCACCGGGCGAGAAACGCCGACAGGCCGATTACACCGACGACGAACAGCCCGAACAACACTCTGACCTGTGGGTCACGCGTGAACTCCCGGAAATCCCGCTCGGAAAGGACCCCGTAGTAGACCGGAATCGCGATTGCACCAGTAATCATCGCCGGGATGTGGACGAGCTCCATCGCATACGAGTCGTAGCCGGCGATAGAATCGTCGAGAGTGCTGAAACCGCCGGTAGACTGGCCGGTCATGGCGTGGTTGATTGCATCGAAGATCGTATTCTCGATGCCGTAGCCTGGCGCGACGAGGAACGTCGCCACCGCGAGGTAGACGGCGACCAGAGCAGTGATACCGACGTAGATCTTCCAAATTGCCCGTGCTGTGCCCACGATACTGGGCCGCAATTTCTCGTTTCGTGCTTCGGACTGGTACAGCGAGATGCCGGCCGTTCCGTGTGGCTGTCGGAGAATCGCCAACGAGAGGACGATCATCCCTGCGCCGCCGACCCACTGCATCTGTGAGCGATACCAGAGGAACCCATGGCCCACCGATGGCTCGTGGACACTCATGGTGAGGCCGGTGGTCGTATACCCGCTCATGCTCTCGAAGAAGGCGTGTAGCGGGTTCTGAAAGTTGAGCAGACTCGATTGATAGCTCGCCCCTGCTGGAACGAACGATTCCAGTACCGCGTGTGGTGTGATGTAGGCCGCGATGATGAACGGGAGAGCACCGAAGGCCGCCGTGACGAACCACCCGAGTGCCGCGACGATCATCGCATGATGGCGTTTCGGTTCGGGCGCATCTTCACAGAGTTTGTACGCCGCTCCACCAGCAAGCGCGGTAACCCCTGCAGCAATTAGGAACGCGAGTGCGCTGTACCACTCTTGATAGAGCAGGGAGACGAGTAGCGGTATCGCCATCAATCCGCCGATGAGGACTTGAAGCGCGCCAACGTCTCTAACGACTGTCTTCGAGGTGCTCAGAAATCCGGGACGGCCTATTGATGTATTAGACATATTTGTAAATCTTCATTTTGAGCACTCACACTGCTCGGTCTTCGTAATGGCCGAAGATGTCGGTGAGTTCTGGGTCCGCTCCGGTCGCTGAATAGACGGTCAACAAATCGTTCGCGTTGATTCGGGTCTTCCCTCGGGGAGTCAGCGGCTTGTCTTCGCTTTCGCGTTCGATTGCAACGATGAGGACATCCTCCGATAGGAGGTTCTCCTCGCCCACTTCGGTGAGTGTCTTTCCAGCGATTGGAGCGTCTTCCGTGACGGTAATCTCGAAGACTTCTGCATCCTCACCGATTCGCATGTAATCGACGATGGCTGGCCTTGCGACCGCCCGGTAGAGGTATCCAGCGATGAGTTGCTGGGGGTTTTCAATCGTATTTACCTCTATCTGCCGGAAGAGATTCATATGCTCGGGATTGTGGACGACGGACATGATTCCCGGAATATCGAACTCTTTTGCGAGCAGACAGACCATGACGTTCGTGGCGTCCTGATCGGTCGTCGAGATTATCGCATCAGCACGCCCAGCACCGGCATCGGCGAGCGTTTCTTTCGTGGTGGCATCGGCGTTAAGCACCAAGCAGTCATACTCGCTGGCGACCGCGTCGGCTTTCTGTGAATCCCTCTCGATAACCACGACTTCGTTTCCGGCACGAGTGGCAATGTCGATGAGTGGTCTTCCGATATCACCGGCTCCAACAATGATGATGTACATGTGTAGTGTAGATTATCTGTTTGTAGGCTGTTCACACGGTCGATGTCCAGTCTTTCTCACGCCTCGTTCACCTCTTCGTCCGGGAGAACCAGAATCGGGATATCACTGTTTTCGACGAGTTTGTGGCTTACATCTCCGGTCAGTAGTTTGCGCCAGCGGCTCCCGCCGCGGGGCGTGAACACGATTGCACTGGCGTCGCTCTCGTGAGCGGCGTCGATGATGGACGCCGCGATGTCGGTTCCATAGAGGAGTCGCGTTGAGAGGGATACACCGGTATCCGCGAACCCATCGGTAACGATGCTGAAGATGTCCTCTGCGCGCTCCTCCAGTTGAGCGACGGATGCTTTGTCGGGAGCCCCACCGGCTTTTTCGATGACATGGACTGCGATCACAGTGGAATCCGTATTTTCAACATGGGGGAGGAGTGCAGCAGTCGTCGCCGCCGCGTCGTCGCGGTTAGCAACGGGGATGACGACTCGCTGGAAGAACTGCTCGACCATCTCAGTTGCCTCCGGAGTCGCCGTGAACTTTCCCGAGGTAATGCCACCGATACTTGCCTTCTCCACCCTCAATGTCCGGTGCCCAATCGACCCGATATGCGAACGGGCCACGAGCTTCGCCCGTCTCATCGGGGCGCTTGACGACGACGATGACATACTCGTCGTGGTCTTCCACACGAACGATCTCTTCGCCCGTTCGTGACTCGATTGCATCCGTCAGCGGTGGATGGTCTCCGAGGAGTTGCTGTGCGTAATGAATGACCTCCCGAAGTTCGTGGTCGCTAAACCCTTCGAGGGTCTCAGCAACGTCAGCAGGGATGTCGTCGGGAGGGTCAGTGTTGGATGGCGTCATGGGTTGGTCGGGTTGTTTGGCGTCTACACCGGTCGGGACCCACGATGACCGACGATCTCGTCGTGGTCAATGCGGGCTATCTCCCCTAGATTATCGAGACGGCATAAATATTGGTATTCAATTTTTGAGATGCGAAATACAAGCACAGTATTTTTTAGTATTCGGAATACCTAGTGGAGTAATGATATATCAAGGGTGCCACAACGGCGGTTCGCCCACGCGTATATCGGGAATTAATTATGCGTTCTAACCCTATTTCCGGTATGGAATACCGGGCCGATGAGATCGATAAGCGAATCCTCTATCACCTGGCGCGTGACGCCCGGAACACGTCAGCCGCGGATATCGCCGACGAGATGGAGGTGACGCCAGCAACGATTCGAAATCGAATCCGTCAGCTCGAAGCGGAGGGGATTCTGCGAGGGTATCTCGCGGACATCAACTACAAATCCATCGAGGGGCACGTCACCTATCACTTCAGTTGTACGGCCCCGATTCCGGACAGAGACCGACTCGCTCAAGCCGCCCTCGATGTCTCCGGTGTCGTGTCGGTCCGAGAACTGATGACGGGGAAAACGAACCTCACAGTCACGGCAGTCGGGTCGAATACCAGCGACATCAGCCGTATCGCGAGCGAGTTATCGGATATCGGCTTAGAAATCGAAGACGAGAGCGTCATCGAAGAGGAGTATCACCAACCGTACAACCCATTCGGCCCGGACGACATCCCCCTCGGTCCGTCACTGACCGATTTCATGAGTCTCGCAGGGGGCGCAGAGGTCGTCGAATTCACGGTCTCGGAGGGCGCAGAAGTTGCAGGGCTGACAATCGAGCAGGCAGTCAATGAGGGGCTACTCGCTGATGAGATGTTGGTCGTCGGAATCGAACGAGACGGCGATATGCTTACGCCGAAAGGCGAGACCGAAATCCAAACCGGAGATGTCATCTCGCTGTTCTCGAAATCCGGCTTAGAGAAAGACGCCCTAGAAGTGTTCGGCTCGCGGTGACGAAACCCGCGGCTGCGAGAATCGAGTATCTAGCATATCGACGGTCGTATCCACATCAAATATTTCAGACCCAAAGGGAATCGATAACCGCAATTCACGCCCACCGGCCGCGTACTTCTCCTGCGGGACCTCGGCCGAACCACTCGACATCGTGCTGCTGGCTCTTCGTATCGACTATTCGCGAACGCACGACAGCGGCGACCCGCATCTAACGGTTGGTTGAACTCCGAACGAAATCATATCCCAAATATCGAATGGAAAGGGAGGAGTCCATCTTAGGGACGCTAATACGCACGATTCCTTTGGCTACGAATCGTGCAAAATCTGGATGGGCCCTGCCGGATTTGAACCAGCGCTCACCCGGTGTCCCATCCTGCGGGCACCAGCCCGATATTACTGACAGGAATATGAGCCGGGGGCTTTTAGACCAGACTAAGCTAAGGGCCCTTGTGTACCCGAATATCCGCTCCCCCCTCTTAGGTTTGCCGGGTATCGTCTCCTGTTCGTGTAGAGGCTAGTGATTCTCTCAACTCTTCAGGCGTCTTGACGACCACGAAATCCATTCCACGAAACGCGTAGTAGCCGAGTTTCTGTGTGAACATGCGTTCGTTCGGCCGTTCACCCGCAACGTATCCGTCTACTTCGACCCACAGGCACTGATTTGGAAGGTAGAAGTCACACGTCCAACGTGTCGACCCAACTCCGACATGTGTCTCGTATTCGATTCCGGCTTCGTCGAGATACCGAGCAACAGCCAGTTCGTGGCGGCTATCGAGTTGGTTGCCGTTCGGTCCAACGCACCGTTCACCGTGTCTCGTTCCACAGTCAATCCCTGCTTCGGTACATGCCTCGGACCACGACCCGAATCGTACCTTCATCGAACTGCCATCGAACGACCCGTTTTCATCATACTGGCGGAGTCGGAGTACGTCCCCCTCTGTCTCACGGTTCGTCTGTCGTAAGTCTTCGAGCATCCGCTCGCGTCGGTCAATTGGCAGCGACCGACGCTGGTTCTTCGTTGGCTCAACGCCAGCGTCCCGAAGCGTGCTCACCCAGTCGTCCTTAATAATCTTGTACAGCGTGGCGATGGAAGGCAGTCCGTCCGCCTGGCTTGCGTCTTCTGTCGTCGGCGACCGACCGAGTTCTTCGGCTAGTGCGGCGACATCCTCCACCAAATCCTCGTACTCGTATTCATTATACTCCGAGTCAGTGTGTTGATTCCCGTGGAACTCACCCATCATGACTCACCACGCGTTCGCTGCGTGTTTCCCAATCAATGCTCGCGTGTGTCAGTAGTCTCCGAGGCATCGCACCCGTCAGGGTGCCCGATAAAACCCACAGACGTATGCCGACAGAACACCCTCGTGTTTCGGCCAATTGCTAATGAACACACGTCTCTGGCGTTGCCTCGTTGAGTCACAGGCATCTGATTGGCCGAAAAGTGACCATCTTCGGAGGCTGTGTATTCGAAACCGTCCGAGTGAGCGCGATGGGGTCCGGAACAGCCAGCGTACAACGACCACGAGGGGATACTGACTCGACACACAGCATTCTCGAAAACCCCAAATGACGGAGCACACCCTACCAACGATGGGGTGTGCCGGCAGTTCGGAGTTCGGGTCGGAACGGTGTCGTCACCCCATTATCTCGCATCGGACTGGAGAACCGCCACAACAGTCCGTGTCAGCGGTCGTCTCGGGAAGGGAGTGAGAGCCATTGGAACAGGATACTCGGCTTCGACTGTCCACACGTCCTCACAGAACCCACACTTTCGGAGGGGAACATGGGTGTACAATAGTCGAACGACCACTATCACGCCCCATCGAAACGCTTTCGACCCGAAATGAGGGTGTGCGAAACGGGACACCGAGCAAGACGGTCGTCGTCTCCACACCAACACACAAACCCCTGTCGCCCGACACGCCAGTATGTTCAGATTCGAGTACGACCCCGGAACCATCCGCTACGGGAAGAACTGCGTGCGCCACCTCGATGCGGAACTTGAGGCGCTTGGTGTCGAGCGAGCGCTCGTCGTCACGGGAACGACAGTCGGGACGACCCCCGCAGTCATGGACCCCCTGCGTGACGGCCTCGGCGACCGCCTCGTCGGCGAGTTCGCGGAGACGACGCCGGAAAAGCGGCTGGAGACGGCGTTTGACGGCGCCGACCGTGTCACCGAATCCGACGCCGACGCCCTCGTGGCGGTCGGCGGCGGGAGCAGCCTCGACATCGCGAAAATCATCGCTGTCGTCGCTGACGCCGAGGCCGCCCACGAGAAACTCCGGGAGACCTTCGAAGCCACTGGGTCGATTCCGGCGCCGGAGGGTGACCTCCGGCCGGTCGTTGCGGTGCCGACGACGCTTGCGGGTGCGGACCTCTCGATGGTAGGCAGCGTCACTACCCGCGACGGCGGGGAGTTGATTCGCGGCGGCGTCTACGACGAGCGGTTGATGCCCGCGGCGCTGTGTTACGACCCCGAGTTGTTCCGGACGACGCCTCACGGCGTGCTGTGTGCCTCGGCGATGAACGGCTTCGACAAGGCCGTCGAGACGGTGTACGCCAACACCGCGACGCCGATAACCGACGGCACCGCGGTTCGAGCCTTGCGATTGCTCTCGCGTGGACTGCCCGCACTCGGGGCGGGCGACCGCGACGACGAGACGCTACACGACGCCGTCGTGGGGACGGTGTTGGCCCAGTACGGCTGTTCGCGTCCGGACGGGCTGACGCTGTCGTTGATTCACGCCTTCGGACACGGCCTCGCCCGCGGCTACGACATCCAGCAGGGCGGTGCCCACGGCATCATCGCACCACATGCCCTCCGGTATCTGTTCGCGGAGGTCGACGGCGGCCGTGACCTGCTGGCGGAAGGGCTCGGCGTCGACGGTGGGACGCCCGAAGCGACCGCCGAGGCCGTCGTCGAAGAAGTCGAAGCGATACGCGACGCCCTCGGACTGCCGAGCAGTCTGCGGGAAATCGACGACATGGACGAATCCGATCTCACCGACATCGCCGAAGACGTTCACACCGACGGGCTGATGCCGTACTGTCCCGACGGGCTGAATCCGACCATCGAGGAACTCGAAGCGGTGTTGCGGGAGGCGTGGTAAGAATGGAAACGACGACTGGAACACCGATCGGTACCCGTGTAGCGACCGGAGAACCACGCCGCCGCCAGGTCTCGAACCTGGGACAACCTGGGTAACAACCAGGTGCTCTACCAACTGAGCTACGGCGGCACGTTGCAGTCGTTCATACCCGGATACGACAAATAGGGCTTTCGCTTCGCCCCGGCATCGACACGCTTTACCAGCCGACGGCGCAACCGCGAGTATGACATTCGAGTCGGTCGTCTCGGAGGTCCGCGACCGGGTCGTCCCTCAACCGGAGGAGCGCGAGGCCCTGGAGAGGGTCGTCGCCGACCTCACCGCTCGTGCCGAGGGCGCCATCGAGGACCTCCCCGTCGAGGCGGACACGCGGCTGGTCGGTTCGACCGCCCGCGGAACGTGGCTCGCCGGCGACCGAGACATCGACCTCTTCGTCCGGTTTTCGCCGGACCTCGCTCGTGAGGACCTCGAACGCTACGGGCTGGCGGTCGGCCACGAAGTCGTTCCGGAGGGCCACGAGGAGTTCGCCGAACACCCCTACGTCAAAGGCGAGTACCGCGGCTTCGACGTGGACTGTGTGCCCTGCTACGCCGTCGATGACGCCGCGAACATCCGCTCGGCCGTCGACCGGACGCCGTTCCACACCGCGTATCTGGAGGGGCGAATCGATTCGCTGGCCGACGACGTTCGACTGGCGAAGGCGTTTCTCGGTGCGGTCGGCGCCTACGGCAGCGACCTCCGGACGAAGGGGTTTTCGGGGTTTCTGACCGAACTGCTCGTCGTCGAGTACGGCGGCTTTCGCGAACTACTCGAAGCGGCCGCCGACTGGAACCCCCCGATTCACCTCGACCCCGAGGACCACGGGGCGAAATCCTTCGACGACCCGCTGGTCGTCATCGACCCGACCGACCCCGAACGCAACGTCGCCGCCGTCTGCTCGCCACGCAACGTCGGCCGACTGATTCACTACGCCCGCGAGATGCTCGCCGACCCTCGAATCGAACTGTTCGACCCACGAGACCCCGACCCCCTCTCAGCGAACGACATCCGAGACCACGTCGCCGACCGGGGGACAGCACCCGTCGCCGTCCGCTTCGAGACCCCGGATATCGTCGAGGACCAACTGTACCCCCAACTCGACAAGTCGCTGTCGGGCATCGAGGGCACCCTCGAACGCGCGGGCTTTGCACCGCTTCGGAGCGCCCGGTTCGCTGACGAGACGGCGGTGCTGTTCGTCGAATGCGGCGTCGCCAGGTTGCCGGCCGTCGAGCGCCACGACGGCCCACCGGTCGGCGTCCGCTCTCACGCCGAGGGGTTCTACGACGCCTACGACGACGACGAGAGCGTGGCCGGCCCGTTCATCGACGAGGACGGACGGTACGTCGTCGAACGGCCTCGAGAGGCTCGAACGCCCGCCGAACTCGTCGAATCGAAACTGTTCGAGGTGTCGTTGGGGCCGCACGTCGAGTCGGCACTCGAAGACGACTACGACCTGCTTGCCGGCCGTGACATCGGGGAACTGGCCGAGGAGTTCGGCACCGAGTTGGCGTCGTACTTCGACCCGCGGCCCTGACGCCGGCTACAGGTCGTGTGCGTCACGAACGTCGTTGAGCACTCGCTTGGCCTTCGAGAGGATTTCTCCCTCGGGTTCGACGGGTTGGCGACCATCGAACGTCTCGTGGACCATGCCCACCGAGTCGGACAGCGCATCGAGACCGTAACCGCCTTCGAGGATGAACGCCAACGCGGCGTCGCTGTCCTCTGCGATGCTCCGCATGCGGTCGGTGAGGACGCCGTACCCCTCCGTCGAGACGCGCATCCGCGAGATGGGGTCGTGTTGGTGGGCGTCGAACCCCGCGCTGATGAGAAACAGGTCCGGGTCGAACCGGTCGAGCGCGGGCGCGAGCAGGTCGTCGACTGCGGTGGTGTACTCCACGTCGCCACAACCGCCGGGAAGCGGCGCGTTGAGAACCGTCTTCCGGGCGTTCGGGCCGCCCGTCTCCAGGATGTCGCCCGTCCCCGGGAACAGCCCGCGTTCGTGAAACGAGGCGTAGAACACGTTCGGGTCGTCGTAGCAGATGTCCTGCGTGCCGTTGCCGTGGTGGACGTCCCAATCGAAGATGGCGACGCGGTCGACGCCGTCGCGCTTCAGCGCTCGGTTGGCCGCGATGGCGGCGTTGTTGAAGAAACAGAACCCCATCGCCTCGTCGGTTTCGGCATGGTGGCCCGGCGGTCGACCGATGGAGAAGGGAGTCTGTCGGCCGTCGGCGCCGTCCAGCGCCTCTTCGGCCGCCCAACAGGCCAGTCCCGCGGACGCCCGGGCGGCATCCCACGTCGCTTCGACGGCGACGGTGTCGGCGTCCCACGTTCCGCCCCCGTCAGCACAGAACTCCTCGACTTCCGCAACGTAGTCGGGGTCGTGGACGGCTTCCAGCGCCGCTCGCTCCGCGAAACTGCCATCTTCGTACTCCACACCGTGGCGTCGCTTCAGTCCGCGACGGATGGCTCGAAGCCGGTCGGCGGTCTCTGGGTGGCGTGAACCGGTGTCGTGGTCGAGGCAGCGCTCGCGGTAGCCGAACCTCATTCGAAGTAGGGCTGGAGTTCGTAGTAGGTCTCGACATCCTCGGCCTTGATGGTTCGACGGTCAGCATGGCGCGCGAGGATGGCGGCCGCGGCGGCGACGGTGTCGGCATACGATTCGAGGACGCCGGCGAGTGCTATTCGTGCGTCCATCGACACCCGATACCGGTCGTCGATGTCGAGTCGGGCGATTCGGTCGATGGGCGCGACCGGCAACTCCAAGGTGTCTTTGTCGACGACCGGGGCATCGAAGTCCTCGGCCATCAGCGTCTTTCGACCGTCCTCCGTTGCCTGTTCGGCAGCCTCGACCGCCAACTCGGCGCCACGGGTCTGAACCCGACGCGCGAGCTCCTCGGCGGCTTCGGCGCTGACCCGCAGGTTCCCCGCGTTCCGGCGAATGACGGTATCGACCGGAGCGAACGGTAGCTCGACGCTCATACCCCACACGCGGGCCGAGTCGGCCTTAACTGTAACGCAGGCGGCGCGACCCTAGAACACGTCGTCGGCAACGAACCGTTCGCCGTCGCGTCGACCCCGAACCGTCACTTCCTGGCCGAGGTGTACGTCGGCGTCGGTCTCGACGTGTAACGTCTCCTCGCCGCTGTCGAGGATGACCGGGTCACCCGGCTGGACGACGGTTCCGGTGAACGTCTCCTCGTCGCTATCGTCGCTTTCCTCGCCGTCGTCGGCATCCGTCTCCTCGGATTCCCCGCCTGAGGTGGGCTTCGAGCCGTTGGCGAACTCGTCGAGGCCGGCGGAATCACCGCCGCGGTCCGGTTCCGCACCGTCGATGACAGTCACCGTCGAGCGCCACCCGGCGGAGGCTTCGAGGTCGTCCTGCCAGCCCTCCTGTATCTCCACCTCCGCACAGAACACTTCGTCGCCGGGTCCGAGGTCGAGGTCGGCTTTGTCGCCCCACAGCGCCACGCGGATGTCGCCGGTCTTGTCCTGCAGGCGGATGTTGCGGACCTGTCCCTCGGAGCCGTCGTCACGGTCGAAGGTCCGCTTCGGGTCCGCCGAACGAACGACGCCCGCGATGTCGGCCGTCTCGTCGAGTTCGAGGGCGTCGATATCGGTCGCTTCGGGGACGAACTCGACAGTCTCTTCGAGTTCGTCGACGGCACCACGAGAGCCGACGTGCAGTTCCAGCGCCCCGTCGCGTTCGCGGACGTAGCCGTCGACGACCTCGACGCTCTGGCCGGCGTCGAGTTCCTCGGCGCGGTCGGCCCGTTCGTCCCACAGCGTCACCCGGACCCGACCCGTCTCGTCGCCCAGCGTCAGGTTCGACACCCGGCCCTCCGAACCGTCGTCGCGGTCGAAGGTCCGAATCGAGTCGGTGTCGAGGACGACCCCCCGGAGGTTCACGTCCGATTGGCCGATGGTCAGCGAGTCGGCAGTCACCTCGCCGCCGACCTCCACGTCGACATCCGCGTCGGGTTCGCCCTCGACTCTGTCGGCACTCACTTCGAGGCCGTTGTAGCCATCTTTCGGACGGCCCTTCACGCGCAACACCTGTCCCGGTTCCAGTTCCTCCTCGCCCGCGACGGCGTCCTCGCCCCACAGCGCCACGCGAACCGACCCCGACTCGTCGGCCACGTCGATGTTGAGCACCGTGCCGTCTTCGTCCTCGCCGTCGCGTTCGAACGTCCGAAGGTCGCCGACGCTCGTCACTTTCGCGAGGAACTTCGCCTCGTCCATCCCGGGTTCGATGTCCGCGATAGTTTCGACTTCGCCGCCGTCGAGGTCGTGGGCGATGAGCATCGCGGCGGTCTCCTCGTCCGCCAATCCCCCCATCTGTTCGACCTTCTGTTCGACGGCCTCGCGGAACTCCTCTTTCTCGACGTCCGCGTCGAGTTCCGCATAAATATCGTCGATGGCGCCCATTGCTATGGAGGGCAAGTACGGCCACCCGAAAAGCGTTGTCGTTGTCGGTGCGACCGGCCGCTACGGCGTCGTTTCGACATAGCGTTTCTGGTCGCGGCTTCGGTCAAAAACCCTCGGTCGCTACCGGCGCCGGAGCGACCACTCGCCGTCGTCGAACTCCGCGACGGCGTCGAACAGCGACGACAGCGTCGCCACCTCGCGGTCGTCGTGGGCCCCGGGGTCCATATGGAAGTGTGCGACTGCCCCGGCCGTCTTCACGCGATTCGCGAGGACGTGGAGGAACCGGAACGCTCGCTGGAGGTCGGCGTACTGCAACAGCGCGGTCAGCGAGTCGAACGTGACGACCGTGTTCGGGCCGCCGTGCTCGGAGAGATACTCGCTGACAGTGATACCCAACCCCGTCAAATCGCTCGGATTCTCGACGCAGGCGGCGGTGTTCGGACCGTAGGTGACCGGACCGCCGCTCGCCGCGGCCGCCGACCGCGTCGTCTCGTCGGTGCTGACGATGGTACACTGCCGCGGGCGGTCGCCGACGTACTGCTGCCACTCGTCGAGCCACTGGTCCGGCGAGCGCCGATACTCGACGGCCAACACGTCCAGCGTCGAGGGCCGCTCCGGCAACAGCGCCTCGTAGTACGACTGGCGAGCGGCGCTACTCATCGTCGGTGCAAGCACCAAGAGGTTCGACACCCCGTCGAGATTAACCCCCGCATCCTCCCCCGAGGAGTCCCCCACTGCATCGCCGGCCGACATTATATTCACACTTATAATCCCGTTGTAATAAATATACGGGTAGATGGCGGGGAACCGACTGGTCGCCGGATGGTGTAGTGGCTGTCGAATCGTAACCCCTATACGTCGAACCGGGGTATGAACAGATGAGTCCGGGTAGGGTAGTGGACTATCCTCTTGGCTTGCGGAGCCAGGGACCGGAGTTCAAATCTCCGTCCGGACGTTTCTCTCGACGCTGTACGGCGAGCGACTGCTCGCGCTGGAGTTTTGCCGACCCGTCCCCAACTCGGCGTATGGACCACCTCCGTGCCGGCGCGGCGTTGTTCAACGCCGGCCACTATCTCGCCGCTCACGAGCCGTGGGAACATCGGTGGCTGGAGGCACCCGCTGGCGAGCGCGACGACTGTCTGCAGGGACTCGTACAGGCGACGGCGGCGACGCACAAGGCCCGAACCGGCAACTGGTCGGGAGCGGTCGGGTTGGCCGAAAGCGCCATCGAGTATCTGGAGGGCTGTGGCCACGACGACCTTCGAGCGTGGCTTCGCGAACTCGCCGCCGACCCCGAACTGGGCGAGCGGGAGCGACCACCCCGAATCCACATCGATGACGAGGCCGTCACGACGGCCGATTTGCAGTTCCCCGCCGCCGGCATCGCTGCCGAGGCGCTCGCGGAAACCCGCGGCGACGAACTCGTCGAGCAGGGAGTCGGCTACGCCGAAGCCGATATCGCCGAGGGCAACGAGACGAGTCCGTTCGTGACGCTGACGCTGGATTACTTACGCGGTGGGTCGCCGACGGCCCGAAAACGGCTCGTCCAGCACGTCGAACGGCGGCAGGCCCGGGAGGCCGACGTGGACGGGCTCTTCGAGTGAGTTACCCCGGAATCTAACCGTTCGGCCACCGAGAGCGTAGCCATGCGAGGGTTAGTCATCGGACGGTTCCAGCCGTTTCACGAGGGGCACCGTCGGTTGGTCGAAGGCATCGCCGACGAGGTCGAGGAGGTCGTCGTCGGCATCGGCAGCGCCGGCCAGTCACACACGAAGCGCAACCCCTTCACGTCCGGCGAGCGCGTCCAGATGGTCCAGAACGTCCTCGACGAGGTCGACGCCAAGACCTACCTCATCCCCATCGCCGACGTGGAGCGAAACGCCGTCTGGGTGAAACACATCGAAACGCTGTGTCCCCGTTTCGAGGTGGCCTACACGAACAATCCCTTCGTCGAACGGCTCTTCGAGGAGGACGGCTATGAAGTCCGGGGGACGCCACTGCACAACCGCGAGGAGTTCTGTGGATCGGAGATTCGACGGCGAATACTGGCCGGCGAGGAGTGGGCCCACCTCGTCCCCGACCCGGTCGTCGCGGGCATCGAGGAGATAGACGGCGTCGAACGGTTGCGGAAAATCGAGTCGACGGACGAGCCGGCGGAACGTGAGGGGTAGCGACGGTCAGTTGTCGGTATCGTTTTTCGGTTCACCCTCGAAGGTGAACTCCGCGGAGTTGTCCCGCGGTTCGTAGCCGAGGACCTCCTTGGCGCGCTCCAGCGAGTAGTACTTCCGGTCGTTGTCGGAGATACCGTAGACGATTTCGTAGTCGTAGTCGGCCTGCAAGGCACAGTCGTGGATGTGGGCACAGTCCCGATAGGAGAGCCACATCGCCTGCCCGCGTTCGTACTCCTTCGGCGGGTGGTTCCGGGTGAGGTTGCCGATGCGGATGTTACACACCGAGATGCCGTGTTCGTCGTGGTAGTAGCGACCGATTGTCTCGCCGGTGGCCTTCGAGATGCCGTAGAAGTTCCCGGGACGGGGCAGTTCCGTCCCGTCGAGGCGGAACTCGTCGTCGGTCCGGTAGAGGTCGGGTTTCCGGTCGGTCTCGAAGTGGCCGACGGCGTGGTTCGAGGAGGCGAAGACGAACTTCTCGACGCCGGCGTCGATTGCGGCGTCGTACAGCACCTTCGTGCCGTGGATGTTGTTGTCGAGAACGGAGTCCCACGGCGCGTCGCGTCGCGGGTCACCGGCGAGGTGGACCACGGCGGAGACGCCTTCGCAGGCCTCGGCCATCAGTTCCTCGTCGGTCACGTCGCCGACGAGATACGGGTGGTCGGGGTCGAACGGCGGCGGGTTGTGAAACAGGTAGCGCCAGTCGTAGTCGTCGCCGATGCCTTCCCGGATGGCCGTTCCGACTGCGCCCTTGGCTCCGGTGAGCAACACGGTGTCGTCCATTTAGGAGATGGAAGGCGTGAGACGGACAAGAAACGTGCGGTTCGTTCGTCGTCGGGTGCGACCCGTATCAGTCGGCGGCCGCAGGTTCGTCGTCGAGTTTGACGAGTTCCTCGACGTCCGGAATCTCGGCCTGTGCGTCGGTGATGATGTCGATGCGGCGGGTGAGTTTGTCGCGAGCGTAGTTGACGAGCGGCATCGGGTCGATGACGCTGTCGCCGACCGAGACGGTTTCGGCGACCATCGGCATCAACTCCATCAGCGTCTCTTGGACGACCGCTTCGTCGACGCCGTCCTCGGCGAGGTGTTTCTGGACTTTCTGCATCCCGAAGCCGACGTGTCGACCCTCGTCGCTCCGGATGTAGTTGATTCCCTTCACGAGGCCTTCGAGGTGCGGCGTCTCGCGGTCCGGCGGCGTCAGCGGGTCGTCGTCGTCGGGCCCGAGTGCGGTCGTGAGGCCGTAGTAGCCGGTCTGGGCGAGAATGCTCTCGACGACGAGGTGGTAGTGGCAGTACGCCCGCACGCGGTTTTCGGGGGTGTCGTCGGTCAGAAGCGTTTGCATGGCTTCCTCGGTGCGGTCGAACAGCTCGATGTAGCCATCCGGGAAGAACCGCTGGTCGGTGGGGGCGATTTTCTCCCAGCCGCGCTCCTCGGCGACCGGATAGATGACCTCCCGCCAGTAGCGGTCGAAGAACTGGGTGTGTTTGGCCTCCTCGTAAATCTGGCTGGAGACGAACATCTGGTCGTTGATGTCTCCGAGTGCAATCATCAGCGGCGCGAGGTCCTCGGTGACCGCCTCCTCGCCCGCGCCGAACAGCGCGAGGTACTGCGCCACGTCGAAGAACTCCTCCTCGTCGCCGTCCATCGACATCGCTCGCTCGCGGTCCTGTTCGATGAGTTCCTGGGAGATGTCCTCGTAGGGGTCCCAGTGGTTGTAGACGGCGTGTCGGAAGTAGCCACCACCGACGGTGTCCTCGCTGATGCGCATCTCTCGGCTGTCGTCGCGAATCTGTGTCATGGTCGACTACACGTGACACCTACTACAGAATCGTCCTACTGCCTCGAATGCGGGGTGGTTTATGTCATTAGTCGACACGGACCACCCCAGAGGCAACCGCAGGAGGGCGCTACTGCCCCTCGAACTCCGGGTCGCGGTCGGCCATGAACGCCGCGACGCCCTCTGCGAAGTCGTCGCTGTCTATCATCGTCTCTTGGGCCAGCGCCTCCTCCCGAAGCGTCTCCTCTAAGGAGCGCTGGTGGCTCCGGTAGACGAGTCGTTTCGCGGCGCCGACGGCCATCGTCGGCCGGCCGGCGAGCGTCTCGACGCGCTCGGCGACAAACGAGTCGAGTTCCTCGGCCGGCACCGCGTCGTTTGCGACGCCCAACTCGACGGCCTCCTCGGCGCCGATTCGGTCGCCGGTGATGAGCAACTCCAGGGCCTTCCGGACGCCGACGAGTCGCGGCAGGACGTATGTGGCGCCCGTGTCGGGAGCGAGGCCGATGTTCGTAAAGCCCCACTCGAAAAAGGCGTCCTCGGCGGCGTAGACGAAGTCACAGGCCGCCGCCAGCGACCCGCCGGCGCCGACTGCGGGGCCGGGAACCTTCGCGACGGTCGGTTTCTCCATCCGAATCAGGCCGCTGGCGATGGCGTTGAGTCCGTGTTCGAGTTCCGCGGCGGGACTGCCACCGCCCATGTCGCCGGCCAAATCGAGGCCGGAACAGAAGGCGTCACCCTCGCCGGTGACGACGACACAGCGAACCGAGTCGTCGTAGGCGGCGTCGTGGACGTGTTCGGCCATCTCCTTCGACGCCGGGGCGTCGACTGCGTTTTTTCGTTCGGGGTTCGATATCGTGATGGTCGCAACGGCACCGTCGCGGGTCAACTCGACGCTCATAGACGTTCCCCCGAGGCCAGTGACTTTACTCTGTGTATCGCGAGGGAGAGGGCTTATCGGCGCGACGCCCCTCGTCGTGGTATGGAATCCGGGACGGACGACGGCGAAATCGACGCCGACGCCCCGAGCGAGGGGCCGGGCGACGGCTGGGTCACCGTCCGCGGCGCGTTGGGCGGGCTCGCGTTGCTGTGGCTGTCGGCGATGTCCGGCTTCGGCGCGCTGCAGGCGGCGGTGTACGGCGTGCGGACCGACCCGCTTTTCCTCGGCGTCGCGGCTGGCGCCGTGGCGCTGTCGGCGCTGGCCGCCTACGGCTCGCTTCGTTCCTTCGGCCTGCGCTGAACGGCTACCCCTCCGAAGACATCCGGACGGTCAACACCGGCACGTCCGCGGTGCGGACGATGCGTTCGGTGACGCTCCCGAGCAGGTAGCGGTCCAGCCCGCTTCGACCGTGTGTGCCCATCACGATGGCGTCGATGTCGGCCTCGTCGGCGTACCCGAGGATAGCCGTATGCGGCGCCCCCTCTTCGAGGTCGGTGACGACTTCGACGCCGGCCTTGTCGGCGCGGGTGCGAATCTCTTCGAGGGCGTCCTCGCCGATTTTCCGAAGCCGTGCTTCGACCTCGTCGTCCATCATCTCCGGGGCGTAGGGGATGTCTTCGACGACGAACAGGACGTGCAGTTCCGCGCCCGTCGCTTCGGCGAGTCCGATGGCTTCCTCGACTGCGCGGTTGCTCGCGTCGCTGCCATCGGTCGGGAGAAGAATCCGGTCGTACATGGACGGAATGTCTCCCCCAGGGTACAAAGAGATGCGGGACGGCCGCCGTCTTCAATCGGCCAACAGCGCCGCGTGTTTCTCCCGTATCTCCTTCAGTTTCGGGTTGATGTTGACGACGCAGTAGGTGTCGTTGGGGTTCTTCTCGAAGTAGTCCTGGTGGTACTCCTCGGCGCGATAGAACTCGTCCAGCGGTTCGACCTCCGTGACGATGTCGTCGTCGTACAGCGGCTGGAGGTCCTCGATGACCGACTCGACGGTGTCGCGTTGCTCGTCGTCGTGGTAGAACACCGCCGACCGGTACTGCGTGCCGATGTCCGGACCCTGTCGGTTGAGTTGTGTCGGGTCGTGGATGGTGAAGAACACCTCCAAGAGGTCCCGATAAGAGATGGTTTCGGGGTCGAACTCGACTTGGACGGCCTCGGCGTGGCCGGTCTCCTCCCGGCAGACGGCCTCGTAGGTGGGGTCCTCGACGTGGCCGCCGGCGTAGCCGGAGACGACCGACGCCACCCCGTCGAGTTCCTTCAGCGCGGCCTCGATACACCAGAAACAGCCCCCTGCGAGCGTCGCGGTCTCTGTCATGGCTTCCGATAGGAGTTCGAGATGCTTCAATTGGTGGTCGGCGGGGATTCAGTCGTCCGACCCGCCGACCTGTTCGTGTTTGTGCAACAGTGCCATCCGCTCTTTGAGGTCGACGCCCTTCTTGTCGTAGGCGCGGATGCGGTAGAAGTACAGCGCGGCCGACAGCGCCATCCACGCGAGGACGACGGCGAACGCCGAGGGCGCACTGGAGACGACGAGGACGGTGAACGCCACCGAGACGACGACGTTGCCGACGGCGACGATTCGGAGGACGGGCATCGGGAGCTTGTAGATGGAGTACTCGTAGCGTTGGGGGAACACCTTCGGGAGGTTCCACAGCGCGACGCCGCCGATGGCGAAGGCGATGAAGATGCCGGTGACCACGACGACGACGAGCCAGTCGAGTACGTCGGGCGGCGTGATGGCGTCGAGTTGGCCGACGAACGGCGCCGCGAGCAACGGCGGGATGCCGAACAGAAGGATGGCGCGGTGTGGCGTGTTGTAGTCGTCGTGGACCGACGCGAACACGTCGGGGACGACCTCGTCGCGGGCCGCCCGCATCACGGTTCGGGAGTAGGAGGTAAACAGCGTGTTGACGGTCGTCGCGGCGGCGATGAGCGCCGAGACGCCGACGACCAGCAGTATCGGCGTCGGAAGGACGCCCGTCGCGACCGCGGCGAGGCCGCCTTCGACGGGTTCGCCGCCGAGTTCACCCGAGACGGTCATGTTCTCCAGCGGAATCGCCCCGATGAGCGTGAACACGATAGCTATCGAGAGCACCGTCACGATGGCCATCCCGATGGCGAGGACGCGCGGGATGTTCTCGACGGGATTTTCGAGTTCCTCGCCGATTTCGATTATCATGCCGAACCCCTGGAAGGGGATATACAGCGTGACGACGGCCAGCAGGAACGGCGCGAAACTGTCGGCGAACGGTTGGCCCTCGCCGGAGGGGAACACAGGCGTGTAGTTCGCGGTGTCGACGTGTGGAATCCCGCTGACGACGAAGGCGACCATCCCGAGGATGAGTGCGATGACGAACGCGATTTGGACCTTCGTGACGATTTGGACGCCGACGTAGTTCAATACGAGAAACAGGCCGAGCAGTCCCCACACCGCCGCGACGGTCGGGACCGACCCCATACCGAGGGTGTCCAGCAAGCCGTTGAGGTAATCCGAGAAGCCGACGGCGGCAAAGAGTAGGTACGACCACACCGCGAGCACCGGTACCGAGACGCCGAGCATCCCCCAGAAGGGGCCGACCAGCCGCGAGCCGTAGACGTAGATACCGCCGGCGACGGGAATCGCCCCGCCGAGTTGTAACAGCAACAGTACCCCGAGCACCATCGGGACGATGGAGACGAGAATCGCGACGGTGATACTCGGGCCGGCCGCCGCGGCCATCTGCGTCGGGACGATGAAGATGCTCATGCCCAGCGCCGTCCCGACCAAGAGTGCGACCGCACCCCAGAGTCCGACCTGTTCGTCTATCAGTTTGTATTCGTCGGCTGACATCGTGGTGTGTCGGACCGTACCACGCAACCGCCTTTAGTGTATCTCCAATTTTCAGCCGTCGTTTATCAGGGACAACCGCTACCGGCGCCGAAACAGCCGTTCGCGAAGCGACCGCGAAGTCGGTCGTTCGGCGAGTACCACCGGAGTTTCGATGTCTTCGAGCACCGACAGCGCGAGCGACCCGCCGACGACGCGAGCGAGCAACCCACGTTCAGTCGCGCCGACGACGACGAGGGTGTGGTCTGCGGCCGCCGCTTCGATTGCCGCCTCCACGTCACCCGTCTCGACCAGCAATTTGGCGTCGGCGTCGTTCGTTCGTGCCGCGTCGAACACCTCCGCGAGGCCGCGATGGGAGAGTACCGTCTTCGTCTCGATGGGGACGCCGGCGGCTTCGGCGTCGGCATTGGCGGTCGCGAGCAGCTCGGCGGACTCGGCGTCGATTCGCTCGCGGTTCTTCGCGGCGGCCGACAGGGCCGTCTGGTCCGGTACCTGAACGATATGTATCGCGAGGACCCGCCCGTCGTGGTGTTTCGCCCACACCGCCGCGAGCGAAACCAGCGCCGGTTCGGTTCGGGGGTTCGACAGCGCGACCATCACGGTCGGTCTCTCGTGTTCGGTCGCCCGCTCGTCGGTGGTCCTCACGGCGACTGCCTCACTCGTTCGGTAGCGCGACGACCGGCAGCGTCGCCTCGGTGACGAGTCGGACCGACGTATCGCCCGACAGCAGTCGAACGAGTCGACTTCCCTCGCGAGCGACGAAGGCGATAGCCGTCGCGTCGTGACCGTTCGCCTCCGCCAACAGCGTCTCGACGACATCGGTTCCGTACGCCGTATCCCGCTCGACGGGCACGTCGTCGCCGAGGGCGTCTTCGACGACATCGAGGATGGCTTCGGCGTCTTCTTGGCGTTTCTCCAGCGGCGCCTTGTCGATGCCGCCGCCGGCCTTCTCGATGACGTGGACCGCGACGACCTGCTCGATTTCGTCGAGATACGGCGAAAGCGCCGCACACGTCTCGGCCGCGTCGTCTTCGGTCGCAACCGGGACGACCACGCGCTGTAGGAGAGTCATACCGAACAGTACGCTGGGTCGTCCGTTAAGCCTTCCCTCGCGGTCAGGAGGTGGTGAACCCGGCTGTCTCGTCGTACTCCTCTAAGACCCATTCCAGTTCCTCGATGGCCCGGAGGATGGCGACCTCGGCGGTGTCCTCGAACTCCGAGGACGGCGGGTCGTAGTCGTCGTACTGGGCCTCCAGTTCCGCGATTCGCTCCCGAATCACCGCTTCGTCTCGCATATCCGGAGACACCGCCGGAGCCCTCTTTGTCCTTGCGGCGTCGAGCGCGCCGCCGGAAGTCGGAAGCCGCTGGCTCCCCAAAGCGGGGTATGGCCGACGACATACCACGGACCGACGAGGAGTGGCGCGAGGTGCTGACCGACGAGGAGTACCGTATCCTCCGCGAGCAGGCCACAGAACCGAAGTTCACCGGCGAGTACCTCGGCAAGGACGACGACGGCAACTACTGCTGTGCCGGCTGTGGCGCCGTCCTCTTCGACTCGGAGACGAAGTTCGACTCGAACTCGGGGTGGCCCTCCTTCTACGACGCCGAGGAAAGCGCTGTCGAGTTACGCGAAGACCGCAGCCACGGGATGGTCCGTACCGAGGTCGTCTGTGCCCGCTGTGAAGGCCATCTCGGACACGTCTTCGACGACGGGCCGGAACCGACCGGTAAGCGGTTCTGCATCAACTCCGCCGCGTTGGATTTCGAATCGGAGTGATTCACGCAGCGGAATTCGAAGTGATAATCCTCATATAACGCGCCCGACAAGCGGCGACAAGGATGTCCACGAACGACACCGGTGGCGTGAGCCGACGGGACTTCGTCCGCGTTACTGCTGGCGCGACGGCGGCCGCCGCCGCGTCGGCCTCGGCGACGACTGCATACGCACAGGAGGAGTTCGACTACGGCGGTTGGTTCGAAGGCGTACCGAACTTCGAAGGCACCGTCGACCGGACCGGCGAGGACGAGGTTCGAGTCACGGTCGGCCCCGGCGGCAACCTCGTTTTCGACCCGCCGGCGATTCACGTCGACCCCGGGACGACGGTTATCTGGGAGTGGGACCAGGGGTTCCACAACGTCGTCGAAAAGGAGTCCGGCGAGCGATACGGCAGCGAACTCACCGACACCACCGGTACGACCTACTCGGTCACCTTCGAGAGTGACGGCATCTCGACGTACGTCTGTGAACCCCACCAGACACAGGGCATGAAAGGCGCCGTCGCCGTCGGCAGCGGCGAGGGAACGCCCGACATCACCGAAGGCGAGATGGGGATGGCCGACGGTGGCGACAGCGGTGGCGGCAGCAGCGGCGACGGCAGCGACGGCGGCAGCGAGGGCGGAGACGGCGAAAGCGACGGCAGCGACGGTGGAAACGGTGGCGAGAGCGGGGGCGACAACAGCGGCCTCCCCGACAACGACGTGTTGGCGCTGTACGGCATCGCACTCGTTCTCGCGTTCCTCTCGCCGATTGCGCTCGTCGTGTTGATGCTCCGACAGAGCCGAGACGAACCCGAGTACTGAACCGCACCACAACGCTGAAACTCCGGTTTTCGAGTCGAATCGACGCTCGTGAGTGGTGCGGCCACCCTCGGGGATTTATATTTCCGACCGCTATGGCGAGGCATGACAGACCTCTCGTTGGATGCCGAGCAACTCGACCGCTACTCCCGACACATCATCATGGACGGCGTGGGGCCGGAGGGACAGAAGAAACTCCTCGATGCGAACGTGCTGTGCATCGGGGCGGGCGGCCTCGGCTCACCCATTATCCAGTATCTCGCCGCCGCGGGCGTCGGCACGCTCGGCATCGCCGACGACGACGTGGTCGAGCGGTCGAACCTCCAGCGACAGGTCATCCACGGCGACACCGACGTGGGGCGGCCGAAAGTCGACTCCGCCCGCGAGTTCGTCGAACGACAGAACCCCGACGTGACCGTCGAGACACACGAAACGCGCGTCACCGCCGACAACATCGAGGGCCTGCTCGAAGCCTACGACGTGGTCGTCGACGGTTCGGATAACTTCGCGACGCGGTATCTCGTCAACGACGCGTGTACGCTCGCAGGCGTCCCCTTCGCCCACGGAGCGATTCTCCGCTTCGAGGGGCAGATAACGACGTTCGAAGCGAACGACGACGGCCCCTGCTATCGGTGTCTGTTCCCCGAGGCGCCACCGGCGGGCACCGTCCCCGACTGTGCGACGGCCGGTGTCCTCGGCGTGCTTCCCGGAACGGTCGGCTGCATTCAGGCGACCGAAGCCGTCAAACTCGTCCTCGGCTACGGCGAGACGCTCGACGGTCGGATGCTGTTCTACGACGCCGGTGACATGACCTTCGAGGAAATCACAATCGAGCGACGCCCCGACTGTCCGGTCTGTGGCGACGGTGAGGGGGGAATCGAGTCGATACACGACGTGGAGTACACCGAGACCTGCGCCATCTGAGCGGTCTCAGGGGGCGCGTATCTCCTCGCGCTCGAATCGCTCGCCGCGCCAGCGCCAACTGCCGAGTTCTGCATCGCCAGAAAGCGAGACGATGACGTAGGAGCGGTCGGGCCACGCCGCCAGTCGGGCGTCGGTGTCGCTCGGTTCGGCCGGCCCCCGAGGGTGGGAGTGATAGAAGCCGACCACGTCCAATCCCGCCGCGTCGATGCGTTCCAGGAGGTCGAGTTCCTCGGTCGGTGCGATTTCGTAGCGCGTCCGCGGCGTCGCAGCGGCGTTGTCGGCCCGATAGCACCGCTGAACAGTCGATGTTTCGGTGCCGTGGTCACCGGCCAACACGCCGACGACTTCCTCGGGGGCGCCCTCGCGGGCGTGGGCGAGTATCTCCCCTCTGAGTTCCGACGGCAACGACAGTGTCATACCGTCGTCCGGGCGAGCGGTCGTGCCGCCCACTCCTCGGGCGCTTCGAACGTCTCGGGATGCAGCAGTGCCGCCAGCGTCTCCAGTGTGTCGACGACCCGCGGCCCGGGTCGGTTCATCAGGTGGTGGCCGTCCATCGCGTAGGCGCGGTTGGTCTCAACCGCCCGGAGGTCGTCGAACCTCGGCCGGTCGGTCAGGTCCGTGAGGTTCTCGAACGTCTGTTCCAGTTCGAACCCACACGGCGCCGCGACGAGGACGTCGGGGTCGTACTCGCGGATTTCGGCCCACTCCCGCGGCGTCGAGGCGTCGCCGGGGTCGGCGAGTCCGTAGCGGCCGCCGGCCAACTCGACCAACTCGGGTACCCAGTGGCCGGCGACCATCGCGGGGTCGAGCCAATCGAGGATGGCCACCTCCGGTCGGTCGTCCGTGTCGCTGACGCGCTCTTCGACCGCCTCGACGCGACCACGGAGGTCGGCGAGGAGGCTCTCGGCGCGCTCCTCCCGACCCAGCGCCGCACCGATTCGCTCGATGTCTTCGAAGATGTCACCGAGGCTGTGGGGGTCGGTCGTCAGCAACTCACAGTCCAATCCAAGGTCCGCAATGGCCTCCTCGACGACGACGGTGTCGACGGCACACACCTCACAGATGCCCTGTGAGATGACGAGGTCGGGGTTGGCTTCGGACAGCGCCTCGCGGTCGATGGCGTAGACGCCGCCGTCAGATTCGGCCTGTTGGACCTGTTGGTCGATGTCGGCGCTGGACGCGGAGGCGTCGATTCGGGATTCGACGACGGACGGCACCCCGGTCGCTTCCGGCGGGTAATCGCACTCGTGGGAGGTTCCGACGGGTTCGACGCCGAGGGCGTAGACGATTTCGGTCGCCGAGGGCAGCAGTGAGACGACGCGCATACTCCACGTAGGGACGCCAGCGGGTTAAAGGAACCCCGCGACGACAGTCGAGTCGTGCGGGTCGACTATCACACCCACTCGACGTACTCCGACGGCCGCTTCATGTGGTCGATGTGCAGCGCCGCCGAAGACGCCGGCCTCGACGCCATCGGCTTCGCCGACCACTGCAACGTCTCCTCGCGGCCGGCCCAGAAGCGCGCGAAGAAGGCGCTCGGCTTCAACCTCGACGTGACCTACGAGCGTCGACGCGACGCCATCGAGACCGTCGACGACCGCTTCGATGTCGACGTGTACGACGGCGTCGAGATGGACTACGACGCCCGGGACGAGGAGACGATTGCGACGTTTCTGGACGAGGCCGATTTCGCCTACGCCATCGGCAGCGTCCACCACCTCGACGGGATGAACGTCCACATCGAACCGTACTTCGAAAAGAAGACCGACGATGAGCGCTCGCGGTTGGTCGACACGTTCTACGAGGAGGCCGTTTCGCTGCTGGAATCGGAGTTGTTCGACATCGCAGCCCACGTCGATTTAGTGGAGCGCAACCCCGCCCTCCGTGGGTACGCGACCGAAGACCACTACCGGGCGGTCGCGGAGGCGGCCGCCGACTCCCGAACGAAACTCGAACTCAACGCCGGCCGCATCCTCGCCGACTACGGCGAGTTCCATCCCAATCCCGACTTTCTCGACGTACTGGCGGAATACGGCGTCGAGTTCGTTCCCGGCACCGACAGCCACGACCCGACCGAGATGGGCGAACGGAAGGAGGAACTGGAGAAGTTCGTCGCGGCACACGGCCTCAAGACCGCCGAGTTGTCGCTTTAGACGTGGAACTCGTAGAGGTCGTCGCCGACGTGGTGCAGCGACTCGACGACTTTCCCGCTGTCGCCGACCATGTCGTCGCCGTCGGCCTCCGCCCGACCGATGGCGAGGGCCTTGCTGTGAGTCTCCTCGACGATGACGACGAGGTCGCCGGGTTCGATGTCGTCGGTCGCTTCGGTGATGCCCGGACGCATCACGTTCGCGCCGTCGGAGACGAAGGAGATGGCTCCCGAGTCGACGGTGACGACGTGGTTCTGTGGCGGATACTCGTTGGCGCCGCGGACCGTGAGAAAGAGGTCGCCGTCGAAGGAGGCGACGAGCGGGTCGCCGTCGACGAGGACGACTTCGCGATCGACATCGGTGAACTCGACGCGTTCGTAGTCGTTTCCGTCGAGGTCGACGCCGAGGTGGTCGGCGAGGTCGGCCTCCAGTTCGCTGATTTCGTCCGACCGGAGGTGGTGGCGTGACTTCACGTCCATACCCGAGAGTCAGTCGTCATCGGCTAAAAACCGCCGGTCCGACGGTCCCTCGACGACGCGGGCCGGCGGTGCTCGTGAGATACCCGTCGACCCGCCACCGCTAAGACGGGAGCGACCAGTAATCCTGTATGATAGATTTACGCAGCGACACGGTGACGAAACCCTCTCCTGCGATGCGGGAGGCCGCCGCCGACGCCACGGTCGGCGACGACGTGTATGGCGAAGACCCGACGATAAACGACCTCGAATCGACGTTCGCCGATTTGGCCGGCAAGGAGGACGCACTGTTCGTTCCCTCGGGGACGATGGGCAACCAAATCGCCGCGAAGGTCCACACCGAACCGGGCCAAGAGGTACTCGTCGAACGCGAGAGCCACGTCTACAAGTGGGAGTTGGGCGGCCTCGCACAGCACGCCGACCTGCAGGCGCGGACGATAGACGGCGGCGACCGCGGCGTCGTCACGCCCGATGCGGTTCGTGAGGGGTACGTCGAGGCCGACGACCACCGCCCCGGAACCGGGTTGCTGTGTCTGGAGAACACCCACAACAGCAAGGGCGGGACGGCCATCTCGGCAGAGCGAATCGACGCCGCCTGCGAGGTGGCGGGCGACCACGGTGTGTCGGTGCATCTCGACGGGGCGCGACTGTTCAACGCTGCGGCGGCACTGGGGACCGACGCCGCTCGTCTCGCTCGCGAGGTCGATTCGGTGATGTGCTGTCTCTCGAAGGGACTCGGCGCGCCCGTCGGGTCGATGCTCGCCGGCAGCGAGGCGTTCATCGAGGCGGCCCACCGGGTTCGGAAACTGTTCGGCGGCGGGATGCGACAGGCCGGGATGGTCGCCGCACCCGGACTCCTCGCGTTGGAGAACCGAAAGCGACTGGCCGACGACCACGAAAACGCCCGGCGACTGGCCGAGGGAGTGGGAGCGATTCGGGGACTGTCGACGCGAGAGCCGGAGACGAACATCGTGTTGGTCGAAACCGAAGACCCGGCCGAGGCGTTCCTCGAACGTTGTGAAGACGAAGACGTGTTGGGCGTGCCGTTCGGAGAGCACCTCGTGCGGTTCTGTACGCACCTCGACGTCGACGGTGACATCGACGCCGCGGTTCGGCGAATCGAGCGGGCGGCGTAACTGCGGCTACTTCCGGCCTTCGCGCATCCCTTCGGAAAAGCTGAGCAGCGTCCGCCGGATGAGCAGGAAGAAGGCGAAGACGATGAGCAGCAGTATCGCGATGATGCCGACGAGGACGGGGTCGACCTCGGGCAGCTGCAGGGGGAACATACTCGCCGGTTACCGCGCCACCGCAAAGTCGTTTCGGGGCGGCCGCTCGGCGAGACGCCGCAGAACAAAGTTCTTAGCCCCGCGGTTAAAAACGAACGACAATGAGCCTCCTGCCCTCCAGCCCGGACGTCTCTCCCGACGGCGAGCCACGGGTCGTCGGCCTCGACAGCGAGGAGGCCGACGACCTGATGGCCGCGCTCTCCTCTACGACGGCCCGTCGGCTCCTCGCTGAACTCCACGAGGACCCGGCGCCACCCGGAGAGCTCGCCGACCGGGCCGACACCTCCCTGCAGAACGCCCAGTATCACCTCGAAAAGCTCGAAGACGCCGGCGCAATCGAAGTCGTCGGGACGGCCTACTCCGAGAAGGGCCGAGAGATGCGCGTCTACGGCCCCGCCGACAGCCCGCTGGTCATCTTCGCTGGCGAGAAGGAACGCGCCTCGGGACTCCGGGCGGCGCTGTCGCGACTGTTCGGCGGCTTTCTCGCCCTCGTCGTCGGCGCCTTCGCCGTCCAGGAACTGTTCGGTGGCGTCCCCGAAGGCGCCGCCCCCGCCGGCGGCGGTGGAAACGGTGGCGCCGATGGAGCCGGTGGGGCCGCAGAGGCGACACAGACCCCAACACCAGAGCAGACACCGCAGGCAACCGCGACGACCACCGAGGGCAACGACGTGGGCGCCTTCGACGTGACGGAGACGCCGGCACCGGAGGCCACCGAGAGTACGAGAACCGTCGAACCGATGGACACGCCGGTACCGACCGAAGAGGCGTCGACGACCGCGGAGACGGCGACGCCGATGCCCACCGCCGAGGAGGCGGCGACACCCGCGGACGGCGCCGCCGAGTTCCTCGACCCGCTGTTCGACGCGCTGTTCGGGGCGGGGCTACAGCCGGGCGTCGCGTTCTTCCTCGGCGGGGCGACGGTGCTGACCGTCGTCGTCGCGCTGACGTACCTCCGCGGTCGGTAGTTCCGGCGTTTCGATACGTCAAATCGCCTTTTGACCTTCCGTTGGTGCCTTATTATCACCGGTAGACGTACCGAACGCGCTGAACGCTTCGGCCCTCCATCCCCGCTGACGACCCCTCCGACATCCCCGCCCGGCGTTCGGCGCGTTCTTCCTCTATCACTCACCGAGCGACGGCTACTCGAGTGGCCGCGGGTCGACGACGAACCGCTCGAACACCTCGCCAGCGGGTTCGACGAGTCGTCCCTCGGCGCGACCGGCCGCGTCGTCGAACTCCAACTCCGCGTGTCCGGGCCGGTTCCACCGCGGGTCGGCGTGACTCCCCGGATTCAACATCGGAACGGGACCGTCGCGGAACTCCGGCGCGTGGGAGTGACCGAACACGAGGAGGTCGGCATTGGTCTGCCGGCCGAGCATCGACAGCGCCGTGTCGGTGTGTTCGTGGCCGTGGACGACCGCGATTCGGAGTCCCGCCCACTCGACGAGTTCCTCGGCGGGGACGCGCTCCCGAACCGCCGGCGGGTCGTTGTTTCCGTAGACGCCACGGATGTCACAGCGCGCCTCGAAGGCATCGAGGACGGTCTCGGTCATGTAGTCGCCAGCGTGGATAACGAGGTCGGCCGCGTCGACGGCTTCGGCGGTCCGCCCCTCGAGTCGCGCCGAGTCACGGCCGTGAGTGTCGGAGAGGACGACGAGCATACCCGCGGTAGAACCCCCGGCCGCATGACACCAACGCTTAGTGTGCGCCCCCGAACGGTAGTCCTATGGCAGGCAGTAGTACGGGCGTCGTCCTCGCGGCGATGTTCGCCAACGGCGGTATCGCCGTCCTGAAGTTCATCGGCTTTCTGTTGACCGGAAGCCCCTCGATGCTGGCCGAGACGTATCACTCCATCTCCGACACCGGCAATCAGGTGTTGCTGTTGGTCGGCATCAAGTACAGCCAACAGGACGCGAGCAGGAGACACCCGTTCGGTTACGGGAAAGCGCAGTTCTTCTATGCCTTTCTCGTCTCGGTGCTGCTGTTCGGCATCGCCGGCTGGGAGAGCCTCAAACACGGCATCAGCGAGGTCAGAGCGGGCGGCCACGAAACGGAAGCCGGTCCCGCGGAGTTCCTCGGCTACACAATCGACATCACGCCGCCGGTTGACCCCTTCTGGATTGTCGTCGCCATCCTCTTGGGCGGCATCGCCTTCGAGACCTACGCGTTCGTGAAGGCAAACTCCGAACTCCGGCGACAGATGGAGACCTACGGCTGGTCGGGCTACCGGGAGGCCTTCGACCGGACGAGCGACCTGACGACGCTGACGGCGTTCACCGAGGACACCGTCGCTCTCGCGGGGTTGGTCGTCGCGCTGTTCGGTATCGTCGCCACACGCATCACCGAGAACCCCATCTACGACGCTTTCAGCGCGGTCGTCATCGGCGTGTTGCTGATGGGCTTTGCGGTGCTGTTGGCCATCGAGAACAAACGGCTCATTCTCGGCGAGAGCCTCGCGAGCGACGTCGAAAGTGACCTCCGGGGAATCGTCGAATCCCAAGAGAGCGTCACCCACGTCGACGACTTCCGGACGATGTTCATCGGGTCGGGTCAGGTCCTCGTCACAGCCGACGTGAGTTTCGATTCGGGGCTGACGACCGAGGAGGTCAACACCGGCATCAGCGAGATGGAGGCGGCGATGCGCGAGCGGGACGACCGCGTGAAGACCATCTACATCGAACCCGAACTGTAGCGGCCGGCCGTTTCGAGTCCTTTTTCCACCGCTGGTGACTACCTCGCATATGCTCACAGCGGGCGTCATCGCGGTACAGGGCGACGTGGCCGAACACGCGGCGGCCATCCGCCGGGCCGCAGAGCGCCACGGCGAGTCGGTCACCGTCGAGGAGATTCGGACCGCCGGCGTCGTCCCGGAGTGTGACCTACTGCTCATGCCCGGCGGAGAGTCGACGACGATTTCGCGACTGCTTCGGGAGGAGGGCATCGACGAGGAGATTCGCGCCCACGCCGCGGCCGGCAAGCCGATGTTGGTCACGTGTGCCGGCCTCATCGTCGCCAGCCGCGACGCCAAGGACGACCGCGTGACGACGCTCGACATCCTCGACGTGAGCGTCGACCGCAACGCCTTCGGCCGACAGAAGGACAGTTTCGAGGCGGGCCTCGACGTGACCGGTCTCGAAGAGCCGTTTCCCGCCGTTTTCATCCGCGCGCCGGCCATCGACGAGGTCGGCGACCAAATCGACGTACTCGCCACGTTCGATGGACGGCCGGTCGCCGTCCGAGCGGACAACGTCGTCGGGACGGCGTTCCATCCGGAGTTGACCGACGATTCACGGGTTCACGGCCTGGCATTTTTCCGGTAGCGACATCGTCACCGCCCGCAAGCGAGTGGCTTTTTCAACCGCCGTCACCTCTCGACTATATGAACGCACACATCGAGGGGGTTCGCGTCGCCGAGACCGCCTCGGGACTCGCGGCGGTCGTGACGCTCGGCGTCGAGGGCGACGACGAGGTGTTGCCCATCTTCATCGGCGTCGAGGAGGCGACGAGCATCGCTCGGGGCCTCGACGCCACCGATATCGGCCGGCCGCTCACCCACGACCTCCTGTTGGACGTGATGGAGGAACTCGGGGGGCGCGTCGAGCGCGTCGTCGTTTCCGGTCTCGACGACGGCACCTACGTCGCGGACCTCCACCTCGAGACGCCGCGGGACGAGGCGGTCGTCGACGCCCGACCGAGCGACTCGCTGGCGCTTGCGGCCCGAACGAACGCCGACATCGAAATCGAGGCGTCGGTGTTCGAGGCCAATCGCGAACCGCTCGACGAGTACGACGAACTCGACGACGTTCGGGAGGTGATGGCCTGATGGACGACGCAGACGACGTACTCGACGAACTGTTCGACGTCATCGAGTCCCGCAAGGAGGAGCTGCCGGAGGACTCCTACACAACCTCGCTTTTCACCCACGAGAAAGGCGAGAACGCGGTGCTAGAGAAGTTAGGCGAGGAGACGACCGAACTGATTCTGGCGGCGAAAGACGACGACCGCGAGGAGTTGGCCCACGAGGCCGCCGACATCGTCTACCACATGCTCGTGTTGCTGTCGATGAAGGAGATGGACCTCGAAGACCTGCGAGCGGAGTTGCGAAAGCGGCGCTAATCGGTCGCCTCGTAGGTATCGACGTGGTGGACCGACTCGGGCGACAACAGTCGCCCGCTGGGGAGTTCGAGCCAGCCGTTGGCTTTGATTCGGACGGGCCCTTCGTGGAGAACCGTCTCCCCATCGGCATCGGCGTAGACCACCGCGCCCTCGTATCGCTCCTCGAAAACGTCCAAGAGGGCTTCGCGGACGGCTTCTGCGGGGGCAATCATGCGTCCGACTACGAGCGTGTTGGCAAAAGTGTTGATGGGCGGTTCGGACGACTACTGACGTTCGAAGCGGTAGGTGACGATTTCGCTCGTCGGGTCCCACTCGAAGTTCCCGCCGTGGACCATCTTCATTCGCTCCTTGTACGCCTCCAGTGAGTCAGAGCCTTCCCGCTGTGCGTCCTCGTCGGTCAAATCGCCGAGCGTGCGCTCCTCGACGCTGGACACCTCGAAGGTCGTCTCCTCGATGGCGAAGGTGTCGCCTTCGGTCGCATAGCGGTTCGAGGCGCCGCGGCTGAGTTGCGTCACGTCACCCGCGAGGACGGCCTGTTTCACGCGGTCGTTCGGCAGCAGGGCGTCGGCGTCGATGGATGCCATACCGGCCGTTGGGGTGCCACGAACTTAATCGGCGAGGAACCCGCCAATCGCGCCGCCGATGGCGCTGTCGGTGGCGAAGAGGAACGCGACGAGCACGCCGACGACGAAGATACCGAGTCCGCCGAGGACGCCCGCGGGGCCGCCGAGGGTCGCCCCGAGGAGCGTGACGAACGCCGATACACGGCCCTTATACGGCCGGACGTACAAACAAGGATATGCACTTCGAAGACCTTCCGACCACGCCCCGGTCGGAGGAGTTGGTCGACAAGGCGTTCTCGCGGGCGGCACGCGCGGGGCGAGCGAAGTCCGGGTTCGAGGCCCAGGAGTCGATGCTCCAGACCGCCTCGAACATCCTCTCGGACAACCTCGGCAACGTCGTCACGTCGTGGCCCGACTTCGAATTGGTCGACGAGTTCTACTACGAACTCGCCGACGCGACGCTGGCGGATACGGACGTCGAGGGCGTCGACGCGCTCCGGCAGCGGCTCTCGGAGGTCATGTGGGCCAGTCGGCAGTGTGACAAGATTCGCGAGGAGTACCACAGTCGCATCCGCAACGCCGACCTCGAAACCGCACGAAAGCTCCGCAAGCAGGCCTTTGCCCGACTCGCCGACGTGACCGAGCAGGTCGAAGACGACCTCTTGGCCATCAGCGAAGCACGGGACGCGCTAAAAGTTCTCCCCGACATCCGCGCCGACGAACCGGCCATCGTCGTCGCCGGCTACCCCAACGTCGGCAAGTCCTCGTTCGTCAACAGCGTGACCAACGCACGCAACGAGACCGCCACCTACCCCTACACGACGACGGGAATCAACGTCGGCCACCTCGAACGCGACCGAATCCGGTATCAGTTGGTCGATACGCCGGGACTGCTCGACAGGCCCGCCGAGGAGCGCAACGCCATCGAGGCTCAGGCGGTTTCGGCGCTGACGCATCTCGCCGACGCGGTGTTGGTAATGGTCGACGCCAGCGGAGCCTGTGGCTACCCGCTCGATGATCAACTGGAGTTGCTCGCCGACATCGAATCGCAGTTCGACGCTCCCGTGGTGGTCGTCTGCAACAAGGCCGACCGCTCGACGGACGTCGAGGCCGACCACTACATGAGCGTCGAGACCGGCGAGGGCGTCGAAGAAGTCGTCGATGCGATAGTCGATGCGGTCGGGTACGAAGCCGAGTTGCCGTTTGAGGGGTAGAGCGGAACCGAAGGTTCCGCTGACGAACGGCGGCCAGCGGTCGCCGTGAGTAGCGAGGTCGCCTGCGGCAACCTCGAACGATGTTCCGCTAAGCGCGTTTCAGCGCCACTACGTATCCGACGATAAGAACGGTCGTAACAACCACTGCCCCCAACACGTCGACCGAATCGCTCGCAAGGGAACGGCCGGAAAGAGCGACCGTTTCGACGACGCCGACGCCGACCGAGACGACGAGTATCGTGGCCCACATGCCCCCGACGGCGTAGCCGACTTCGTCCAGCTGTGCCGTCCGGACGGCGTGGGCGATAACCGCGAGGCCACCACCGACGGGGACTACGAGAATCGGGTCGGTGGGGTCGGATACGAAGAGGGCACCGCCGATACTGATTGCGGTTCCGTACACGAGTACTGCGAGGAGGACACGAATCCAGTGGCGGGCGGTCACAGTCAGCAGTCGTCGGAGGAGTCGTTTGAGCGTGGCGGCTCCGAGCGGTACGGTGGAGTGTCGGGCGGTCCCGCGACCGCCTAACTGAACAGCAGTTTCCGGCCGAATCGCGGAAGCATCCCGATGGTCGACGTCGAGAAGGCGACCGCGGCGGTGGGGGAGGGGAGCCGGTCGCCGAACACCCAGCGGTAGCCACGAACGGGGGTCAGCGCCCCGAGGGCGAGAATCATGTGGACCGGGATATCGACGGTGGCGTGTTCGATCGGGCGGAAGTGGGGGTTGTAGTGGTCCAGGGAGACGACCCAGAACGCCGGGTACTCGCGTATCTGGAGATGGTCGCCGCGTTCGCGTTCCCGATAGACGGCGAGGGCGCCCTTATGCACAGACCACGGGAAGTTCGAGGAGACCACGTCGAGGTCGGTCGGGAGCGTGGGTTCGTCGACCTTGGAGACCCGAACGGACCCGTCGTAGCCGAGCGCTCGCGCCAACGGAATCGCCTCGCCCCAACTGTCGACGGTCGTCTCGTCCATACCTTCAGTACGGTCGGAGCGGACATAAAAAGCGGGCTGTCGAGGGACAGCAAGTGACGCGGCAGGTGCCGCGTGGACCGTCAGTTCGTCGTCGCGTTGTAGGTCACGCGGACGTTGTACGAGACCGTGACATCGCCGGGGGACACCGAGGTGCCGTCGGCGGCCGCGCCCGCTGCGGCGGCCTCGTATCGAACCGGCGAGTACCGCTGTTCGGAGGCGTCGACATTCGCGACGCTGGTGACGCTGAGGTCGCCGTTGTTCGCGATGGTGTCGGCCTGCAGTCGCGCATCGCTCATCGCGTCGGCGATGGCGTCCGAACGAAGTTCCTCGCGGCGCTCATCCGAGAGCGTAAAGGAGACGTGGTTGACTTCGGCACCGGCGTCCGCGGCGGCATCGATAACCGCACCGACGCGGTCGGGGTCATCGAGCGTCACCTCGAATTCGTGGGCGCCACGGTACTCGGGGGCGTCGGCGGTCTGTTCCTCACGCGGCGGCCGGCGGTCCTGTCGGATGCGGTACTCGCCGGTTTCGTATTGCTCCTCGGAGACGTTCGCGTTGGCGAGGTTCTCACGGAGGTCCGCGGCGCCTGTCGAGAGGTCGTCGCGAACCGTCTGGGGGTCGTCACCTTCGGCAGTCACGGCGATTCGGAGGACGGCCTGATTCGGTGCGGCGTCGGCCTCGCCGGTCGCGTCGACGGTGATCGTCCGGTCAGCCGTTTCGTCGGCGTTCTGTGCTCCAGTCGGCATCACCATCGCGGCGCCGACCAACCCCGCTGCGAGGAGGGCCGTCGCCACGACGAGCGCCGAGAGTTTCTTCGGGGACATACACGAGGGTAGTCGGTGGGAGACAGCGTATAAACGACGGTAGCTCAAAGAGGCCTTTGAGCCATCAACTCTCCTCGATTTCGAGGTACCGAACCTGAACGTCCACGTCGAGACCGTACTCGGCAGCCAGTCGCTGGTCGATAGCGGCCGCAAGCCCCGGCCGTGGCGCATCGGGCGGGACGCCGACGGTCACGACGACCTCCGAGGGACGGTGGAAGAGGACGTACTCGCTCGTCGTCCCCACCTCGAGTTCGACGAGTTCGTAGCCGTCGTAGGCCGGGTCCTCGAGTTCGGCGTCGACGCCGGCACGGATGTCCTGTTCGGTGGTGGCGGTCTGATAGGAGTCGAACGTGACGCCGCCGAGGAACAGCGAGAGGACGGCGATGGCGCCGACGAGAAAGACGACGCGCTTGAGCGTCGCCACACGGGCCTGGTCGCGCTGGAAGAACTGCTGGGGCCGGTAGCCGGAGTACCACAACACGACGAGCGCCGCGAGGTTGATAGAGAGGACGTTGACGGCGACGAGGACGGCCGACCCGAGCGCCAGCGACGGCTCGCCGTAGGCGATGCCGATCCCGACCGTCGCCGCCGGCGGGATGAGCGCGACGGCAATCATGACGCCGACCAGCGCCGCCGAGACGCCGGTCATCAAACTCACCGCACCGGCGACGCCGGCCCCGATTGCGACCGCAAGTGACAGGAAGTTCGGCGACAGCCGCTCTTCGACCTCCGAGAGCGCAAGCGGGTCCAACCCCGGCGGAACGAGGTTCGTCGTCTGGACGAAGATGGCGAAGGCCGTCGCCGCGACGATAGAGAGGACGACGCCGAGCAACTGCAGTACTGCGCCGCGTCTGAACAGGTCCGTGTCGTCGATGACGCTGCCGACCGCCGCGGCCATCGCCGGGCCGATGAGCGGGGCGATAACCATCGACCCTACGACCGTCGCCGGAGAGTCGAGCAGCAGTCCCGCGGTGGCGATAATCGCCGAGACGACCGTCATCACGACGTAGGTCGGCAGCGACGACGCCAGTTCCTCCGCGCGCGCTTCGAGTTCCTGTCTGGCGATGCGCTCTTCGCTTTCCTCCTTCTCCGCGTAGCTCTCCTTCAGTTGTTCGAACCGTTCGGAGACGACTGTTTCGGCGCTCAACACGACCGTGTACGCCTCGCGGTCGAGACCGACCTCTCGGAGCTCTTCGAGGATGGGTTCGACCGCGTTCGTCGGAAGCGGGAAGTACGCGACTGCGGTGTACTCGCGGCCGCTCGTCTCCTCGGTGACGACGTAGTCGATACCCTCCTCGTCGAGGACACTGAGTACGGCCTGTCGCTTCCCAGCGGGAATGGTCACCTGGACGAGTCGCACAGGCGGCCATCGAAGCGAGGGGCGTTAACGCTACCGAACCGACAGGCCGAACACGAACGGGACGGGGTTTATCTTTAATCCAACCGTACGACGTGTATGGTCTCGACAGGAACTTCCGCACCGACGTTCACCGCGACGGTTGGAACCAGCGACCACGAATCGTTCGACCTCGCCGACCACCTCGGCGACGGACCGGTCGTGTTGGCGTTCTTCCCGGGCGCGTTTACCCCGCCGTGTACCAACGAGATGGTGGCGTTCCAAGAGCGGCTCGAACACTTCGAGGACGCCGGCGCAACGGTGTACGGTATCAGCGCCGACTCGCCGTTCTCACAGGGCGCCTTCCGCGAGGAACACGGCATCGAGTTCGACCTCGTCAGCGACATGGCCGGCGACGCCATCGGCGCCTACGACCTCGAAATCGACATCCCCGACCTCGGGCTGTTCGACATCGCCAACCGCGCCGTCTTCGTTCTCGACGGTGACGGAACGGTCGTCTACGAGTGGGTCGCCGACGACCCCACGAACGAACCCGACTACGAGGCGGTTCTCGAAGCCGTCGAGTCGGCCTGAACCGAGGACCGCGCTCCTTATCCGGTCGAACCGTCAATCGACGGTATGTTCGATACACGCCCGAACCGGGAGGCCGAAGTCGTCCTCGTCGGGCGCTCCAACGTCGGCAAATCGACGTTGATGCGGGAACTCACCGGCCACTCGAAGTTCGCCACCGGCGGCAGCCCCGGCGTCACCCGGAAACCCAACCACTACGACTGGGCCGCGGAGGACTTCGTCATCACCGACTTGCCCGGGTTCGGATTCATGTCCGGCGTCCCCGAGGAGGTCCGCGAGGACATCAAACGCGACGTGGTCCAGTACGTAGAGGAGTACGCCGACAACATTCTCGTCGCCGTGTTGGTCGTCGACGGAAAGGCCGTCGTCGACATCATCGACCGCCACTCCGGCCCCGAGGAGATACCACACGACGTCGAGATGTTTGGCTTCCTGCAGGAACTCGGCGTCCCCACCGTCGTCGCCGTCAACAAGATGGACAAAGTCGACGACCGCGACGAACGCCTCGACGACCTCGCCGAACGCCTCGGCCTCTATACCCCCTGGCAGCAGTTCGACGAGATTCTCGCACCCATCTCGGCGAAACGCGGCAACATCGAAGCGCTCAATCAAGCCGTTCGCCACCACCTCCACGAACAGCAGCGGGACGATTTGTTCAAGTTCTTCTAGCGAACCTTTTTGCACGGTCGCTCGCCGAGGGCGAGCGACCGGCAAAAACGCCCTCAGAAATCGGAGATTTCTGATGGGCTGCGGAAGACGCCAACGGCGTCTTCCGAACGTTCATGAAAAAGACACGTCGGGCCTCCCGTTGGTCGGCCCTCGGTCCCGTGCGTGGCGGCGAAGCCGCCACGACGGTACGGTTGCGGGCAAGCCCGCAACCCGCGCCTCACTGCGTTCGGCGCGGAGAACCGCGCTCGCTTCGCTCGCGCGGATGCTACTTGCTGGCGGACTGTTGAGGTGTCTCATCAGAACTGGAACGGTGGCTCGGAGAAAGTCCCTCATCACAAGGGGCTCAGAGGGGGTAACTTTCGTCACCGCCACCGAGTTGTGTTTTCGGGACCGAGCGGTTTCAATGCCCCGGGATTCAACGCAGCGAAAAACCGATGCCCCGTATCGGAGGGCAGTCGTCGCTTCCGTCAGTCGTCCGAGGGTGCCACAGTCGATGGGCCACCACCGACAGCGCCGCCGGGTTGTGTGACGGATTTGTAGAACATGATGAGCATCGAGACGATGAGTGCACCGCCCCAGATGAACCCGGTCGGCATGAGGAACATGAGTCCGAAGCCCTCACCCAGCCAGACGATTCCGGGGATGCCCCACTGTCCTGCGATGAACAGTCCGGTTACGGCCGTCCGGAGGTTCCCGGTGACACCGAGTGCAGGGACGGCGAACCCCATTACGATTGCCAGAATCGAGAGTACACCGAGGTGTGCGTGACCGCCAATCATCCACCCCGGGACGGCGTCCCCACCTGACAGAATTACGAACTGATGCAACCCCACCGCCATCATCACTGCGAGCCCCAGAAACCCGGAGCCCTTGAGTGCGCGCGTCATGCAGTGTGCATCCTCCCACGCATTCTTGATAAAATTTGTCAACGGGTCGAGTAACCGAATCGGCAAGGTCGTCTCCACGACATCGGAACGCCGACGCCGCGAGCGGAGGTCACCGGGAGGCGTACATCGAGTAGGCGATACAGACCAAGCCGACGAACTGCGCGATGCGGACACCGACGCGGAGCGCATCCTGATATATCAACGGCAGGATGCGGAACTGCAGGAACACCGAGGTGATAAACGCCAAGCCGTAGGCGACGCCGAACAGGAGAATCATCCCGACGGAGAGATACAGCATCTGTCTGCTGTCGTTCCGTCGCAGGCCGCGATAGGCCTGATAGCTGATGAACAGGCCGAGAGCGACCGACGCGGCCGCGAACGCCATCAACACGAGAACGACCGGTTCGAAGCCCAGCAGTGTCATGATCGGAACCCCTCCCACAGTTTCGTGAGTTCGTCGGCGGCGTCGGATTCGGGCGGTTCGAGGTCGATGGTGAACGAGAACCCCTCGTCGGTGAGTTCGACCCGGAGTTCCGACAGTGCCGCCTCGTAGACGGTCTCGTGGTGACCGTCAGCCCGGGGGCGTGTGGATTCGGCCACGAGGCCGGCCGCCTTCAGCCCCTCGAGCCGGCGGTACACCGTCTGTCTTGACACGTCGGCCACCTCGGCGAGTTCGGCCGTCGAGTGCGGTTTCCGAGCGGTCGCCTCCAGCACCGTCCGGACATAGTCATCGTCGAGGAGTCCGACGACGGTTCCGAGGGCGGGATCTGACGGTCCGCTCACGGCCGTGCCTCTCGGGGGAGATACAAATAGTTCACCGCTCGCTTCGCGGACGCCGACCGAAAGCGTTCCTGCAGCGTCGTTGGCGCACGTCCGAGTGGAGACATCGATAGCAGTCACGACAGGTTGTAGGTTAACAGTCGGCTGGTTCGGTGTTCGGACGGGCGGAACGAGACGAACACTGAGACCGTCGACTCCCCGACAGTGACCTCAAGGGTGTCTCCCGGTTCGACGGTGTCGTAGGCCTCGGCGAACTGCCGGCCGTCGGCCTCCGGGAACCCGCTGTTGGACGCCCCGGTTTCCCGTTTCGACACGACCAGCGCCTCGGCGTCGACCGGATGGCCAGCCTCGTGGCGGAGGGTCACCGTTCCGGAGTCGGGGTCGTGGTCGGCTCCCCACGTAATCTGTGGCGTTCGCCAGTCGACACCGATATCCGAACCGTCGGTTCTGGTCTCGATGATCACACGCCGTCCCTCCGTTCGCACGTCGACAGCCTCGGCTCTGACTGCGGTCTCGCTGGCACGGAGTTCCCGTTTGATCGACTCCTCCGGAACCGACTCGGCGCTCTCGAAGAGGTGCTGACTCCGGAAGTACGCAGTGTCCTCCCGGTAGGCGTGGGACGTGCCGGTGACGAGGGCGTCGGCAGTCGACTCCAACCCGAGATCGAGACCGTCGATGATGTCGAAATCGTTCGTCCCCATCGCGTTCGTCATCGCTTCGAAGTCGTCGTCGGTCTCGTGCCGACGGTCGATGCGGCCAGCGCCGACGTCGGCGGCGACTTCGATGGAGCGGTGACGGTTCTCACCCTGCGCCCAGATGACGGCCCCGTCGGTGACGGCGACCGCACGCGGCGTGTCGTCTCTGTCGTAGAGCGTGTAGGATTCGTAGCTACCGGCGGGTTCGTAACCGGTGCCGTCGAGAGCGTCGGCGACGACATCCGGACCGGTCGACCCCTCGAAGACGAACGCACCACCGGCGGCGACCGCACGTTCGTACTCGTCGAAGTCGGTGCCGAGGTAATCGGACGGGCCGACGAATAGCCCGCGACCGATCGTCCCCGGCGGGAGGGTTCCGGGACGAGCGGCGTGGGTCGCCGCCGCGTGGTCCTCGGGAAGCGCCGACCGGGTGGGAATCCACCTGCGGTACGCCGGCGGGTCCGACGGTGGGAAGTCGATGCGGCCGAACCGGACGCGCTGGCCCAACGGCGGGAGCGTCGTCGTACAGCCGGCCACGGAAATCGCTCCGGCAGCCACGACCGACGACAGGACTCGTCGGCGAGAGAGGGCGTCAGCGGGGGTGTTTCGTTTCATCCGTTTCCGCCTTCACGCCGGTACCGGTTATAAACACCCGACGAGCCACAGCCACCGTGGACCGGCGAAGCGTATTTAGTTCGGGAGGTGCAGCCACCAGTGGTTCCGTCGGTTGGGTTTCAGAGTCGGTCAGTTTTCCGGCCGAGAATCGGAGGGTTTTGAACCACGGCGACGGACGGCGAGGTATGCGACGCCGAGTCGGGACGAGTCTCTACGCAGGACTACTGTTTACGGTGTTGGGCGCCGTCGCGTGGGCGAGCGGCCAGCCGTTCGTCTTCCCGAGTCTCGGCCCGTCGGCGTACATCCTCGCATTCGACCGCCGCGGCGAGCGGACCCACGCCTACCGCGTCGTCGGAAGTCACGTCATCGGTGCCATCGCGGGATTGGGCGCGTACTGGGCCGTTGCACCGGGCGTCACGCTGACGACGCTGCCGCCCGCGCTGTCGACCGACGGGTTGCGGTTGGCCACGAGCGGTGTCCTCTCTATCGTCGCGACCAGTTGGGCGATGATAGCGACCGACACCAATCACGCGCCGGCGTGTGCGACGACGCTCATCGTCTCGCTCGGACTGCTGTCGACGCCGTTGCAGGCGACCATCATCGTCGCGAGCGTCGTTGGTTTGGTTGCCGTCCACCTGTCGGTGATGTGGCTCTTCGAGCGCGTCGTCGGCGAGAGCCACCCTGCCTACCGCTAACCGTCCAGTGGTTCGCCGCACTCCGGGCACTCCTGGTCGAGGTCCGTCGCCGGCGCGTCACAGACCGGACAGAATCGGCGCTTGCAGGCTCTATCGCCCATGTCCCGACGTAGGACGGACGGGAAATAAGCCCTCGGTGAGGCGTCGACTGTTCCGAACATGTTCGGGGCCGTTCGTTTGGGTGCGGAGTGCCTACATTCAAACATGAGCGATACAGGCGTCCTCACCGGCGAGGAGTCGGAGACGAGTACGACCGAGCAATCGGAGACGACGACCGTCAGAGTTCACTGTACGGGACACGTCCGCAGCGCCGTCGGCCAGCCGAAGTTGGAGTACACCTTCGAGGGGTCGACGCTCCGTGCGTTCCTCGAGTCCTTCTTCGAGGCGTACGACGTGGCAGAGTTACTCATCGCCGAGACCGAAGACGAGGCGGCCGCTCACGGCTGGGTGCGGTCGAACGGCGACCCGCCCGGAACGTGGAACAAGAACCCCGAGGGCGAACAGACCCGTGCGTTCGCCCGCGTCGCCGTCAACGGCCGATTCAACGAACACCTCGACGGCCTCGACACCGAACTCGAAGACGACGACCGGGTGTCGCTGATGTACCCGTTCATGTACTGCTGTTGAGTTAGCGGTCATCCCACGCCGCGAGGTCGGCGTGTTCGGCGACGCGTTCGATATCAGATGTATCGTAGATGCCATCCTCGGTGACGACGGCGGTGAACAGCCCGCCGGGCGTCGCCTCGAACGTCGGGTTGTACACGGAGACCGCCGCCTCACCGTCGTAGACCGCATCGGGAGAACCGAGAGCAGCATCGACCTCCGTCTCGGGGACGATTTTGTCGCGGGCACAGACCGCATAACAGTCGATATTGGCCCGCGTCGCGGCCAGCGCCGCCAACCGCGTCCCGACCTTGTTGACCACGGCCCCGTCGGCCAACACCGAGTCCGCGCCGACGAGCACCGTATCGATGTCCTTTGACACAACGTTACCCATCGCGGCGTCGACACACAGCGTCGTGTCGATGCCGCCGTCCGCCAAACGTTCGGCGACGCCGACGCCCTCCCGAGCCGGGCGGGATTCGGCGACGAAGACCGCATCGGGGGCCGCTGTTAGTAGCGCATCGAGAGCGGTCCCGGACCGAGACAGCGTGAGCACTCGGTCGCCGATGCGTTCGGCGGCCTCGGCGGCCGCCGCGGCGTCGGCGGCGACGGCCTGCTGACACGCTTCGAGACCACGGTCGCGGACGGAGGCGACCGAGCGGTCGGCGGACGCCATCACGCGATTGATGCGGTTCGACACCACGCCCATGCTCGGACGACAGTCACGAAGCCGCCGGGCCGTATCGGCGACCGATTCGTAGTCGTCGCCGTTCTGGGCGGCGACGGCGGCGCGGTCCCGGAGGCCTTCGAGTGCGCGAACCGAAATGTACGCGGCACCGTGGTCCGTGTCCGCCGAGACGGAGTCGACCGTCGGTGCAACGGCCGCGTACGTCTCCCACAACTTCGGCACCGTCTCGCGGTCGAGGATGGCGGGCGGTTGGACCCACTCGTAGTTGGCCAGTTCATCGTTTGGCGTCACGTCGGTCGAGTCGCAATCGAAGAGATACGGGTGGACGAACCACTGGACCTCGTGGTCGTCGTCCGCGACGGCGATGGGGTCGGCGCTCCGGACGAGCGTCGCGGATTCGAGCAGTCCGACCTCCTCGTCGATTTCCCACCGTGCGGCCTCGTCGGGCGTCCCCTCGGCGTACCCGGAGACGCCGCCCCAACGGCCGGCGTAAGTTCCGACCGCATCGCTCCGGCGGACGAGAAGGATTTCGGTGCCGTGGCGCAGAAAACAGGTGATGACGGACCGTTCGTCCATACTGACCAATCGGTCGCCGAGCGCTTATACGTCCGGTCGGAGTAGCCACGATATGCGCGTCGTCCTGATGAGCGATACGCACGTCAAGTCCCGCGCCGCCGCGCTCCCCGAATGGGTGAAAGCGGCGTTGGAAGACGCCGACCACGTTATCCACGCCGGCGACTTCGACTCCCGGCCAGCCTACGAGGAGATAGCCGACCTCGCCGGCGAGTTGACCGCCGTCGCGGGGAACATGGACCGCGCGTTGGGATTGCCCGAGGTCGCAACCGTCGAGTTGGGCTGCGTCCGGTTCGTCGTCACTCACGGAACGGCCCCGACGACGGCTATCGCGAGCGCGTACTCGATGTCGTCGAGAACAACGTCACAGAGACCGTCCCGACCGTCGGGGTGTCGGGTCACACACACCGTGTTTTCGACGAGGAAGTCGACGGCTATCGACTGCTCAATCCCGGGAGCGCGACCGGCGCCTTTCCGGCACAGGAGGCGACGCTGATGGTTGCCGAGGTAGACGGCGGCGACTGTACGGTCGAACTCCGACGGGAATGAGACGACTGCGACGGGGTGGCGGACATCTCCGGTATCTCGCCCCTTTTTGTCCGGACGGGCCAATCCCGAGGTATGGAGGCCTTCGCCGTCGAGGGACTGCCGGAAATACGCGCAGGCGACGACCTCGCCACGCTCATCGACGAGCGCGTCGACTTCGAGGATGGTGACGTACTGTGTCTCGCCAGCACGGTCGTCTCGAAGGCCGAAGGCCGGAAGGCCGACCTCGCGGAGTTTCCCGCGAGCGCACGTGCGGAGGCCATCGCCGAGCGCCTCGAATCCGTCACCGGCGAGACGAAAGACCCCCGCTTCGCACAGGCCGTCTTGGCGGAAAGCGAGGAGCTCGTCATCGAGGCGCCGTTTCTCCTCGCCGTCACTCGCTTCGGCCACGTGACGGTCAACGCCGGCATCGACCGCTCGAACGTCCCCGGCGCGGAGTTGCTACTGTTGCCCGAAGACCCCACCGCATCGGCCGAACGACTCTCCGAGGCGCTCGGCGTCCCCGTCGTCGTCACCGACACCTCGGGGCGGCCGTTCCGCTACGGCCAACGCGGCGTCGCCATCGGGTGGGCCGGACTCCCCGCCGCCCGCGACTGGCGCGGCGAATCCGACCGCGACGGCCGGGAACTCGACGTGACCGTCCAGGCCGTCGTCGACGAACTCGCCGCCGCCGCGAACCTCGTCGCCGGCGAGGGCGGCGGCGGCACTCCCGCAGTCGTCGTTCGCGGCTGGGAGTTCGGCGACCACGCCGGCAGCGACGAGTTGTTTCGAACCGACGAGGACGACCTCGTCCGAGACGCCCTTCGCGAGTGGAAGTTCGAGCGATAACGCGATGTTCGCCGTCGAACAGTCCCCCGCGACCGACTCCGAACCATGATAGGAATCGAACTCACCCCCGAACACCCAGTCAGTCGCATCGCCGACCTCGGCGAAGCGGCCGAAGCCAACGGCTTCGGCACCGTCTTCACGACGTGTCACTACAACAACCGCGACCCCTTCGTCGCGCTGGACAGAATCGCCCGTCGTACCGACTCGGTCCGAATCGGCCCCGGCGTCGCCAACCCCTACGAGACACATCCGGTGACGCTGGCCTCCCGCGTGGCGACGCTCGATGAAGCCTCCGGCGGCCGGGCCGTCTTCGGCGTCGGCGCGGGAGACAAATCGACGCTGTCGAACCTCGGCTACGACCGTGACCGGCCGCTCCGACGCGTCCTAGAGACGTTCAAAGTCGCAAGCGACCTCTACGCGGGCGAGCGCGTCGACCACGACGGCACGTTCCTCGCGAAGGACGCCGGCCTCAACTACGCCGATGCCGTCGGCGAGATTCCGACCTACGTCGGCGCACAGGGACCCCACATGATACGGATGGCCGCAAAACACGCCGACGGCGTCCTGTTGAACGGCTCACACCCCCGGGACTTCGCGTGGGCGGCCGAGCAAGTCGAGCAGGGGCTCGACGAGCGGCCGGAAGAGCGCGGCGGGTTCGATTTTGCCGCCTACGCCGCAGTGTCGGTGTCCGAAGACGCCGAGGCTGCACGCGAGGCCGCACGGCCGCCGGTGGCGTTCATCGCTGCCGGGGCGGCACCGCCGGTGTTGGACCGCCACGGCCTCGACGGCGACCGTGCCGACCGCATCGGAACCCACATCTCAGCGGGGGAGTTCACCGAGGCGTTCGAGACGGTGAGCGAGGAGATGATAGACGCCTTCTGCATCGCTGGGCGACCGGAAGCCGTCGAAGAGAAAATCGCAGGCGTGTTGGAGTACGCCGACAGTTTCGTCGCGGGCGCGCCGCTCGGCCCCGACCTCGAAGACGCTATCGAGCTTTCTGGGGCGGTCCTTGCCCGGTCGGAAGCAGACGCTTGACGGAGGCGAGAACCCCACCGAGCGTCAACACGCCGAAGACGCCGGCGGCGAGTGTAACGAAGACGGCGCCCGACAGCATCATCGCGGCGACGAGGGGGTCCGTCGCGGCGACCTCTGCAAACCGTTCGATGAGACCGACCGTGTTGTCCGATACACCGGTCTGGATGTCAACCATACACTACCGTTCGACGCCTCCTACTTGTGTGTGTCCGTCCGCCGCCGATTATAAGCCCGCCGCGTCCCCACTGCGGGTATGCGCGATAGCTCGCTGGAGGATTTCCTCGGGGGCGACGACAGTGAGGCCGACGGCGACAGCGATGCCGACGGCGACCCGGACGCCGAGGCGGACGACCCCGTCGATGGCGTCAGCCCCGCCGTTTCGACGTACGACTGGACCCCGACGGGCGCGACGTGTACGAGCTGTGACGCCGTCGTCGAGCGCCGCTGGCGGGACGGAAGCGACGACGGGGACGGCGAACTCGTCTGTTTCGACTGCAAAACGTGGTGAACGCTCACGAGGGGGACGCTCGGTCGGAACCCTTATGACCGATTATCCGTTCAGTTCATTCGTAATGGCGACTGGCACGGTTGACTTCTTCAACGACACTGGCGGCTACGGATTCATCGAAACTGACGACGCAGACGAGGACGTGTTCTTCCACATGGAAGACGTCGGCGGCGACGACCTCGAAGAGGGGCAGGAGGTCGAGTTCGACATCGAGGAGGCCGAGAAGGGCCCCCGCGCGACGAACCTGACCCGACTGTAAATCCGAGCGATACGTCGCAACGAGCGACAGAACTACCACAATACCGAGTATTTTTCACCGGACAGCGACGCGTTTCGGTGGCGCTCTCGACCGGAAACGGCGGGGAAAATTCTCGCGTGTCTGAGTTGTCACGAAGAAAACGAATACGAGAGGCTTATACGTGCCCACCATCTTTCTCTATTCGCAATGGCAAACGGTAAGGTTGACTTCTTCAACGACACTGGCGGCTACGGATTTATCGAGACTGACGACGCGGACGAGGACGTTTTCTTCCACATGGAGGACGTTGGCGGCCCCGACCTCGAAGAGGGTCAGGAAATCGAGTTCGATATCGAGGAAGCCGAGAAGGGCCCGCGCGCGACGAACGTCACGCGCCTGTAAGGCTCCCGCTTTCCACACTCGCTTCGAGCGACTGAACTGACTTTTCCGTATTTTCCGACGACGAGCGACGGCGTTTTAGTATCCGACTCACGCACTCGAAGAACCCACTGTGTGGTCCATACTCCAACCCCCATAGTGCTTACATCGCTTCGGCCCCATCGACAGGTAATGACAGCCGTACCGCGACCACAAGACGTATGCCGCGTTTCTCCGGGTACCCGGTACGCCCTCCATGACTGACACGACCGAGTCATCGGCCGCGCCGCCGGCCGAGCGGACGGTCGACGTACAGCGTGCCGGCGAGACCGCACGGGACGTTATCGACAACGTCCAGCGGGTCATCGTCGGCAACGACGACGCAATCGAGCATCTGGTCACCGCGTTGTTGGGCGGCGGCCACGTCCTCCTAGAGGACGTTCCCGGCGTCGGCAAGACGATGCTCGCGCGGTCGGTCGCCGAATCTTTCGACTGCTCGTTCAAGCGCGTCCAGTTCACGCCGGACCTCCTTCCGGCCGACATCACCGGCGCGAACGTCTACAACCAACAGACGAGCACCTTCGAATTCCGCCCCGGCCCCGTCTTCGCCAACGTCGTCTTGGGCGACGAAATCAACCGTGCGCCGCCGAAGACACAGGCCGCCCTGCTGGAGGCGATGGAGGAAGGGCAGGTGACCGTCGACGGCGAGAGCCACCCGGTGCCGGACCCCTTCGTCGTCATCGCGACGCAGAACTCCATCGAGCGCGAGCGCACCTACGAACTGCCGGCCGCGGAGTTGGACCGTTTCATGTTGAAGTTGCATCTCGGCTACCCCGACCCCGACGACGAGTCGGAGGTCATCGACCGCGCCGTCGGCGGCCACGCCATCGACGACATCTCGTCGGTCGCGACCGACGAAGCGCTCCGGGAGGCCCGCGAAGTGACCGGAAACGTCGAGGTTCGGGACCCGCTCCGGCAGTACGTCACTCGATTGGCGAACTACACCCGCGAGCACGCGGAGTTGGGCGTCAGCCCCCGCGGCTCTATCGCCTTGGTGCGGGCCGCACAGGGCCGTGCCGTACTCGACTCCCGCGACTACGTGATTCCCGACGACGTACAGGCCGCCGCCCCGGTCGTCTTCCCCCACCGGATGCGGACCTCACCCGGCGACGAGGACAGCGAGGCCGTCGTCGAGGGGGCGCTGGAATCCGTCGCCGTCGAGGAGTGAGAACTGGCGATGCTCACGAACGTCCGAAACCTGCGGCCGACGCGGCGGGGACTGACCGTCTTCACGGTGGCGCTGTTGGCGTTTCTGTTGGGCGCCGGCGCGGGCGCTCGGTCGCTGAACGCCGTCGTCGTCCCCGCCTTGGTCGGCCTCGGCGCGGGCGCCGTCCAACTCCTCCGGGCCGACCCGCCGACCGTCGAGCGCTCGACGCCCGAGGCGGGCTTTCCCGGCGAGTCTCGAACCGTCACCCTGAGCGTCGACGCCGACGTTCCCTGTACAGTCACCGAGTCGCTCGCCGACGGAGTCGACGCCGACACAACTGAAGCGGCCGTCGGCCACGGCGGGATCTTCGAGTACCACATCGAGTTGCGCCGCCGTGGCGAACACGACCTCGGACCGGCGACCTGCCGGGTGACCGACTCACTCGGCCTGTTCAGGACCGACGTGGAGACGGCGGGGACGACGACGGCGCTCGTCTATCCCGACGTGTACGGACTCGAAGACGACACGTTGGGGTCGCTCGTGAGTCGCGTCCTCGGCGACGACCGCTCGTCGTTCGACCGCCTCCGTGAGTACGGCCCCGGCGACACGATGCGGGACATCCACTGGCGGGCGAGCGCGAAGCGAACGGACGAGGAGTTCGTCGTCGCCGAATACGAGAGCCGTTCGGAGGCGACCCAACTCGAAGTTGTCGGTGAATCGGCGTTGGGCAGCGCCGACGCGATGGCCGAAAGCGTCGCCTCGCTCGTCTCCCACCTCCACGACATCGGCGTCACCGTCGCCGTGACGGTCCCCGACGGGAGCACCGTCGCCCACCCCGGCGACATCGTTTCGGTGCTTCGACTCCTCGCACGCACCGACGACGGGTGGGTCGACCCCGAACGACGGCGGAACGCCGACGTATACGTCCTCGGGCGAGGTGGCAGTGCGACCGTGACGTTCGCCAACCGCGAAGTCGACTTCGAGGGACTTTCGGGGGGCAACCGGAGTCGGGAGGTGTTGGCGTGAGCACGACCGACAGGTCGGTTCGCGACGCCCTCGGTGCCGTCGAGGCTCCGGTCGCCCCGGCCCGCCTCCTCGCGCTCGGTGGCGTCGCGACCACGCTGGGGGCGTTCTGTTACGTCCTCTATCGGATACTCGTCATCACCGGCGACGCGACGCTTCTGTACTACGTCGTCGGTGGGGCCGCACTCGCCGGCGCTGTGCTGGCGTGGCTCATTCGCCCGCGAACCGCCTTCGGCATCGGCGCCGCGGCCGTCGTCATTGGCACCTACCTCTACATCCAGTCGCTCCCCGGCGGATTCGGCTTCCTCGTGTTGGTCGGGCCGATGGTGAGCGACGTGTTCGCGCTGTTGAGCGGCCTCTCGGTGCTCCGCATCGTCAACGCCGACGTGTGGGCGCTTTCGGCCGCCCCCGGCCCGGTCTTTCTGGCCACCTACCTCGCGTTGCGTCGCAACTACGTCGCCGCCAGCGCCGTCGCCGGCGGCGCCCTCGGTGTGGTCGTGTTGACCGGCGACGCGACGACGCCGACCACGCTCGTCGGCGTCGTCGGCGTCACCCTCGCGTTGGCCTTCGGCGACTGCGACCGCCGCGGCGAGTCACTCAGAAACGCCGACGGCGTCGTCGTCTTGCTCGCGACGATGGTCGTGTTGACGCTGTTCATCGGAGTTGTCCCCGGCGCCGCCGGGTCGTTCATCTCCACGGAAGGCGTCGGTACCCAGACCTCGACGATGGAGTCGAGTCTCGTCCACGCCGGCGACAGCCTCGCCGTCACCGGCCCCGTCGAACTCTCCCCGGAAGTACGCTACACGGTCGAAGCCGACGCCGAGGCGTACTGGCGGGTCGGCACCTACGACCGCTACACCGGCGGGGGATGGGTCCAAAGCGGCGAGATGCGCAACTACGGCGGGTCGCTGCCGCCGCCCCCCGGCGAGAGCCGGACGCTCGAACAGCGCTACACCGCCGAAACCGACATCGCGACGCTCCCGGCGGCGAACACGCCCGTCGACATCGACGACGTTCCCGTTCCCGTCCAAGTGACCGACAGCGGCGCGTTCCAGCCCGCCAGTCCGCTACAGGCCGGCGAATCCTACACCGCCACGAGCGAGGTGCCCGTCGCCCCGCCGGCGGAGCTCCGGAGTGCCGGCACCGACTACCCCGACGCCGTCACCGAGCGGTACACGCAGTTGCCGTCCAGTACGCCCGCCCGCGTGACCGAGCGGACCGACCGACTCACTGCCAACGCCGAAAACCCCTACGACACCGCTCGCGTCCTCGAACAGTGGCTCCAGAACAGCTACGACTACTCGCTGGATATCGAACGGCCGCGCGGGAACATCGCCGACGAGTTCCTCTTCGAGATGGACGCGGGCTACTGTACGTACTTCGCGACGACGATGGTGACGATGCTCCGAACCCAGGACATCCCGGCGCGGTTCGTCGTCGGCTACACACCCGGCCAACAGGTCGACGACAGCGAGTGGGTCGTCAGAGGGTACAACTCCCACGCCTGGGTCGAGGTGTACTTCCCGGAACACGGTTGGGTGAAGTTCGACCCCACGCCCTCGGACCCCCGCATCGCCGAGGAGCGCGAAATCCTCGCGGACGCCCGCTCGGACAACGACAGCGACATCGACACCGACGATTCCCTCGACTCCGATTTCGACCAAGGGACGCCCGACCCGACGACACCCGAGGGGCCGAACGGGACGGACACCGAACCGAACGGCACCGAGACGACACCCACCGACGGTCCGCCGGGAGCCGACGACGACGGCGAGTTCTCGCTGCCGACGATACCGGTTCCGACGCCCGAAGAGGCCGGCTTCGGGTTGCTCATCTTCGCCGGCGTCGTCGCCGGCCTCAGACGCACCGGTACCGATCGGCGACTCTACCGGGAGCTGTGGCTCAGGCGCCTCCCGGCCGACGACCCCGAGGACGTCGTCGCCGGCGTCTATCACCGCGTCGTCCACCTCGAAGAGCGCGACGGCCGGCAGAAGGGCCCCGGCGAGACTCCCCGGCAGTTCCTCGCTGGCGACGACCGAATCGAGCGCGTCGGCCGACTGTACGAGCAGGCCCGCTACGGCCACGGCGTCGACGCGGCCGACGCTGCGGCCGCCAGAGCCGACCTCGCTGACCTGCTCGAGGAGCGGTCTCGACTGCCCCATCTGGTGGAAAAGCGGGATACACGGTCCCGATAGTGTTTAATACGGCCGTCGTGTACACCCGGATTGTAATGTCGGAAGTCTGCTCGACGTGCGGTCTCCCGGAGGAACTCTGCGTCTGCGAAGACGTCGCCAAGGAGTCCCAGGAGATCAACATCCGCATCGACGAGCGCCGATACGGTAAGGAGGTAACGGTCATCGAGGGGTTCGACCCCCGAGACGTCGATCTCGACTCGCTTTCGAGCGACCTGAAATCGAAGTTCGCTTGCGGCGGTACCGTCGAGGACGGCGTCATCGAACTACAGGGTAATCACCTCGGACGCATCGAGGATTTCCTTCAGGAGAAGGGGTTCAACGTTGCGTAGCGCCCTCTGAACCGCACGTCGAGTCCGTTTTTCGAGCACCCACTCGACCAGCGGCGGCTACGGAGTACCGTTCAGAACGGCGCGTCCGGGCCGTCGTCGCCGGCCGCGATTCCCGACGCCGCCTCCTCGCCGGACGCCAGTTCGTACTCCCAGCCCTCGATTCCGGGCGCAAGCGAGTCGACCCGGCCGGAAAACCCCTCGAAGGAGCCGATGAGTCGGGCGGCCTGCTGGCTCGCCTGCCCGTGAGGACACACCGTCACGACGCGGTCGGCGTCGGCGAACTCCTCGATTCGCGTCGTCAGCTCCTGAAACGGGACGTTCTCGCTGCCCGGAATGTGTCCACGGGTGAAGGCAGCAGGTGACCGGATGTCGACGATACGAACGTCCTCGCCGTCGTCGAGTAGCTCCCGTAACTCCGCTGCAGAAATCTCGCCGTCCATACCGTTGGGTAGGCGACGAGCGTATTAAACGGCAGGACTGGACGACCTCACAACAGCCCGTCGGCCTCGGCCAACAACAGCCCTTCGAGCGTCGCGTCGTTTGCCGGCCCCGACCGAGCGAGGTCGAGTGCGGATTCGACGGGCACCGTCTTCACGTCGAGGAACTCGTTGCCGTCGAGTTCCCGGGCGCCGACAGAGAACCCTTCGGCCCACGCGATGCCGCGTTCGTGACGCAACACGCCAGTCGAACACCAGAAGTCCTCGATGAGTTCGACCGATTCCGCGACGAGGCCGACCTCCTCTTCCAACTCGCGGGCGCCCGCCTCGGCGTAACTCTCGCCGTCCTCGACGATGCCCGCCGGGAGTTCGTAACACAACTCCCGGATGGTGGGCCGGAACTGCTCGACCATCGCGACCGAGCGTCCCTCGCCGGGAAGCCCAAACGACGCCGGGTCGTCGACGACCGCGAGGATGACGACCGCCGGCGGCAACTCCGCCCAGTAGTAGCGCTTCTCGCGGCCGTCCGGTAACTCGACGAGGTCGTAGCCGCCGGTGTACCACCCCGTCTCGTACTCGGTGACGGACTCGACGACGTGCCAGTCGTGGTCGGAGGGACTCGGGTCGGCCATCTACTCGGCCTCCAGGCGGACGATTTCGAGGCGATATCGCTGGCCGTCGCGTTCGACGTAGGCTCTGTCCCCGACCGGCGACTCGGCGCCGCGTTCGACCGCGCTCGCGTTTCTGGTCCGGAACTCGCCGAACTCGTCGAAGGGCGTGTGGGTGAACGCCTCCTTGAACCCGACCGGGCCGGTGTAGTAGGCCTCCGAGCGGGCCGGCGTCTCGCCTGCTTCGGCGGCCTCCAGCGCGGCGATGCTGTAAGGGAACCGCCGGTCGGTGAGGTTGTTCGCGTCGACCGACGGCCCCGGTTCCTCGACGGCCGTCGCCTCGACGTAGTAGGGGTCGCCGGTCTGGATGTAACTGGGAAGGGCACCCAACGCCAGCAGGACGACCACCAGCGCCAACAGGAAGACGACGAGGTTACGCGTTATCCGTCGCATAGCTCCTCCCGGTAGATGCAGTTGAACGCGACCCGTCGGAGCGTCGCCACCGCCGCCTCGGGTTCGTTCTGAAACGTCGCCGCGACGGCGGCGTCGTCGGGGCCGGCGTGCCAGGCCACCCGCTCGACGTTGTCGCTACCGACGACGTGTACGTCGCCGTCGAAGTCCCCCCGCCAGGCGTCGAACTCCTCGGCGGACCCGACGGTGACCGCAAGGGTCTCGGCGAACGTCGCCTGCCGGGCCGTCTCGACGACCTCGCTCGTCACGCGGTCGTCGTACTCCTGGCGGTCGAACTCCATGGCTTTGGTGACCTCACGAACGACGGTCTGTGCCGTCGGTCCGAGCGCCTCGTACCGGTTTCGGGCGTCGGCCCACGACTCCGGGGCGAACGTCCCTTCGGTGTCCATACCTGACATAACGGGCGGGCGCCGTTATTCGTTTTCGGCTTCGTCGTCGCCGTCCTGAAGCATCTCGCGGGTCATCTCCCGTGCCTCCTCGAGAATGGCTTCAGTCTCGGAGTCGACCGGCCCCGAGGTGTCGGCGGCGTGGTCCCCGTGAGTGTGGTCGTGACCGCCGGGGTGGTCGTGGCCGTGACCGGATTCGTCGAACAGCGCCCCGGAGCGCTCCTCGAGGGGGTCTTCGGGGTCTTCGGGTGAGCCGACGGTGTCCTCGAACACCTGCGGGAACTCCGTCTCCTCGACGTAGTCGGTGACGACCGCGGCGAGTTCCGACTCACCCATCCCGTCCCACTCCGGGACGTGCTCGTCGAGCCACGTCTCGTGGTCGGCATCGCCGAGGATAGCGGTGAAGGCGAGGTGGTTGGCGAGGTGGCCCGCGTCGGCTTGTGGATCCGAACAGACGGGGCAGGCGTATCCCATACCCCGAATCGGCGTTCCAGCGGCAAAACGCCTGCGCCTACGGTCGACGTTTTATCTCCTACCGGGGAGACGTTCGGCTATGACCGCCCCTCCCGGTCGCGACGAACGACTCCGGCGATTCGAACTCCCACTGGCCGTGGCCGCCCTGCTGTCGACGGTAGTGGGTCTCGAAACGAACCTGCTGAACCCTTGGTGGGATCTCGGCCCCGTGACGCTGCCACCGATGTCGCTGTACCCGGTGCCGCTCGCGGCCGTCGTCCTCGCCGTCGCCGTCGGCAGGTATCGACGGACCGGCGCCGTGGGAATTCTCCGGCTCGCGAAAGCAGTCCTCGCATCGCTCGTCGTTGTCACGGCTGGATACGCGGTTCTGGTGTTGAACCTGAGCAGCGGCGGGGTGTTCTTCGCCGGCCTACCACCGATGCTCCTCGGTGTGTTTCTCTCGGTGACGTGTCTCTTTGAGCGTGCCCTCGCCACAGTACGGCAAAGCGACGGGTTCGTAGAATGACCGGTTACAACTCGCGGACCATCACGTACGCGTCCTCGCCGTTGTCGTAATACCCCGGAACGGCGTGGTGGATTTCGAAGCCGAACTCCCGATACAGCGACAGCGCCGCATCGTTGCTCTCTCGGACCTCCAGTTTCACGCGGCCGACGCTCTGGGTCGCAAGCGTCGCGAGCGCACGCGAGAGCAGTAGGCGGCCGATACCCTCGCCCCGGCGTTCGGGGGTGACCGCGAGGTCCTTGACGTGGCCGATGGAAACACCGTGATTCGGGACGCTGTCGGCGACGACGTAGCCGACGATTTCGCCCGGGTTCGAGCCGTCGGCTTCCTCGGTCGCCTCCGCGACCAGAAACCCGGGTTCGTCCAGAAATCGCTCGAACGCCGCGTAGGGCCACGCCTGCGGGAACGACCGCTTCTCGATGCGGAACACCGACAGGAGGTCCCCACGAGTTGCCTGACGCACCCCCACGTCGGCCTGCGGCGCCGTCGTAGTCACGTTTTCACTTACGCAGACGGCGCCATATGCCTACCGGCCGCGGTACCATTGATAAAACCAGTACTTGGAATCTAAGGGAGGGCCAGAAGATTCATTTACCCGCGGGAGTTACAGTCAGTTGCACCCGTTTGGGTGCATCCCCACCCCCCACCCCGCTTTTACACGACAGATAGCCGCTGCACTGCCAGTTCGGTTTATTATCAATCGCGACAGGTTCGGAGCCGCTGCTGTCCGTGTAGCGTCGAAAAAATGGACGGATGTTGTGAAACGAGGCTTCAGTCGTCCGCAGGAGCGGCGCCGGAGCTCTCGTCGTGCTGCTTCTTGACGTGGGGGAGCTTGCCACCGTTGGCGAGGATTTCGCGCTCGCGCTCGGAGGCGTCCAGCGACGCGGTGAGTTCCCAGTCGTCGTTGACGCGGACCGTGAACTCTTCCTGACCGGAGCGGACGGCCTCTGCGACGTCGTCGACGATTTCGATGTCGTCGCCCTGTTCGATGTTCTCGTAGTCGGCCTCGTCGATTTCCAGCGGGATGAGACCGAAGTTGAACAGGTTCGCCTTGTGGATGCGGGCGAAGCTCTGTGCGAGGACGCCCTCGATGCCGAGGTACATCGGACACAGCGCCGCGTGCTCACGCGAGGAGCCCTGTCCGTAGTTCTCGCCGGCGACGAGGAAGCCGCCGTCGCTGTCGAGAGCACGCTGTGCGAACGTGTCGTCGACACGCGAGAGCGTGAACTCCGAGAGCTTCGGGATGTTCGACCGGTACATCAGGATGTCCTGCGTCGCAGGGATGATGTGGTCGGTCGTGATGTTGTCCTCCATCTTCAGCAGGGCCGGACCCGACAGTTCGGCGTCGAGTTCGTCCTTCAGCGGCACGTCGCCGATGTTGGGGCCCTTGATGAGCTCGTCGTCGACGGCCTCGTCGGGCGCGATGAGGTCGGGGTCGTCCTGGGCCATACCGGGGCCGTACTTGTCGCCCATCTCGAAGCCGGGGTCCTCGAGGTCGCCGAGTTCGTCGGCGAGGTCACGCGGGTCGACGATTTCGCCGGCGATGGCGGCCGCGGTGGCGACCTCCGGCGAACAGAGGTAGACGTTGTCGTTCTCGATGCCGGAGCGACCCTCGAAGTTGCGGTTGAACGTCCGCAGCGAGACGGAGTCGGAGGCGGGAACGTGGCCGATGCCGATACAGGCACCACACGTCGCCTCGGAGAAGTTGACGCCGGCCGCCATCATCTCGGCGGTCCAGCCCTCACGGGCGAGCATCTCGGAGGCCTGCTTCGAACCGGGCGCGACAATCATCTCGGTCTTCTTGTCCGTGGTGCGGCCTTCGAGCATCTTCGCGCCGGGGAGGATGTCCTCGTAGGCACCGTTCGTACAGGAGCCGATGATGACCTGGTCGACGTCCGTGCCGGCGACCTCGCGGACGGGCACGACCTTGTCGGGCATGCTCGGACACGCGATGAGCGGTTCGAGCTCCGAGAGGTCGACCGTGATCTGGTCGGCGTACTCGGCGTCGTCGTCGGGTTCGAGGTCGACGTACTCGTCTTCGCGGCCGAACAGCGAGAGCCACTCCTTGGTCTTCTCGTCGGTCGGGAAGATGGAGGTGGTCGCGCCGAGTTCCGTCCCGAGGTTCGTAATCGTCGTCCGCTCGGGGACGGTGAGGTTCTCGACGCCGGGGCCGGTGTACTCGAAGATTTTGCCGACGCCGCCCTTCACGGACAGTTCGCCGAGCAGGTGCAGCGCGATGTCCTTTGCGGTCGCCCACTCGGGGAGTTCGCCCTCGAGGCGAACGTTGACGACTTCGGGCATCTCGATGTAGTAGGCGCCGCCACCCATGGCGACGGAGATGTCGATACCGCCGGCACCGATGGCGAGCTGGCCGAGCCCGCCGGGCGTCGGCGTGTGGCTGTCCGAACCGAGGAGCGTCTTGCCGGGCGCGGCGAAGTTCTCCTTGTGGACGTTGTGACAAATGCCGTTGCCGGGGCGGCTGAAGTACGCGCCGTACTTGCCGGCCGCCGAGCGAAGGAAGCGGTGGTCGTCCGTGTTCTTGAAGTCGAACTGATACGTCTGGTGGTCGCAGTACTGCGCGGCGAGTTCCGTCTGGACTTCGTCCATCCCGAGCGCCTCGAACTGCAGCCACACGAACGTACCCGTCGTGTCCTGTGTCAGAACCTGGTCGATCTCGATTCCGATTTCCTCACCGGTCTCGAGTTCGCCCTCGACGAGGTGGTCGTCGAGGATTTTTTCTGCAATCGTCTGTCCCATAACGTCCGTAGGTGGTCCCTCACAAGATATAAATCCGGCGTGTTTGCCACGTATTGCGGCCGCCATCGGCCGATTTGGCAATATTCGCACCTAACAGTTGTGGCTTTTTGACTAATATTCGTTAACGTTTTTTGACGAACGATTGATTCTGGCTCCGGCGCGGGGAGAAAAGTCGACCTGTCAGGCGATTCTGGAGAAGGCGAGATTGCCGCTCGTGTTCTCGATGTACACCTCGACCACGTCGCCCTCGCTGGCGCCGGGAACGAAAATCGTGTAATCGCCGCGGTGGGCGACGCCGTCGCCCTTCCGGCCGGTGTCGGTCACTTCGACCGTGTACGTCTCGCCGGGCTTGACTTCGTCGCGCTGCTGTCGGGTGCTCGAAGAGCCGCCGCCCTTCTTCACCGGTCGGAACGCACCGCAGGCGTCACAGCGAAGCATCATCGTCCGGTCTTCCTGGACGAGTCGGGTGTCCGGGAGGCCACACTCGCTACAGCGGACGTACTCCTCGGTGTAGTCCTCGACGGCGGCCTCGAAGTCCCGCTCGTCGAAGTTGCCGTTGTAGCGGCCGACGCCCTCCTCCAGTTTCCCGGAGGTCGCGAGGGCGCGCTGGACGAACCGGTGGAGGTGGTCCGTCTCGCGGGCCAGCGCGTCGGCGACCGCATCGAGGTTGTTGAACCGGGTAAAGGCGCCGTCCGCTTGCGCCTGGGCGTCGGGGACCGAGAGCCGGTCGCCACCCGACTGAATGTCGGGGACGGCGTCCAGCGCTCGGTCGAGGCTGGCTTCGTACTCCATACCCTTTCGAAGCGACCGTGACCTAAATGGGTTCCGAGACGGGAAACGCTCTTTTCGCCGCCCGACGACCCCGAAACATGGACCCGACGACGCCACAGGAGGCCTGCTTCGAGGCCGGCATCAAGTTCGGCACGCTGTATCACCAGTTTGCGGGCACGCCCGTCTCGCCGACCAGCAGCGCGAGCCTCGAAACCGCAATCGAGGAGGCAATCGAAAACCAGCCGTTCTGTGCGTCGGTCACCGTCGACATCCTCGACGACGCGCTGGCCGCCGAACTCGACGGGCAATCGGCCGACTACACGGAACTGACCGGCCGGTTCATGGAAGTCGAGATGGACATCGACTACGAGGGCTGTCGCGTCCGCGCGTCGATGGCGATGGACGGCGACTACCCGCGCATGCGCGTCGAGAGCGTCGAAGGAGAGCGTGGCCCTTAGACGGTGAACGACACTGACTCCAACTCCAGAAACGCCCGCTCGTAGCCCTCGTGGCGGGCGACCTGCGGCGGCGTTGCCGGCGTGAAGACGACCTCGTCGCCCGCCCGAAGCGCAGTCGACAGTTCGGCGCCGTAGTGATACCCTACCTCGGGGTCGAACGTCCGCCGGAGGTCCACCTCCGTGAGAACCCCACCACCGCGGCGAACCGTCGCCGACCACGCCGCTCCGGGAATCGCCATCCGATTGTACGGCGTCCGGAGGTACGCGGCGAGATACCGGTCTCCGACCGGCGCCGCGTCGCCGTCGAGTACCGTCGGGACGACCTCGGCGTCGTGCGTCGAGGCGGTGTCGAGTGCCTCTCTCGGAACGTCCTCGACGGTCAACGGCGAGGGGAGAGCATCCATCCGCGTCGGCGACGCAGCGCCGCGTTCGCCGTATTCTTCGAGCCGTTCGACGGCGACGGCCTCTCGTTCGGATTCAGTAAAGGAAAGCGAAAGAGTAGCCGACTGTGGTGCATCGAACCGACCTTCGAAGTCGCCTGTCGCCCGAATCGGGAGGCCGCCGACGGTCACCTCGACCTCATAGCGGCCGTCGCCGTCGAGGATGAAGTTCCCGCCGTAGTGAAAGCCCATGCTCTGGGAGAGCATCGGGTAGATGACCTCCTCGCTGACCGTCTCGCCATCTCTGGCTATCTCGACCGACAGCCCCGTCTCGGGGACCACCTGCCCGGTTTCGGCGTCCCAGACGACGGCCATGAGATGTAGGTCGTCAGCCGGGCGGATGGGTCGCTCGCTGGCGCGATCGCCCTCGACGAGCCAGAAGCGATGCGGGGCGGCGTACATCAGCGCGATGCGATACGGTCCGGCTTCGGCCCGCCCCTGCATCGACATCGCGTTCTCGAAGGGCTGGACGTACACGCCGTCGGGGAGGTCGACGCCCTCGTAGTACGGCGGCGTCCCGGTCGGCCGCGGCGAATCCATCGACCGAGGGGTCGACTCCGGCGCCGACTCGCCGCCGGCACAGCCAGCCAACGACCCGACGGCGGCGGCGCTGGCCGTCAGGAACGTCCGCCTGTTCATCGGTCGGGATTCGAGCGCATTTGAGATGTGGGTTCTGGTTCAGCAGACGGCGATTACTCCTCGCGGTCGAAGAACTCCGCGGCACGTTCACGGAGCCGTTCGCGTTGGGTGTAGGTGAACCCGGTGAGGCCGGCCGCGGTGCCGGCCGTCAGCCCACCTACTGCTGCGGTCGGGTCGTTCTGGTCGATACCCGCCAACACTGGCGAACTCATCGTCCCCGAGAGCGCCCGCCACGTCTCGCCGCCGTCGTCGCTGAACTCGACGGGGCCGAAGATTTGCGTTCCCGTGTCGCCGGGACCCTCGTTCGGCGATTCGGCGAAGTACGTCAGCGTCTCGCCGGGCGCGGCCGTCGCATCGAACTCGACGGCCACCTGCCCGCCGAGGTCGTAGGTTTCGTGGTCGTCGCCAGCGACGACCTCCCAGTCGCTTGGGATGCGGTCACGGAGGAAAACGTCCTCGTCGGCGTCGGCGACCGTGAGGCGGATGCGGCCGGCCTGGTCTGCGGTGTAGACGGACCGGCCGGCGTCGCGCTCGACGTCGACGAATGGGATGGCTCCCCGTGCGCCGATGTCGTCGTGTTTGATGGCGAAGACGCCCTGATTGATGTCCGCCGAGTACGTGATGCCGCGGTGGTTGATGGCGCCCCAGACGTTCGGTTGGGCGCTGGAGAGGCCCGTCATCTTCGACTCCTCGGGGACATCCTCGACGGGGCGGGCGAAGTCGGCGCCGTTCGGCTCCGAGAGCTCCCAGTCGGTGGCGTCGTTAGCGCGGTCGGTCGGAACGCCGTCGACGACCTGCCAGGAACCGGCGCTGGCCGGTGCGGTGACGCCCGCGGTGTTGCCGCGGCCGTTAGTCCCGACGTAGACACCGTCGCCGAGTTCGGGGTCGTCGCTGATGGTCGTTCCGCGGTCGGAGTCCGGGGTCACTTTCAGGAAGCGCGTTCCGCCGTGGTAGTGACCGACGTGGAGCCACAACTCCCCGTCGTGGAAGGCGGGGTCGGAGTTGTGTGGGCTCAACTCGAAGCCCTCGAATTTCACCTCGTCTTGCCACGTGTAGTTGGCGAGTTCGCCACACTCGACGACGCCGTCGGTGTCGTAGATGTCGTCGGTGTCGACGAGGTAGATGGTGCCCGTACTGCCGGGGTTGGGCTTGCCCTCGCGGGGGTTTTCGAAGTCGACGCTCGGTTCCTCGTGACTGGCGAAGGCGACCCGACGCTCCTCGCCGTCGACGGTGACCGTATCGGGAGCCGGCACCGCGTAGTGGCCCTGCAGCATCGGAAAGAGTCCTATCTGTTCGAGGTCCATCGGGTCCGAACCATCGAGGATGACGGTGCCGCCGTCCCAATAGGAGAGGTAGATGGTCGGCGTGCCGTTCTTCGGGTCGTTCTGGACGTGGACGTCGTGGCAGTAGAAGTTGAGTCCGCCGAAGCCGGTGTCGCCTTGGGCGTCGTCGCCCGACGGCGTCCAGCGGTTGACGAGCGTCAACCCGAGTTCCTGTCGGTCGAATCGGAACACGTACAACCCGGCTTCGCCCTCGTTGATGTCCTTACACGCGAAGACGTAGTCCTGTCCGTCGATGCGGTGATGGAAGCAGTTGTGGATCCCCGTCGAGAAGCCCTCTGCCGTATCGACGAGTTTGGGACGGCGCTTGTCGGAGACGTCGATTGCGAGCAGGCTGCCGGTGTTCGGGCCGCTCGAAGAGGAATCGCGGTCGTTCAGTTCTTGGTCGGCGCCCAGTTCGCCGAACAGCGCGGTGATGGGTTGGGTGCCGACGAAGACGTAATCGCCCGTGTCGTCGGCTTTCACGTCCATCATCGCCGTCGCGGGGTTCTGGTTGCGGAGGAACGACTCGACGACGAGTTCGGCCTGGTCGAGTTCCTCGAGCGTCTTCGCCCGGTTGAATTGTGCGATATTGACGATTGCGAGGCCGCGACCGCTGCTCGAACCGCGAGCGGAGAACATGCTCACGTAGGCGTAGTCGCCGTGAACGTCGATTTCGGTGATGCCGCCGAAGTGCGGCGACCGGGCGCGACCGCCCGTTCGGGCCGGTCCCTCGTCGCCGAGGCTGTGATAGCCGAACACCTCGCTGTTCTTCGATAGCCCCACGTTCTCCGGAATCCCGTCATCGGTGGTGTCGGCCTGCGGTCCGTCGGTGGTGTTGTTCGACCCGCTCCAGCGATGTCCCGCCGCCTGTCCCATCGCGCCGACGCCGAGCGTCGCGCCGATGGCCTTCAGCACCGACCGCCTCGTCTTCGCGCCGAGTTCGTCGATGTTGTCTTTCATTGCTACCTCACAGTGTCAAACACTTACTAAGAAGGGTTCTGACAAATCCGTCCAAACGTCGAGGAAGTCGACACCGACAGAACCCCCGGATTCACCCGGTGTTTTATTCCTCAGTCGCGTTGAGAACTCATCATGGCCCTCCACGCCCTCGACGCGATAGACGACGCACTGACCGCCACGCGACGGTTCCGGCCACGCGGCCTATTCGAGTGGATCTGGGTGACCGTCGTCGCCGCACTCGTTGCCACTCCGGGCATCAGCATCCCGACCGGCGGGACCGGTGGCGGCGGTGTGACACCCGAACAGCGCAGCGCACTCGAGGAGGCGCTGCCGGCGACGCTCCCCGAGTGGGTGCCGCTCGTGGTCGCCGCACTCGGCGTCGTCTGGCTCGGCTTCGTCGTCCTCGGCGCGCTCCTGGAGTTCCCCTTCCTCCGGTGGCTCCGAGACGGCAAGCGGACGACAATAGAGGAGATAGCCGCCCACTGGAGACAGGCGCTCGGACTGGCAGCGTTCAGGGTCGCACTCTCGCTCGTGGGGTTCGCCGCCCTCGGTGCGTTAGTCGCAACCGCGACGGGACCGACTCCGACCCCGACGGACTACCTCTTCGCGCTGAGCGAGTACGGAATCGTCCTCGCGCTCGTCGGGATTCCGACCAGCATCGTCGCCGCGTTCACGACGGCGTTCGTCGTCCCGACGATGGTGCTGACCGAGCGCGGCGTCCTCGGCGGGTGGCGGCGCTTCTGGTCGACGCTGACGGCCGCACCCAAGCAGTTCCTCGCCTACGCGGTCGGCGTCGCACTGCTCGCGACCGTCGGCGGCATCCTCGTCTCAATCGCGGCGGTGGTCGGGTTCCTCGCGGCGGCTATCGTCGGCGGACTCGTCGGCCTCGCGGTGGCAGCCACTGCGGTCGGCGTCTCCGGCGTGGTCGTCGCGTTGGCCGTCGGGATACTCGGCGCGATACTCGTCGGTGCGGTCGTCTACGCGGTCCTACAGGTCTTCCTCCGGTACTACGCCCTGCTCGTGTTGGGGGCGGTCGATGCCGACCTCGACTTTCTGTCCGACCGACGGTCGACCCTCGACGGAGCAGACGCCGAGGCGGCCGCGCCTTCGGAGTAATCAGAGGTATCACGCCGTCTGCTCGCGTGTTTCACTTTCGCTTTGCGGCGTGTTTTTAACCCACACGGGATGAAAGGTGAGGTATGAGTCAGGCAACGCTCGACGACGACGAGCTGTTCGACGAGGCGGCCACAGAGATGCGCGAGGACGTGGAGTCCAGTCTCGCGGACGCCCGTGAGGCACTCCCGGGGGCCGATGCCGTCTGGGACACCGACGCCGACAACACCCTCGGCGTGTTGAACGCGCTGAAAGGGGCACTGGACACCGGCGACGCCGAAGACCACCTCCGGGACGCCAAGAAGTGGTTCGCGATGGGCAAGAAGGCCGACGCCTTCGAGGATGCCGACGACCTCGAAGCCGACATCGCGGAACTGGAGGACCTCCTCGAGGACATCGTCACCGCCCACGAACAGGTGAGCGAACTCGCCTCGACGGTGCCGGAACTCCGCGGCGCGCTCGAAGACGCCGAAAGCGCTGACGACGAAGACGACGAGTAATCAGACCGCCCGCACCGCGACCGCATCGAGCAACTCCGAGAGCGCTCCTGCGGCTTCCTCCAGCAGTTCCTCGCCCAGTTCCTCGGAACCGTTCCGAGGGTCGCCGACGACGCCCGATTCGGTGAACTCCGCGGAGTCATAAGCGAGGTTCGTCCCGTTGAGCCACTCGCCCCACTGCTCGGCGGCACCCTCGGCCGCCTCCTCGGTTCGCTCTTCGTGCACCAACTCCGGCCGCAGATGCCGCATGAACGACGTTTCCGCGGGGCCGCCGTGACCCAGTTCCTCGGTGGCGACGGCGTCGAACCACGTGTAGGCCACCGCGTAGCCGTCGCCGTCGCGGCTGATTCGGCCGCAACACTCGCGTAAAGCGTCGACGTTGCCGCCGTGGCCGTTGACGACGACGATTCGGTCGAAGCCGTGGTGGGCGAGGCTCTCCATCGTCTCACGGACGTACGCGCGGAAGGTATCCTCGCTGACCCACAGCGTGCCGTCGAAGTCGCGGTGCTCCTCGGCGATGCCGACGGGGATGGTCGGCCCGACGACGGCCTCACCGTCGAAGTCGGCGGCGTACCGCTCGACGCCGGCCTCCGCAATCACTTCGGCGGTCATGTAATCGACGCCCAACGGCGCGTGAGGGCCGTGCTGTTCGGTGCTTCCGACCGGGAGGACTGCGAGGTCGGTGTCGGCGTCCCGGACGTCGGTCCAGGTCGACTCTGGGAGGTTCATACAGACCACAAGCGCCAGTGGCGCTTGTAAGCGGTGGTTGGACTCGAAAAACGCGGTCGCTCGCCGGGCAGCGAGAGCGGAGGAAAGCCCGCCTTACGCGATGAGGAGTTCCTCGCCGCGCTCGACTTTGACGGTACACGGCGGGGAAATCTTGTTGTACGCGCGACGGAAGGCGTCCTTCGCCACGGCGGCGTCCTCGGGGTTACACCAGACGGTGAACAGCCGTTCGCCCTTCGGAATCCGGGCGGCCGTGCCGACGATTTTCCCGAAGGCCTGTCGCATCCCGTCGGAAACACGGTCTGCGCCGGCGCCGGTCGCCTGTTTGTTCTCCCGGATGACCTGGTGGGGGAACTTCCGGAGAATCATCTTGTAGTCGCCGCCCTCGCCGAGTTCCTTCAGCATTCGGCGGTTCGCCGAGAGGCGCGCGGCCTCAAGCGAACCGTGTCGAATCTGGACTTCCTCGTCGACGATGAGACTAATCTGGACCGGGTAATCGTCGGGCTCGGCGTCGATTCGGCCCATCTTGTACTGGGCGACCTTCGACCCCGGAATGCCCGTGATGTACTCCCGTCGCGTGTACGCGGGCTTGTCGATGTCCCGGTACATAGAGGCGGGCTTGTCACTCATAGTACGTCAGATGTGGTTGAGTCCGTGGATAAAGGCTTCGAAGCCGACCCGACCTGAGACGGTGTGTCGTAGCGAAGCGAACGGACAGCGAAAATGCGCGGGCTCAATTAGCCGCGGTGGGGGAGGAACGCGACTGCACCGAGGAGGAACGCGGCACCGAAACAGTAGACGATGATGTACATGAGACTCGACATACGCTCTTGGAAGTAGTCCTGGTTGTCGAGTCCGGCCTGATACCCCTCGACGTCGGTCGACAACACGAGCGTGTCACCGCCGTCGAACGTCGAGACGTACTGCGTTCCGCCGAGTTCCGTGGTGTCGCCCTCGGCGAACCCAATCGACTGCGTGGTCGTTTCTTCCCACGTCAAGACCGCCTCCGAGGCGGTGACGTTGTCGACGGTTTTCGAGGTGTTTGCGTGTTCTATCGCGTCGCCGACGGCGAAGCTCTCACGGTCCGGTTCGGGGAGGTACTCATCGACCGGTTGGGTCGTCCCGTTGCGGTAGCGAACGAACTCGGTGCCGTCGTCGCCCGTGTAGGTACTGTTGTCCACCTCGGGGTCGTTTTCGAGCAGCGTCGGCACGTCGAACTCTTGGACGAGCGTGAACGACTGCTCGCCCGCGGCTGTCGTGACGTTGTACTGCCCACCGTCGTACTCGACGACGGAGTTGTTGGCGAACGTCGTCTGTCCTTGGCTCGTTTGGCTGTATTCGGCGGTCGCACTCCCGTTCGACACTTCGGTGAACGTGTACGTCGTGCCGCCGAATTCGACGGTGTCTCCCTGCTGGAAGGTGTCCCCTTCGACATCGATAGTCGGTTCCTCGGCCACCGCCATCACCGAATAGGAGCTGGCGGCCATGACGAGGAAGAAGGCGATGTATATCGCCGCCCATCGTCGTTGCATACGCGGAGGGACGAAAGCCCCGCGTATAGGCGTTACTAACTCTTCTCATCCACCTCGTTCGGACCGGTATAGACCCACGGGCACGCGAGGGCGCATGACAGAGCTAGCCACGGTATAAGTGACCACATATGAGAGGCTTATATCGCCAACTGTATTAGTTGGCTCACGAGAACGTCACACGATGAGTCAGACACGACAACTGAGTGCGACGTTGCTCTCCATCGCGGTCGTCGCGACGATGGTCGGGAGCGTCGTGCTATTCGGCGCTGCCGTCGCGCCGGCCGCTGCGAGCGACCACACGAAAGACGAAGCCGAAGACCTCACCGAGCAGGCCGACTTCGAGGTCGTGTTGCCGTACTCGACGGACCACTACCCAGGCGACCAGAACGAAGCCAACGGTAGCATCGAGTACTACGCCGCCGGCGGCGACGCCTTCGGCGAAGTCGGAGCGGAGGAGGGGCTGTGGGTCGACTACGTCATCATCGACGCCCAGTGGATAGATTACTCCAACTGCGACGTCTCGAACACGAAGGCCTTCGGTATCGACCGTGGCAACAACAACGACGGAACCCAGACCGACGTCGACCTCGTCCAGAAACAGAAGAACGTCGACTTCCGGGACGACGGCATCACCATCGAGATTTACGACTTCAGCGACTTCGCCGGTGACCCGGCGTACATGGCCCCCGAAGACGCCATCGTCGCCGCACAGGGCGCTGGCTCGCAGGCCGGTACCTGCCTGACGATGACGAGCGAACCCGGCTGGTATCAGGTCCAAGGGTTCATCAACGGCACCGTCGCCGACAACGGCCCCGACGAAGAACCCTCCGACAGCGCCGAAGAAGTCGGCTTCAAACTGAACTCGAATTACCTCTACGTCTGTGACTGCGACAGCGAACAGGAGGCCCGCGAACAACTCGGCCCGCCGCCGAACGAGGACACCCAGTCCACCGCCACGCCGGAGCCGACCGCGACGCCCGAACCGACTCCGACACCCGAGGACACGTCCGAATCGACGGCGACACCGGAGCCGACCGCGACGCCCGAACCGGCTGCAACGCCCGACACCTCGGACTCCGAGGAGACCCCCGAACCGACCGACGCACCCGCGGACACGGCACAGTCGACCGACGCGCCCCAGAACACCGAGGCGCAGTCGGACGACGACTCGACGGGCATGACGCCGACCGCCGGCGAAGGCCCCGGATTCGGCCCCGCCGTCGCTGTCCTCGCGTTGCTCGCCAGCGCCCTCGCCGCCATCCGGCGCAGATAAACACCCCCCGTTTTCCGGTTTCTACCGGACATTAACAATAATTATAAACCCCAGCGAATAGCCAGCAACAGCGTTAGGAGCGGTGATTCTGCAGTCGTACCTACATGCACAGCGCAAGGCAGACAGCCGCGACGGTGCTGGCGACGTTCGTCGTCGTGTCGATGGTCGCAATCGGTGCGACCGCCGGCGCCGTCGCTGCCGATGGACACACCAAAGACGAGGCGCCGAACTTCGACGAGGAGATGAACTTCACGGTGAACCTCCCGTACACGACGGACCACTACCCCGGCGACCAAAACACCGAAAACGGAAGTATCGAGTACTTCGCCGCCGGTGGTGCAGCGTTCACTGAACAGGGCGCAGAGGAAGGTATCTGGGTCGACAACGTCATCGTCGACGCCGACTGGATAGACTACTCCGCGTGTTCGACGGACAACACAAAGGCGTTCGGTATCGACCGTGGCAACAACAACACGGGGACGAACATCGACGAGGACCTCGTCGAACACCAGATTCGAACGGACTTCCGGGACGACGGCATCACCATCGAGATGTACAACTGGGACGACTTCGCGAACGACCCGCCGTATCTCTCCCCGGAGGACGCCATCGTCGCGGCACAGGGTGCCGGGTCGAACTCCGGTCCGTGTCTCACCGTCACCAACGAACCCGGCTGGTACAACGTTCAGGCGTTCGCGAACGGCAGCATCGCGACCGGATGCAAAGAGGAGGGCAACTCCGACTGTGAGCCGGAAAACAAGGAGTTCGTCGGCGTGAACGTCAACTCGAATTACCTCTACGTCTGTGAGTGTGACAGCCGCGCCGAGGCCGAAGAGCAACTCGGCCCGCCGCCGGGAGGGGAACCCGAGTCGACGCCGACACCCACGGAGAGCAGCGACTCGACACCGACTCCCACGGAGGCGCCCGACGACACGCCGACGCCGACCGAACCGCCGGAATCCACACCCGAACCGACCGATCCACCGGACGATACACCACAGCCAACGGACCCGCCCGAAGAGACGACCGCACCCACAGCGACTCAACCAAACAACGGCGGTGGGGGCGGTGGCGGCAACAGCGCCGGTGGTGGAAGCACCGGTATGACGCCAACCTCCGGTAGTGGTCCCGGCTTCGGCCCCGCCATCGCCATCCTCGCATTCCTCGCCAGCGCACTCCTCGCTAATCGCCGTCGATAACCCCTCTACCTGTTTTCTTCCGTTTATTCAGTTGTTCGTGTACCGTCCCCGTGTGTGATATAAACACCCGAATATGACTGGCACCAAGGATAAGAAAGTACTGTCCGCCGTTGCCTTCGATGGGACCCGCAAACCGACAACGGACTGCGACCCTGTTGTCCATCGCGTTGATTACGTCGATGGTCACCGGGGTCACGCTGTTCGCCGCGGCCGCCGCGCCGGCTGCGGCACAGGACAGCGTTACGCGAGACGAAGCACCGGATAAGACAGATGCCGCGAACTTCACGGTCAATCTCCCGTACGCGACGGACCACTACCCCGGCGACCAGAACGAACAGAACGGTAGTATCGAGTACTACGCCGTCGGCTCGGAGGCGTTCAACGATGTTGGTGCCGAGGAGGGCGTCTGGTTCAACTACATCATCATCGACGCCCAGTGGATAGACTACTCCGCCTGCGACATCCCGAACACGAAGGCCTTCGGCATCGACCGAGACAGTAATTTGGCCGGCACTCAGTTCGACGAGGACCTCGTCCAGAAACAGCGGAACACGAACTTCCTCGATGACGGCATCGAAATCAAGTTCTACGACTTCAGCGACTTCGCGGGCGACCCGCCGTACATGGCTCCCGAAGACCAGGTCGTCGCCGCACAGGGCGCTGGCTCGCAGGCCGGCACCTGCCTGACGATGACGAGCGAACCCGGGTGGTATCAGTTGCAGGCGTTCCTCAACGGTACCGTCGCCGACAACGGCCCCGACGAAGAACCCTCCGACAGCGCCGAGGAGAAGGGACTCCGACTGCAGTCGAACTACCTCTACGTCTGTGACTGCGACAGCGAACAGGAGGCCCGCGAACAACTCGGCCCACCGCCGAACGAGGACGACAGTGGCTCCGAGTCCACACCCGAACCCACTGCGACACCGGAACCGACTCCGACGCCGACCGAAGCATCCGACGACACCCCCCAGCCAACTGAACCCCCCGAGGACACCCCCGAACCAACCGAACCCCCTGAAGACACCCCCGAACCAACCGAACCGCCCGAGGACACCGCCGCACCGACCGCAACTCAACCCAACAACGGGGGCGGTAACAATGGCGGCAACGGTGGCAACGGCAACACAGGCATGACGCCGACCTCCGGCGGTGGCCCCGGCTTCGGACCCGCCGTCGCAATCCTCGCCCTCCTCGCCAGCGCACTGCTGGCAACTCGGCGACGATAACCCGACGCCCACATCCGTTTTATCGCGTCGAGGGCGAGCCACGGAGACAGCCGGCGAGTGTTATAAACTGCCTCGAATACCCTGCAATACGGTTAGCGTCAAGTCGGTACAGCGTTCCCACGAATGGGTAGACAGAGACGTGCAACGTCGCTCGCAGTCCTCGTCATCGCGGGGGCGCTCGCGGGCGTTTCGGTTCTCGCCGTCGCAACCGGCACCGCAGCTGCGGACGAACACACCAAAGACCAGGCAGCGAACTTCGACGGACAGGCGAATCTCACGGTGAACTTCCCGTATGCGACCGACCACTATCCCGGCGACCAGAACGAAGAAAACGGTAGCATCGAGTACTTCGCCTCGGGCGCGGAGGCCTTTGAGGAACTCGACGCCGAGGAGGGCATCTTCCTCGATTACGTCATCATCGACGCCCAGTGGATAGACTACTCCGCCTGCGACATCCCGAACACGAAGGCCTTCGGTATCGACCGCGGTGGCGACAACCCCGGTACGCAAGTCGACGAGGACCTTGTCCAGAAACAGAAGAACACCGATTTCCGGGACGACGGCATCACCATCAATCTCTACGATTGGAGCGACTTCGCCGGTGACCCACCGTATATGGCTCCCGAGGACGCCATCGTCGCCGCACAGGGCGCCGGCTCCCAGGACGGCACCTGCCTGACGGTGACGAGCGAACCCGGTTGGTATCAGATACAGGGCTTTCTCAATGGCACCGTCGCCGACAACGGCCCCGACGAACAGCCGTCGTCGGGCGCACGCACCGCGGGCGTGAAGGTGAATTCGAATTATCTCTACGTCTGTGACTGTGACAGTCGCGCCGAAGCCGAAGAGCAACTCGGCCCACCGCCGGGAGAGGAGCCGAAAAACACCGCCACGCCGGGACCGACCGCAACCCCAGAACCCACACCGACGCCGACGGCGGAACCCGACGACACCGCCACCACCGAACCCACCGAAACGCCGGAGAACACACCCCAACCGACCGCAACGCCCGAGGATACGCCACAGCCCACGGACATTCCCGAGGACACCGCCGCGCCGACGGTGACTGACAGCAACACGGGCGGCGGCGGTGGCGACAACGGCGGGAATAGCAACACTGGCATGACGCCGACAGCCGGTTCCGGCCCCGGATTCGGCGCCGCGGTCGCCGTCTTCGCGTTGCTCGCCAGCGCACTGCTCACGAACCGGCGGACGTAGCGCCACTCGGCATCAACAGTCGAGAGGATGCACCGTCTGCACCGACCATTTCTATCGAATCTGATAGTTCGTCCCTGATGAATGGACCGTCGATTCGTCGTATCCGCCTTAAACGGCCGGACAACACCACCACAACACACATTTGTACCTGTTAAATATTGAGGACACACATGGCAGACCTGCCAGCTAACGAACAGAGTGATGAAGAAGACGGGCGCCTCGACAGGCGTTCGGTTCTGAAGTACGGAGGGGCCGGCGCGCTGACCGCCGGTCTCGCCGGCTGTCAGTCGCCGGAGAACCCCGCACCCGGGTTCCCGTTCCGCGGACAGGGCGACAAAACCCCACCCGGAAACGGCAACGGCGAATCTGTAGGCGACGGCGTTCTCTCGGGAGAGACACTGAACGTCGGCGTCCTCGCGCCGATGAACCTCCCACTCGGGCGGTCGATGTGGAACGGCGCCCGACAGGCGGCTGAGGAACTGAACAACAACGGTGGCATCCTCGGTGCCAACGTCAACGTCAAACTCGGTAACACCGAAGTGTCGCCGGGGAAGGCCCAATCGGAGCACCGACGGCTCGTCCTGCAGGAGGACTGCGATATGACCTGTGGCATCTTCCTCGGGTCGGCGCTGCTGCAGACGCTACCTTCTATCGCCAACCAGGAAACCATCCACATCACCAGCGCTTCGGCCGACCCCCGCGCCGGCAAACTGGTTTCGAAGACCAACGACGACATCACCGGAGAGGGCGGAGAATCCGAGTACGAGCGGTTCAAGTACCACTTCCGCGCCGGACCGCTGCACTTGCTCGACCTCGCCGATGCGATGTTGGAGTTCGTCGAGAGCAACAAAGAAGAGTACGGCTGGGAGAAGGCCGCACTTCTGACCGAGAACCTCGGAGAGTTCACGCCGTACGCCAACCGACTTCAGGAGCGGCTCAGCGACGTCATCGAGGTCCCCGTTTCGGAACGACCGGGCGGCGTCAGCGACTGGTCGCCGCTGTTCAACGAAATCGAGGACACCGACTGCGACGTGGCCATCGTCGGGATGGCACTCATCGGCACCACTGCGGTCAACCAGTGGGCCCAACAAGAGCGGGATTTCGAGTTCGGCGGCATCCACGTCCCCAGCCAGGCGTTCAGTTACTGGGAGTCCACCGGCGGCAACGTCGAACACGTGTTCACGATGAACGCGATGACGCCCCAGACCTCGAACACCGAACAGACCCAGCCGTTCGTCGAGGCCTACCGCGAGAAGTGGGACTCGGTGCCCATCTACAGCGGGGCGCTCACCTACGACGTGATTACGCTCGCCGAGCAGGCGATTACCGCGGCCGTCGAGGGCGAGGGACTCGAAGAGATTCCCGACAGCAACACGCTGATTCCGTACCTCGAAGACGGCACGTTCACGGGGAGTACGGTTCTCAGCGAGTTCCAGTTCACGCCCGCGGACGCGACGTACGCTCACGAACCGCAGTGGACCTCCATCGAGGAGACCGGCGTCCCGGTCTTCCAGCAGTGGCAGATGGACCCCGAGGTCCGCGAAGACTACGGGACAATGCACTCCTTTGCACCGCCACAGAACAAGAGCGCGGACAAAACGATTCCAGAATGGGTGAATAACTAATGGTTCTCGACACGATACTCTCAGCAGCGTTCATCAGCGCACTGTACGCCGTCATCGCCATCGGCTTTACGCTCATCTTCGGCGTCGGTGGCATCCTGAACTTCGCCCACGGCGGGTTCATCACGCTCGGCGCCTTCAGCGCGTACATCGCCTCAGGATACTTCGGGTTGCCCATCTTCGTGGGTCTCTTGGCCGGTACCCTCGTCGGGGCCGCCATCGGCGGCGCGACGTACCTGGGCGTCATCCGCTACGTTCGGACGCGCCCGGTGACGATATCGACCCGCTCAACATCCCGGTCGACCCTGTCATCGGCTTCAGTAGTTTCGCCAACGACGTGTTCATCTTCGCCACGTCGTGGCTGCTCATCGGCGCGCTGTTCTACTTCGTCAACTACACGCGGACGGGGCGTGCCATCATCGCGGTCAGCATGAGCGACAAGGGCGCCTCGCTCGTCGGCATCGACTCCGAGCGCATCAACCTGATTACGTGGGTGCTGGCGGGCGCCTTCGCCGGGTACGCCGGCGTGTTGCTCGCCGGCAGCCTCGGCGGCGGGTCGTGGCTCATGTCCATCGAACCGCCGGCACCGCTCGTGCTGTCGTTCGCTATCGTCATTTTGGGTGGCCTCGGTTCCATCAAGGGTAGCGTCGTCGGCGCCTACATCATCGGCTTCTTCGAGACCTTCACGGTCACGTTCGCACCGGGCGGCTCACAGCTCGCGGGCATCTCTTCGCTCGTCCTGCTGCTCGTGTTCCTGCTCGTGAAGCCCGAAGGACTGTTCGGACGGGAGGCTGCAGAATAACAATGGCTACGAAAACACCTTTCGAAGGCAACACCAAGGAACGGCGCCGCGAGGCGGTCAAAGAGAAACTCCAGTTCAGCGAACTGGCGTTGCGACACCGAATCGGCGTGTACGGAGTCGTGCTGCTGGGGCTGTTCCCCACGTTCCTGACGCCGTTAGAACTCGACGCCTTCCGGCCCGTGTTGTTCTTCATGATGTTCGCGATGAGTTGGGACGTCGTCTCCGGCTACACCGGCCAACTCAGTTTCGGTCACGCGTTCTTCTTCGCCATCGGCGGCTACGGAAGCGCGGTGGTGACGACACAGCACGGCCTGCCCGTCATCGTCGGCATCGTGCTCGCGACGGTGGTTGCGGCGCTCGGCGGACTGCTCATCGGCATCCCCGCGCTGCGACTCGAAGGGCCGTACCTCTCGCTTGTCACCCTCATCGCGCCGCTGTTGCTGTATCAGACGTTCATCCTGTTCAGTGAGAGTCTGCCGCTGTTCGCCCCGCAGGGACTCGGTGGAACCGGTGGGCTGCCGACCCAGCCACCGCAGGTCGTCGGCTTCGCACAGGACGCCCTGATAACGGTGACTGGCAACATGTCGTGGGCGCTCGGGCGGTACTACACCGCCTTCGCCGCGTTCCTCCTCGTGTTGGCGGTCTGTTACGCCGTGACCCGCTCTTCGGCCGGAACGGTGTTCACCGCGATTCGTGAGGACGAAAACGCGGTTCGCTCCTCGGGACTCAATCCCGCGAAGTTCAAAATCTTCGCGTTCGTCCTCGCAGGCGCAGTCGGTGGGTTCGCCGGAGCGATGTTCGTCCATGCCGGCGGCTTCCCGAACACCGAAAACCTGCTCGGTCCCGGTCGAATCGACCTCAGCATTCAGGTGATTATCATGGCGATTATCGGCGGCATGGGGACCATCGTGGGCGCAGTCGCCGGCGCGTTGCTGTTCGCGCTGACGACCGAACTCGTCAATGCGCTCACGTTCACGATTCCGGTCCTCGGCATCGAGTTCGCCGCACTAGACCCGCTTCCGACGTTCCTGCTCGCCATGCTGGTGTTGGTGTATCTCCCCGACGGCGTCGTGCCCGAAGCGATTCGACGCGGTCGTCGGATGCGCGCCCGCTACCGCGGCGAGGAGGTGCCCGAACCGGAACCGACCGGTGGGAACTCACCCGTCCAAAGTACCATCCAGAAGTACCGCGAGGAAATCAACGATATCATCGGACGTGATAACAAATGAGCACTGATAGCGAACGAGCCGACGTCGAAGACCGGTCGTACGGCCCCGACGACGGCATCCTCGTCGCCAACGACCTCCGCAAGGAGTTCGGCGGTCTCGTGGCGGTCGACGACCTCTCCTTTGCGGTTCAGGAGGGCGAAATCCTCGGCTTCATCGGGCCGAACGGCGCGGGGAAGTCGACGACGTTCAACTCCGTCACGGGAACGTACCCGCCGACCGACGGCACCGTCTACTTCAAAGGCGAGGACGTGACCGGCATCCCCGCCCACGAGATGGTCAAAAAGGGGATGGCGCGAACGTTCCAGGAGTTCGCCCCCCTCGGGGACCGCTCCGTCGTCAAGAACATCGAACTCGCACTCGCACCCGACGAACTGTTCACGCTCGCGGGCGTCGGCGGCGAGAGCGAAGCCCTCGCCACCGAAATCGCAAAGCGCGTCGGGTTGGGTGACGTCCTCGACCAGACGCCCTCGGAACTCCCACACGCCGGAATGTTGAAACTGGAGTTAGGCCGGGCCATCGCGACCCAGCCGGACGTGATGTTGGTCGACGAGCCCTTCGCCGGCCTCTCCGGGAAGGAGGTTCAGGAACTCTCGGAAGTGATGGAGTCGCTCCGACAGCACGGCATGACGCTCATCGTCGTCGACCACAACATGCGCGGCCTGCTGAACCTCATCGACCGCGCGTTCGTCATCCAGTTTGGGTCGAAAATCGCGGAGGGAGACCCGGATGAAATCAAGAACGACCCGAAGGTTCAAGAGGCTTACCTGGGTGGTGATGAGATATGAGTGCGGATAGCACGGACGACTTCGAAAGCGAATTCCAACCCGCCACGGACACCCAACCGACGCCCGACGCGGTACTCGAGGCCGAAGACCTCTCGGTGTCCTACGGAAAGGTCCAAGCGCTTCGCGGGTTGGACCTCACCGTTCGCGAGGGCGAAATCGTCTCGCTCATCGGTCCCAACGGTGCCGGCAAGACTACCTTCGCCAACACTGCCTCCGGGTTCCTGCCGTACAACGGCAGCGTCCGCTACCGGGACCAAGAGGTCTCGAATGTCGGTCAGACCGCACTGGTCGACCAAGGCATGATTCACTGCACCGAGAAGCGGGACCTCTTCGGGTACATGGACGTCGAAGACAACCTCGAGTTGGGCGGCTACCTGCAGGACGACGCCGTCATCGAAGAGCGCAAGGAGTTCGTCTACGACCTGTTCCCGCGACTCGACGAACGGCGCGAGCAGAACGCTCGCTCGATGTCCGGCGGTGAACAGCAGATGCTCGCCATCGGGCGTGCGCTGATGGGCGACCCGGACCTGCTCATCCTCGACGAGCCGACGCTTGGCCTCGCGCCCGTCATCCTGAAGGACATCGCCGAGGCGTTCGACCCAATCCAAGAACAGGGCGTCACCATCATGCTCACCGAGCAGAACGTGACGTTTGCCCTGAAACACGCCGACCGCATCTACCTGCTGGAGAACGGCGACGTAGTCCGTGAAGGGACGCCCGGCGAGCTGAAAGGAGACGACTACATCCGCGAGTCCTACCTCGGCGGGTAACTCCGTCTTCGGGGTCGAGACATCGCGGCGAAGAATAAACCACCAACTGTCGAAACGTTTTATTCGCTCCGTTGACAGAGTACGCTAATGAAGCACGAATCGACACTTGCCCTCCTTCTCGTCGTCGTGTGTTCCCTTTGGCTGTTGCCCGCCGGCGTCGGTGCCAACCACGGTGGCAGTCCGACGGATTTCACCACGACGCCGAGCGACCGTACGCCCGGTGCCAGCGGGACGACCTACGTCCTGTCTGCGGAGTTGACCGATACCGTCGACCGCTCGCCGACCATCGAATACCCGGAGGAGGTCGTCTTCCAGATAGCGGATGCGAACCTCAACGAGTGCGAAGGCGACATCACGGGCGATAACTACCGACTCGGCGTGAACCAATCGACGGAAAGCGGCTACCAGTTCCAAGCCTACGAAGTTCAAAGTGCCACGTGGGACGGAAGTGCCGTCCAATTCCGATTCGACACCGAAGACCAACCTGAGTACGGTCAAGACGACAAATTGGAACTCGAATTAGAGGGCTGTGTCGGGAACGCCGATTCGGAGGGATGGTATCAATCCGCCGTCCGTGTGGAGGGAAAATCTCCGACCGGTCGGAACATCAGTTTCACCGACCAGTCACACTACTTCGGGCTCTGTGAGGGCTGTGAGAGCGACGACGATGCACGGCAGGAACTCGGCCCGGCACCGTCGGACCCGACGCCGACGCCGGAGCCGACGCCACAACCGACGGCAACACCCGAACCGACCGACACACCGACACCGGAGCCGACCACCACAGCCACCGCACAACCGACGGCGACGGAGCAGCCAACGGCCACTGCCACACCCGAGGACACACGGACGCCGACCGAAACCGAGAGCGGACCGAACAGCGACCCGCCGTCGGCGTCGACCGTCTTCGGAGTTGACCCACTTGCGGTCGTCGGTGCCGTCGCCGTCGTCTCCATCGCGCTCGCGGTACTCGGCGCTCGGCGGCTGTGATAACGAAAAGCCAAGGGCCGGATTTGAACCGGCGTAGAGCTGCTCTGCAGGCAACCGCGTAAGGCCAGACTCTGCCACCTTGGCGCAATTATCAGTAACGGAGTGGTCGGTTTAAGCGTAGCGGTACGTCGTATTCGACGGCGACGGCTCCGAAAGCGGAGGGGCCTCAGTAACTGCGGGGCAGCCCCAGCGTGTGTTCGGCGACGTGGTTGCGCATCATCTCGGTCGAGCCCGGAGCGACCTTCCCGAGCCGGGAGCCCTTCCACATCTCGATGACGGTGTAGTCACGCGAGAAGCCGTTTCCACCGTGGGTCTGGACCGCCACGTCGGTGGCGTCGTGACCGACTTCGGTGGCGCGAAGTTTCGCCATGTTCGACACTTCGGCGGTCTTCTTCGGGTTGGATTCGTTGTCGACCATCCAAGCGGCCTTCCGGACGAGAAGCCCCGCGGACTGCAGTTTCGCCCACGAGTCGGCGATTGGGTGTTGGATGCCCTGGTGGGCACCGATGGGCTGGTCGAAGACTTCACGTTCGTTGGCGTAATCGACTGAGCGGTTGATAGCGCACTTGCCGACACCGATGGCGCCGGAAGCACCGAGGAGTCGCTCGGGGTTGACCGTATCGAACAACTGGTACAGACCCATGCCCTTCGTCCCGATGATGTCCTCCTCGTGGGCGCGGTAACCGTCGAACGACAGTTCGAACTGTTTTTCGGGCGTCGGGATACCCACGTCGAGTTCTCGCGCTTCGATAGCCGGGTCGTCGGGGTCGACGAGGAACAGGGTGACCCCCTGCATCTTCGCGGAGTCGTCCTTCGGCGACGTTCGGGCGACGAGCAGCATCTGGTCGGCCACGTCGACGCCGGAAATCCACTGTTTCGTCCCGTCGACGACGTACTCGTCGCCGTCTTCCTCTGCGAACGTCGTCATGTTCGGCGCGTTGTGACCGGCGTCGGGTTCTGTCAGCGCCATCGCGAAGTTCACGGAACCGTCACAGATGCCCGGAAGCCACTCTTCTTTTTGCTCTTCGCTCCCGTTCTCGGTGAGGGTGATGCCACCGAAGCAGACGTTGACGACGAACAGCATCTCCGCACCGAGACAGCCGTTGGCACACAGCTCCTCGACGATGGCGGACAGCTCCCAGAAACCCATTCCCTCGCCGCCGTACTCGGTGGGAATCGCGGCACCGAGGAATCCCGCGTCGGCACAGTCGTTCCAGAACTCCGTCGGTTCTCGCCCCTCGGAAACCTCGAGCCAGTAGTCGTCGTCGTAATCCGACGCGATATCGCGGGCCGTCTGTCGAATCATCTCCAACTCTTGGGTCTCTTCGAACCCCGGCTGTGAGGATTGTGATACCGTCATACACACGCCTCGGGACCGGAACCACTTAAACTATGCAACTAACCACGTCTTGAGAGTTTATTCGAGAGGACTCTCCGTGTTGCCACTCTCGGTGAAATAAATGCAAAAAACCCCCGACCAGCGCGCTGCTGGTCGAGGGTTGAATGAATGGTAGGCGGCGAACCAGATTTCCCAGAGACTCTCGTACTCCAGTACTCGCTGGAACGCTGGCGGGCTTATCTTCCGTGTTCGGGATGGGTACGGGAGTCGCCCCGCCGCTATGGCCGCCTTAACGCCGACTCGTGGAGTCGAACCACGATAACGCAACCGTGCGTCGGTGGTGAATTCCGTATGTACGTGCGATCCAGTTTACGCCCGGACCCGCTTCATCGGGCGGAGCAATGATTGGTGGCTTCGGTCAGTTAGTGCTTGCGGGCTGAACACCTCGTTGCCTCGGTGCTTACACCCCAAGTCTATCGAACTCGTCTTCTACGAGAGACCTCGGCGATGCTTCTTTTCCAGGTGGGTTTCGAGCTTAGATGCGTTCAGCTCTTACCCCGTGGTGCGTAGCTGCCCGGCAGTGCCCTCTCGGACAACCGGTAAACCAGTGGCACCCAACCGTAGTTCCTCTCGTACTATACGGTCGTTCCTGTCAAGCATCAGACACACCCAGTAGATAGCAGCCGACCTGTCTCACGACGGTCTAAACCCAGCTCACGACCTCCTTTAATAGGCGAACAACCTCACCCTTGCCCGCTTCTGCACGGGCAGGATGGAGGGAACCGACATCGAGGTAGCAAGCCACTCGGTCGATATGTGCTCTTGCGAGTGACGACTCTGTTATCCCTAGGGTAGCTTTTCTGTCATCAATGGCCCGCATCGGGCAGGCTCATCGGTTCGCTAGACCACGCTTTCGCGTCAGCGATCCTCGTTGGGAAGATCACTGTCAATCCATCTTTTGCTCTTGCACTCACCGTCGGGTCTCCGTCCCGACTGAGATGGACTTAGGGCGCGCTCGATATCTTTTCGAGCGCGTACCGCCCCAGTCAAACTGCCCAGCTATCGGTGTCCTCCTCCCGGAGTGAGGGTCACAGTCACTGACGGGTAGTATTTCAGTGTTGACTCGGTGGCGTGCTAGCGCACGTACCTGTGTAACGTCTCCTACCTATCCTGCACATCAGCGACCATGTCCCAGCGACAGCTTGCAGTAAAGCTCCATAGGGTCTTCGCTTCCCCCTGGGTGTCTCCAGACTCCGCACTGGAACGTATAGTTCACCGGGCCCAACGTTGGGACAGCGACGCTCTCGTTAATCCATTCATGCAAGCCGCTACTGAAGCGGCAAGGTACTACGCTACCTTAAGAGGGTCATAGTTACCCCCGCCGTTGACGGGTCCTTCGTCCCATTGTACTGGGTGTTCAGATACCCGCACTGGGCAGGATTCAGTGACCGTACGAGTCCTTGCGGATTTGCGGTCACCTATGTTGTTACTAGACAGTCGGAGCGTCCAAGTCACTGAGACCTGCCTCTTTCCGAGGCAGGCACCCCTTATCGCGAACTTACGGGGCCAGATTGCCGAATTCCCTAACGTCGGTTGTTCCCGACAGGCCTTGCCTTTCGCCGGCATGAGCACCTGTGTCGGATCTCGGTACGGACGTTATACTTGCCTTTTCACGGGCCCCAGGTTGAACCAACTTGCGCTATCCTGCCGTTCGTCCGCTTCGTGCCATTACGGCATCCACGGATTTGGACAGTTCGACTGGGCGAAGGCCCAGCTTGGTCGACCCCAGGGCGTCAGCGTTCATTGTATAACGGCGCTGGAATATTAACCAGCTTCCCATTTCGACTCATTCGAATTGCGGTGAGTCTTAGGACCGGCTAACCCTCGGCTGACAAACATTGCCGAGGAACCCTTGCTCATTAGGCCGTCGGGATTCACACCCGACTATCGCTGCTACTGTAACCAGGATTTTCGTCACCGGTTGGTCCACTCGAACTCTCGCCCGAGCTTCCACCCAACCGGAGTGCCGACCTACGGAAGCACACGGTGAAGTGTGCCGCTAGGTCTCGGTGGTAGACTTGAGCCCCGATCATTTTGGGCGCCCCGAACCTCGGCCGGTAAGCTGTTACGCTATTCTTAGAGGGTAGCTGCTTCTAAGCTCACCTCCCGGCTGTCTAGGGCTCGGGACCACCTTCAATCGCACTTAGTCTACACTTTGGGACCTTAACCAAGCTCTGGGTTGTCTCCCTCACGCTGCACAGGCTTACCCCGCACAGCGGACTCCCTGCGTCGACGGCGTTCGTGAGTTCGGAGTTTGACAGGAGGGTGAACTTCTCTCGAAGTCCACTCCTCCAATCAGTCTCTCTACCCCACGAACTACCTCAGCAGAGGTCATGCTTCGACATGTTTCGGTCGGAACCAGCTGTTTCCGGGTTCGATGGGCCTTTCACCCCTAAACGTAGATCACGAGAGGGTATTGTAGGACACCAACTCTAACGGACCTCCACGTAGCTTTCGCCACGCTTCGTCCTGTCCACGCTTAGATCACCCGGTTTCGGGTCGTACCCATTTGACTCCCCGCGCTTGAACACGGCGGCCCTAGCGCAAAGCGCTGCGGCCATGTCGGTTTCCCTACGCCTTCCCCGATGAACGGGTTAGACTCGCCAAATAAGTACACTCCCTGGTTCGTTTTTCAAAACGCACGACGGGACACCGGCTTCCGATGAGTCCTACTGGAGGCTCGCGCCCCGGTCGTTCTTCAGCGGACCTTTTGTGCCTCGTCGCTCTATCGCCACCTGATTTCAAGCCCTATTGCACCTCCCTTCTCGGGGTGCTTTTCAGCGTTCGTTCACACTACTTGTTCGCTATCGGTCTCAGGACGTATTTAGTCTTGACAGACGATGCCTGCCGAATTCACGAGGAATTTCCAATCCCCGCTACTCTGGAGCTGACGCACGACGTACTAGTTCCCGATACGGGGTTATCACCCTGTATCACGCTCCGTTCCAGGAGACTTCTCGAGAACCTTCTGTCGATGAAAGTCAGTCCGAACACCACATTGCCCGTGAGGGCTTCGGTTTGGACTGTGTCGCGTTCACTCGCGGTTACTAACGACATCACATTCGTTTTCTCTTCCTGTCCCTACTAAGATGTTTCAATCCGGGACGTTCCCCATTGCGCAAAGCAATTGCTTAGAGGATTCCTATTAGGAGATCCGTAGTTCTTAGCCTTCGTGCGGCTCCCTACGGCTTATCGCAGCTTGACACGTCCTTCCTCGGCGCCTGAGCCGAGCTATTCACCAGGTGGCACAGTAGCCACGGTAATGATAGATCGCTCATAAACCCGATGAAACGGGTCCAGTGAGCGTCTGGATCGCACGTACACACGGTCTCATACGCACCCTGCTGACAACAGGGAGCATCCACCCTTCCCACTCACGTTTGCACGGAGTGGTGCATCGGTTCTTCGTACCCAGACGAATCACCGTTTCCCACTTAAGGGACACGGTTCGAAGTCGGGTACGTGAGATGGACCCACTGGGATTCGAACCCAGGGCATCCTCCTTGCAAAGGAGGCACTCTACCACTGAGCTATGGGCCCTACCATTAGCCTTGGCAGTTCAAAGGTGCTCGGTCGGTCACCGTCGACGAACGTCGATAGACGCCAAAGGTGGGTCGGGGACAACGCCCCGATCCCGATCAGTAGGAGGTGATCCAGCCGCAGATTCCCCTACGGCTACCTTGTTACGACTTAAGCCCCCTTGCGGAGCCCAGATTCGACCGAGGAACTCGGCCTCATCCGGACCCCACTCGGGTGCTTTGACGGGCGGTGTGTGCAAGGAGCAGGGACGTATTCACCGCGCGCTTGTGACACGCGATTACTACCGAATCCAGCTTCATGTGGGCGAGTTTCAGCCCACAATCCGAACTACGACCAAGTTTAGGAGATTAGCTCCACCTCTCGGTGTCGCGTCCCACTGTCTTGGCCATTGTAGCCCGCGTGTAGCCCAGCTCATTCGGGGCATACTGACCTACCGTTGCCCGTTCCTTCCTCCGTCTTGGCGACGGCAGTCCCCCTAGTGTACCCAGCCATCGCGAGATGCTGCTGGCAACTAGAGGTGCGGGTCTCGCTCGTTGCCTGACTTAACAGGACGCCTCACGGTACGAGCTGACGGCGGCCATGCACCTCCTCTCAGCAGCTCGAATAAGATCATCAACCTGATCGTCATCACTGCTGTCGGAGCTGGTGAGATGTCCGGCGTTGAGTCCAATTAAACCGCAGGCTCCTCCGGTTGTAGTGCTCCCCCGCCAATTCCTTTAAGTTTCATCCTTGCAGACGTACTTCCCAGGCGGCTCGCTTCACGGCTTCCCTACGGCACAGCACAGGCTCGTAGCCTGTGCCACACCTAGCGAGCATCGTTTACGGCTAGGACTACCCGGGTATCTAATCCGGTTCGAGACCCTAGCTTTCGTCCCTCACTGTCGGATCCGTCCTCCTGAAGTGCTTTCGCCATCGGTGGTCCGTCCAAGATTACGGGATTTCACTCCTACCCCAGACGTACCCTTCAGGTCTTCCGGTCCCAAGCCGAACAGTTTTCGCCGGACGCCCACTCGTTAAGCGAGTGGATTTCCCGACGAACTTGCTCGGCCAGCTACGGACGCTTTAGGCCCAATAATATCGGCCATCACTTGGGCTGCCGGTGTTACCGCGGCGGCTGGCACCGGTCTTGCCCAGCCCTTGTTCCTGTACCACCTTACGGTACAGAAAAGCGAGGGCTCTATGCCCTCGCACTCGGTGTCCCCCTATCGCACTGGCGTGCAGTGTAAAGGTTTCGCGCCTGCTGCGCCCCGTAGGGCCCGGACTCGTGTCTCAGAGTCCGTCTCCGGGCTCTCACTCTCATGACCCGTACCGATTATCGGCACGGTGGGCCGTTACCCCACCGTCTACCTAATCGGCCGCAGCCACATCCTATGGCGCCGGAGCATTTGATACATCCGCCAGTTCCAGGCTGGATGTACTATCCAAGATTAGCCTCAGTTTCCCGAGGTTATCTTGGTCCATAGGGCAGTTTGGCCACGTGTTACTGAGCAGTTTGCTACGTTATACGTACAACTCGCATGGCTAAATCGGACACCGATAGCAATGGCCTCCGGCAGGATCAACCGGAATGTATTCCCCGTGCCTGATTCCCGGCTCGGGGAGGGTTGGCGGGAACACACCAAGATGGTGTGTTTCCTATGCTATCGACGTTCGGCGACATCGGACCGACCGAGTGTCACCGAACTGCCAAGGCTAACATCAGATTTCATCTATACGGCGGACCGCAGGGGTGAAATCCTCATTTCCTTCGGACCTAATCGTATTCCGCGATGGGTCATAAACCCACCGGAACACGTTGGCCCGTGAGTGAGTTCGGGTTCGAACCGAACTCAACCACGTCGTGTTATTCCCGAACACCCTCGTACTGATAAGGGCGTCGGATTGGGGCGTCGCACCGAACCACTTCGGTGCGACCCTCGTACTTCAATCCGAGTGCCCTATTACACTTAAGGGCACCGGATTCAGGACGACGCCGGAATGCGATTCCACGTCGCCCATCGTACTTCAACACCAACACCCTATTACACTTAAGGGCGTCGGAATCCCGCTCGGGTCGAACGTGATGTTCGACCGAGCGGTGTGTTCCAATCCGACTTCCTCCACAGTCGAGATGTCGAGACGAGACGACCCGGAGGGCCGTCCCGGCCGGGGCATCACGCCCCGTGTTGTTCGCATTCGTTCAGATGGGAGTGTTCACCTTAAGCCCGTCGAAGTGAACCCGCTACGTCACGCGTTTTCATGGCTCTCAGGCCTTGGCAAGCGGACTCACGACACACCGGGCCGACAGCTCACTCCTCGAGCCCGTGAGTCACCAATGTTGGCGCGCGCAGTCGACGACCAAGAGCGAGAAACGTGTCCGTGTTCAGATATGAAATGTCGCGCGGTCGGAAGTCGTAGCCCTCATTCCGTACGCACACACGCGTGGTCGGGCACGGGTGAGTTGCCGCGCACCTGTCGCTAACGGCGGGTGACCCATAGCCGTTCGGAAAAACGTAGGAGCTTAGATTTCTTCGAGGTGTTCGATGCCCTGCTTTGAGACGTTGGCCTCGGTTATCTCCTCAGGCATCCAGTCCGGACTGTCACTCGGGGACTCCTCTTCCCACGCCCACCCGTCGTAGATGTGGACCTTCTTCGTCCCCTTCTCCCGGAGTCGAAGCTCTTTGTGCTCGGCGTGTTGCTCGCTGTCCGCCGGGTCAAGTCGGCGTGCCGCCTTCAGTGCCGCCTGCCGAGGCGTCCGACCGGAGAACACACTCGTCTCGTTACCTGTCTGGTCTCGAAGCGCGAAGTTTCGCTTGCCATCGTCGTCACGTGCCATGGTTTCTCTCCTCCGTGTGAGTTCTGCACACACGTTGATATAAATATATCCCCCGAACGAGGTAATTCCGGCCACTAAATTTATAAACAGGGCCGCGGCGTCGGGCGAAAATGGGGGATGAAACCCGTCAAACCGGTGTAGTTTTCGTCCCTCAGCACTCGCGCGCGCCGGAGGGCCACACCGCGCGCACGGTACACTTATGTATCTCGTACGGTGACGGGCACAATACAGCCCGATGGTGCGAAAGAAGAAGCTCAGCCCGAGTGGCGCCAAAGACGAGGACGGCGAGTACCACAACGTACACGTCAATCTCCACGAGGACGAACTCGCCGTCGCTGGCATGGAGATCGGGGACGAAGTGTTCGTCCGCGTCCGAGACGGGAAAATAATCATCCAGAAGGCGGACCCGGACGAACTCGAACACGAGTTCTGAAATCGGGAGTCACCAAGCCCCGAGACCGCCGTATTTAAGCGATTTCGGCGGCCTCTCTCGGTAATGCGTCTCTACGACCTGGCGAAACCGATTCTGTTTCAGCTAGACGCCGAAACCGCCCACCGAAGCGTCCACGAACTCCTCGGCGCCATCGAGGGAACGGCCGTCGAGCGGTTGCTTGCCGACCATTACACCGTCGTCGACTCCCGACTCTCCATCGAGGCCTTCGGCCAGCGCTTCAACAACCCGGTCGGTGTCGCCGCCGGCTTCGACAAGAACGCCGAGATACCCCGCACGCTCGCGGCACTCGGCTTCGGTCACGTCGAGGTGGGCGGCGTCACCGCCGAGCCGCAGGCGGGCAATCCACGGCCTCGGATGTTCCGACTCCCGGAGGACCAAGCCCTCATCAACCGCATGGGATTCAACAACGACGGCGCCGACATCGTCGGCGAACGCCTCGAAGCCACCGACTGCAAGGTACCCGTGGGCGTCAACATCGGCAAGTCGAAATCGGCCCCGAACGACGAGGCCGAAGCCGACTACCGCTACACCTTCGAGCGCGTCCGCGAGGGCGGCGACTACTTCGTCGTCAACGTCTCCTCGCCGAACACCCCCGGACTCCGCGAACTCCAACAGCGCGACCGCCTCGAATCCATCCTCGGGACGCTACAGGACGCCGGCGCCTCGCCGCTGTTGGTGAAACTCTCGCCGAACCTCACCGACGCCGCCACGGAGGACGCCCTGGCCGTTGTCGACGACCTCGATTTGGACGGCGTCATCGCGACCAACACCTCCACGGACCGCCCCGCCTCGCTCAGGGGCGAAGCCGCCGACGAAGAGGGCGGCCTCTCCGGAAAGCCGATCGAGGAGAAAGCGACGAGCATGGTCCGGTTCGTCGCCGAGCGCACCGACAAACCCGTCGTCGGCGTCGGCGGCGTCACCGATGCAGAGGGCGCCTACCGGAAGATACGCAACGGCGCCAGCGTCGTCCAGTTGTACACCGGCCTCATCTACGAGGGACCCGCCATCGCACGCGACATCAACCGCGGGCTCCTCGAGTTGCTCGAACGGGACAGCTTCGACTCCGTCGAAGACGCCGTCGGCGCCGACCTCTGAACCGCGTCAGTAACAGGGGTCCAACCGCAAGCCGCCGTCAACTGGAATCCGGACGCCAGTGAGATACGACGCGGCATCGGAAACCAGAAATGCCACGACGTTAGCCACGTCCTCGGGCGTTCCCATCCGCCCCCACGGAACGCGTTCGTGCATCGTCTCGGTCCGTTCTTCGGAGGCCAGTATCTCGGCGTTCATCGGCGACTCGATGACGCCCGGGGCGACACAGTTGACGTTGATGCCGTACTCGGCCAACTCCAAGGCCATATCCTTCGTGAGCATCTTCACGCCCGCCTTCGAGACGTCGTAGTGCATCTTTTCGGTCCGCGGGATGGTGTCGTGGTAACTGGAGACGTTGACGACGGCACCCTCGATACCGTCGGCGACCATCTGCTTGACGACGGCTTGACTCAGGAGGAACTGCCCCTTCAGGTTCACGTCGAGAACGCGGTCCCAGTCGTCCTCGGGCAACTCCACGAACGGGTACACCGTCTCGATACCGGCGTTGTTCACGAGCACCTCGATGGGGCCGAGTTCCGAAGCCGTCTCGGCGACGATGGCCTTGACTGCCTCGCTGTCGGCCACATCGCCGGGAACGGCAACCGCTTTACCGCCGTCGTCTCGGATTTCCGCGGCCGTCTCGCGGGCCGACTCCTCGTCGATGTCGTTGACGGCGATGGCGTAGTCGTCGGCGAGTTCCAGTGCGATACCCCGTCCGATTCCGCCGCCTGCACCAGTAACGAGTGCAGCACGTTCGGTCATGACGCCGTGTAGACGGTCGGGGGAAACAGGCGTTTCCCTTCCGCTCAGCGCAGTCCGTTCAAATCGAACTCGAAGCCGGCAACCGGCACTTCGAGGTCGTGTTCGACCAACACGACAGGGTGGACTTCGCCGATGACGCCGACCGACTCGCCATCGAGGACGACTTCGGCGGTGCGTCCGGAAATGAAGGAGGGATGCTCCGTCGGCGGCGTCTCCAACTCGGCGTCGAACGCCCGCGCGATGGCCTGCAGACGCGCCTTGGCGTCCTCGTAGGAGGCGTCGGTGCGGGCGACGACGCCCGCGACGGAGCGGCCTTCGGCGACGTTCGTCGGTTCCGCGGTGTCAGCGCCGGCGACGAGGCCGATTTCGGCGAGGTCCTGCGGGTAGGCCCGGTGGGTGTTGTTCTCCAGCACCATCAGAAGCGACGGCAGCGCCCATGTCCGGACGACGGTGTAGTCCTCGCTGTACGGTTCGGTGATGGTCGCCGGGTCCCGAGCGCCGAGCGCCTCGTCGTCGGGTGACAGCGACATCCGCTCGAACAACTCCGCCTCGTTGGTCATATGGAAGTTGAGCAGGTCCTCGAAGCCCAACCCGACCAGCGCGTCGCGTGCGGCGTCCTCAAGTCTGGATGTTTCGTGGCGGCCACCTACCGTCGACACGTCAGGATACCGCGGTTCGAGGTCGTTGAATCCGTACGCTCGTCCCACGTCGTCGACGATGTCCATCGGATGGAGCACGTCGACGCGGTACGGCGGTATCTCGACCTCGTAGACCAGTTCACCGGAGGAGTCTACGCCCGACGAGTCCGTGACATCGGGTTCGGACCTCGATTCCAGCCGTTGGGTCGGTACGTCCTCCAGTTCGACCGCATCGTCGTCGGAATCTTCCTCGTCCGACGTTTCGGCGTCCAACCCGGCCCGTTCGAGTAGGTCGACGACGTCCTCGCCGGCGATGTCGATGCCGAGCGTCGTCTCGATGCGCTCGTGGGAGACGGTCTTCGAAGTCGTCGAGAGGTCGGGACGAGTGAGTTCGCGGTCGGGGTACTCGACGGTCACCTCCTCGATTCGCCCGCCGCGGGCGTCCAGCGCGTAGCAGACGATGGCACACATCTTGTCGATGGTCCACTGGTCGGTGCCGGTCATCTCGATGAAGAGGTCCCGAGACCCCTCCTCGACTTCCGTCCGCTTGCCGTTGATGACCGGCGGGAACGAGAACAGCCCGATGTCGTCGTAGATGGCCGGATACCGCTCCAATCCTTCCACGAGCGGCGCGTACTGCTCGCCGGTGTCGTGTTCGACGAGCACCTCAGCGGGCGTCCGCTCTTCGTCGTCGTCCAGCGGGACGAACGTGTCGCCGTCCGGTTCGACCCCACGGTAGACGATGGATTTCTCGCCGGGGTCGTCTCCGGGATGCCCCTTCAGCATCGTCAGGTCGTGGACGCCGATGGCGCCTTTCGCCCGCTTGCGGCCCATCGTCGCGTGGAGTTTCTCCTGCAGTTGAATGAGCGAGTCGAGTTCGTCGGCGTCGAGGTCGACCCCGCGGACGACGGCACCGGTGACGTAGGGCCGTTCCTCGGGGACACTCTCGTCGACTTCGATGGTCCACTCCGTGTCGTTGGTTTTCGGGACGTAGACGCCGCGGTCGTCGCCGTACTGGTACCGCAGCGATCGGGCGACGCCCTCCACCGAGAGGCGGTCGAGTCGGTCCGGCGCGAACTCCAGTTGGAACTCGCCGTCCTCGGTTTCACCCTCGTACTCGAGGCCGAGCGCGAAGAGGTCGTCTTTCAGTTCCTCGTCGCTCTTCTCGTCGTGGCCCGTCAGTTGCCGCAGTTCCTCGGGGTCGACATCGACGACGGGCATCAGTGAACCACCTCCACGTTCCGCAACAGCTCGAGGTCACACAGCGTCCCGTGGACGTCGCGAATGTCCTCGAAGCCGTACATCAACATGAGCAGTCGCTCTAACGCGAGTCCCCACGCCATCACGTCACACTCGACGCCGAGCGGCGACAGCACCTCCTCGCGGAAGATACCGGAGTTGCCGATTTCGATGAGTTCGCCCGTCTCGGGGTGTTTGCCGAACAACTCGAAGGACGGCTCCGTGTAGGGGTTGTAGTGAGGTTTGAACTCGATGTCGGTGATGCCGAACTGCTCGTAGAACTCCGTGAACGTCCCCATCAAATCCCGCACCGAGAGGTCCTCGGCCATCACCCATCCCTCGATTTGGAAGAACTCAAGCAGGTGCGTCGGGTCGAGGGTGTCGTTGCGATACACCTTCTCGACGCTGAAGTACCGCTGTGGCGGTTCGAGGTCGCCGACCTGTTCGCCGGAGAGATACCGCATCGACAGCGAGGTGGTGTGTCCCCGAAGGTCGACCTGTCGGGCCACGTCGGTCGCCCACGGCGAGTGATAGCCGTCGCCGTCCTCCCCGACGCCGTCGCGGTGGGCCGACTCGACTGCTTCCAGGAGGTCCTCGGGGAGGCCTTCCATCGGCGGCACGTCGAGGCCGAACTGGTCCCAGTGGGTGCGGGCGGGATGGTCCTGGGGCATGAACAGACAGTCGTTAATCCAGAACTCCGCGTCGGCGTGAGGGCCCTCCATCTCCTGAAAGCCCATCCCGACCAGTACGTCCTTCACGCGGTTTGCGGTCTGACGCAGGATGTGTTCCTTCCCGCCGTGGACCGTTTCGGCGTCGGCTTCGACGTTGTACTCGGTGAACTCTACCTCTTCCCACTCCCCGGAGGTCAGCAGTTCGGGCGTGACTGCGCTGACCGTCTCGGCGACCTCGACGCCCTCCATCATCGCGGTAACGCCCTCGTCGGTCAGCGTGACGCTCCGGACGGTCGTCTCCGTGCGCTCGATGAGGCCGCGGGTCTCCAGTCGGTCGAGGATTCCGGGGTCGGTGTATCCGGCGTTGCCCGCGGCGATAGCCTCCAGCGCCTCCGTCTCGGGGTCGGCGTCGGGGTCGACGTCCGGCCCCTCTGTGGTATCGACGATTACCTCACCGCTGTCGATTCGGCCCAGTCCCTTCCGGGCGAAGTTCGACAGCGCGATGTCGACTTCGGGGCCCTCGAGGCCGGCCGCCCCGATGAGTTCGCCCATCGGAACGGGGTCGTCGTCGGCACCGGCGTCGATGGCGGCCTCGTACAGGCGGAGTTCGGGCAGGCCGTCCTCGCGGTACATCTCACCTTCGTCGGTGAGGTGGACGTCCTCGGCGACGTGTTCGTCGACCGCGAGCAGGCCGGCGTCTTCGAGTTCGAAGGCGGCCCGTGTGACGGCCGTGGCGTCTTCGCCGAGTTCCTCGGCGAGCTGTGCAACCGTTTTCGTTTCGGTCGCGCTGGCGGCTTCCAGCAGCGCGACCTGCGTTTCGGGCAATCTCATTGACGAGTGTGTGCGTGGCTCTCTGTTAGCGGTTCCGACTCGAAGACGGCGTTTCGCCGGAGGCGCGACAGCGTCGCCTCCGGGTCCACGCCGTCTACCGAGCGAAAAAGAAACCGAACCCAGAGACTGCGGACTGGTCGGACGCGACACCGATGGCAGCAGTGGGTTCGGGCGCCATACGCGACGCCTTGGCAGGCGTCGACAAAAGCGTTACCGTCGAATCGTCGCCGGCGCGTTCGACTATCTCGTGAATCCGCCGGGGACACCCGCCGCGCCGGCACCGCCCTCGTTGGGGTTGCGGCCGTCGGGAGCGGGCAACTCCAGCACCCGAGCGCCGCAGTCGGCACACTCGACGGCGATGACCTCCCAACTCTGACAGCAGGATTCAACACTCTCGTCGGTGGGGGCGATGGGGCCGCCACACTCCGGGCACGTCTCGAGGAAGACGCGGAACCCCTTGAGAACCGAGAGCCGTTCCTCCGGCAGTAGGACGCTCCAGCGTCGGTCCTCGCTGGCGACCGCCCGGTGGGCCGCGAGGTCCGAAATCATCGCCGCCTCCGTAATCCAGTTGTACTGGGCCTTCCCCTCGACGAGACCGTAGTAGCGACCGTCCTCTCGGGTCTCGATTTCGACCGCAGCCTCGTCCTCTTGGAACAGGTCCGCGAGCGTCTCGACGCGGTCGCCCTCATCCGCCAGCGTCTCGATGGCACCCTCCCACTCCTCGCGGAAGGAATCGACGAGTTCGAGGTCCTCGCCGTCTACGGTCGGTCGGACGACCCCGAACGCCGAGAGCACCTCCTCCATCGGTTGGCCCATCAGTTCCTCGACGGCCTCCCGTTCCGGGAGAACCCCCGACTCCGCGTCTCCCGATTCGTCGGCGTCGGCGCTTTCGTCGACGGCCCTGACGGATTCCGTCGTGGAGGAACCGTTCGCCACGGAGTCGTCGCTCTCCTCCGAGTCGGCGGTCTCGTCGGCACGAGCGGCCGCCTGCTCGGCGAGTTCGACGGGCAGGTCCTCGCCCGGCGGGTCGGCCTTGTCGAAGGCCGCAAGCACCGACTGCGGGAGATACCGCTTCGTCAACTCGGGCGTCCCGGGAACGAGATACCCCCGGAGTGAGACGAGTGCCACGCTCCCGACGAACGTCAACAGTCCCAGCGCACGGTTCCGGCGGCCGACGAGCGCCGAGACGCCCGCCGCGATGAGGAGATTGAGAAGCGTACAGGGCGTACACCGATTCTCGCCGGTGTACTCCGGTTGTTCGAGTCGCTCAACGAGGTCACTCGACATGGACCCCGCTTGGACGGCAAGCCCTAAAAGCGATACCCACCGTGGGGCTGTGGCCGTCAGGTCCCGTGCTGCCAGCTGTCCATGTACTCGGTCTGTTCGGCGGTCAGTTCGTCTATCTCGATGCCTTCGGCTTCGAGTTTGATTTCGGCGACCTCGCGGTCGAGGTCGTCGGGCACCTCGTGGACGCCCGCGTCGTAGGCGTCGCTGTTCTCGACCATCTCGCGGACACAGACCGCCTGCACCCCGAAGCTCTGGTCCATCACTTCGACGGGATGGCCCATCGCGACCGGCGAGGCGAGGTTGACCAACCGCCCGTCTGCGAGGACGTTGATGCGTCGGCCGTCGGGCAGTTCGAACTCCTCGACGCCGTCCCGCACCTCTCGGCGGCCGACCGCCATCTCGTCGAGGCCGTCGAGGTCGATTTCGACGTTGAAGTGACCGGCGTTCGCGAGGACGACGCCGTCCTGCATGGCCTCGAAGTGCTCTTCGACGATGACATCGCGGTTGCCCGTCGTCGTCACGAAGATGTCGCCTTTCTCGGCCGCCTCGGCCATCGAGGCGACCTCGTAGCCCTCCATGTGTGCCTCCAAGGCTCGGCGTGGTTCGACTTCGGTGACGATGACGTGGGCGTTCTGTCCGGACGCCTTCATCGCGACGCCCTTCCCGCAGTAGCCGTAGCCGGCGACGACGACGTTCTTGCCCGCAAACGAGAGGTTCGTCGTCATGGCGATGTTCGACAGTGACGCTTCGCCCGTCCCGTGGACGTTGTCGAACAGTCGCTTCATCGGCGTGTCGTTGACCGCGAACATCGGGTAGTGGAGTTCACCGTCGTCGTCCATCGCGCGCAGGCGGTGGACGCCCGTCGTCGTCTCCTCACAGCCGCCGACGATGGAGTCGATGAGTTCGGGGTAGTTCTCGTGGATGGCCATCACGAGGTCGCCGCCGTCGTCGACGGTGACCGTCGGGGCGTGGTCGATGGTCGCCTCGATAGCGGCGTAGTACTCCTCGTCGTCGACCTCGCGTTTGGCGTAGGAGGTGACGCCGTCGACGGCATCGAGTGCGGCGCTCACGTCGTCGTGGGTCGAAAGCGGGTTACAGCCGGTGATGGCCACTTCCGCGCCCGCCTCGGCGAGTACCTCGGTCAGGACGGCCGTCTTGGCTTCGACGTGCATCGCCATCGCCACAACCTCGCCCTCGAGGGGCGTCTCGGTGCCGAACTCCTCGGCGACGGCGGTCATGATGGGCATGTGCTGTCGGGCCCACTCGATTTTCTTGCGGCCCGATTCCCGAGCGCTCTCGGGGTCCGAGAGCTGTTCGGTTATCGTCGGGTGACTCATACCCCTCGAAACGGGCGAGGGGCGGAAAACGCTACCGAAGGAAAAGTCCGCAGTCGTCAGTTGTTACCGCGGTCGCTCGGCGGGCCGCCACCGCTTTGGTCGTCGTCGGAGTCGTCGGAGTCATCATCCGAGTCGTCGGTCTCCTCGTCATCCGTGGTCGAAGACTCCGTGTCCTCGGTTTCGGTGTCGTCCGTTTCGGCGTCGTCAGTGTCGTCACCGTTCGGGCCGGCGTCCTCGGGCGGGCCGCGTTCGGTGTCGTCGTTCGGACCGGCGTCTTCAGGCGGACCGCGCTCGGTGTCGTTGTTCGGGCCGACGTCTTCGGGCGGACCACGCTCGGTGTCGTTACCCGGACCTGCGTGAGCCGGCGGACCGGCGTTCGCCGGTGCGTTACCCGGGTTGTTCTCGACGACGAAGTTCGCGACCTGCTGACCGATGGTCATGTTCTCATCGTTCGAGCCGTTGAGCAGGCTGTGAACGAACGCCGAGACCTGCTGACCGAACGCATCGTCCGTCGCGTTGGACGCGTTCTCGTCCGTTGTGTTCAGGTCGTCGTCCGTCTCGTTCAGGTCGTCGTCATCCGTTTCGTTCTCGTCCGCGTCGTCTGTTTCATTCAGGTCGTCGTCGTCCGTCTCGTTCAGGTCGTCGTCGTCCGTCTCATTCTCGTCCGTCTCGTTCTCATCCGGCGTCGGCGTCGGTGTTTCCGTATTGTCCGGCGTCGATGTTTCCGTACCGTCCTGTGCCATCGCTAGCCCCGGTCCCATCACCGACAGGACGAGGACGAGCGACAGTGCAACCGCGACGATTCGTTTCTTGGAGCTCATCTGTATCCCCACCAACACCGGAAAGTCTCATAAATGGAGTATCCTGTTCAGTTCGTTCAGGATTGGTTGTCGGTTGGCTGAGAATAGTTTAGAGACAGCTATACGGTTCATCGAGGCATCTCGTCGTTCAACAACGAAGTTATTCTTCCTGAATAATAGCGTCGACGTGTCGCTGGGCCTCCCGTCGAACGGCACCTTCCTCAAGCGACAGCACCTCACGGTCACGGACGAGTACCTCCCCGCCGACGACGGTGTGTCGCACGTCCGACCCGCGGACCGCGTAGGCGAGATGGCTCACGAGGTCGTGTTCGGGCGTGAGATGCGGCGCCTCAAGGTCGACGACAGCGAGGTCGGCCAGCGCACCCGTCTGGATGCGCCCGGCGTCGAAGCCGAGCAGTTCGGCGCCGCGTTCGGTCGCAGACCGGACCACCGCCTCCGCCGGGACGGCGCTTGCGTCCTCGGCTGCGAGTTTGCCGACCATCGCCGCGTCCCGCAGTTCGTCGAAGACGTCGAGGTCGTTGTTGGAGGCCGGGCCGTCGGTTCCGATACCCACCGTGACGCCCGCATCGAGCAACTCCTGGACGGGGGCGATGCCGCTGGCGAGTTTCATGTTCGAGGCCGGACAGTGGGCGACGCCGACCTCTCGGTCGGCCAGCAACTCGATTTCGGTCTCATCGACGTGGACAGCGTGGGCGATGAAGTCGCCGGACTCCAGCATTCCGAGGTCGTCGGCGAACTCCAGCGGCCGGACGCCGCGTTCGGAAACGATGGGGTCGACCTCGTCTTCGGTCTCGTTTGCGTGGTAGTGGACCGGGACACCCGCCTCGCGTGCGCGGGCGACGTAGGTCTCCAAGAGGTCGGCGTCGACCGTCGTCAGCGAGTGCGGCATCAGCGCCGTTCGAATCCGACCGTCGGCGGCCCCGTCGAGTTCGCGGGCGACGGCCAATCCCTCCTCGAAGTCCGCGCGAGCGTCGGCGTCGTCCTTCCCGACGGTGACGACGCCGTGGCCGAGACGGGCACGGAGACCGGCCTCCTCGACGGCCGCGGCCACCTCCGGGACGTGGAAGTACATGTCCGCGAACGTCGTGACGCCGTTTTTCAGCATCTCGACGAGTCCGAGTCGCGCGCCCGCTCGAACGTCCTCGGCGTCGAAGGCGGCCTCGGTCGGCCAGATGTCCTCCTGGAGCCACGCGTCGAGCGGTTTGTCGTCGGCGTACCCGCGGAGCAGCGTCATGGCGACGTGACAGTGGGTGTTGACGAGTCCCGGAACGACCAGACAGCCCTCGGCGTCCAGCGTCTCCTCGCCGACGGCGGTGTCGCCCACCTCGACGATGCGGCCTGTCTCCCGGTCGGCCAGTACGTCGGCCCGTTCGACGGCCAGGTTGGGGCGGAGAACGCGCCCGCCGGTAATCTGGAGCGTGCTCATACCCGGCGTTGTCGACGCCGGGCGTTGAAACTGCCGAATCCATCGGGCGACGGTCGGTTCTCGCCGGTGAATCGGTGCGTGGGTTTTTACTGGCCGACTCGGAACCCCGAACGATGAACGCCCTCCTCCTGCCCGTCGCTGTGCTGCTTGCGGCCCTCGCGGGGTTGTTCTTCCTCGGTGGGTATCTCTGGTATCGCCACGCCGTCCGACTCCACGCCGAATCGCTGTTTCCCGACGACGCAACTGGCGTCAGGATGCTCCGATACGGCGTCTCGGCAGGTGCAGTCACCTTCGGCGGCTTCCTGCTCGTCTCCGTCCTGTACCTCCTTGCCGGGAGTACCGCCGGTACCGCGACGGGACCGGCGCTCGATGCGGTGCCGTTCGAGACGGTCGCAGTCGGTCTGTTCGCGCTGTCGCTATCGACGTTCTGTGTCGCCGGCGTGGGGTACGCCACCGACGCCATCCGACGGCGCCTCGGCGTCCGATAGGGCAAAGGCCCGTCGCCTGCAACCGGGTGTATGCGCATTGCCGTGCCCAACAAGGGCCGTCTCCACGACCCGGCGCTGAAACTGCTCGAACGCGCCGGGTTACACGTCCAGAACGGTGCCGACAGGAAGCTGTACGCCGACACCGTCGACCCCGACGTGTCGGTGCTTTTCGCCCGCGCCGCCGACATCCCCGAGTACGTCGCCGACGGCGCCGCCGCCCTCGGTATCACTGGTCTCGACCAGACGCGGGAATCGAACGTCGAGTTGGTCGATTTGCTGGATTTGGAGTTCGGTCGCTGTCGACTCGTCCTCGCCTCGCCGGAGGAGGGCGGCGTCTCCTCGCCCGAGGAGTTGACCGGCGGCACCGTCGCCACCGAGTTCCCCAACATCACCGAGGCGTACTTCGAAGAGTTGGGCATCTCGCCCGACATCGTGGAGGTGACGGGTGCGACGGAGTTGACGCCACACGTCGACATCGCCGACGCCATCGTCGACATTACCTCGACGGGAACGACGCTGCGGATGAACCGACTCGAAGTCATCGACGAGGTGCTGTCGTCGTCGGTTCGGCTGTTCGCCAACCCCGACGTTGCCGACGACCCGAAGGTCCAGCAGGTCAAGACGGCGTTCAAATCCGTCCTCGACGCCAACGACAAGCGCTATCTGATGATGAACGTCCCCGAGGACTCCCTCGAAGACGTCGAGGACGTGATTCCGGGAATGGGAGGACCGACGGTGATGGACGTGGCCGGCAGCGACGCCCTCGCCGTCCACGTCGTCGTCGACGAGCGGAAGGTGTTCGAGGTCATCCCGGACCTGAAGGACGCCGGCGCCAGCGACATCCTCGTCACCGAAATCGAGCGGCTGGTCCCCTGAACCCCCCGTTACTGAAACCGCCGTTTTAGCTTACACAAAGCCCTCCCCTGAAAGGGCCCGACCATCACGTATGAACCCGACACGTAGACGAGCGCTTCGAGCGTTCGGTGCCGCCGTCGCGGGGACGGCACTCGCCGGCTGTCTTTCCGATGACGAACCGACGAACGAAGACGGCAACGGCGGCGACAGCGGCGTGAGCGTAGAGGAGGTCACCGCGACGCCAGCCGTCGTGACGCTGAACTCCCCGGATTCGTATGGGACCTACGGTGACCGAAACGAACAACTGATTATCGCGGATATCTCGGTCGAATCGCCCGGCAGCCATCCGGTCTCGTCGTTTTCCGTCGAGGCGGGAGGAAAGCAATATGAGGCCACGACGGACATCTACGGCGGATTCGAACTCGAAACGTTCGACGAACCCTACGAACCGAACTCCGGGAGTTCCCCGACAGCGAGTGCCAGCGCCAGCGAGGACGATGAAGCCAGGCCGTCTTCGGGGTGGATTGCGGCGTACGTCCCGAAACCGCTTGATGCCGACTCGGCGACGCTGACGTGGGACGGCGGCGAACATGCCGTCGGCGATGCCGTCCTCGAACGGCTGAACCGGCCACCTGCTGCGTTCGACGTGACTTTCGAGGCGCCCGACACGGCGACGGTCGGCGAGACGGTGACGGCGACGGTGACCGTCGAGAATACCGCCGATGTCGACGGGACGTTCGTCGGTGCCATAAACCGGGTCGGTCCGCGAATCGCCTACGCACCGGAAGCCGAGGTGCGACTGGACGTTCCCGCGGGCGAAACCGCCGACTGGGAGTTCACCCACAGCCTCGACAGTTCAGAACTCGCCGAGATGGAGAACCCGGCGTCGATGGAACTGCACCTCGTTTGGCGTGGCGGTTCGCCGGTCCGGACAGTCGATATCGAATCCGGATGACGGCCAGCGCCGTCTTCGACGCCGAACACACGGGCGGCCTACGTCAGGAAGATATTCCCGAACGCGAAGGCGAATATCGTGGTGATGGAGAAGTAAAACACCGACAGGAGCACCGCTCCGCGGACGTTCAGTTCGTAGACGTACCGAACGACGGCGACTGCGGTGAGAAACGACAGCGCGACCATCACGGCACCGTTGTACTGGCTGAACAGCATCGCGACGACGACGGGGGCGGGGGCGGCTTTCACGGCGCGCTGGTGCGGTTCGTCGCCGAGAACCCACAGCGCGGCGAGATGTAGCGTTACGGCCGAAAACAGCGTCCCGACGAGGAACGCGACGGCGAGCGCGAGCGGGCCGCCGCCGACGAACTCCACCTGCAGCGGAAGCATACCGGAATTAGGGAGCCGTCACGGGAGTAGTTGCCGCTCTCCGTTAGCCGTCGAGCAGACCGAGCTCTTCGAGCCGGGAGACGATTTTGTCGACTGCCTCGCGGGCGTCGTCGGGCTTCTTGCCGCCGGTGATGACGAGTTTGCCGGAGCCGAACAGCAGCGCGACCACGTCGGGGTCGTCGAGACGGTAGACGAGACCGGGGAACTGCTCGGGTTCGTACTCGATGTTCTCCAGACCGAGACCGATGGCGATGGCGTTGAGATTGAGATTGCGGCCGAGGTCCGCACTTGTGACGATGTTCTGGACGACGATTTCGGGGTCCTCGTCGACCTGAATCTCCAGTTCGCGGAGTTTGTCGAAGACGATACGGAGTGACTCGTGGACGTCGTCGGTCGATTTCGCGCCCGTACAGACGATTTTCCCGGAACGGAAGATGAGTGCCGCGGACTTCGGCTCCTGTGTCCGGTAGACGAGACCGGGGAACTGCTCGGGGTCGTAATCGGCGCCTTCGAGGTCCATGGCGACGCTCTGGAGGTCGAGCTCCTGGCCAATCCCCGTCGAGGCAACGACGTTCTCGATATTGATAGTCTCCTTGGGGTCCTGCATAACTCGACTTAAAACACGTATTTAAGGTTTATAAATGTGGGTGGTCGTTCCTCACGCACCGCACGAGCGACACCCGACCGGGCCGTTTATTTTCCGTCGGTAGCCACCTGCAGACGTGTACCTCCTGGAGTTGGCCGGCGACGACGACGGCTTCGCGGTTCGGGAGGCCGAAAGCCGCTGTTCGGCAGTAGAACTGCTGGCTCCCGGTCTCGCTACCGCACGGGGCGGCGTTCGACCCGAAACGCTGGCCTACACCAGACGAATGTGTCGACTCCTCGGTACGTGTGACCCCACCGTCGACGACGCCGTCGCCCTGCTCGACGCCGCGAGCACCGACCGAACCGGCACCGTCGCCGTTCGCGCCCGCGACGTACGCGGCCTGACCGGCGTCGACACCCAGGCCGTCGAACGACGCCTCGGGTCCGTACTCGTCGACCGTGGATTCGAGGTCGACCTCGACGACCCCGACCATACGCTCGTCGCGTTGTTCTCCGAGACGGCCGCCCTCGGGTGGCTCGAAACCGAGACACCCCGGGATTTCACGGCCCGACAGCCGACCGACAAGCCGTTCTTCCAACCGGGGAGCATGGACCCGATGGACGCCCGCGCGCTCGCCAACATCGCCGGCGCCGGTCCCGATGCCCGCTTGCTCGACCCGATGTGCGGCACCGGCGGCATCCTCGTCGAGGCCGGCCTCGCCGGCGCAGACGTCGTCGGTGTCGACGCCCAACGGAAGATGGTCGAGGGCGCACGGGAGAACCTCGCTCACTACCTCGACTCCTTCGCCGTCGTCCGCGGCGATGCGACGCGTCTGCCGTTTGCCGACGGGGGGTTCGACGGCGCCGTCTTCGACGCTCCTTACGGTCGCCAGTCGAAAATCGAGGGCGTCTCACTGGAATCGCTCGTCGGCGACGCCCTCAAGGAAGTCCGCCGGGTCGCCGACCGCGCCGTCGTCGTCGGTGACCGTCCGTGGGACGACGCCGCCGAAGCCGCCGACTGGACCGTCGAATCGCGGTTCGACCGCCGCGTCCACCGGTCGTTGACGCGGTACGTCCACGTCCTCGTCTGAGCCTCAGGGCGTCAGCCGTGCGGCCGACCGCCACGTCACCGTTCCGTCTTTGACGAGCGCGAACACCATCCGTTTCCGGACGCCGTGAGCCAACCGAACGTCGAGCGCTAAATCCCGCGGCGACAGTTCGGTATCCGCCGGTAACACGCGAACGAGCAACTCAGAGTGACCGAGGTCATCAACCGACTCCACGTCGGCGTAGGTTCGGAAATCCGCACCGAACTTGAAGCCGGTTTTCGGGACGACGCCCCGCCGTCGGAGTTCCCGATACACCGTCAGACGACGGTCGAACCGCTCGCCTTCGACGGCCCGGCCGCGCTCGGTGACCGCCTCGGTGCCGCCAGCAATCGAGAGAACGTCCGTCTCGACCAGATGGGCGGCCTCCAGAAGCGACAACTGGAGCGTGTCGTCGTCGCGACCCATCCGCTGGCCGTAGAAGCCGTGCTCGTAGAGCGGTTCGGGTGGGTCCCAACAGAGCACTCGGTCATCGAGTAGGACCCCCTCGACAGTGTCGTCGAGAGCGAGGTCGCTGGAGCCCGTGACATCGGGAGCGTCGGTTTCGAGATACGTGATTTCGCTTTCCTCGTCGACGACCGCCAAGACGACATCGCCGAGCGCCGTGAGTTCGACGGACGCCCGCTCGCCGACGACGCGAACCCGGTGTTCGACAGAGCCGTCCCACGGCCCGTCCCCGCGTGGGTGAACGACGAAGTCCACCGCCTCGTCGGCGTCGACCCACTCCTCGCGGGCGACCGAGAGATAGAACCCCCGGTCCCGAAGGTCCCGGTAGACGAGGAAGTCGACGACGATGTCGTCGTGTTCGGTGAGGAAGCCGGCGAAGGCCTCGCCGTCGACCGAATCGAGGTCCCCGCGATAGAGGAGGTGGGCAGCCTCGACGCGGGAGAGAGCCACTCCCTCTCCCCGGGGGCGGCCGTAGCCGCGAGAGTCGTAGTAGCGCTCGCGGCCGTTGGCGCCGACTTCGACGACGCCGTCGGTGAGGTGTCCTTCCATCGTGTGAGGGTTGGCGGGTGTGGGCGTATAGCCGCTACGGTCGCCCGGGCGATTCGAGTATCAGGGCGGAGCGCCGCATCCGGAGTCGAGACACCGCTCTCCGCCGGCCGTCTCGAACCGTGGAAGTCCGCAGTCACACCTTCCGGCGACCGTTCCGTCGGGTATCGAGAACCCGGTGTCGCAGTCGGGGTAGTTCTCACAGCCGGCGATGAGTCCGCCACGTCTGAGAACACGGAGGTCACCATCGCAGTTCGGGCAGGTCCACTCCCGGTCGAAGCGCTCGACCACGGCGTCGAGCAGCGACCCACACTCGTAGTCCAGACACAACTCGAAGTCGGCGCCGCGTTGGACTCGAAACAAGGGGAGTCCGCAGTCGCAGGCCGAATCGAGCGTCGACGCGCCCGAGGGAAGCGAGTAACGCTCGGCACAGTCGAGGCAGAGAACGGCCCCACCGGAACGAATCAGTTGGCCGCCGCAGCGACACGTACCGACCGGCGTACCGGCTTCGCTCACCTCGTGTTCGGTCACGGCCACCTCGCCGGCAGCCTCGATGCGAAGCGTCTCCTGACCGTCGGTGGCGACCAGCCACAACGGCTCCCTGGTCAGCGAGAGATCCGCGGGGCGGGTGAGCCACGCGATGGGCTGGTAGCCGTCGGCGTCGTGGACGAGGACGGTGTCGTCGGGCTTGACGACAGTTAGCATGCGTCCGCGCTGGTGACTCTCTCGTGATCCATCGACGTAGACGTTGCAGTCACCGATGATCGTCGTCGTCGGCATACCGGCGGTGGTCACGTTTCGGTATTTCAATGTTGTGTAGGAGTACACCACCACCGGCGGGGCTGGACGGTGGGACATCGTATCTCCGGCACACCGGGTACGTGTCCATCAGCCTGTGTAGTGATCGGTCGGCACGATCGAACCGGGGTTCTGACCGACCGCTCGCTCGGGCACACACCGCTCATCGATGAGCGTCGAGGGCGTCGCGCGTATCGATGTCCGTCCGAACCCCCGGGTCATCGACGGCGACGAGCGCCGCGTCGTCGTAGTTGAGTAGCACCGACCGTCCCCCGACATCGCCCTCGATGGCTCTCAGGGCATCGAAGCACGCCCGGTCGAACAACACCGGATTCCCCCGAGTCCCGTCGGAGGCGGCGGCGAGGGCCTCCCCCGCGCCGGCCCGGTAGGCCGCGAGCAACGCCTCGACCGTCCCCGGGGAGACGAACGGCATATCACCCGGGAGGAAGAGGACGGCGTCGGCATCGCAGGCAGTCGCGGCCTCGACGCCACGAACGACTGAGGTCGACTGGCCGGCCTCGTAGTCCTCGTTCGTCGCAAACGAGACGTCCAAGCCATCGAGGGCCTCCCGAACCGCGGGGGCGTCGTGGCCGAGAACGACGACCACGTCCATCCCGGCGTCGAGGAGGGTCCGCGCGGCACGCCGGACGAGCGGGACGCCCTCGACGGTCGCGAGGAGTTTGTTCGCGTCTCCGAACCGGGAACTCGTGCCGGCCGCGAGTACGACGCCGACGACGCCGGAGGGGTCGGCGTCGGTTCCCGCCGGCGGGTCGACGACCGGTACCCCGTCGGTCATTCGACCACCTCGTGTGGCACCACGTCGACCGGACGGCCGGGAACGAGCGGATCGGTCGTGACCGCGACGCCGTCGGCCAGCGTCAGCCGCGTGCTCGAGGCGACCCGACCGGGGGCGAACCGTACCCCGTACACTGCCTTCGGCGAAGCGGGCCCGCCGAGCGGCTTCGCTCGCCCGTCTTCGAGCGTCACTGGAATCGCGTATTCGAACGGGGCATCGGGAAGTTCGACCCGCCGAGTCGGGTCGGCCCGAACCGTCGGGAGCGGGCCACCGCTGCCGGTGAACGCCGGCCGGACCACGAGCGTCGCGGCAGTGTGAGCCGCCAGCGGTTTGCCGGGAAACGCACAGACGAGCGTGTCTTCGACCACCGCGACGGTCAGCGGCCGCCCGGGGCGGAGTTCGACACCCGAAAACAGCGGGTCGTGGTCGGCGAGCGTCCGACCGACGTAATCGCCGGCGCCGACGCTCGTGCCGCCGGACGTGAACACGGCGTCGTGGTCGGCGGCGGCCGCCTCGATGGCGGTTCGCACCCGCTCGAGGTCGTCGGGGACCGATTCCAGACGGGTCGGGTCGTGGCCCCACTGTCGGACGAGGTTCATCAACATCTCGGAGTCCCTATCCGGCTGTTCGCCGGTGTGTATCTCCGTTCCCGTCGCGAGCACCCCCACCGAGAGGGGGCGAAACACCGTCACGCGCTCGACACCGACATCCGCGAGGAGGGCGGCGTGCCGTGGTGCGAGTCGCGCCCCGGGAGCGAAGAGTTCCTCGCCCGCAGTCGCCGTAGCGCCGGCCAGAAACCGGTTCGCCCCCGACTCCAGGGATGGCCCCGAGAGGCGACCCTCGGTTACCGTCGCGTCCTCCCGAGGGAGGACGGCGTCGGCACGGCCCGGCAGCGGCGCGCCCGTCGCGATGCGAACGGCCTCGCCCCCCTCTATCGCCGGTGCGTCGTCGGCCGGGGCAACGCTGTCGACGATGTCTAGGGGGTAGTCGTCGCCGCTCCGGAAGGCGAACCCGTCCATCGTCGCGAAGTCCGCTGGCGGTACGTCGGCGGGTGCGGTGACGGCCGACGCGACCGTTCGTCCGGCGATGGCGCTTCGCTCCACCGAAACGGCTTCTGTGGCCCGAATATCGTGTCGGTCGCGGAGGCGTGCACTCGCCGTCACACGGGCCACAGTGTCGTCGGATGCCATACCGTATCACGCCGGAGAATCGGCTTATGCTTTCGGTCGCCCGTGTTCCGAATCCGGTTTCACCGACATCTGAAATAACTATTTCCCATTACTTATTTCTGATTTAGGCGATTATTGCAAATGTTTTTGTTCACGTAGTCGTTTGGTAGCATGTAGTGTGGGATACACTAACACGAGGGGCACGAACTTATGGAATTCAGTGGGACGTTCGAACTCGAGGACACGACGGTCGAGGAAGTGTGGCTGGCACTCTCGGACCCCGTCTTGATCGCCGACTCGCTGCCGGGTTGTCAGTACCTGCTGGCGGTCGACGGCGACGTCGATTTCGACGAACTCGGCGAAGAGGCGGAGACGCGGGATCAGGAGCTCTCGGGGGACCCCGAAACCATCGCGGAGCGGGCGTTCCGAGAGGGCCAACAGTACGCCGCGTTGATGCAGGTCAGCGTCGGTCCGGTGAACCCGACCTTCGAGACGGTGGTCACCATCGTAGAGCGGGACCAACCACGGATGCGCGCCGAGGGTGAGGGTAACTCCGGGGACAGCTCCTTCGAGATGTCCTCGGGGATGGAGCTCACCGAGACGGACGGCGGCGTCGAGGTGCAGTGGGAGACCGAGGCGGACGTCTTCGGCAAGGTCGCGGGCGTCGGCCAGCGGGTCATCAACCCCGTCGCGAACCGACTGGTCAAGCGGTTCTTCTCGTCGGTACAGACCACGCTGCACGAACTGACGCTCGCGGAGATGGACGGGAAACCGGCGGGAGAAGAAACGGAAGACACCGGGATCGTCGACCGACTGCTCGGTCGGTCGGGGTCGAACACATCCGATTCAAAATGACAACACACGACATCACACTGACGGTGAACGGCACGGAGCACGACCTCACGGTCGAGGCTCGAACCCTACTCGTCCACGCCCTGCGTGACGAGTTGGGCTATACGGGAACGAACATCGGCTGTGAATCCAGCCTCTGTGGGGCCTGTACGGTCCGTCTGGATGGGGACGCCGTGAAGTCCTGTACGGCACTGGCGGTACAGGCCGACGGCGCGGACATCGAGACGGTCGAAGGGTTGGGCGAGGACGGCGAGTTCCACCCCATCCAAGAGGGGTTCCAGGAGGAGCACGGTCTCCAGTGTGGCTACTGTACGCCCGGCATGATGCTGACCGCCAACGACCTTCTGGAGGACAACCCGAACCCGACCCGCGAGGAGATTCGAGAAGGGTTAGAGGGGAACCTCTGTCGATGTACGGGGTATCAGAACATCGTCAACGCCGTCGAACACGCCGCCGAGGAGATGTCGGGCGGCGCGGTCGCCGATGGCGGGGAGATCGAAGACGGAGGTGACGCCGAATGAGCATCGAGTCGATAGATCCCGACGAGGTTTCCGCGGCCGACATCCTCGGCTCGGCCATCGAGCGCCGGGAGGACCCCGCACTCCTCACGGGCAACGCCGAGTACACCGACGACATCCAACTCCCGAACACGGCACACCTCGCCGTCGTCCGGAGTCGCTACGGCCACGCGCAAATCGACGGCGTCGACACGAGCGACGCCGAGGAGATGCCGGGCGTCATCGGCGTCTACACCCACGACGACCTCCATCGGGAGGACACACCGGGCGGTGGGTCGTTCGAACTCCCGGTCGGCTGGCTGCTGCCGAGTCTCAACAACGTCTCTCACCCCGTCCTCGCGAAGGACAAGGTGCGGTATCAGGGCGACGGCATCGCGGTCGTCGTCGCGGAGAACCGCTATCAGGCACACGACGCCGCCGGTGCGGTCGAGGTCGACTACGAGCGACTCGACGCGACGACGAACCCGAGTGAGGCGCTGGGCGAGGACGCCCCCTCGCTGCACGGCGACGATGCCGAGGGGAACGTCGCCCTCGACTGGGAGATCGGCGACGAGGAGAAGACGGCCGAGGCCTTCGAGTCGGCGAGTCACACCGTGCGTACAGAGCTGTCCAATCAGCTGTTGATCCCGAACGCGATGGAACCGCGGGCGGCCGTCGCCACCTACAACCCCGGCTCCGAGGAGTTGGACGTGTTCATGACCAGCCAGAACCCCCACCTCCACCGGCTGCTCATGGCGGGTGTCATCGGACATCCGGAGCACAAACTCCGAATCAAGGCTCCCGACGTGGGCGGCGGCTTCGGCTCGAAGATCCACCACTACGCGGACGAGGCGCTCGTCGCGTGGTGTTCGAAGCTGCTCGAACGCCCGGTCAAGTGGACCGCCACGCGCTCGGAGACGTACCTCACCGACGCGCCGGGACGGGGCCACGAAACCACCGCGGAACTGGCGATGGACGACGACGGCACCATCGTCGGCCTGCGCGTCGACACCGAGGCGAACCTCGGGGCGTACCTCTCGACGTTCGCTCCCGCGGTGCCGACGTACCTCTATGGGACGCTGCTGTCGGGACAGTACGACATCCCGGCCATCTACGGCCATGTCACGGGCGCGTACACGAACGTACCGCCGGTCGACGCCTACCGCGGTGCGGGCCGTCCCGAGGCGTCGTTCCTCGTCGAGCGACTCGTCCACTTGGGGGCCAAGGAGATGGGGATGGACCCAGCGGAGTTCCGCAGACGTAACTTCGTCCCGGACGACGCCTTCCCCTACGAGACTCAGGTCGCCGTCGTCTACGACAGCGGCGACTACGAGAAACCGCTGGACAAAGCCCTCGAGTTGGTCGACTACGAGTCGTTCCGCGAGCGCCAAGAACAGGCCCGCGCGAAGGGGAAGTACCTCGGTATCGGCTTCTCGTGTTACATCGAGGCCTGCGGGCTCGCGCCCTCGGAACTCGCCGGCCAACTCGGCGCTCAAGCCGGCCTCTGGGAGTCGAGTCTCGTCCGCGTCCACCCCTCCGGCACCGTGACCGCCTTCTGTGGGACCTCGGGCCACGGACAGGGCCACGCGACGACGTACGCACAGATCGTCGCCAACGAACTCGGCGTCCCCTACGACGACGTCGAGGTCGTCGAGGGCGACACCGACGAGATTCCACAGGGAATGGGCACCTACGGCTCCCGCTCGGCGGCGGTCGGCGGGAGTTCCCTCGTCAAGAGCTCCGAGAAGGTCGTCGAGAAGGCCAAGAAGATAGCGGCCCACCAACTCGAAGCCGACCCCGACGACATCGCCTTTGAGGACGGCGAGTTCCACGTCGCGGGCGCGCCGGACCGCGCTATCGGTATCCAGGAGGCCTCCCAACAGGCGTATCTCGCCCACGACATCCCCGACGACATGGAGCCGGGGCTGGAGGCAACCTCGTTCTACGACCCCGATAACTTCGTGTTCCCGTTCGGGACGCACGTCGCGATCGTCGAGGTCGACCCCGAGTCGGGCGAGATCGAGTTCGAGAAGTACGTCGCCGTCGACGACGTCGGCAACCAGATCAACCCGAAGATCGTCGAGGGACAGGTCCACGGCGGCGTCGCCCAAGGCATCGGGCAAGCGCTGTACGAGGGGGCGGAATACGACGACAACGGCACGCTCGTGACCGGGTCGATGCAGGACTACACCGTGCCGAAGGCCGAACACATCCCCGACATGGAGACCGATTCGACGGTAACGCCGAGTCCCCACAATCCACTCGGCGTGAAGGGTGTCGGCGAAGCGGGAACCATCGCCGCACCTCAGGCCGTCGTCAACGCGGTTGCCGACGCGCTGGAACCGTTCGGCGTCGACGGCGTCGAGATGCCCATGACGGCCGAACGCGTCTGGGAAGCCGTCGAGGAGAGCACGGCCGCGGATGGCGGGACCGCGGACCACGGAGGTGATGCGTGATGTTCCCGGACGACCTCGACTACTACGAGGCCTCGACGGTCGAGGAGGCGCTCGAACTCCTCGAGGAACACGCGATGGCCGAGACCGAACTGCTCGCCGGCGGCCACAGCCTGCTGCCGGCGATGAAAAGCGGCCTCTCCAGTCCGGACGTACTCATCGACATCGGCGAGATCGATCCGATGCACGGCGTCAGCGTCGAGGGAGAGACGCTGTCTATCGGTGCGATGACCCGGTACAGCGACCTACTCGACGCCGATGCCGCCCACGAACACGCCCCCGCGTTGACCGAGGCGGTTTCCCACGTCGGCGACACGCAGGTTCGCAACCGCGGCACCGTCGGCGGGAACCTCGCTCACGCCGACCCTGCGTCGGACCTGCCGGGGGCGGCGCTCGCCTCCGACGCCACGCTCGTCGCTGCCGGACCGAACGGCGAGCGGAAGATTCCGGTCGACGAGTTCTTCTTCGGGATGTACGCGACGGCGCTGGACCCCGACGAGTTGCTCGTCCGCATCGAGGTGCCGTCGGCGGCCGATTCGGTCGGCGCCTACGCAAAGAAGGCATCCCCGTCGTCGGGGTATGCGGTGGTTGGTGTCTCGGCACTCCTCGACACCGACGGCGGCACCGTCCGGTCGGCCCGAATCGGGGCCAATGGTGTGCTCGACCACGGCGTCCGACTGGAGGGCGTCGAGGACGAACTAGACGGCGTGACCCTCGACGACGAACGCATCGAGGCGGCCGCGGCGCGAGCGAGCGAGGGACTGGACACCGACCTTCTGATGGACGACCTTCAGGCGTCGGCCGAGTTCCGCGAGCATCTGCTGGAGGTGTACACGAAGCGCGCACTCGAGAAGACGAGCGAGCGAGTCGGCACGCTCGCCGCCGCCGACTGAGATGGCAGACCCCGGTCCGCAGCCGTGGGCATCGGCGGGCCGGGGGTCATCTTCACCACATCAATGACACCCAATGACTGAGAGACGGCCGACGACGTTCGCCGACGTCTCCGCCGAGCGACTGCGCGAGGTGTTCGACGAACAGGCGTACGTGGCCGACGACGACATCGTGACGACCGTCCTGTTGGCGTTTCGGCTGGGAAAGCCCCTGCTGGTCGAGGGCGAACCCGGCGCCGGCAAGACCGAACTGGCGAAGGTGCTGGCATCGGGCTTCGGGACGGAGTTGGTCCGGCTCCAGTGTTACGAGGGGTTGACCGCCGAGAACGCCCTCTACGAGTGGAACTACACGAAACAGCTGCTCGCGGTCCAGTCCGGCGACGAAGGATCGGTGTTCTCCGAGGAGTACCTCCTCGAGCGGCCGCTGTTGAGAGCGCTCCGTGGCGGCGGCCCCTCGAAGGTGCTCCTCGTGGACGAGGTCGACCGCGCCGACGAGGAGTTCGAGGCGCTGCTGTTGGAGCTGCTCAGCGAGTTCCAGGTGACGATACCGGAATTCGGCAGCGTTCGGGCGGAGACACCGCCGGTCGTGATCGTCACCTCGAACCGGACGCGGGCGCTCAGCGATGCGCTGAAGCGACGCTGTCTGTACCTCCACGTCAGCCCGCCCTCGGCCCAAAAAGAGCGGGCAATCCTCGAACGGCGGGTGCCGGAACTCGACGGTGCGGTCGCCGCGGAACTGTGTCGCGTCACCCAGCGACTGCGCGAGGAACCACTCCGGAAGCCGCCCGGCGCCGCCGAGACCATCGACTGGGCACGGGCGGTCGCGGCGCTTCGAAGCGACGGCGGAAACGGCGAGGAACCGTTGTCCGCGTCGGAACTCCGGACGACGCTCGGCTGTCTGCTGAAGGAGGTCGAGGACATCGAGCGTGTCGACGACGAGTTCCTCAAAGTACTACTCGACGCCGCCGGAAACGCCGGCGAGGAGGCCGAGTCGTGAGCAACGTGCCCGACTTCGTCACGGCGCGGGACCACGTCAGAGACGAACTGGTCAGGTTCCTTCGGGCCTTGCGCGGGGCGGGAGTCTCGGTTCCGGCGAACGCTGCTCCCTCCGCGGCGCGGGCGCTCGTCGAGGTGGGATTCGACGACGAGGCGGAGGCCCGCGCCGCGCTCCGTGCGACCGTGGTGTCCGACGCCGACGACATCGCGACCTTCGACCGGCAGTTCCCCGAGTTCTGGCGGCGGCTCAGGGCGGGTATCGACGGCGAACCGGCGCCGCGACGGGACGACACACCGGAGGGGACGCTCGCTCCCCTGGCCGACGACACGGCGGAGGACTCGCCGGGCGGGGACGGGGACGCGGAGACGGACAGCGATGCCGACGATGGCGGCGATGCCGCCGACGTGACGACGCCGCTCGGAGCCGTTGTCGCGGCGACGAGCGACGACGATGAAGAGCGGACGGCGATAGAGGCGGCGTGGTACAGTCCGGCGGGTGCGGCATCGAGCGTCGCATCTACGCCGGTCGGTGAGCCGTCGCTGTCGGCGGCGTTCGACGCCTTCGGCGACGCGCTGGCGACGCTGAAGGGTCGGCGCTGGCGCTCCGAGGGCGACGAACGGGCCGACGCTCGCAAGGCCCTCCGGTCGAGTTTCGCCACCGGCGGCACCGTCGTCTCGGTGCCGCGACGGAGCCGCCCTGAGACGGCGTATCGAGCGCTGTGGCTGGTCGACGTGAGCCGGTCGGTCCTCGACACCGTCGATCGCTCGTTCCTGCTCGGCGTCCTCCGCTGTGGGCGCGTCGAGTGGCGCGACAGCCGCGTGGTGTTCTTCGACGAGGCACACCGCGAAGTGTCGGCGGCGTTCGACCGACCGACCGCGGCCGCGGCGCTCGAGGCGCTCACGGCAGCCGAAACGGAGTGGGGCGGTGGAACACGAATCGGCGCGTCACTCGCCGGACTCCGGGAAGACGACCCCGATGCGGTCGACGGACGGACGTTCGTCTTCGTCGTCAGCGACGGCTTGGAGATGGGCGATGTCGACCGCCTCGAACGCGAGATGGCGTGGCTGTCACGCAACGCGGCGAGCGTGCTGTGGCTCAATCCGTTGGCGTCGTCGCCGGAGTACGAACCGACGGCGGCGGGGATGGCCACGGCGCACCCGTTCGTCGACGGGTTGTTCGCGTTCAGCGGTCCCGACGACCTCGAAGAGATGGGCCGACAACTCCGACGACACGGCCCCGGCGGACGCATCGGCTACGAGTACGACCCCAGACGGGGGACGAGTTACCAATGAGCACGACATCCAACGAGTGGAGCGTTCCGGAGACCGAACTGTTCGCGCGGATACGAGACACCCTCGAAGCGGGGGAGGACGCCGTGTTGGCGACCGTTGTCGACATCGAGGGGAGCGCCTACCGCCGGCCGGGGGCGAAGATGCTGCTCGACCCCGAGGGCGGCGGCGCTGGCAGTATCACCGCCGGCTGTCTGGAAGACGAGGTTCGAACGCTCGCCGCGGACGTACTCGCGGCCGGCGAACCGCGCATCGAAACGTGGGACCTCACCGGCGACGACGACGTTTGGGGGATGGGCGTCGGCTGTAACGGAGTCATCACGGTCCTCCTCGAACCCCTTGGAGAGAGCTTTCGGCCGGTCGTGGCGGCCCGCGAGAGCGGCGAGAACGTGGGTGTCGTCACGGTTCTCGATGGGGATCTCCCACTCGGAACGCGTGGCGTGTACCGTTCGGATTCGGGGTTCACGGGGGAGTCGCTTCCTGAATCGCTTCGGGCGGCACTTGACGGCACCGTCGAGCAGTTCCTCGCGGAGGGGACGAGCGACACCCTCCGTATCGAGTACGCGGACGGCGCCGTCGAGGTGTTCGTCGACGCCGTCCGTGCCCCGCCGGAACTCGTCGTCTTCGGCTCCGGCCACGACGTTCGCCCGGTGGTCGAGTTGGCGAAACGCGTCGACTTCCGGGTGACCGTCGTCGCGTTCCGGGGCGGCCAAGCGGACGACGACCGGTTCGAACGGGCCGACAGCGTCGTCTCGGCGTCGCCGAGGGACGTGGAGAACCTCCGGGAGTGGGACGACGACAGCTACGCTGTCGTGATGACACACAACTTCGTCGACGACCGACTCACGCTGGCCGAACTGCTCGACACGCCCATCCCCTATATCGGTTTGATGGGACCGGACGAACGGTTCGAGGAGATACTCGAGGCGTGCGACGAGGAGGGAACCACGGTTTCGGAGGCCGACCGTAAGCGCATCTTCACCCCAATCGGATTGAATTTAGGCGGCGATACGCCCTATCAGATAGCGTTCAGCATCGTCTCGGAGTTGCTCGCCGTCTCGAACGACCGGACGCCACAGCACCTCAACCGCCAATCGGGGCCGATACACGACCGGCCGGAGACACCAACGGAGTAGTATGGCCCGAAGTGACGACCCCGGAAGTGGCGATTCGACGCCGGACGGGGCGGGACGGATGCTCGCACGCACGTGGGTCATCGCGGCGAACTACCGGAGTCCGGCGGATTACGACATCCCGACTGCGCCGATGTTTCGAGGGGAGAGACGGGCCGACGGAACGCTCGTTCTGTACGGACCGGACGGCGACGAAAAACTGCTCTCGGCAAGCGAGTCGGCGACGGTACGACGTTGAATGACGAGCCGGTGACGATGAAGTTCGGCTCTATTCAGCCGTCGTTTTAGGACAGTTCGTCAGCGCCGTGGTTACTAGTGGTTCTCTATCTTAGTCGGGCTTGACAACGACGAGAACGTGACCGCGCTGTCGGGTCTCTCGGCGGCCGTCGACGTAGACGTTGCAGTCTCCGGCGATGGTGGTCGTCGGCATACGGGCGGTGGTCCCGGCATCCCACTTGAAGGCTCGGGCGATTAAACTGACCGCACATCGACGCCGGAAACCTCAGGTGTCGAGAGGCGAATCCGAACGTATGAACGAGTACGGCGCCTACCGGGCCGCCTTCGAGGGGCGGGAGCTGCCGACGGCCTTCGTCGACCGCGCGGCGCTGGCTGCGAACATCGCGCTGACGGTCGACCGAGCGGACGGTCTCCCGGTTCGCGTCGCCTCGAAGTCCGTGCGGTGTCGGGCGGCACTGGAGCGGATCCTCTCCGAGGACGGCTTCGAAGGCGTGATGTGTTACACCGGCCGCGAGGCGGTCGACCTCGCGGACGCGGGATTCGACGATTTGCTCGTCGCCTACCCCGTTGTCGACGATGCCGAACTCCGGACAGTCGCCGAACGCATCGCCGACGGCGCCGACATCACGCTGATGGTCGATTCGCCGGAACACGTCGAACGAATCGCGAACGCCGCCCAGAAAGCGGGTGCCGACGTACCGGTGTGTCTCGACCTCGATTGCTCGACGGAACATTTCGGCGTGTACTTCGGCGTCCGCCGGTCACCGATTCGGACGGTCGAGGATGCCCGCACCGTCGCCGAAACCGTCACCGAAGCCCCGGGCGTCCATCTCACGGGACTGATGGGCTATGAGGCCCAAATCGCCGGCCTACCGGACCGAAATCCCGCCAACGGGGCCATCGAAAACGCCGCGATGCGCCTGCTCAAGGAGCGCTCGAAGCCCGTCGTCCGCGAGCGTCGACAGTCCATCGCCGCGTCGCTGGACGGCGAATACGGTCTCGATTTCGTCAACGGTGGTGGGACGGGAAGCGTCGAGTTCACCCGCGAGGACCCACACGTGACGGAGGTGACCGTCGGGTCGGGCTTCTTCGCGCCGCGACAGTTCGATTGGTACGACCACCTCGACTACGAACCGGCCGCCGGCTACGCCGTCGAGGTGACCCGCAAACCGACCGACGGCATCTACACGTGCCGCGGCGGCGGCTACGTCGCCTCCGGCCCGGTCGGTCCCGACAAGGCTCCCGTCCCGTGGCTCCCCGAGGGGGCCGAACTGCTGGACAACGAGGGTGCCGGCGAGGTCCAGACGCCGGTCCGCTACGACGGGGACCTCGCGCTCGGCGACCCGATCGTGATGCGACACGGGAAGGCGGGCGAGTTGTGCCGGTTCTTCGAGGAGTTGGCGGTCGTCGACGGCGAGGAAGTCGTCGACACCTGGAGTACGTACCGAGGTGATGGCCGATGTTACATCTGACAGATGGCGTCTGGGAGAATTGGTCGGGAAGCGTCAGCGCACGCCCGACACACGTCCACTACCCCGAAACCGAGAGTGAACTCCGAACTGTCGTCGAAAACGCCGGGGAGACACTTCGGGTCGCCGGTGCGGGTCACTCCTTCCCGCCGGTCGCGAAATCCGAGGCGACGTTCGTCTCACTTGAGCGCTACACTGGCCTCGTCGACGCCGACCCCGAGGCCCGGCAGGTAACCGTCCGCGCGGGGACGCCGCTGTGGCAGTTGACCGAGGCGCTGTCGGAGTACGGCCTCATGCTGGAGAACATGGGCGACATCGACGCCCAATCGATAGCCGGCGCGCTGTCGACGGGCACCCACGGCACAGGCACCGACTTCGGCGTGATGGCGACGCAGGCCGCCGGACTACGGTTGATTACCGCCGACGGAAGCGTCCTCGACCTCGGACGCGGCGACGACCGCTTCCCCCACGCACAGGTGTCACTCGGCGCACTTGGGGTCCTCAGTACCGTCACCCTCGACGTGGTCGACGGCTACCGCCTCCGCGAGCGGAAACGACCGGTCGACATCGAGGACGTACTCGCGAACCTCGAGGACTACCGCGAGTTCCGCAACTTCGAGTTCTGGTGGTTCCCCCACACCGACACGGCGCTGGTGAAGACGCTCGAAGAGACCGACGAGACGGGCGAACCCGGCCGTCTCGACGCCATCGAGGAGCGCATCGAGAACCTCGCGTGGGAAGGCATCAACCGCGTCGGAAGACGGCTACCACGGGCCGCACCATCTCTGAACCGCATCACTACGGGGACGTTCGCCGACTCCGAGCGGGTCGGCCCGGCCAAAGACATCTACCCGACGACCCGCGACGTGCGGTTCAACGAGACCGAGTACGGCGTTCCCCGTGAGGACGCCGCCGAAGTCCTCCGGGAACTCCGCGATGTCGTCGAGTCTCACGACGTGCTGTTTCCGGTCGAGTTCCGCGACGTGGCCAGCGATTCGATACCGCTGTCGCCGGCGACCGGCCGCGATTCGACGTTCATCGCGGTCCACGCCTACCATCGCCGGCCCTACGAATCGCTCGTCGCCGACGCCGAATCCGTCTTCGACCGCTTCGAGGGCCGCCCCCACTGGGGGAAACACCACACCAAGACGGCCGCCGACCTCACGTCGCTGTACCCCGAGTGGGAGTCGTTCCTCGACGTGCGTGCGGAGTTGGACCGAGAGGGGTTGTTCCTGAACGACCACCTCCACGAAATCTTCGGCGTTTGACCCCTCAAGGGCCACCACGTCGGCCGATTTAATACCGTTCGACACCGACACTCGGTAGATGCCGAACTCGAACGCGAAGGGCGACCGCCGGGAACGCGAACTCGTCAACGAACTCGACGGGGCGGGCTTTGCGGTGATGCGAGCGCCGGCCTCCGGCAGCGCGACCGAGCGGGAACTGCCGGACGTGCTCGCGGGCGACGGCGAGATGTTCTACGCCATCGAGGCGAAGTCCTCGAGCGGCGACCCGATTTATTTGACCGGCGAGGAAATCGAGGCGCTCGTGTACTTCTCGCGGAACTTCGGCGCGAAGCCACGGGTCGCCGCCCGCTTCGACCGCGAGGACTGGTACTTCTTTCACCCCGGTGACCTCTATACGACCGACGGCGGCAACTACCGAGTGAAGAAGGAAACCGCCATCGCGGAGGGCACCGACTTCGCGGAGTTCGTCGGCGACACCGAGAAGGTCACGCTCGATGAGGTCGCCGTCGACTCCGACGACGCCCCCGACCGCGACGTACTGAAAGCCCTGGCACGCGGGGACCTCTCGGTCGACGATGCCGCCGAGATGTTGTAGAAATACGATTTGTCCCGTTTTTACTGAATTGAGTGAACGCGAGTACAGTATCACCCGACACAGCCACCCGAACGAATATCTCGACAGAGTATTATCGGATTATCTTCGAAACATTCATGTTCTTGATTGATAATCGTAAACTGAAATGAGTAGTTCGGAGAACGTTCGGGCGTCTGGTTCAGAGAACGGTGTACAGTCGTCGTACGACTACCGGAACGGCGAGCCCGCGTTCATCATCGCGGACGTCACGACCGACGACGCGTGGCTGTCGGTTCCCGCCGGGCAGGAAACGGACCTCTCCGAGTGGCGGTAGGTCACTCGATGAGCATCTCTTCGTGGACCGCAAGCCGCGCGTACGGGAAGGCGTAACGCGGCCGCTCGTCGAGGGCCGAGTCGGCGTCGCCCGAAAACGGATAGACGACCTCCACGACCGGGTCTTCGGGCGGATACCCCTCGTTTTTCGGGTACTTCGCGACCGTACACCCAGCGGCGTCGATGTAGCGCTCGTCTGCGCGCTCGTCGGTCAGTCGGTAGACGACGACCGTATCGCCCGTCTCGCGGTCCGTCGCGATGTCGCCGCGTTCGAGCCAGCAATCGCCACAAACCGCCGGCCCCGACTCGGGGACGAACGACTCGTGGCCACAGAGTTCACAGTCGGCCCGCCGCTTACCCGGCGGCGGGACGCGTCGCTCTGTAACTTCCAGTGCCACCCGGCGGAGGTGTTTGCAGCGCTCGCCGCGGATTTCGTGATCCGGACAACTGCAGTCGCCACGGGGGAGGTCGACGACGTAGGTGGCGCCGGAACTGCTGTCGACGGCGTAGCGGCCGCTACCGAGCGGTCTGACCGCCATCGGCTCCGTCCACGCCCGCGCCGAGCGGTCGTCCAGCCGGCGCGTATCGGGCGCTAAGGGCCGCCGACGCGAGGAGTCCGATGACGCAGGTGTGCGTTCTGGATGCGTCATGTTCCAGTCGAAACGTAGGCGTCGAAGGCTAATGAGTCACTCGACGTTTCACGACCGTTCACGCCGTTTCCGCCCTAATTCTGCGCGATTACCCCCGATTTCGAGTGTCCCGGTGCACCGCTCGCTACCCTTGGCCGTCGACGACTCCGTTGGTGCTTCGCCTTCGGGGCGTCTCGCCTTCGAAGCGCTTTTGGCCTACACCGTCGGAATCCCGACCATGGACCGTGATGCCGTCGTCGAAGCCATCGTCGCGTTCGTCGGCGTTGCCACACTTGTCGCCATCATCCTCTACATCGGCAACACGTACAACGACGGCGGGCTTTCGGGCGATGGCGGCGTCGCCCTGGTCGGCGCTATCGCCTTCTTCATCGTCTTCATGTCCGTCATCGGCGTCGGCCTCTCCCGGCGCTACTGAGCGCGCCAGTCAGCGAGTTGTTCTCCGGGGGCCGACTCCAGCCGTTGCTCGTAGTACGACAGCGGGTGCTCGATGGACTCACACAACTCGTCTTTGTCGGCACAGTCGCCGTAGTCGTCCATGACCGCACACGACGGCGGCGCCGCGACCGACCCCTCGCCGCCTTCCTCGCGGAGTCGGTCGACCTGCTGGCGAATCGACTCGGCGGCCTCCCCCGAGACCGCGCACAACTCGACGACCTCATCGCGGTCCAGTCCCGCACTCACGAGGAAAGCGACGAGCGAGAACCGCGAGCGGTCCGAAAGCGCCTCCCCCTCCCGAGCGCGAGTCAACAGCGCACGCATACACGGCGGGAACAGTCCGGGGACCACCGCGTCGAACGCCGTCGGCGGGTCGAGGTCCGCGACGCTGCGGCGAATCGCCGACAACTCCGAATCGAGCGGGTCCCCGATGGCCTCGGGCACCGACAGCGGAAGCCCCTCCTCGACGCGCCGGCCGACGGCCTCCCGAAGCAAGGTGTACAACTCCGGCCGCGAGACGGGGACGCGCCCCGAGTCGAGCGGTCGGCCGACGAGACGCCACCGCTCGCCCGACAGCGCCGCCGCGAGTTCGAGATACGCCGTGACGGCGACGCTGAACTCCCCGTCACCGGTGGGTTCGATACGTCCCGACAGCCCGAAGTCCGCGAGCAGGCGGTCGAGCGTGAGCCGCTCGCCACCGGCGCTCTTCAACTCCAAATCGGCCTCGAAATCCTCGACAAACCGCTCGCGGGCCGTCGCGGCCTCGGCGGCGGCGTACTTCTCGACGGCACCCGGCACGTCCAGAAGCGAAACGAGCACGCGGGCGACCGGATAGGAGAGTAGTTCCGCCCGGTCGCTCCAGGCTCGCGGCTCTTCGGCTTCGGTGGTCCCCTCCAACAGCGCGCGCTGGACGCGCTCGCGGCCGCGGTCGACGGCTGGCCCTCCCTCGACGACGAGGGCTGCGAGGTCGACCTCCGCGGCCTCGACGGCCTCGCGGGAGGCGTCGAGGAACGGATACCGAGCGTGGAGCCGCTGCATGCTCTCGGGTATCGTTGCGGGGCCGATAAACGCACCGACCCCGACTGCAGGATTATTCGTTTTGGGAGTCGGGCGTGGGAACGAGGATAGCACTACCTCGAAAGCCCTCGGCGCGGTGGCGGCCGCTGCTCGGGATACCCTCACTTCGTTCGGGTAGTGCCCGAGCAGCGACACTCCTTCGGCGCCACCGCGCCTCGCCCTTTCAGTCCGCCGAGGATGTCGCTGTTCGACCCGCTGTAGCCCTGCCCTTCCCCGGATTGCGCGGTCGGCAAAGGCCGACATGCGCTCCCGGCCGAGCATCTTTCATCCGGCGCGCGAGAAACGCGCGAGGGGCGAACGAGACGCGAAGCGTCGAGTGAGTCGGTTGGGGAGGAGCGTGGTTGCGGTGCTGTGCTGTCCTTGGCGGAATCGAAGGTGAGCACAGAGCGGTCCGCGGGAGTCGAGCCAGCCGAGGGCTTCGGAGGCAGTACTGAATACGTGATACGAGAAGTGCGTGGTCGGTCCGTCCAAGCAATCGTCTCCAGAGAGTCGACACGCCTATACTCGCCCACCCCGACCCGAGGAACAACCCGTGCGTCTCAGGTATCGCTGTCCCGGCTGTCGGACGACGAGCAACCTCCACGACCCCGAGTGTGAGTTCGAGGGGACCGACCGCCGACACATCGAGAAGGCCTACACGGACCTTTTGGCGCCGCTGTCGGCCCGGACCTACGACGACGAGGACGCACTCCGCGAGGCGCTTCCGGAGCGGTGGAGCGGCCTCCACGCCGCCGTTTTGAGTCGGCTCCGAGGCGACCAACGGGTCGTCGATGAAGAGGACGAACTCCGACTGCTGACGCCCGAGGAGTACAAAGAGCGGGTCTCTCAACCCACGTTCGAGCCGCTGAAGACCATCTACGAGAAGGGCAGCGTTCCCGGTGCCCACGACAACAGCGTCTTCGCCATGATAGCGTTCTACGAGATGGTGGGCCTCTCGTGGGAGGAGACCCGCGAGAACACCATCGGCTGGCTGGAAACCTCGGGAACGTGGAACCGCGGCGGCTTCGAGGAAGCCTCACCCGCTGAGTTGGTCGACTCGAAGAAACACGTCTACGAACAGGGCTACGGCTGGAAGGAGAAGGCCCAAGCGGCGAAGGCGGTCATCGACCGCCACCTCTAGTCGGGCGACCACCGATACCGCGTCGTCGTCGTGCCGTCGAAGCGCGGACCGGGGCCGTGTTCCTCGAAGGCGGCGCGTTCGACGGCTTTGTGGGCTGCCTCGTCGCCGTCGGGAACGAGCAACTCGACGGACATACCCTCCCGTTCGGCGAACCGGGTCGGCTCTTCGAGCAGTCGCTCACAGAGGTCGGCGTCGCCTTCCAGTTGCGTGACGTGGACTGTCGTCCCCTGTGCGTCGTAGCTGACGAACCCAACCACGCCGTCGTCGGCGTCGGCGACCCGAACCGTTCGGTCGTGGACGAGGTTCCGCATCACGTCCGTCGGCGCGCCGGTCAGCGTCGCCAGCCGTTCGGCGTCGGCCTCGACGGCGTCCCGGATGTCCATACACCCGATAAGACACTCGCGGGAAATAAACTTCCCCCGCGCCGGAGCGGGGAGTGACCGCACCGGTGACGCAATAATCGCCGTAAGCCGCCCCTGTGTCAAGCCCACGGAACATGAACAGGATTATCTCCCGTGACTGGCTACCGGCGGGTATGAGCCATCACACCGTACAGCAGGTGATTGTATGCGCGTAGTCGCCAAGTTCGGCGGAACGAGTCTCGGCAACGGCGACCGGGTCAACCGTGCCGCCGACTCCATCGCTGCCGCCGTCGAAAAAGGCCACGAGGTCGCCATCGTCGCGAGTGCGATGGGGTCGACCACCGACTTCCTGCTCGACGCCATCGAGTTCGAGGCCGACGAGGCAGACGAGGCAGAAATCGTCTCGATGGGCGAACGCACCTCCGTCCGGATGCTGAAGGCCGCCCTCGGCGCCCGCGGCATCGACGCGGAGTTCCTCGAACCCGGCACCGACAGTTGGCCGGTCATCACCGACGAACACGGCGAAGTCGACGTCGAGGAAACCCAACGCCGGGCCAAACAGTTGGCCGCCGACATGACTTCGAAGGGGTACGTCCCCGTCATTACGGGCTTTCTCGCACAGGACCACGCCGGCAACGTGACGACGCTGGGCCGCGGCGGTTCCGACACCACCGCCGTCATGATGGGCAACTACATGAACGCCGACGAGGTGGTCATCATCACCGACGTCGAAGGCGTCATGACCGGCGACCCCCGCGTCGTCGAGGGCGCACGCAACGTCGGCGAAATCACCGTCGACGAACTCCGCAATCTCTCCTTCCGCGGTGCCGAAGTCGTCGCCCCCTCCGCGCTGTCGTACAAGACTAACGACATGACGGTCCGGGTCGCCCACTACCAACACGGCGACTTACTGGAGGGCGGGACGACCATCGAGGGGCAGTTCCAGAATCTCATCGACCTCCGGGAGACGCCGCTTGCGTGTCTCACCGTCGCCGGCCGGGCCATCCGCAACACTCCCGGCATCCTCTCGGAGCTGTCGGTGGCGCTGTCGGAGTCGGATATCAACGTCGACGCCGTCGCCAGCGGGATGGACTCGGTGACGTTCTACATCGACGAGGAAATCGCCGAGCGCGCCGAGAACGTCCTCCATCAGGCGGTTATCGATGCCGAACCGCTCTCCAGCGTCACCGTCGACGACAACGTCGCCGTCATCCGCGTCACCGGCGGCGAATTGCCCAACCAATCGGGCATCCTCAGAGGCATTATCGACCCGCTGTCGGAGGAACACATAACCATCCACGACCTCATCACCAGCGCCACCTCCGTCGCCGTCTTCGTCGACTGGGACGACCGCGAGGAAGCACTCGAAATCATCCAAGAAGCAGTCTAACGCACGAACGACGTTATCGCCCTTTTCGCAGTCTGGTTCCGGTTCCCTCGGGCAGTCCTGCCTCCGCGACGGCCTCGACGACGCGTTCGATATCGTACTCGACGCGCCGCTGGTCGACGGTCAGCGAATCGAGGTCGACGACGGCGTAGGCGGCACGAGGGTCGCCGTCCCGCGGTTGGCCGACGCTTCCGGGGTTCATCACGACGCCTTCGTCGTAGGATTCGTGGGCCTGGACGTGAGTGTGACCCATCACGAGTACGTCCTCCTCGTCGAGCAACGCAGGGGAGAACAACGCCGGATAGGTGTAGCGGTTCGGGTCCTCCGGGTGGCCGTGGACGAGTTTCAGGCGCCCCTCGAAGCAACGGCGCTCGGCCGGCAGGTCCCGGAGCCACTCCAGTTGGCTCTCGTCCAGTTCCACGCGGGCGTAGTGAGCGCCGGCATCCGCCATGCCGTTGCCCCCGAAACCGGTTCCCGTGGCGACGGCGCGGTCGTGGTTTCCCATAATCGTCGGCACGCTCCGCTCGCGAAGCGCGTCGATACAGTCGGCGGGCCAGGGGTTGTAGCCGACCACGTCGCCGGCACAGACGACGGCGTCGACCGGAGGCATATCATCGAGTACGGCCCGTAGTGCAACCCGGTTGGCGTGGATGTCGGAGAGTACCCCCACTCGCATCAGTTCGGTGTGGGACCGCGGGCCCGTAAGACCTGTCGGTCAGCGTTGCCCGACAGGCCAGTTCGACACGGAATATCGTTACATTCTTTGTGTCTTTTGTCTAATATATACGGTAGTTTTTAACTTTGGGCAGTATAGATAGACATACAGACACCAGATTCAGAATCAGATGAACGAAGCACAACAAGACGGCCACGAAACTGACGAGGAGTCCTTCGACATCAAGGAATCGGACGGATTGCGACACCTCCTGGGCCACATTCAGGACGCCGTCGTAGCGTTCGAACTCATCGAGGAGGAACCGATTATCCGGAGCGTCAACGCGTCGTTCCTCGAGTTGTTCGGCTACGACCGCGACACCGTCCTCGACGCCCCGCTCAACGAACACATCGTCCCCGAGTGGCGCGCCGAGGAGGCCGCGACGCTCGACGAGCGGACCGCCTCGGGGGAAATCAACTACCAGCGCGTCCAGCGACAGACGGACGATGGACTCCGGGAGTTCCTCTACCGTGGCATCCCCTACAGCGACGGGACGACCCGAATCGACGGCTTCGCCGTCTACACCGACCTCACCGACATCAACCGGAAAGAGCGGCAGCTACAGGTGTTGAGCCGCGTCCTCCGACACAACTTACGAACCGAGGCGAACATCATCGACGGAAACGCCGAACGGCTGTTGGAAATCCTCGACGCCGACGAGGAGGAAGCCGTTCGGACGGCGACGATAATCAACGACCGCGCCGAGCGGTTGCTCGGACTGGCCAGCGACGCCGCACGAATCAACGACGTGTTGCAGTCCCCGCAGTCGGAGACGGCAACGCTGGACTGTGTGCCGGTCGTTCGTGCCGCAGTCGAGGGGGTCCGAACGTCCGCCCCGAGCGCAGCGATTACCGTCGACGTACCCGACTCGAGACCCGTCTCGGCGACCGGACGGCTTCAACTCGCCGTCGAGAACGTCGTCGAGAACGCCATCGAGCACAACCCCAGCGACGACCCCCGCGTCCACGTCAGCATCGACAGCGTCGACGGCGGCCGCTGGGTCGACATCCTCGTCGAGGACGACGCACCGCTCATCCCGCCGATGGAGCGAAACGTCGTCACCGGCAGCGCCGACATCACGCCGAAACACCACGGCAGCGGCCTCGGGCTGTGGCTCGTCAAGTGGATTGTCGACCGCTCCGGCGGCGAACTCGCCTTCGAGGAGAGCGACCTCGGCGGCAACCGCGTCCGGATTCGCCTCCAGCAGACCTGAGACGGGCGAGCGCTACTCGCCGTTGTAGTAGCCCGTCTCAAAGCCGTCGTCGGTTCGTGCGACTGCGGCGGCACACACCGGATGTTCGAAGTCGAACTCGTAGAGTTCCTCCGCCATCGCGCCGGCGTCGGTCGGTTCGAAGTCGACGGCCTCCGGGCGGTCCTTCTCGTAGGTGGCGACCAGCGTCGGTTCCTCGACAGCCTCGACGAGGACGGCGTCCCGTCGGACGATACCAACGTAACTCTCCTCGCCGACGACGCCGGCGATTCGCGGGGTGTCGTAGTCGTCCTTCTCGTAGTCCAAGGCGAGCAGCGACTCCACGAGGGCGTCGCGAGCGGGGTAGCCCAACTGGAGTTTCTCGACGATTGGGTCGACCTGGGTCCCGTTGCCGATGACGGCGGCCTCGCCGTCCTCGGTGGTTCGCAGGCAGTTATACGAGATGTAGGGGTTGTCCGTCTCCGGGGCGTCTGGCGTCGGAGCGACGGTGAGCGCGCCCTCGCGTTCGATGACGCGGCGGTTCGGGAACGACCGCGAGGAGACGCGGTAGGCGGCCCGGTCCGGTGCGACGACGATGAAGCGACCGACGTACATACCCGTCTCTGCCCCCGGCGGCAGTATGTCGGTGTCGGTTCGGCGTCGTGACGGACGCTCGACGAGCGACCAACTGTCGGCCGAACACGACAATCATAAATAGACCCACGGCTTGCATTCCAATGCGCACAGTCCATTGGGGTAGTGGCCAATCCTGAAGCCTTCTGGGGGCTTCGACCCTGGTTCGAATCCAGGATGGACTATTACTTCGGGCGTTTCGAAGCCGATAGTTCCGCCCACGATGAGGGATTCTGCGTCCCTCTACTGCAGGCGAAGGACAGTCTGTACGGCGACGTTCACGTCCGTCCCCGGAGGGAGTCAGCCAACTCGATGAGTCGCCACTCGAGGCCACCGACGATACCGACTCCTTCGAGTCGAATCTCGTTTTCGTCGACGGCGCGATAGAAGGCGTCGGCGGCGTCGCCGGCAGTTCCGATTCGTTGGACGGTTCGGCCATCGGTCACCGCTTGCAGGGTGGCGTCGCCACGCGGTCCGGCCCGGACCTCAGTGAACCGGCCGTCGCTGTCGATGCGGAAGGAGACGACTGCGTCCGGGCCGTTTGATGACTCGACATGGAGGTTCACTCGTTCGCCCTGGATTCGGTTACGGAGGATACCCGAGTCGCCGTCGACGTGGGCGTTATACGCATCGGTCATCCGAGCGATATCGCCGAAGACCGCGGTGTCAGTGCGGTATCGCTCCTCGAGCGTTCGCTCGGCGAGGGCGTCGGCGCGGTCTCGGACCTGCCGAATCGTCACCGGTTCGATACCGTACTCCTCTCGCCGTTCGGCTGAGAGGTTCTCCGAGGCGGTCGCCAACGCGGCGGTCAACTCTCCGAGAGCGTCTCCGTGGGCACCGAGGCGTGCCGTTCGTGCCTCGTGTTCGCCGGCAGTCATTGAACCGTTTTTGAGGGATTCATCGAGGGCGTCTTCGCGTGTTTCGAGCCTATCGAGGTGGTCTCGACTGCGGTTCAGGTAGGTCGCAATGACCTCGGCTCGCGCAGTCTCCGTATCGGCTGTCCGGAGCGCCCGCCGGAATCGAGCGCGTTCGACCGCCCCCGAAACCGCTGTATCCTCAACCGCGATGGTGCCAGCCAGCCGCTCGCCGGCTGCCGTTTCGTTGTCGGCCGGCCGGCTCTGTTGGTCGACACCGCTCGTTGCCGTGCCAAAGCCTCCAACGATGGACACCGACACCACAAACAGGATCACTGCGACCACCACAGCACGCCGAATCATATCTGACCGTCCGTCAGCGAACCGTATCATACCGTATCACGCTCCGGCCGAATCCCGCCGAATTTACGCTGATTGTCGAGCGTTTCGTGGGTCATACGTCCATCTCCCCCGGAAGCGCCAGTACGTTCTCCCGTCCGAGTCGGTACCGTTCGATTTTTTCGGCCTCGTACAGTTCCGTGACGACCTGACTGGTCTTGGTCTCGGACCACTCCAGTTCCTCGACAGCGTCCTGTTGTTTCATCCGCCCTCCGCGTTCCTCAATCAGCCGAAGGAGTTGCTCCTCGTCGCTCAACAGGTCCTCAGAGGGCGTCCCCGAACCCGACGACGGTGCCGTTTCCACTGGCTCCGTGGCAGCCGTCGTCTCCGGGTCGCTGTCTGTCTCCTCCTCGCGTCGATACCAACCCACGCCCAAAACGACCGTCAGAACTACAATAGCCGCCACCACCACCGGGATTCCCGGACCGGGGATTCCCGTCGAACCGCCGGTCGGTTCGATGGCTACGCGGGGACCGTCGGTGCTGAACTCCTTTGGACCGTTCCAGACGACCGTGCCGTCTCTGGTCTCGTCGGAGGCGGGCGTAGCGTCCACCAGTCGGTATTCCTCGGGCCACGTGAGGAGCATCGTCGTGTCCTCGGTGAGGAAGAACCCCGGTAGTGCGCCGCCGACGGTGAGTCCGTCGTCCGTCGTCGTCGCGAAGTTCGTCCACACGAACTCGTAGGTGACGACGCCGTACTCCTCTGAGGTACCCGGCGGTTGTCGCCGGTCCGTCCGGACGGTCACCTCCTGAAGTTCCATCTCTCGGCCCGTCTCGTTGGCCGCAGCAGCAAGGACCGATTCGGTGCGGAGTTTGAACCGACCCGCGCGTTCGAGGCGGTTGGCCGCGATATCCGCACGAATCGCCTCGAAGGCGTCGGTCACACTCTCGTTGTCGAGTCGAACGCGGTAGTTTACACTCCAGTGGGCCGAGCCGTCGGGTCGAACCTCGACCTCGGTGACGACTCGGTCGGGGTCGAGGTCCGTCCCGTTTTGCAGTGACGACCACGCGTCCGCGCCCGACGCGGCGCTCGCAGGAGCGGCGGCGCCCCCGACAGCGAGAACCACGACCGCGACCACCAACACGGTGGCCCCCGACATACCGTGCATCGATTCGACCGATTTACGGCCTGTACCGTAAACCTTCGGCCGAAACCGCGAGACCATCTCTTCCGGATAGAATACTAGTATATTAATTTTTCTACCGTTCAACAGACCGGTATCGGAGCGTTACGGGGAACCACAGTACTGCGGCTCGATAAATTCGGCTGGATTCGGTTGGAGTGGCTCAAATCCACCCACAGAATCGCCCCTTTATACGATAGTATGGCAGGTATGAGCGATTGCGATGCGACGAACGGTATCCAGAGACTAGCGATGTCCCGCCGACCCCTCGGCGGTTGCGGGAGGGGTCCGGGGGACGCCCACGACGGAGGACAAACAATGAGCATACCAGAAAACGTGGACGACTCGACGCACAGCGCCAACGAACCGATGTTCGGTCGCTACGGCAGCCTCGTCGATGACGACGGGCTGCTCGTGTACGACCGGGAGAACGACGACCGCTGGATTCAGTCCGACGCGGCGGTCCGACTGGAGGAAATGGACTGAGGTGACCACGATGAGCCACATCAACAACCGACGACTCGCGGTACTGCTCGCAGCACTGCTCGTCAGCGGCCTACTTGTCGCTCCCGTCGCGGTGGGAGCGACCGAAGACGACCGACACGGGACGACCGAAGACGACCGACACGGGACGACCGAAGACGACCGACACACCACTCCGAACACGGCCGCGAACGCGACTGACGACTCCGAGGCCGAACGAACGAAAGCGAATCGGAGGACCGTGAACGTCAACGGCGGCGACGGGAGCAACGACACGGTGGCGATGGCGGGACCGTCCATCGATGTAACGGTGTATCCCAACGGAACCATCGTCATTACCATCGTTTTGTGGGACGATGACGACGGCGCGGCCGACGGCGGCGATGGCGAGCCCAACGACCGCGCGCTGAACCTGCGTTTCGACGGCAACGGCGAACTGATGGGGGAGAGTGCCGCCCGACCGGAGTTCGACGACCTCACTATGACCCGTGGCGCGAAGCAGGGCGAGAAGATGCTGCACGGTGACGGAGACGACGCCAATGCGGCCGCAACGAAACGGGCGAAAAAGAAGGATAAACACACGCAACGCGCCACCACCGAGGGGAAGAAACACGACAAGAGCGCAGCGAGGCTGCGGCCATGAGCGACGAACCGACGTTGTCGCGACGGCGAATCCTACAGGCCGTCGGTGTCGGTGGCGCGGCGGCACTGGCCGGCTGTAACGGCGGTGACCCGACCGCTACGCCAACCGACAGGCCGACGGTGACGCCGACGGAGACCCCCAGCGACGACCGGCCCTGTCCGGACGCCGAGTACGTCCTCAACACGGGCTACGACCAGTCCTCGGATTCGACCATCGGTCCGTGTAGTGCCGACGACGACTGGGAGATTACCCACGAGGATGTCATCCACGGCCCCACTTCACGCCCAGCAGATGTCATCAACCCCGACCCAGCGTGGGCCGGGCCATTTCCGGACAGTCAGTGGGTTTCAGTCGCCTGCGGCGGCGGTGGTGGTCTCAGCCATGACACCGAGACCTTCGAGTACACTTACTGCTTCTGTCTGAGCGAGGGGTTCAGCGAGCCGGAGCTGGAGTTGCGGCTGCGGGCCGACGACGCCGTCGAGGACATCCAACTGAACGGCAACTCCCTGCCGTTCAGCGGTACTGGGAGCTTCTCGGGACCGCCTATCGAGGAACGATACGGCCAGCGATACCGGCGGTTCTTTCAGTCCGGTGAAAACTTCCTGACAGTCGTCGTTCGGGACACCGCCGCCGTCGTAACGGGGCTGAACCTCATCGGGACAGTGACAGCGAGCAACGGCGAGTGCTGTCGTGGGTCGTGTGACCTCACCGTCGAGAAGACACACGAAGGGCCCTTCGAGTTCGACGAGACGGGTACATACCGTCTCGAAGTGTGCAACGCGGGTGACGGCGACTGCGAGCAGGCCATCGAGCTCGAAGACGAGTTGCCTGCCGGTGTCGACTTCCAGGCCGCGTCCGGGCCGGGGTGGAACGTCGGTGTTACTGGAGGACGCGTCGAGGCGACCCACCCCAACCCGAACGGACTCGCTCCCGGGGAGTGTCTGCCATCGCTCCGAATCGACGTTTCGGTAGCCCCGTTCGGTGATTTCCCGGCCGAAAACGGCGTCTCGAACTGCGCCGAGTTGCTAACTGGCGGGGCGGAACCGCACAACGACCGCGACTGCACGCGTCCCTGCGTCGAAGGCGAACGCACCTTCGAGGCCGGCGTCGACGACGACTTCGATACGGGGAACGCCGAACCCGCCGCGCCGAGTCAAGGCATTCAGGCGCGGTGGCCCGGGCCGTTCGACGGGTTCGACGAATCGGGTATCAACACCCACTTCGGCCACACGTTCGACGAACTTCGACCCTCCCGTGAGGTCGGCGATATCTGTGACGCTGAACTCGAACTCTGTCTCCGGCCGGAGGGAAGCAGTCTCGACACCAACGACCGAATCAATCTCGGCGTCTGGGACGACGACGGCTCGGAGTTGGGCCGCTGGAGCCGCTATCTTGGCAACCACGACGGCTCGCCGGGCGTCTTCGATACCCAGTGGGACGCCGACGACACCGGCGAGCGTTGCCTCACGCTTGACCTCTCTGAACTGCCGGAGGCCGACGGCTCGACGACGGACCTGCTACCGGTGTTGAACAACCACGGCCGGCTGGACATCCACGTCCAAGACGACACAGCCGTCGACTTCGCGACCCTCAGGGTTCGGTACTGCTGTGCCGGCGACGGTGGCGACCCGGCCGGTGAGTGCGACCTCTCCGTGAGGAAAACAGCCGAGGGCGAGTTCCATCTCGGGGAGACGGGTCAGTATCGAATCGAGGTGTGCAACGACGGAGGGGGGCGCTGTGAGGGGCCAATCGAGGTGACCGACGACCTCCCAGAGGGGATGAACTTGGCTGGAGACGCCGGGGTCGGGTGGGACTGTCAGCAGCAGGGCGGGTCGGTCGTCTGCCGACACGACAACGCGGGCGGACTCCCACCAAGCGACTGTCTGTCCGCTCTGACCCTCGACGTCGAACTCCCCGACCCAGAGAAGTGGCCCGATGGTGACGTCGCCGAGAACTGCGTCCGTCTGGAGCACGATGGGGAGGCCATAGACGACGACTGCGTCCGACACCCGGTCGTCGGCCACGAAGGGGAGTGTGAACTCGCCGTCGAAAAGCGGGTTGCAAGTCGCTTCGAGTACGGGGAAACGGGAACGTACGCCTTCGAGGTGTGCAACGTCGGCGAGGGCGGCTGCGATGAGGAGTTCGTCGAGTTGACCGACGAACTTCCCGATGGGATGACGTTCGCTGCCGCCGAGGGAGACGGCTGGACGGTCGACCCCGCTTCCGGTGGCAGTCGGTTCCGTGCCCGTTACGACGCGGTCGGACTCGAAGCAGGCGACTGTCTCCCCGTGCTCCGTGTTTCGGTTGAAGTCACCGGCGCTGACTCCTGGCCCGGCGAGGACGACACCGCTCAGAACTGCGTCGAACTATCGACGCCACAGCGTCCAGCCGACGAGGACTGCGTCGAACACCGGGTTGGCTGAGGGACTTACTCTTTTTCACTCCGCGGCCACGAGCCGGTGGACCGCACCACCCTCCGACCCCAGCCCGAGAACGTACACCTCGCCGTCGCCGTCCCGGCCGAACGAGAGGACTCGCTGGAGTCGCTCATCCGCGTCACTGGCGAGTGAAACCGCTCGCGTCGGCCACGTGCGTCCCTCGTCGGGACGGGTGGCGACGAACAGCCGACCGTTGGCCTGCAGGTCGCCGAAGACGTAAGCGCCGCCGAGTCCCTCGACGGCCGACCCGCGGTAGACGTACCCGCCGATGACGGAGATACCGCCGACTGCGGCATCCGAGTGTGGATACTCCACGATGGGGTCGACGAGCGCCTCGCTACCGCGAACATCTGGTGGCGTCTCGGTCGGGCACTCGTCGGCTTCATAGCAGTGGGCGCCCTCGCGGACGTTCCAGCCGTAGTTGCCGCCCGCCGTGACGAGGTTGATTTCCTCGTAGCGACTCTGCCCCACGTCGCCGACGAACAACTCCGCACCGTCGAAGGACATCCGATAGGGGTTGCGCAATCCCCACGCGAACTGTTCGTCGAGTCCCTCGCGGCCGACGAGCGGGTTGTCGTCGGGAACCTCGTAGTCCCCGCGTCCGCCGGCGTCGACGTCGAGTCGGAGGATGCTACCGAGCAGGTTCTCCGTCACGTCCTGTCCGTTGCCGCCGGCGACGCCGTCGTACCAATCGTCGACGTGGCCCCGCCCCTGGTCGCCGCCGGCACCGCCGTCGCCGACGGCGACGTAGAGGTAGCCGTCGGGTCCGAATGCGAGGTCGCCGGCGTTGTGGTTGCCCTGCGGTTGGGGGATTTCGAGGACGGTCCGTTCGGAGTCGGCACGGACGCGGCGGCCGTCCTCGCGCACCTCGAACTCGGCGAGGACGAAGGTGTGGCTGTAGTTCGACGGCGTTCCCTCCCGCCGCGGGGAACTGTAGCGGACGAACAACCGGCGGGTCTCGGCGAAGTCGGGGTGGAGTTCGATGCCGAGCAATCCCTTTTCGCCGCCGAAGTCGACGGTTTCCCGGAGGTCGAGGAGCGGTTCCGCTCGGAGTCCCCCACTCTCGTGGACGTGGACGAGCCCCTGCTGTTCGGCGACGTAGCGGCGGTCGGCATCGGGCGAAAACCGGATATCGAGCGGGGCATCGAGTCCCGAAACGAGCGTTTCGAGGGCGACCGACTCGGGGAGGGCGGCGTCGGACGTTCCAGCGTCCGACCCTGGCGCGTCCGTGCGACCGTCGGGGGGCGTTCCGTTGCCGTCGAAGACATTACAGCCGGCGACGCTCACGCCGAGGGCGGTCGCTGCAGCGCCGAGGAAGCGTCGTCGTGTCGGGCCGTGAGTCATACCCACAGTGTCGGCCACCGAGGTATGAATCGTTCGGCGCTGGGTCAGCCGCTCGTGGTCGTGGTCGTCTCCAGCCGGTAGTCCGGGGGCGGCAACTCGGGTGTCTCGATGCCTTGCTCCGCGAATGCTTCGAGGCTCCGTTCGGTCACGTCGGAGGCGAAGGGGAACTCGTCTCTGAGGTCGTCGACGTAGGCTTTGCCGCGGATCCGTCGATAGTAGGTCTCGTCGTCGACCAACACGGTGACTGGGTGGTCGTCGTCGACGTGGACGTACGCCGAGGTGACGATGGCCTCCTCGACGACGGCTTTCGTCCGGTCGATGTCGGCGCTGGGTGCGACGCTCAGTTCGGTGACGACCATCATGTGTGGACTGCCGGCGTTGGCGTTGCCGACGTTGGCGGTGAACAGCCGGTCGTTCGGGACGACGACGGCGGTGTCGTCGGGCGTCCGCAGCGTGGTCGACCGCAGGCCGATGCGAATCACCTCGCCATAGTCGTCGCCGATAGACACCTTGTCGCCGACCTGAAACGGTTTCTCGAAGACGATGAACAGGCCGCCGAACAGCCCCGCGACGATGTCACGGAGACCGAACCCGAGTGCGGCGCCGAACAGCCCCGACGCCGCGACCAGTTGCGTCGAGTTCAGTTCCAACAGGGGAACGGTGACGACGTAGACGGCGACAGCGTAGACGAAGAGTCTCACCACTGGGATGAACATCTTGATGGTGATACGTCGGCTCGGACTGCGTTCGGCGGTCGCCGACAGCAGGAACGTCAGCACGCGCGCGAAGACGTAGGCGGCGACGAACACCAACAGCGCATCGGAGATGGCAGAAAGTTCGATGGCGTTGGCGAGTTCCTCCGGCGCGGCGGCCACACCATCCGATTGGAGCGAAATCACAGTACACCCCTCCGTTCGGTCATGGCGACGGCGGACGGAACGCCCGCCGGTTGGAGCCGAACCGTCCCGTCTTCGCTCGTGACGATGCCCGCCCGGGCGAACTGCCCGAGAAGTCGCGGGGTCCGCGGGCCGATTCGGTCGGTCAGCGTCCCCCGGTCGACCCGCTCCGTCGAGAGGACGATGCGGAGACAGAACGCTGCCTCCCGGTCGAGGTCCGCGTCGAGGTCCGGTGCCTCGATGCCCGTCGGGCGGACTTCGTCGTCGACACAGCGCTCCCAGATGGCGAGCGCCGCGCCGGGGTTTCCATCGGAGACGGCCGCGAGTCGCTCGAACGTCGCCGTCTTGGGGTCGAGGTCCTCGGTCCGGCGGGCCACGATGGCTTTGCGGTCGAGGGCCGGAACGGGAACCGACACCGTGCGATTGGCCACAGTCACCTCACGCCGCCGAACGGTGAGCGGACTCTCATCGGTTTCGTCCCGCAGGAACGTCGGCCGCTCGGTCGTGTTCGCCTCGACGACTTCCGTGATGTCCTCGCCGGAGAGCGTTCCGACCTCGATGTGAGTCGGGAAGACGGTCTCGATGCCACGAACCGCGTCGAGATACGACCACGCGAAGCGGTTCCACCCGGTGACGGCCGTCGTCTCGGTTTCGGCGAGCGCATCGAGGAACCGCGACAGCGGTCGGAAGCCACCGACTGTGCGGGTGAAGAGGTGGTGACACCCCTCGACGACGACCGGTCCGCCGGCGAGGGCGTCGACGGCGTCGTCCGCGTTGGTGTCGGCGTCGAATCGGACGTGGCGGGCGTCAAGGCGGTCGGCGGCACGCGCTAGCACCGTCTCTCGCCCGCCGAAGGGGCTGCCGATGACCGCGAGTGGGCCAGTCGTTGGGCCATCGACGGCCCGGCCGAAGGTCTCCTCGTCGTCACCGAGCAGCACCGAAAGGCCGACACTCCCAGCGTCGAGTTGGGTCGTCGTCATCCAGTTCTCTGATACTCGTTCACAGCCATCGCAGTTATACCTCGGGGCATCGCGGGAGCCGTACCTTTCAAACCGTTTGCCCTCACAGAGCCACCCATGTCCGCCTCAGAACTCGCGGCGCAGGTCAGGGAGGCACTCGAAGTCGACGGCGAGGAGTTCGCGTCGCGAGTCGACGAGGAAGTCGAGGCGCTCCGTGCGGAAATCGACGACGGCACCTTCGACAACCCACAGGCCATCGTGGGACTCGAATACGAGTTCTACGCGGTCAACGCCGAGACGGACGCGCTGATGCGCGTGCCCCGGCGTCTACTCGAGTACATCGGCTTCGAGAAGGAACTCGGGTTACACAACGCCGAGTTGTCGACGGCGCCACAGCCGCTGTCGAAGTACGGGCTTCGCGCACAGGAAGCGGAGGTCCAAGCGAAACTCGACGCCGCCGAAAACGAAGTGACCCGCGAGGGGATGGCCCTCGTCAGCGACGGCCTCTGGACGGTGCCGCCGGTCGGCGAGACGGCCACGCAGTACCTCACCGACAGCATCGAGGAAGACGGCATCCGGATGGCGACGAACATGTCGGCGTCGGTTCGGTACCATGCGATGGCCAACACCGACTACGCCGCCGAGTTACAACTCGATGCGCCACACGTCAGTCTCGACGCCGACACGGTGATGCCGGAGAGCCTCATCACCTCGATTCAGCCCCACTATCAGGTGGCCCACGCCCACGACCTCCCGGAGAACTTCCGGTATGCGCTGCGGGTCACCGGGCCGCTGCTCGCGATGGCCGTCAACTCGCCGTTCTTCCCGCCGGACCTCTACGACGCCGACCCAGAAGCCATCCTCTCGGAGGGCTGGATGGAAAACCGGGTGCCGGTGTTCGAGTCCGTCCTCAACCCCGACGGCGACCCGAAGGTGACGTTTCCCGAGGACATCGACAGCATCGGCGAGGCCCTCCAGCGTATCGCCGACGACGAGACGGTCGTCCCGACGCTTCTGGACCGCGGTGACCGCTTCGACGACCGCTTCGAGCACTTCCGACACAAACACGGCAGTTTCTGGCGGTGGGTTCGACCGGTGTTCGACGGCCCGACGAAACAGAGCGCCAACGCCCGTATCGAATTCCGGCCGCTGCCGTGTCAGCCCACGGTTCGGGACACCATCGCGCTGCAGGCGGTGTTCGCCGGACTACTAGAGAGCCTCCCGCGCCGCGAACACCCGATTTACAACCAACCGTGGGCCGACGCCCGCGAGAACTTCTATGCCGCCGTCCGTGACGGGCTTGACGCCGAGTTGCGCTGGATAACCGCCGACGGCACCGAGACGACGGACACCGAAGAGTTGTACGCCGAACTGTTCGAACTCGCTCGCGACGGTCTCGAACTGCGCGGGTTGGACGCAGAAGAGGCAAACCGCTACATCCAACCGCTCAGAGAGCGCGTCGACCGCCGCGTGACGCCCGCCAGTTGGAAACACGAACGCGTCGCCGAAGCCGTCGGTCGCGGCGAACCGTTCGCTCAAGCCGTCTGGGGGATGCAGGCCGAATACATCGACAAACAGACCGAGACGCTCATCGAGGGCACGTTCCTCGATTGGCTCTAAAAAGGGCGGCCGCGTTCAGATTGCCGCTGCGTCGCCGCCGGAACCGCCACCGTACTGATAATCACCGAAGCCGAGCAGCGGCCAAAAGATGAACGACAGGATGGCGAGGCCGAGACCGAAGCCGACGCCTTGGCCGAACTGCTTGGCCACGTCGATGCTGATTTTGAACACCGCGATGATGTTCAGGATGGGGATGAAAAACAGGATGAGCCACCACCACGGATTGTCGCTCACCTTGACCATCACGTAGACGTTGTAGATGGGAATAATCGCCGCCCACCCCGGTTCGCCTGCTTTCTCGAACGCCTTCCAGAAGCCGGCGATTACCGCCACGATGATGGCGAGATACACGATGAGCCCCACAATACCAGCGATTCCACCGCCACCGCCGCCGTTTTGCAACGGAACGAGCAGCTGTGCTATGTTCGGGAACATACGTCGCCACACATGTCTCGGCCATTACTTAACAGTTTTTCATAGATATAAACATACAATCACGTATTCATACGGACACGGCTTGCTGCCACAGTGTCACTCCTCAAAGCCGGAATCGATCCGATTCGTTACTATTTGAAGACCGAACGGAACCCAGACAGACCTAAAACGGACGATGTTCGCGGAGGGACCAACTGCTCAAACCTGCACTTCGACTTCGTATCCCGCCGCTTCGAGAGCGTCCAGCAGTTCGAGGACGTGTTCCTCGCCGCGCGTTTCGAGGTCGAGTTCGACCTCGGCAGCGTTCATCGCGATATCCTTCGAGGCCCGGTCGTGTTCGATGGCGTGGATGTTCGTCCGGTGGTCGACGAGCAACTCGACGAGTTCCTGGAGCGCACCGGGGCGGTCCTTGAGGACCGTCTTGATGCGCAGGAACCGGCCGCGTTCGACCAGTCCGCGGGTGATGACCGTCGTGAGGACGTTGAGGTCGATGTTGCCCCCACAGAGCGCCGGGACGATGGTCTCGCCGTCGTCGTAGTCGAAGCGCTCCTCGACGACGGCCGCGAGCGGAACGGCGCCGGCACCCTCGACGAGGGTCTTCGACCGCTCCAGCAGCGAGGTGAGCGTGTTGGCGATTTCGGCGTCGGTGACGGTGACCACCTCGTCGACGCGCTCTTTGATGACCTCGAAAGTCAACTCCCCGACCGTTCGGGTCGCGATGCCGTCGGCGATGGTGTCGACGGACTCCCGTTCGATTCGGTGGCCCTTCTGGAGCGATTCGGCGACGCTGGAGGCACCCTCGGCTTGGACACCGATGACGCGGGCGTCGGTTTTCGCCTTCACAGCGGTGGCGATACCGGAGATGAGACCGCCGCCACCGATGGGGACGACCACGGTGTCCACCTCGGGGCACTGCTCTACGATTTCGAGGCCGATGGTGCCCTGTCCGGCCATCACCGCGGGGTCGTCGAAAGCGTGGACGTAGGTACGGCCCTCCTGTCGTTCGATTTCGTGAGCGCGCTCGGCGGCGGTGTCGTAGTCGATGCCGTGGAGGACGACCTCGGCGCCGTAGGATTCGGTGGCGTTGATTTTCGAAATCGGCGCGTACTCCGGCATGACGATGACGGAATCGACGCCAGCCCGCGTCGCAGCCAGTGCGACCCCCTGTGCGTGGTTGCCCGCGCTGGCGGTGACGACGCCGGCCTCCCGTTCGGCGTCGCTCAGTTGGGCGATTTTGTTCGTCGCGCCGCGAATCTTGAACGCGCCGGTGCGTTGGAAGTTCTCCAGTTTGAGATGGATGTCGGCGCCGGTGCGCTTCGAGAACGTGTTCGACTGTTCCAGCGGCGTCTGCCGGGCCGTCTCGGCGACGCGGCCCCGGGCCGCCTCCACGTCCGCGAGTTCGAGCATACCGTCGACTACTGGTGGCTGTGTGGTATGCCTTCCGACGCCGGGGCTGGCCGCCGGGCGGCCCAGCGCCGCCGCTGGGCGACGTGAGACCAAAGGGGAAGGAGCGTGTGCACTTGACGCTGGGAGTCGGAGTATAATAAAACCCGGCCATGCGGACTGAAAGTGAAACCGCAATACGGGAGCGTGGTGAAACTGGTGTCAGACGGTCGTTCGACGGTCGACAGACGGCACCGGGTGGCCGTCGAAGGGACGTGTCGGTCCGTCAGTTGATGGGGATGTCGTGGCCCTCTCCGGCACCGACTTTGGATAGCGTCACCGTCAGGACGCCGTTGTTGTACGACGCCTCGGTGTCGGCTTCTTCGACCGGCGCCGGAAGTCGAATCGACCGATTGACCGACTGCTCGCGGCGCTCCCGGCGGATGTAGCGATGGTCGTCCTCGTCTTCGGTTTCGGTGGACTCGCTGTGGGCCGCCGACAGCGTCAGCGTCTCACCCGACAGTTCCACGTCGATGTCGTCGCCGTCGAACCCCGGGAGGTCGGCGGTGACGACGAACGCATCGCCCGTATCCTCGATGTCGACGGCGACAGAGCCCTCGAAGAGGTCGTCGTCGAGCGTCTCGAACTGGTGGCTCATCCGGTCGAACATCCGCTCGATTTCGTCGAATGGGTTTCGGGCCATGGCAGTCCTAGAGTATCGACGCGAGCGAGAAAAAGCGTATCGGCCCTACAGGTCCGAACCCTCGAATCGGAGGTAACCGACCGCAAGCGGCAGGATAATCCACAGCGCCATCGTGACGAAGCCGAACCACGGTTCGAGGTAGAAGGCCTCGGCGCTCTGGGCCTCTTGGTTCTCCGCGAGGCGCCGGACCGTCCACAGCGTCCCCTGCTGGTAGGCCGTCGTGGGGCTGAGAATCTGCAGCACCTGTGAGAGTTCGATGAGGGTGTCCCCCTGTTCGAGCCCCTCGAAGGAGAAGCCGTTGAGGACGTAGACGGCGCCTTGAACGAGGATGCTCCAGAGGAATTGGAAGACGACGAACAGTCCGAATGCGCCGTAAGCCGCCCGGGAGGTAGAGGAAGTGAACGCCGAGACGCCGACGGCGATTGCGACGAAGACGAACGCGAACAGCAGCGAGACGCCGACGAAGGCGAGGTACTCCGCCGCCGAGAAGGCGTCGGCGAAGACGGCCGTGAACACCAACCCGATTCCGAACCCGATGAGCAGGGCAATCGAGACGACCCCGGCGCGGCCGAGGAACTTTCCGAGGACGACGTCTTGACGGCTGTTCGGCAGCGACAACAGCAGTTTCAGGCTTCCGCTCTGTCGCTCGCCGGATAGCGACCGATAGGCGGCGGCGATGGCGACGATGGGAATGAACACCGCCGTCGCGCTCACCAGTCCGACGATGAGAAGCACCGTCGTCACCTCGCCGGTGAACTGCGCCTGCTGTGGCGGTTGGATGTTCGTGACGACGTAGGAGGCGCCGGCGGCGAACAGCGCGAACAGCGCCGTCAACACGATGAGCAACCGAGACCGGAGCGCGTCCCGGAAGTCCTTCTCGGCGACGGCACGGACGCTCATTTTTCACCCTCCGTGTAGGCGGCGAAGAGGTCCTCCAGCGGCGCTTCCTCCGTCGAGAAGTCCGACACCGTCGCTCCCATGTCCTCCAGTTCGGAGATGGCGGTCATCTTCGCGTCGTCTGCACAGCCGATACGGAGCGTCGTCCCGTCGACGGTGACGCTGTCGATGCCTTCCATGCTCTTCAGCCGATGGTCAACGTCGTCGGGGACCGAATCGACCTGTACGACGAGCGTCGACCCGCCGCCGACGTTCTCGCGGAGGCCTTCGATGGTGTCGACGGCGACGAGTTCGCCCTCGCGGATGATGCCGACGCGGTCACACACCGCCTCGACCTGCCCGAGGATGTGGCTGGAGAAAAAGACCGTCGTGCCGTCGGCGGCCTCTTCCTCGACGAGTTCGCGGAGTTCGCGGGCGCCGTTCGGGTCCAGACCCGACGACGGTTCGTCGAGGATGAGGAGGTCGGGGTCGCCAACCAGCGCCATCGCGAGGGCGAGACGCTGGCGCATCCCCGTCGAGAAGCCGCCGGCCTTCCGGTCGACGGCGTCTTCGAGGCCGACACGTTCGAGAAGCGGGTAGGGGTCGTCGGCGGCGTCCTTCGAGTCGATGGCGAACTGGAGGTGTTCGCGGGCGGTCAGTCGGTCGTAGAGGTCGAAGCCTTCGGGGAGGACGCCGGTTCGTTCCCGGACGGCGACGCTCTCCTCGCGGGCGTCGTGGCCGAGCACGCGGGCGGACCCTTCGTCCGGCCGGACGAAATCGAGAACGATGTTGATGGTCGTCGACTTCCCGGCGCCGTTCGGGCCGAGGAAGCCGAACACCTCTCCCTCTTCGACTTCGAGGTCGACGCCGCGCAACGCCTGCACGTCGCCGAACCCCTTCCGTACGTCGTCCAATTCGATGGCGGCCATGTCGAATCGGGGTTCAAACCCACGGATTATAGGCCTTGAGGCTTCCCTGCGCCGTGTTATTTACCCACACGATTAAATCGGGTCGTCGGGGTCGTGACCCTCACGGACCCGCTCGACCTCGGTGGTGTAGCGCTCGATGGTCTCGCTGTCCTCGACCGTTTCGAGGTTCGAGGGGTCGGCGTCGGTCGCCGCGGTCACCGTCGTCCGCTGGACCATCGTCGGTGCCAGTTCCTTTCGGAGTTTGCGCGTTCCGTCGGGCGTCGCATAGATGAGGACCACGAGGTCGCGGTCGGTGTAGGTGCGTTCGACCAGCCAGACGCGTTCGCTCTCTGTCATCGGCGGAGATGCGTGGCGCGGGGGCTTGTACGTGGTGTTCCGGTTCGGGCGTTCGCTCGACGGTGACAGGGGCGTGGCGCTGGGCTTTTCTACGCTCATCACGACGATTCGAACATGACCACGGTCGAGGCGAAACGGGCGGCCGCAGTCGAGGACCTCCGGGAACGCGACGGCGTTCTCGTGGCTTTCTCCGGCGGCGTCGACTCCGCCGTCGTCGCCGCGCTGGCCGAGGAGGCTCTCGGCGACGACGCCGTCGCCTGCACCGCCAAAAGCGAGACGCTGCCCGACGCCGAGTTGACCGACGCCACCCGCGTCGCCGAGGAAATCGGCGTCCGCCACGAAATCGTCTCGTTTTCCGAACTCGACAGCGAGGCGTTCGTCGAAAACGACGACGAGCGCTGCTATCACTGCCGGTCGATGCGACTCGGCCGGATGTTCGACACCGCCCGGGAGTTGGGTATCGACATCGTCTGTGACGGAACGAACGCCTCCGACCCCGGCGAGGGCCACCGCCCCGGCCTGCGTGCCGTCGAGGAGTTGAACGCCTACTCCCCACTTTTGGAACACGACATCACCAAGGAGGAAGTCCGGGAAATCGCCCGCCACTATGACCTCTCGGTGGCAGACAAGCCGTCGATGGCGTGTCTCTCCTCGCGCATCCCGACCGGCCTAGAAGTCACCGAGGAGAAACTCGGCCGCGTCGAGAAAGCCGAGACACTGCTGCGGACGTGGGGCTTCGAGCAGTTCCGGGTGCGCGACCACGACGGACTCGCCCGCATCGAGGTCGGCGAGTCGGAACTGGAGCGGGCGCTCGACTCCGACTTCGCCGCCGCCGCACGCGAACACCTCACCGACGCCGGCTTCGACCACGTCACGCTCGATTTGGCGGGCTATCGAACGGGGAGCGTCTCGCCGGCCGGCGAGACGGACACACCCGAGGAAAGCGACGTATTGGACACCGAGTACCCGACGTAGTCCGAGCGTTCGACCGGACGGGCCCGTCGCCTCAGTCGGCCGAGAGTACTTGCGGGTGGACGGCGAAGCATCGGTATGGACAGGGTGCCCACACACGTGCTGGTGCCGCTGGACGGTTCACCACTGGCAGAAGCGGCACTGGAGCACACCCTCGCGGTGTACGACTGCCGGATAACGGTACTGAACGTCGTCACGCCGCTCGATGGCCCGATGAGCGAAGGGGGCATTCTCGAGTTGGACGACGACCGGCGCGAGGCGGCCGAAGAACACGCCGAGACGGTGCTGGAGCGCGCCCGCGAGCAGGCCGAAGTCGCCGGAGGAACCATCGAAACGGCCGTCGAGACGGGCGACCCCGCGGAGACGATTATCGACTACGCCGAGAGTCACGGCATCGACCACATCGTGATGGGGAGTCACAGCGAATCGCGGAACGCTCTCGCCCGACGGCTCCTCGGCACCGTCGCGACGGCCGTCGTCGGCGACGCGCCCGTCCCGGTCACCGTCATCCGGTAGCGACTGCACTCAGCGGATACCGAGTGCGGTCGTAAGCCCCCTGTAGAGTCCGAAACCGACGGCGACCGACGAGCCGAGCGTGATGAACCAGAAGACGACGGTTCGGACGATTTTTCCCCGCGAGACGCCCGCCGACCCGCCCGCGAGACCACCCCCGATGACGCCCGAGATGATGATGTTGTTGAACGAGATTGGGATGCCGAGTGCAATTGCGAGTTGCGCGATGAGGAACCCGGGGACCAAGGCGGCGATAGAGCGCCGAACACCGAGTTGGGCGTACTCACGGGAAGTCGCCTGCAGGAGTCGCGGGGCGCCCATCCAGGCCCCGGCGAGGATGCCGCTGGCACCGAAGGCCAACAGCGCGATGGCTGGAAGCCCCAACTCCCCGCGAGCGAGGTTCTCGAGGGGGCCGGTCGCCAAGCCGACTTGGCTGCCGCCGCTGGAGAAGGCGACGACGCTACCGAGTACCAACAGGAACATCCTGATACCGGCGTCGACGTCCTCGAGCATACGCCCTCGGAGATACCGGAACGCGAGGGCCCCGAAGACGACGGTCGTCACCACGGCGACGACATCGACGCCGGCGACGGTCGGACTCCCGAACGGCAGGCCGGCCGCGCCGGCTATCGTCCCCTGGTCGGCGTCCCGAGCGGGGATGATGCCGAGACGGATGTTCGCGACGATGCCGGCGACGACCGCCGCCAACAGCGGGACGCCGACGGCCTCCGAAACGTCGTCACGGCGCAGCAGCGTCGCCGTCACGTAGGCGACACTGGCGGACATGAACGGCACCGCGAGCCAGAACATCCCGAGTCGTCTGTAGGTCTCCCAAGCCGGCGTGCCGCCGAGTGAGAGTCCCACGCCGACGATAGCGCCGGTCGTGGCGAAGGCGGCGGGAATCGGGTAGCCGGAGTAGACGCCGAGTGCCATGAACGTCGCGGCGGTGAGGAGACCAGCCGTCGCCGCCAGCGGCGTGATGGCGACGCCGCCGATGAGGCTCGTGCCGACGGTCTCGGAGATGCTCCCGCCCTGTGTGAGCGCCCCGAGCGCGGCGAAGATGCCGATGAGAAACGCCGCACGCATCGTCGGGACGGCGTTGGCACCGACCGCCGGGGCGAACGGCGGGGAGTTGCTGTTGGCTCCGAGCGCCCACGCCATGAACAGCCCGGCCAGCGCCGCGAATCCGACGAGTGCCCAGAACGTCGCCGTCATATGCCCCGGCGGCGGCGGGATTCGAGGCGACTGATAATCGAGCGCAGCGGACCGTCGACGGCGTCGGCCGCCCGAGCCAACAGGACCGTCCGGTCGGTTCGGTCGGCGACGCGACGCGGGACCGACCCGACGAGTCGCTTCCGGAGTCCGCTCTGTCTGGTGGCACCGAAAACGAAGACGTCGTAGTCGGTGGCAGTCTCGACGAGGGTGTCCTCGACGTTGTCGGACTCGCGTACCCCCGTCTCGATTGTCACCTCCGGACCGGGTGTCGCCGAGAGCGCCTCGACGGCGGCCGTGAGCCATCTACGAGGTTCCTCGCGGTCTGCTCCCGGCGGTATCACGGACACCACGGTCACCGTCGCGTCGTTGCTGGCGGCGATGGCCGCCGCGGCTGTCGCCGCCGGCCGGACGTGTGGTCCACCGGCCACCGGCAGGAGCACTCGGTTGACCCCATCGGCGGTACGGCCGATGCGCTCGACGTAGACATCACAGGGGGCCCGACGGAGTAGCCTGTCGACGCTCGTTCCGAGAACGACCTCCGAACGTCGGGACGGCCCGTGCCAGCCGATGAAGAGCGCTTCGACGGCAGGGGCGGCCGCCACGTCCAACACGCCTGCCGCAACCGACTTCGCGACGACGAGTTCGGCTTCGACGGGAACGTCCGACGGTGCGGTCGCCGTCGCCCGGTCCAACAGCGCCTGTCGGTTTCCCGAGTACTCTCGTCGAATCGTCTCGTCGGAGAACAGTTCGAACGGCGAGTCGTGGGATTTGACGGCGACGCTCACTAGTCGAATCCGGCCGTCTCGGGCCCGGGCGAGGTCGCCCGCGGTTCGAACCAACTGCTCGACGTGGTCGGGATTTCCGACTGCGACGACGACTTCGGGCTCCGTAGTCATCGTGTGTTGTTACCGATAAACGTACAAACGCCTGTCGATATTTCAACCCCCCTCCGGTGCGAGGCTACAACTACATTATTAATCGTGTTCAGTACCCGTTGCCGTGAGCCACAGTAACACAGAACATGGGTGGTCGTCGTGAGCGCCGACGACGACCACAACCGTCCGCGTCTACTCGCGATGGACACCGGCGGGACGATGACCGACACCTTCGTCGTCGACGACGAGGCGAACTACACCGTCGGAAAGGCACAGACGACGCCCGACGACGAGTCGGTGTGTACGACGAACTCCTTCGCCGACGCCGTCGACAACTGGGGCCTCGACCCTACCGATGGTGCCGGCGAACTGGAGGGCATCGTCTACTCCGGGACGGCGATGTTGAACCGCCTGCTCGAACGAGAGGGGTCGGGAAACATCGGCGTCATCACCAACGGCGGCATGGAGGACCAACTCCGGTTCGGCCGCGGCATCCAGTCGTGGGCGGACCGCTCGTATGCGGGTCGCCTCCATGCCCGCGAACACGAACACCCCGAACCGCTCGTCCCGCGGGAGAACATCCGCGGCGTCCGCGGCCGGATGAACATGACCGGGCTACCGACGCTGCCGCTGTACGAAGACGAGGCCTACGACGCGATTCACGACCTGCTCGACCGCGGCGTTCGGGTCATCTGCGTCTGCCTCGTCTACTCGTATCTCAACGACAACCACGAGCAGAAAATCAAGGAAATCGCCGAAGAGGTGATGGAAAAGCGCGGCGAGTCGGTCCCCATCTGGCTGTCCTCCGAACAGAAGCCGATTCGCGGGGAGTTGCCGCGACTGAACACTTTGGTCATCGAGGCCTACGCCGCCGAACCCTCCCGCGAACAACTCCGGCAGGTCGACGACGGCTTCACCGAGTTGGGCTCGGAATCACCCGTCCGGGTGCTCACCTCCTCGGGCGGGACGGTCGCCCCCGAACACGACTGGCTGGTCGATACGATGCTGTCCGGTCCCATCGGCGGCATCTTCGGTGGGGAGTTCCTCGCCGAGGAACTCGACATCGACAACCTCGTCTGCTCGGACGTGGGTGGGACCTCCTTCGACGTGGGACTCATCACCGAGGGCCACTACCCCACCCGGTGGGACCAGAGCCTCGCGCAGTTCATGGTGAACATCCCGATGACGGCGATGGACACCATCGGGTCGGGGACGGGGTCGTACGTCCGCGTCGACCGGACCTCCGAGCGCATCGAGGTCGGCCCCGATTCGGCGGGGTACAAGGTCGGCTACTCGAACATGGACAGCGACGTGGACACGGTGACGGTCACCGACTGCACGCTCGCCCTCGGCTATCTCAACCCCGATTCGTTCCTCGGCGGCGACATCCCGATGGACCGCGAGGTGGCCATCGACGCCATCGACGACCAGATAGCGAGTCCGCTCGACGAGGACCCCATCGAGACGGCCCGCGGCGTCCTCGACATCGTCGAACGCGACATGTCGAACGAACTCCGCGGCCTCATCCTCGGGTTGGGCTACTCCCCGGAGAACTACACGCTGATGAGCTACGGCGGCGGCGGGCCGCTGCACGCCGCCGGCTACAGCCGCGGACTGGAGTTCGAGGACATCCTCATCCCACAGTGGGCGGCGGCGTTTTCGGCGTTCGGCTGTGCGTGTGCCGACTCGGCCTATCGCTACGACCAGTCGGTCGACGAGATACTCCAGCCGGATTTCTCGAACGCCTCTTCGGTGGCGTACTCCATCAACGACACCCTCGAAACCCTCCGCAAACGGGCGGAGACGGCCTTCGACCGCGACGGCGTCGACCCCGAAACCGTCGAGTTCCAGCCGTCGCTTCGCATCCAGTATCTCGGGATGCTCGACGACCTCGAAGTCGACATCGGCGAGGTCTGGGACGACGAGGAAGGCATCGACAGCGAGGGCGTCGAAGACGTCATCGACCGCTACGAGGCGAAGTTCGACCAAGTGTTCCAGCGCGCCGCGAAGTCGCCGGAGAACGGCTATCAGATTACGATGGCCATCGGCGTCGGCGTCGGCCCCTCGGCGAAGCCGACCATCCCCCACGAGGAGTTACGCGGTGAGACGCCACCCGAGGACGCCCACAAGGGCACCCGGGACATCTACTGGGACGACGCCTGGCACGCCGCCGACCTCTGGCAGATGCGCGACATCCAGCCGGGCAACCGCATCGAGGGCCCCTCGGTCATCGAGGCGCCCGCGACGACCATCCTCGTGCCGCCGGGGTATGAGGCACCGCTCGACGAGAACCGAATCTACCACCTACAGGAACAATGAGCATCGAGAACGACAAAGTCGGCGAGGAGAAACTCGCCGTCACGGAGAAGCTGACCAACGGGGGCGAAATCGGCTGGGACGGGCAATCGTTGCAGTCGATGCTCGCAGAGACCGAGCGGTTAACCGAGGAGACCGGCCACTACCGAGGGTTGGAGGACCTCGAATTGAAAGAGGAGAACCGCTTCGAGTACGAGCGGCTCTACTCCCGGCTCCGTGGGGCGTTGGTCTCTGCCCGGGAGACCGCACTCCACGTCTCGGCGTCGCCCATCGTCCGGGAAATCGGCGAACTGTGCTTCCAGATTTACACCCCGGAGGGCGACTCCATCGCCGTCTCGACGGGCATCATCGTCCACGTCCACACCGGCTCGCTGGCCATCAAGTGGATGATAGAGGAGGACTACGAACACGACCGCGGCATCGAACCCGGCGACGTGTTCTGCAACAACGACAACGACCTCGGCAACGTCCACACGACGGACGTCCACACCATCGTCCCCATCTTCCACGACGGGGAGTTGGTGGCGTGGGCCGACGGCGTCACCCACGAGGCCGACATCGGCGGCGCCTCACAGGGCCACACCTCCATCGTCCACACCTCCCGCTTCGAGGACGGCATCTACGCGACGTGTGAGAAAATCGGCGAGGGCGACGAACTGTATCAGGACTGGAAGACCCGCGGCGAGCGGTCGACCCGGACGCCGATGTACTGGGACCTAGACGAGAAGTGCCGTCTCGCCGGCTGTCACATGATTCGAGAGGCCGTCCACGAGATTATCGACGACGTGGGCGCCGAGACGTTCAAGCAGTTCACCCGAGAGGCCGTCGAGGAGGGCCGCCGGACGATGGAGTCCCGCGTCCAGGAGCGACTGTTCCCCGGCACCTACCGGAACAGTTCATTCGTCGGCCTGCCGCTGGCCGAGGAGGGCTGGAAGCCCGAACAGCAGAAAGACAGCCTCCATCACCTCCCCGTCGAGATGGACATCAACGCCGACGGCACGATGTCGCTGGACATGGAGGGGACCTCCTCGCAGGGGAAACACTCCTTCAACGCCGCCGAGGGGTCGATGACCGGCGGGCTGTGGGTGTCGCTCACCCAGTGTCTGCTCCACGACGGAAAAGTCAACGACGGCTCTCACTACGCCTTGGAGACGAACTTCCCGGAGGGGAGCCTGACGAACCCCGACGACCCACAGTTGTCGTTTCACGCGCCGTGGGGGACCATCATGCCGGCGTTCCAGTCGGTGTGGCAGAACGTCTCGCAGGCGTTTTTCTCCCGCGGCTTCCGCGAGGAGGTCGTCACCGGCTACTCCGAGACCACCGACACCGTTCAGGGCGGCGGGACGCTGATGGAGAGCATGGCCCAGATGATTCCCGACGAAGTGGGCGATTACTTCCCCGTCAGCCCCTTCGACCTCTCCTGTCAGGGGTTGGGGGCGTCGGCCGTCCGGGACGGCCTCGACCACGGCTATGCGATGTGGAACCCCGAGGCCGACATGGGCGACGTAGAGGAGTGGGAGATGGTCCAGTGGGGGACCCAGTACCTCTCCCGACAGATGAAGACCGATTCGGCGGGCCACGGGAAGTACCGCGGTGGCTCCGGGTGGGAGGGCGTCATGACCGTGATGGGTACCGAGGACTGCACGCTGTATAAGGCCTCCATCCCCGACGTGGCGTTCTCGACGGCGGGGATGGCCGGCGGCTACCCCGGGTCGACGAAGTACGCCGTCCGCGCCCACGACACCGACCTCGCCGACCGGGCCAGGGAGGGCGAACCGTATCCGACCGGCGACACCCCACCCGGCAGTTTCGAAGAACACATCGACGGCGACATCGAGCGCACCCACCGTGGGAACTACTTCCCCAAGGAGTTCGACAACCACGACGTGATGCACTTCCAGATGGGCGGCGGCCCCGGGTGGGGCGACCCACTGGAGCGCCCACTGGAGAAAGTCGTCGCCGACGTAGAGGAGGAAATCTACTCGCCGGAGACCGTCGAGAAAGTGTACGGCGTCGTCGGCGAGTTCGACGAGAAGAACCGCGTCTTCGAGATAGACCAGGAGGCGACCGACGCCGCCCGCGAGAAGATTCGAGAGCGGCGCGCCGAGGAGAGCGTCCCCTTCGAGGAGTTCTTCGAAGCAGAGCGCGAGCGCGTTCAGGACGGCGACGTCTCCGACCCCGTCGCCGAGATGTACGTCGACGCCTTCGACATCTCCGAGGAGTTCGACGCGGAGTTCGACGAGTTCTGGGACATCGACAGGAGTGGATTCTGACAATGGCAACCGAAACCGACAGACAACAGGTCGAAAAGCTCATCGACGGCGAACTCGGCTGGGAGGAGTTGCGCAACGACGTGTTGCCGGACCCGAAGGATGACCAGCGCTTCGAGGTGACCCGACGACTGCTACAGGAGGACGTCGAGTGGGACAACCCCATCCTGCTCCCGCTGAACGACCACCTCTACGTCGTCGGCTCCGAACAGGGCCGCATCGTCAAGTGCGACTGTGGCCACGAGTTCTGCGGCGTCGAGAAGAACTGGAAGGAACACGCACGAATCCGCGTCCGCGAGGACGAGGCAGACCACCGCGAAATCTACCCGGAGTACCAGACGCCACACCCCGACTGGACGTTCCAACTGCGGGAGTGGTTCTGTCCCGGCTGTTTCGCCCAACTCGACGTGGACGCCGTGCCGGCGGGTTATCCCGTCTTACAGAACTTCGAACCCGACATCGACACCTTCTACGAGGAGTGGCTGGGCGAGAAGGCGCCGGATAAGCGCTAGCGCTCCCACTCCGTCACGTTCTCCCGAACGACCGCCATCCCGTCGTCGACCCGAATCTCGTTGACCGCGCAGTTGGCCTGATGGTGGCTTCCGAGCGCTTCCTCGAGGGCCATTCCCTTGGCGTATCCGAGCAGGACGTGAATCGGCCCGCCGTGAGTGACGACCAACAGCGTCGCGTCGTCGTGGGCGTCGACGACGGACCAAAAGCGGTTGGTCACGCGGTCGGCCACGTCTCGCAACGATTCGCCGCCTTCGGGGATGCGCAGCGACGCCTCGTAGGCGGCTTCGCCGAGACCGAACTCCGGGAAGCGCTCCTCGACGTCGCCGTAGGTGAGGCCCTGATACACGCCCAAATCGCGCTCCCGCCAGTGTGGTTCGAACTCGATGGGTACCTCGCCGACGCCCTCCAGCAGGCGGTCGGCCGTCTGGCGAGTCCGAACCGAATCCGACGAGAAGACGCGGTCGATGTCGTACTCCGAAGCGAGGAACTCGCCGGCGGCCGTGGCCTGCTGTCGGCCCCGCTCGTTCAGCGGGACGGGGGCCCACCCCTGCATCCGGCCGTTCTTGTTCCAGTCGGTCTCGCCGTGGCGGACGACGACGACGCGTGTCATTTCGCGGGCCTACGCCGGCGGCGTGTATGAGTGTTCTGTCGGGTCACTCCCGCCGTTTGACTTCGTGTCGACCGAAGCCATACCGCAGGCGGTTGGCGAGACGCCGGGAGAATTTCCCCTCCTCAGGGGCGCGGGAGTCGAAGCGCTCGCCGAGGGCCTCGTAGATGAGCGGTACCGCGATTTCCTGTTCGAGCGCCTCTTGGACGGTCCACGTCCCAGTCGAACCCCCGGCGATGTGGTCGTCGACATCGCCCAGGTCGTTTCCTTCCTCGCGGAACGCCTCCTCACAGAGTTCCAGCAGCCACGATCGGATGACGGCGCCGTTGTTCCACGTCCGGGCGACCGACTCCATATCGAGGTCGTACCGTCCTTCGGAGAGCAGTTCGAACCCCTCGCCGTAGGCCTGCATCAGCGCGTACTCGACGCCGTTGTGGACCATCTTCACGTAGTGGCCCGACCCGGAGGGGCCCATGCGATCGTGGCCGTCGGGACCGGTGGCGACGGCGTCGAAGACGGGCACCATCGCCTCGTAGGCCCACTCGGGGCCGCCGACCATCAGCGAAAAGCCCAACTCGGCGCCAGCGGGGCCGCCCGACGTGCCGCAGTCGAGATACGCCGCGTCGAGTGCTTCGGCGCGCTCGACGGAGCGCTCGAAGTGGGAGTTGCCGCCGTCGACGACCACGTCGTCGGCGTCGAGCAGCGGGTCGAGGTCGTCGAGCGTCGCGTCGACAGCGTCGCCTGCGGGCACCATCAGCCAGATTCGCTTCGCCTCGGGGAGTTCCGAGACGAGCGCTTCGATTGAGTCGGCGGGAGTTGCTCCGGCATCGGCCGCCGCCGAGACGGCGTCGTCGTCGAGGTCAAAAGCGACCACGTCGTGTCCGTCTTCGAGTACCCGGTCGACGACGATACGGCCCATCCGGCCAAGTCCGATGACGCCCAGTTGCATATCGGACCCCTCGTCGGGGCCGCAAGTGAGGGTTGTGATTCCGCGTGCGTTCACCGGCCGCCGGTCGTGGGTCCGGTTCGCACATAAATGACCGGATAGAGGCGCCAGTAACCCTTTGGCTATAGTTACGGATACATCGACTCGAAAGGATGCGCGGGCAGTTCACACGGCGGACCCTGTTGGCCGCCACGGCGGGACTCACGACGACCGCCTTGGGGGGCGGGAAAGCGGCGGCGCTCCCGGAACTGGATTCGCTGGATTCCGACCCCGAGTGGTTGCGTCGGGAGTTTCGCAACTACGCGAAGACACAGGAGGCACCCGCAGAGCAGACCTCCGACCCGGATTTCATGCGGCGCTGGCAGCGGCGAAGCACCGAAAACGCCGCGAGTTACGCCGAACGCGTCGCCGCCGAACCCGGCTGGCGGAGCCACGCGAACCTCTGTGCGACGTGGGGCGAACAGTGCACCGGCGACCCCGCGCTGTACCGCGACATCGACGCTCGGAACTTCTACGGCACCGTCGGTGAACGTCGCCGTGTCGCCTTCTACGACCGCGAGGGCGCTCGGCTCTCCGGCCACGTCTGGACGCCCGTCGAAGCGGAGGCCGACGAGGCCCGCCCTGGCATCGTCATCACGAACGGGTCGGTACAGGCGCCCGAACCGCTGTACTGGTGGGCCGCCCAGTCGCTCGTCGCGGCGGGCTACGTCGTGTTGACCTACGACCCCCGCGGACAGGGTCGTTCGGACAGTCTCACGCCCTCGGGCGAACCCGGCGGCAACGCCAACGGTGAGGTGTTCGTGACGAACCAAATCGACGCTATCGACTTCTTCCACTCGACGCCCGAGGAGCCGTACGCGCCGAACGCCGCCTACGACCGCGACGACGACGCACCGGTCGTCGAGTACAATCCCGTCTTCGACCGGCTGGACCACTCTCGGCTCGGTATCGCCGGCCACTCTGCCGGCGCCATTGGCGCGAGCATCGTACAGGGACTGGAGCCGTGGCCGACCAGCGGCGACAACCCCGTCGATGCGGTCGTCGCCTGGGACAACCTCGGCGACAGCGACAGCGTGGCTGGCGACGGACCCGAAAGCGAGGCCACCGACGCCGCACGCTTCTTCGAGACGGTCCCGGAGGGTAGCGTCGAGCCTCGTGTCCCCGCGATGGGGCAATCCGGCGACTACTTCCTGACGCCGACGCCCCACGAGCGACCGCCCGACCCCGACGGGAAATCGGGTGGATTCGAGCGGTTCCGGGAGGCCGGCGTCCCCGCGTATCAACTCGTCGTCCGGGGCGGGACCCACTACGAGTGGTCGCTACTGCCGACGTTTCCCGCAACCTCCTGGGAGTTCGGCAACGCCCTCGCCGACCACTACACCGTCGCGTGGTTCGACCGGTGGCTGAAAGAGTCGGACGAGTCGGGGTACCACGACGCCGATTCGCGGCTGTTGGCCGACGGGGAGTGGGGGAATCATCTCAGTTTCCACTACCGCTCGAAGCGGGCCTTCCCCGGCCGAAATCAGCAGTATCATTCCTGTGAGGACATTCGGGCGGACTGTGACACCCCGACGCCGCCGGGACGACGGTAAGCGAAGGTTTTTATCGGCAACAGCCATGCCAACGGGTATGAGCGCGAGTCAGTCGGTAGTACGTGGACTGTAACCGCGCCTTTCTCTCGGCGCGCATGCGAACTGCCTACCGACCGGTCTACGCGACACCCCAATCATGAGCGAGGTTCCTGACAGCTACGACCCCGACGCCGCAGAACAGAAGTGGCACGAGGAGTGGGCCGACTCCGACGTGTACAGCTACGACGACGACCCCGAACGCCCCGACTACATCATCGACACGCCGCCGCCGTACCCGACCGGAAATCTCCACATCGGGAACGCACTCGGCTGGTGTTACATGGACTTCGCGGCGCGGTACCACCGCCTGAAAGGCGACGACGTGTTGTTCCCGCAGGGCTGGGACTGCCACGGCCTGCCGACGGAAGTCAAAGTCGAAGAGAACCGCGACATCCACCGCACCGAAGTCTCCCGCGAGCAGTTCCGGGAGTGGTGTATCGAACACACAAACGACCAAATCGGTGCGATGAAGGAGACGATGGGGACGCTCGGGTTCTCACAGGACTGGAACCACGAATACCGGACGATGGACCCCGACTACTGGGGGGAGACCCAGCGCTCGTTCGTCGAAATGGCCGGAAACGGCTACGTGTACCAAGACGAACACCCCGTCAACTGGTGTCCCCGGTGCGAGACAGCCATCGCCGACGCCGAGGTCGAAAACGAAGACCACGAGGGGACGCTGTACTACATCACCTTCGACGGCGTCGGCAACGACGACATCGAAATCGCGACCACCCGCCCCGAACTGCTCGCGGCGTGTGTCTCGATGGCCGTCGACCCCGACGACGAGCGCTACGAAGACCGCATCGGCGACACCTTCGAGGTGCCGCTGTTCGGCCAAGAAGTCGAGCTCATCGCCGACGACGACGTCGACGGCGACTTCGGGACCGGCGCCGTGATGATTTGTACGTTCGGCGACAAACAGGACGTCGACTGGTGGGTCGAACACGACCTCGATTTGCGGCCGGTGTTCACCGAAGACGGTAAACTCAACGAACTCGCCGGCGAGTTCGAGGGGCTGGCCATCGACGAGGCGAAAGACGCCATCGCGACCGCCCTGCAGAAATCCGGCCACCTCAACGACGAAGAGCCGACCGAACAGTCCGTCGGCCAGTGTTGGCGCTGTGATACGCCAATCGAAATCCTCTCGAAAGAGCAGTGGTTCGTCACCGTCAACCAAGAGGAGATTCTGGAGAAGGCCCAGGCCGTCGAGTGGTTCCCCGAGCACATGTACAGTCGACTCGAAGAGTGGACAGAAGGGATGGAGTGGGACTGGGTCATCTCCCGACAGCGCGTCTTCGCGACGCCGATTCCGGCCTGGGAATGTGACGACTGCGGGCACGTCCACATCGCCGACGGCGAGGACGTTCCGGTCGACCCGACGACGGAGGACCCGGCCGTCGAGACCTGTATCGAGTGCGGTGGCGAGTCGTGGACCGGCGAAACCGACGTGATGGACACGTGGATGGATTCGTCGATTTCTCCGCTGTACGTCGCTGGCTGGCCCGACGCCGACTTCGAACCCGTCCAACTGCGCGAGCAGGGCCACGACATCATCCGGACGTGGGCGTTTTACACCATCCTCCGGACGGCCGCCCTCGAGGACACGACTCCGTGGGAGGAGGCCCTCATCAACGGGATGGTGTTCGGCGAGGACGGCAACAAGATGTCCAAATCCCGCGACAACTTCGTCCAACCCGAGGAGGTCGTCGAAGAGTACGGCGCCGACGCCTTCCGGCAGGCGATGGCGCTCGGCGGCCAACCCGGCAGCGACATCCAGTTCCAGTGGAAGGAGGTCACCTCCGCGAGTCGCTTCCAGACGAAGGTCTGGAACATCACGAAGTTCGCCTCCGGCCACGTCGACGAGTCGACGGCGGACATCACCGACCCCGCCTACCGGGACGCCGACGAGTGGATTCTCTCGAAGTGCGCCCGCGTCGCCGACTCGGTCGCCGAGGACATGGACGAATACCGCTTCGACAGCGCCCTGCGTGAGGTCCGGGAGTTCGTCTGGCACGACCTCGCCGACGACTACCTCGAACTCGTGAAGGGCCGACTGTACGAGGGGCGACCCGGCGAGCGGAAGGCCGCCCAACACGCGCTGTACACCGCCTTGACCGCCTCCCTGCGGATGCTCTCGCCCTTTGCGCCGTTCATCACCGAGGAGGCGTGGAGCCATCTCCCGACCGATGGGAGCGTCCACAACGCCGACTGGCCCGAGTTGCCCGAGGGCGACGCCGAAACCGAACGCCGGGGCGAACTCATCGCAAAGGTCGCGGCCACGGTTCGTGGCTGGAAATCCGACGAGGGGAAGCCCCTGAACGCCGACCTCGACCGCATCGAAGTGTACCTCGATGAGGACCTCCCGTTGGACACCTACGACCTCGCGGACACCGTCAACGGCCCCGTCTACATCGAGCAGGGCCGGCCGAACATCGAACTCGTCCCCGTCGACGTGGACATCGAGCACAGCGAACTGGGGCCGGCCTTCCGCGACCAGGCCGGCGCCGTCATCGGAAAACTGGAAGCGGCCGACCCCGCCGAACTGCAGGCCGAACTGGAGACGGAGGGGCACGTCGAGTTCGACCTCGGCGGCGAGACGGTCACCGTCGGCGCCGAGATGTTCGACATCGTCGAGGAGCAGCGCTCCGAGAGCGGCGAGGAGGTCGTCGTCCTCGAAGCAGGGGAAGCGACGGTGTTGGTGGTGGAGTAGCGAGACTCCGAGCAACGCGAGGAGTCTCGGTTGACGAGCGGGGAGCGAAGCGACCCGCGAGTAGCGAGGTCGCCCGTGGTGACCTCGTAGCGGAACGTGAGCGAAGCGACCCACGAATAGCAAGGTCGCCATCGACGCCCGTCTACCGGAGCCGAACCGCCGCTATCCCGAATCCCCTACCCGTCTGACAGCCCGTTTCGCGCCGTAGTAGACCCACTCGCCGGCATAACAGAACGCACAACCCCTGAACTGCGGCCGCTTTGGCTCCGCATCTGTTGATTCGCTCATCTCGTCTACAGTTCGGTCCCACGGGCCGTGAATCGCACGCGCGTGTGCGCACTGTGCGCACACCGCTGGCGGCCGAAACCACGAGAAAGCGGCAACATATTACATTGTTAAGTAGCTTTCCCCTCCCACAGGATTTGTCCCGGTGATGGGGTATATTTTAGCGCCACCCCGGGTACTGGTAGTGTGTCCCTCGCTAATCCGACTCAAGGGTGGCCGTTTTCGCGGGAGCTATTGCGTAACGTCCGCGAACTCAAGCGCGCGCGTCGTCGTGGTGGCTGTGCGACGGGGTGTGAACACGACCGTGCCGACGACGGACGCCTCCCGTGGTCGACGGACGACGCCTACGGCGGGTGGGGGGGCCACGAGTACCACGGAACCGAGCCCGGCAGCGAGCGAACGCCTATCGTGTTCGTCCACGGCAACCAACGGGACGCCTGCGACTGGGAGCGCCACGCCGAGTTCTTCCTCCGGCGGGGCTACCGCGGCGACGACCTCTGGGCGGTGACGTTCCGGGAGGGGACCCCGAGTCACGCGGCGATGGTCGAGGAACTCGACGCCTTCGTCGGGTCGGTCCGGGAGTACGCTGGCGTCGAAAGCGTCGACGTCGTCGCACACAGCCTCGGTGTCACCGGCGTTCGCTGCTGGCTCGCCGCCCGGAACCGGCTGTCGTGGGTCGATAGCTTCGTCGGCCTCGCCGGCGCCAACCACGGGACCGTTCTCAACACGTGGTGTGCGGACAGCGGACTCGACCACGGTCCCTACCGGGTGAGCGAGTTCCTCCGCGAGGACCACGACTCGGTCGACGGCCATCCGCTGGCCCGACTCAACGAAAACGAGACCCCCGGCGACATCGACTACTACACGCTCCGGGGAACCGAGGACTCCCTGTTCTGGAACTGCCGGCAGAGCCCCGAACTCGAGGGCGCGACCAACGTCGCCATCGAGACGGACCACGACGGCGTCCGAACCGAGCGGACGGCCCTCGAGTACATCTACCGGTGGACCGCCGGCGAACACCCGTACAACCTCCAACAGCAGGTCGCCCTCCCGGAGTGAACGCCTGGGGTCGGGCGTCACGCTTACCCCACTCCGAGACCACCGTCGGGACATGGCCGACCGCATCATGAAGGTCAACGCGTACACGACGCTGGACCTCCTCGACGGCGAAGTCGAGGGACACGGCTTCGAGGAAGAGGCCTACGCCGTGGTGAACGTGACGAGTCCACGGGAGAACCCCGACCACGTCTCACTGCAGGTGGAGTTGGACAACACACAGTTAGAACACCTCGAAGCACACGCGGAGACGGTTCGACTCTCCGCCGAGGAGGCCCGGACGCTGGCGGCCGACCTCGAAAAACACGCCGAGAAGGTCGAGACAAGCGAGGGCTGATACCCCTGGCCTCACGTGTGCGTCCAGTCAGGCCAGTTTCTCGAATTCCTCGGGCGTCAACTCGATGTCCGCCGCGGCGACGTTCTCCTCGAGGTGGGCGACACTTGAGGTGCCCGGAATCGGCAACACGACCGGCGACCGTTCGAGCAGCCACGCCAAGGCGATTTGCTGTGGCGTCGCGTCGTGGGCGTCGGCTACCTCCTCGATTCCGTCGACGGAATCGAGGTCGTTGGCCGCAAGCGGGTACCACGGAATGAAGCCGATGCCGTAGTCGGTGCAGGCTTCGAGCACGTCGCTTTCCTCGCGGTAGCCGACGTTGTAGCGGTTCTGGACGGTCGCGATGTCGACGATGTCGCGTGCGGTCTCCAGTTGCTCGACGCTGACGTTCGAGAGGCCGACGTGTCGAATCAATCCCTCGTCTTTCATCTCGGCGAGCGTCGCGACGCTCTCCTCGAAGTCGGCCTCGGGGTCCGGACGGTGGAACTGATAGAGGTCGATTTCGTCGACGCGGAGGCGGTCGAGACTGCACAGCACGGCGTTTCGGAGGTAATCCGGATCGCCGCGCGGGAGCCACTCGCCGTCGGTGTTCCGGAGCAGTCCGCCTTTCGTCGCCACCACCACGTCATCGTAGGGCGCGAGCGTCTCGCCGATGAGCCGTTCGGAGACGCCGGGACCGTAGGAGTCGGCGGTGTCGACGAGGTCGACGAGGTCGCTCGCTCGCCGAAGTACGTCGTGGGCGCCCTCTACGTCGTCGGGTTCGCCGATGATGTCCTCGCCGGTGATTCGCATTGCACCGAAGCCGAGTCGACCGACCGTGAGTTCGCCGCCGATATCGAAAGTGTCCATACCCAAGCGTCGGCCGCCACCGACAAAAGCCTACACGCCGAGGAGATTACGAACGTCGTCCCACGAGTCGACGACGTGGGCGCCGTCGCAGGCCGCGGGGTCGCTGTACGGTTGTCGCATCAGGAACCCCGCTTTGCCGGCGTCGAGGGCATTGGCAACGTTACCGTGATAATCGTCGATGAGCGCATCGCCCGGCACCGCGCCCTTGTCCCGGGGGACTTTCTCGTGGAACTCGTCGTAGGGGACGCCGTGTTCGTCCAGCCACGCCTTCGAGACGTCGTGGGTCTCGGGCACCCGGTGGGTCGCGATTTCGACGCGGTACTCCTCGCGGAGCGCCCCGAGGGCGTCGGCGACGCCGGGCGTGGGGTCCATCCCGCCGAAGTACCATTCCGGCCGCTCGGTCATCAACTCGGTGATGACATCCCCGATGTGGCCGTCGATGGCCGGGTGCTCGTAGGACCACTCGTCGATGTCAGAGGGAGAAACGCCGAGGGAGAACTCCTCGTTGAGGTGTGTCACGAGCCGCGGGAGCTGGTCGGCGACAACGCCGTCGAGGTCGACGAGCAGCGTCGAGCCGGGAGAGAGGGGATGGGCAGTCATTACCGGTTCTAGTAGTTCGAGCGGCTTAAGTCACACTTCGGAATACCGTCCCACGGCGGACGACGCCGTCTCACACCTCAACCGTCTCGCCCAACTCGGGCGCTCGCGCCTCGTGGCCCTCCGATTCCAGTTGTCCGGCGAACCACTCACAGGAGTCGCCGTGATTGACCAAAAGCGGCGTTTCGCGGTAGGCCTCCAGAAACGACCGCAGGCCGTCGCGGTCGGCGTGGGCGGAGAAGTCGTAGGATTCCACTTGGGCGCTGACCTGCAGGTGCCGGCCGCCGAGTTCGGCGCTACCCGTCTCCAGTATCTCCCGACCCGGCGTCCCCTCGACCTGATACCCCGAAAAGCAGAGTTTGTTGACGGGGTTGGCGTGAATTTCGGGGATGTAGGTCATCGCCGGCCCGCCCGAGAGCATCCCCGCCGTCGTGATGATGACCGTCGATTGGTCGGCAATGCGTTTTCGTTGGCCGTCCCGCCCCGTCACGAACCGGGCGTTGGAGTTGGCCTTTCGCATCGCCTCGCCGTCCCTGAGGAACTCGGGATACTGTCGAAGGAGCCGCGTCACCTCCTTGCCCATCCCGTCGACGTAGCAGTCGATGTCGTGGGCCGCACAGACGAGCATGAGTTCCTGGGTCCGGCCGATGGCGAAGGCGGGGACGACGACGGTACCACCCTCCCACAGCGTCGTCCGCACGCTGTCGACGAACCGGGATTCGACCGTCTCGCGGGACTCGTGTTCCACGTCGGCGTAGGTCGATTCCGTGATGACGATGTCGGCGCCGGGGCGTTCGGTCGTCGGCGAGACGAGTCGTTGCGAGTCGGTGTGGAAATCGCCCGTATACAGCAAGCGCGTCTCCCCGTCGTCCACGAGGACGTGTGCGCTACCGGGAATGTGGCCGGCGTTGAAGAACTCGATGCGGTGGCCCGCCGCCTCGAAGGCCTCGCGGTAGCCGTGGGTCTCGGAGACTTCGGTGACGCGGCGGACATCCTCCTCGGTGAAGGGACACTGTGGGGTCCCGCCGTGGAGTTTCAGCGTGTCGCGGGCCAGCGTCAGGGCGAGTTCGTACGTCGGCGGCGTCCAGTGAGTCGGCGGGCGGGAATCGCCGGACAGAAGCGACGGCACCGCCCCGGCGTGGTCGAGGTGGCCGTGGCTGACGACGACCGCCTCGGGGTCGATGTCGCCGATTGGATACTGCGGCGGGGAATCGGTCTTGATGCCGAAATCCAACAGCAGCGCGTCGTTGACCAGAATCGCGCTGCGGCCGACTTCGCCCGCGCCGCCGAGGAACTGGACGTTCACTGCGTCGTCCTTGTCGGGCGGGTGGTTTGCCTTCGTCGGTTCCCGTCTCGAAACCACCAGAGGTGAGGAACGGAGCAAAAGCTATCGGGCAAAAGAACACGAATCGTCGGAGGGCGTTGTTTCGGAGACAGCAGGCGCTACGCGGCCGCGGTCGGAGTCACTCCTCGTCGTCGTCTTTCATCTCACCGAGACGGTCGATGAGCGACTCCTCGTCGTCGAACTCGAAGTTCACGTCGCCGTCGTGGTCCTTCTCGTGGACGTTGACGGCTTCCGAATCGTCGGTCTCGACGTTCTGGTCCTTCTGTTCGGATTCATCGTAACTACCGAAGCCCATATACTCGATAATACGTTCCCGCCACGGAAAAGCATCGGGATGCCGCGCCTGAGTGATATCGGACTCCGTGTCACACCGTCGCGTATCGTCACTGTAACCACCTAACACCGGCGTCCGCGAGCGCTTAACACGCCACGACCGCTATGAATGGACGGGAACGATTCCACTATGTCTCAGCAAAAGTCCGATTACATCGACGACACGGCAATCGAAAGCGAACTCGACGGCACGCCCGACGAGGGCGCCATCGAGACGACCGTCGAGAGCCTCGAAGCCAACGGGTTCGACGTCGTAGTCGTCGACACCGCCGAGGAGGCACTCGAAACGCTCCAGTCACACATCCCCAGCGGCGTCTCGGTGATGAACGGCCACTCGACGACGCTGGAGGAAATCGGGTTCATCGAGTACCTCTCAGAGGGAGACCACGACTGGGAGAGCCTGCCGGACCGGATTTGGAGCATCGACGACGACGCCGAACGACAGGCCGCTCGGCGTGACGCCCAGACTGCCGACTACTTCCTCGGCGGCATCAACGCCATCGCCCAGACCGGCGAGTTGGTCGCCGCTGACCGCTCGGGAAGCCGCATCGGTGCCTACCCCTTCGCCGCGAGCAACGTCGTCATCGTCAGCGGCGTGAACAAAATCGTCCCGACGCTCGAGGACGCACTGGACCGACTCGAATCCGTCGCCTACCCGCTGGAGAACGAACGCGCAAAGGAAGCCTACGGCGTCGAATCGGCCGTCGCGAAACAGCTCATCTTCCGGCAGGAGCTCGAAGAGGGCCGGACCACGGTCGTCCTCGTCCGCGAGCAGCTGGGGTACTAATCGACGTTCCCGGCTCCGTTTTAGTTCGTCACTCGCTCTCCCAGCGCCGCAGTTGGAACTCCGTGTAGCCGCCGTAGGCGAACTCCAGAGCCCCGACCCACCAGTTCCACCGCTCGGCGGGACTGCCTTCGGGGGCGTCGGCCAACTGGACGACGACGTGTTCGGGCGTGAGTTCGACGTCGGCATCCTCGACGTAGCGGCCGCTGTCGGCGAGGTCGCGGGCGTGTCGTGCGACTGCGCGGCGTTCGGCCTCGTCGCCACCGAACGTCTCCAGGCCGGCCGCCAGTGCCTCGGCGTCGAACTCCTCCATCGTGGCCCCGACGTAGAACCGCCGCCGACTTGAACACAGGGGGCGGGAAACGGCGACCCCAGCATACAAGCCCCAGCGCTCGGCAGGAGGAGTCATGACAGACGTGGAACCACACGACGTGCCCGAGGAGGCCGTCGCGATGCTCCAGCAGTACCTCGAAAACGAACACGAGTTCCTCTCGTGGCTCGGGTTCACCGTCAACGAGTTCGAAACGGGCCGGATGGTGGGTACCATCCCCTTCGACGACAAACTCACCAATCCGACCGACCCGCCGACGGTGCAGGGCGGCGTCGCTTCGACGCTCATCGACGTGGTCGGCGGCATCGCGCTGCGGCCGTATCTCACCGACCCGCTGGACGACGACATCGCCACCATCAATCTCAACGTCAACTACCTCCGACCGGCGGCGGGCGATTTGACGGCGACGGCGGAGGTCATCCGCGCCGGAGGGTCCGTCGGCGTCTCCTACATCGAAGTCGTAAGCGAGACGCCCGACGGCTCGGAGGAACTCATCGCGGTCGGACAGGGCGCCTACCGGCTGTTCCGGAGTTAGACGAACTCGATGTCCGTCCGTTCTTGGACCTCACCGAACAGCCAGTCGGCGTGTTCGAGGGCGTACTCGCGGTGGTCTTCCTCGATGTAGCCGACGGCGTCTTCGAGGAGAATCGGCCGGTAGTCCCGGAGGCCGGCGCTACCAGCGGTGTGGAGCACACAGACGTTCGCCAGCGTCCCACAGATGATGAGGTCGTCGATGGCGTGGCTCTCCAGCCACCCCTCCAGTTCGGTCTGATGGAAGGCGTCGTAGGTGTGTTTCACGACGACTAACTCGTCGTCGCGTGGGTCGAGTCCATCGACCAACTCGGCCTCCCAAGAGCCTTCGAGGACGTGTTCGCCCCAGCGGTCGAACTCGTCGTAGTAGTGATTGTCCTCGAACTGCTCGGGCGGGTGTACGTCGCGGGTGAAGACGACCGACGCGCCCGCGGTGCGGGCGTCGTCCACGAGGTCGGCACACGGCTGGAGGGCCTCTTCGCTGCCGGGCGCGTACAGCGACCCATCCGGGTGACAGAAGCCGTTCTGCATGTCGACGACGACGACGGCGGTGCTGTCCGGGTCCAGTTCGAGGCTCATGGGCGCCGATTCGGACGGCGAGCGCAAAACCGTTGTCCCGCCACGGACGGGGAACCGAGGTGACCGACTGCCGTGAACTTTTGCTCGTGGAGGCCGTCGGTGTCGGTAATGAAGCGGCGACCGACGGCGGCGATTGCTCTGGCGGTGCTGCTCGTGTTAGCGGGCTGTTCGGCCGGCTATCAATCGCCCGCGCCCGAACCCGCCCCACCGCCCGACGACGAACGGTTAGGCTACTACGACGGCTACTGGCACAACGCCACCTTCGAGTTCGACGCTGCCGACGGACTCACGGAGGGTCAACAGGAGGCAGTCGTCTCGCGGGCGATGGCACGCGTCCAACTGCTCCGGAATCAGCGCTTCGAGGAGCGCGTCGACGTCGACATCATCTCCAGACGGGAGTACCGCGAGGAGTTCGGCAACGTCACCACGCCGGAACCGGGCGAGGACACCCGCGTCTTACAGAACACCCAGTACGAGGCGCTGTTGCTCGTCGGGTCGGACCGCGACATCGTCGACGTACGGCGAGGGAACCGCGGCGACAACGTCCTCGGCTTCTATCAACCGGGGGCCGAACGACTCGTCATCGTCAGCGAGTCCGACCCCGCGACGCTGGAGGGCGAGCTCACATTGGCTCACGAACTCGTCCACGCCTTACAGGACCAGCGGTTCAACCTCTCGTCGCTGCCCACCGGAACGATGGACACCGTCAACGCCCGCAACGGCCTCGTCGAGGGCGACGCGACGGTCGTCGAGAACGCCTACCGCCGCAACTGCGAGAGCGGCGAGTGGGAGTGTGTCAGCGTCGACACGGGCACCTCCGCCGGCGCCCCCGGAGAGAACTTCCACTTCGGCGTCTACTACGCGGGCTTTTTCCCGTACTCCGAGGGACCGTCGTTCGTCAACTACCACCGCGAGCGCGGCGGTTGGGACGCCATCGACCCGATGTACGACGACGTGCCCGACACCAGCGCGGAGGTGGTGTACGCCCAGACCTACGGCGCCGACGCCTACGGCACGGCGACCGTCGCCGACCACAACGACACGGAGTGGAATCGCGTCACCCCGGCGAGTGGCCCCGACCACGCGACGGTCGGACAGGCCGGCCTTGTCTCGATGTTCGCCTACACGCTCGCCGACGGCTACGACCGCGAGAACGCGCTCATCGACAGCGACGCCTTCTACAACCGCAACGAGACGACCGGGCGACTCGATTCGACCCGGCCGTTCACCTACGACGTCTCCTACGCCGAGGGGTGGTACGCCGACCGACTCCACGCCTACGCCGCCGGCAACGAGACCGCCTACGTCTGGAACGTCACGTTCGACGACCGGGCCAACGCCACCGAGTTCTACGGCGGCCACGCCGACCTGCTTGAGTACTGGGGCGCCGAGACTGTCGAGACCCGTGAGGGGGCGACCGTGTGGCGCTTTACCGTCGCCGACAGCCCCTTCGACGGCGCGGTGTGGGTCGAACGGGACGGCCGGTCGGTGACGGTCGTCCACGCACCGACCGACGAGGACCTCGGCGACGTGTACGCGCCAGCGGAGGGCTGATTCGGCGGCGAACCGAGCGACAACCGGCGGACAACGACTACCTTTTTCGACGTGCCCCACGAGACACCGATATGTTCGACATCGTTCCGGAGTCCGCCATCGTCGAGGGGCGGGCGACGGACGCCTACTTCCTGCGGACCGAGGAGGCGCTGGAACACGCCGGCCGGAACCCCGAGGTCGTCGCGGAAGTGACCGCAGATCAGTTCGCCACCGGCGAGTTCGAGGTGTTCGCGGGCGTGAAAGACGCCGCGAACCTACTGGCGGGCTACGACGTGGACGTAGACGCCTTGCCGGAGGGGACGCTGTTCGACGGCGGTCCCGTGATGCGCATCGAAGGGCCGTATCTGGAGTTCTGTCGGCTCGAAACGTCGCTTCTGGGCTTTCTCTCTCACGCATCCGGCATCGCGACGGCGGCGCTGGAGGCACGGCGGGCCGCCCCCGACAGTTCGATTCTGAGCTTCGGCGCCCGCCACGTCCACCCTTCCATCGCCACCGTCGTCGAGCGGAACGCGCTGTTGGCCGGCCTGGACGGGTTCTCTCACGTCGCCGCCGGCGACCAACTCGACCGGACGGCGTCGGGAACGATGCCGCACGCGCTGATGATTTGCTTCGGCCCCGGTAATCAAGAGGACGCCTGGCGGGCCTTCGACGAGGCGGTCGACGAGAAGACTCCCCGCATCGCGCTGTGTGACACCTACGACGACGAGGCCGACGAGGCGATTCGGGCCGCCGAGATGGGCTTCGACAGCGTTCGCCTCGATACGACCGGCTCTCGGCGCGGCGACTTCCGGCACATCATTCGCGAGACCCGCTGGGAACTCGACGCCGAGGGCCACGAGGACGTCGAGATATTCGTCAGCGGCGGCATCACGCCGGAGACGATTCGGGAACTGCGCGACGTGGCCGACGGCTTCGGCGTCGGCAGTTACATCTCCAACGCCGACCCGGTGGATTTCGCCCTCGACATCGTCGAAATCGGTGGCGAACCGGCCGCCAAGAAGGGCAAACTCTCGGGGACGAAGTCGGTGTACCGGACGCCCGACGGCGGCCACCACGTCGCGTTGGCCGACGAACCGGGGCCGACCGACGGCGAATCGCTTCTGGAACCGCTCGTCCGCGACGGCGAGGTCGTCGCCGAGTTCGACCTCGATGCGGCCATCGACCGCGCGGCGGCCGACGCTCGACGCGTCGGTTTCCGGGCTGCCGAGTGAGTCGCCGCTCGGACCACCGAATCCCTTAAACGGGCGACTCGCCTACCGACGAACGGCAGAGGAAGCCCGGTCCCCGTGGGTTGCGTCGGCGCGACGCGCCGACGACACTCATGAGGAAAGTCCCCCCACCCTCCGGGCAGGTGACCGGGCGCAAGCCCGGAGCGGGAGACCGCTGGCACTGGAACAGAAACGAGACCGCTTCCGCCGAGCGATGAGGCGTGCGGGCCGCCACTGGCGGCCCGTGGCGCTTGCGGCCCGGCCGCAAGCGCGCGAACCGACCCGCAAGGGAAGGGAGTTAACCCGCCGAGCGCGCGCGTGGTCGTTAGACCGCAAGTAGACGCGGAAGGACGGATGGAACGGCGAATCCTCACCGGTGCAAGCCCGTCGCACTTGGTAGCCCGGAGACGCGACGGGTGCTCAGCCGAATACCGGGTGAAAACAGAAGGGGGCTTACTACCCTCAGCCACTACGTGCGTAGCCCCGCCGACGGGCGTCGCTTCGCCCCGCCGAATCGGTCGAAACTGTCTTTTAGTTCACACGCGTGCGTCGAATCGATGAATCGCCGGTGGTGTGCCGTCGCTGTCGCGCTGTTGCTCGCGCTGTCGGGGTGTGTCGGACCGATAAACCCGGAAGTTCTCGAACACACTGACAACTGGGACGGCGACCCCGACAACCACTGGCGTTCGGAGGTCATCGCGGTCAGTTACGAGTCCGCCCCCGACGACGACCGCGACTACCGACGGCTGGTCCACCGGGCGGCGGCCTACTGGACTGAGAACAGCCAGCGGTACGCGGGGTACGACGTGGGGTTGCGGCTGGTCGACTCCGCCGAGAACGCCGATATCCACGTCCGGTTCGTCGAGCGCGTCTCGGAGTGTGGCGCCCACAGCGACGAACACACCGCCGGCTGTGCACCCGTTCTGACCGACGCTCGACAGGTCGACCGGCCGGTCGACGTGCGAGTCCGTACCGGCCTCTCCGAAGAGTCGACCGTCCAGGTGCTGAAACACGAGTTCGGACACACCCTCGGGTTGCGCCACGGCGACGCCCCACGGGAGGTTATGCAGGCGTACTCGGCGCTGAACACCGTCCCGAAGCCGAACGCGACCGACCGCGCGCTGCCGTGGCGGACGAACGAACTCCGCGTGTACGCCGACTACGAGGCGCTGCCGGAGACAGACCGTGAGGAAGCCAGACGACAGGTTCGGGCCGCACTCGGCTACTACGCCGACGGCGCCGGCGGCACCGTCCCCGAGAACGTGACGTTCTACGCCGCCGATTCCCGCGAAGACGCGGATATCGTCGTCGAGTTCGACGGGACGGCGGCGTGTCGGAGCGGGCCGGGGTCCTGTGGCACCCTCTCGGGTGGCGACGAGGACGGCGACGGCGCCCTGGAGTACTACGACTCGCTGACAGTCGTGTTGGTCGACCTCGACGTGGACGTAATCGGCTGGCACGTCGGCCGGTGGCTGGGAACCGGGTTCGGACACACCGACGACAGCGAGTACCCCGAACCGCTCAGGGAGAGCGCGAGCTACGAGGAGCGTCGGAGCGCCTGGTGGGCGTAGCGGAACACCCACGCGTGGAACAGCGTTTAGATTTTCCCGGGTTTCAAAACCATTAGAAGCCATTAGAGACCACACAAACCATCCGTGACCGCGGGTAGCGGACGATAGTCAGCGGCGACCCGAGTATTGAACTGTGAACACTGGTTAACGTTTATAACCACGGAGTGCAACTCGGCTGACAGTCGCGGAGTGCTACCATGCAACACATACTACCCGGCGGACGCCTCTCCCCGCTGCCCGACGCCGCCGAAGCCCAACGGAAACTCAGCCGAACGGCTTTCGAGCTGATTTCGACTGGTTCGACCCTCCAGCGAGAGACGACGAGTGCCGCCCGCGCGATGACGCACATGCAGTTACACGCCCTCGAACGCACGACCGGCGTGGACGCGAAGTGTGCCCACGGAGTCGTCGACGGGCGCTTCGACTCGATGCAAGAACTGTCCGACCGCGCCGAAGACCGCTTTCTCACGACGGTGCTGTCGATGAGTCAACTGACGGCGACGTACGCCGAAACGTTCGACGACGCCGTCGCACGGGTGATACCCTCCGACCCGAGGGACGACGGGGACTGACGGCCCACTACGCCTCGAACCAGAACTGGCCGTCCTCTTGGATTACCTCGCCGTCGACCTCCAGCCGCGAGGCCGAGGAAACGTCAGTAATCATGTCGACGTGGACGGCCGACTCGTTGCCCGTCTCGCCGTCGGGGAGATTCGAGTCGTAGGCGCGGCCGACCGCCATGTGGACGGTGTCGCCCATCTTCTCGTCGAAGAGGATGTTGTCGGTGAAGCGGTCGATGCCGCGGTTCATCCCGATGCCGAGTTCGCCGAGGCGTCGAGCGCCGGGGTCGGTGTCCAACACCGACTGGAGGGCGTCCGCGCCCTGTTCGGCCGAAAAGTCGACCACCTCGCCGTCATCGAAGACGAGGTGGACGTTCCGAACCCGACGGGCGTTGATGGTCATCGGCACGTCGAAGAACACCTCGCCTTCGGTGTCGTAGGGGGCGGTGAACACCTCTCCGGAGGGGAGGTTATGGGAGTCGTAGGCCACCGACGCCGCGGAGTTCACCGCGGTCCGGCCCTCGATGGACATCGTGATATCGGTCGACGGTCTGTCCTCGCGTTCGATGACCAGTCGGACCTCGCTGCCGTCGTCGAGGACCTCCTTGACCTTCGCCATCCGCTCGGCCAGCGACTCCCAGTCGCGCAGTACGGCGTCGTAGACGAACTCCTGGTACTCCTCGTAGGCCATGCCGGCCTGCTGGGCGAGACTCCGGGTGGGGTGGACCGTCGACACCCAGTCGGTGTCCATCCGCGCCTCCCGAACGTCGCTTCGGGCGCGGGTGTACGCCTGCCGCGTCTCGCTGTCGACGTCGGCGGTCGCAGTCGTGTTGCGGCCGCCACCCAACCGGAGGTAGCTGTCGGCGTTCTCGACGAGAGCGAGTTCGTGTTCGCCGACCTCGAAATCGCCGTCGTGGGCCTTCAGATACGCCCGTGACAGTTCGTCGGAGCCGTAGGTCGTCACGACGTTGGCACCGACCTCGCCGAGTTTCTCGGCGACGGCGACGCCCAACTCGTGGGCGTCCTCGGCGACATCGACGAGGACATCGTCGCCCGCCTCGATTCGTGCGCTCCACTCGACGAGCACCTCGGCGTGTTCGCGTACGCGTTCGTCCATACGCTCACCTCGACCGGAGCCCTAAACGGTCTTTCCGTCCTCACACATCTCGACGCCGGTCACTTCGAGGCGGGCGCCGCCGTCGGTCCCTTCGGTCGCCGTGATGTCCCACCCGTGGGCGGTGGCGATTCGCTCGACGATTCGGAGACCGAAGCCGGTCCCCGTTTCGCTCGTCGTGTGGCCGGCCTCGAACACCCGGTCGCGTCGCTCCGGTGGAATTCCCGGGCCGTCGTCTTCGACGTAGAACCCCTCGTCGTCGAGTACGCCGACGGTTACCGTCGGGGCGTCGCCAGCGTATTCCACTGCATTTCGAAACAGGTTCTCGAACAGTTGTCCAAGTCGACTGGGGTCGGCCTCGAAAGAGCCGTTCGACGCCACCCGGAGAGTCACGTCCTCCGTTTCGACGTTTCGCCACGAGCGACGAGCGGCCGAACCGAGGTCGACGTCCATGCGCTCGTCGACCTCGGTTCCCTGTCGGGCCAGTGCAAGCAGGTCGTCGATAAGCGACTCCATCCGGTCGTGTGCCTGCTTGACGTACTCGAGGTCATCGTTGTCGCAGTCTTCGAGTGCCAACTCGAGGTGACCGCCCGCGACCGCAAGCGGGTTTCGGAGGTCGTGGGAGACGACGCTTGCGAACTCCTCTAACTGCTCGTTTTTCCGTTCGAGTTCGGCTTCCCGCTCTTTGAGTTCGGTTATGTCCCGACCCTCAGGGACGAGCAGGGTGACCTGACCGGTTTCGTCGGTGACCGGTCGAAGGGAGAAGTCGGTGATGATTTCCTCGCCGTCACCGCCGACAATCGGTAGTTCGTCGCGGAAGAACTCGCCTTTTTGCGCCCGTTCGACTGACTCTCGGGCCATCTCGCGGGTGCTGTCGTCGTACTGAAACCACGGCGTCTCCCACAGCGGTTTTCCGGTGGCTTCCTCGCGAGTCGCGCCGACGAACTCGAGTGCCGCGTCGTTTGCCTCGATGAGCGTCCCGTCGGGTTCCATCAGCCCCGTGAACTGGAAGGTCTGGTTGAAGATGGCGTCGTATCGCTGTTCGCGTTCGGCGCGGTCCAGCGCCGCCGTCGCCGTCGTTGCCAGCATTTCCGCGAACGCCTGCTCCTCCTCGCCGAACTGCTCGGGGTCCGGCGAGGAGGTGATGAACACCCCGTGGTCGCCGAGGGGGTACACCAACCCGCTCCGAATCGGGGAGTCGAGGTCGAGGGCGCCGTCGGTATCGGTGTCCTCGATGAGTCGGGACTCCCCGGACTCGAAGACCTCCCACACAAGTGCGTCGCCGTGGTCAGCACACGAACGGTCGTAGTCGGGGGCCTCGCCGACGTGTTCGCGCACCGCATCCGTCACGGCGGCGCCCCGGAGCGTTCCATCACCGTCGTCAAGGTGGACACCGCTGAGCGGCAATTCGAGCGTCTCCTCGGCCGTTTCGACGGCGACGCGTGCGATTTCGGACTTCGTCTCCGCACGTATCAGTTCGCGGGTCCGGTGGTGGAGTTCGTGCAGTCGCTCTTCGCGGCGTTTCCGGTCGGTGATGTCCTGGGCTGTCCCCCTGATTCGGAAGACCCCATCCGCACTGCGCTTGGGGTCGGCCCTGAGTCGAAGCCACCGGAACGTCTCGGAGTCCACTCGGACGCGGGCCTCGATGTCGAAGGAATCCCCGTCGGTGATTGCGTCCTCGACGGCCTGCTGGACGCGAGGTCGGTCCTCCGGATGATAGCGATCAAGCGTCGATTCGGGCCCCGGGTCGAAATCGAAGGGAAGGTCGAGAATGCGCCGAATCTCGTCGGTCCAGCGGAGCTCTTCGGACTCGGTGTCGTACTCCCAACCGCCGATGCGGGCGATTCGTTGCGTCCGCTCCAGCAGGTCGTTTTTCCGCTCGAGTTCGGCCTCGCGCTCGCGCTGGTCGGTGATGTCGCGGATGCTGACGAGCACTCTCGTTCGCCCGTCGATTTCGGCCGGTTTCAGCGTCGCCTCGACGCGAACGGACGTGCCGTCGCGCCGTTTGTTGACCCACTCGACGGTCTGTGACCCCTCCTCGACGGTCTTCCGGAGCAGTTCGTGGGCGCGGTCGGCGGTGTATCCCTCCTGTTCCCCGCCGACTTCCTCGCTCGTTCGGCCGATGAGTTCCCCCCGCGAGTAACCCGTGAGTTCGCAGTACCGCTCGTTGGCGTCGAGGAATCGCCCGGTTTCGGGGTCACGAACCGACATCGCGACGGCCGCCTTCTCGAACACCTCCCGGTAGTTCGTCTCCGAGCGGTACCGGGTGACGAGGTCCTCGATGCGCCCCAATAGGCGTTCGTGGTCGTTTTCCTCGCCCTGTTTGGGTACGTAGGCGTCGACGAACGACGGAACCGATTCGTCGGCCGTCCGTTCGCCCACGCCATCGGCAAACAGCACGAGTGGAACCTCGGGACCCTCCTTGCGGACGGCTTTCAGGAGTTCGGACGCGCTCGGGTCCGAAATCGTACAGTCACACACCACGCAGTCGGCGAGTTCCGTCGATAGCGCGTCGACGGCCCCCGAATCGACGGTCGTCACCCGGAGGTTATCCGCCGTGGCATCAAGTCGTTTCGAGACGTCGCCAGTCGACGGCGGGCCGCTGGCGACGTACAGAACGTGAATCGTTTCCCCACCCATAGAGAGGCCTTTTCGTTTGAGTCAGTTAAAACGCGCGCACGTAATCACGGCGCGAAAACGCCCCTCAAAACCTCTATTGCAGTTTTAGAAATTTGGAAGAAACGAAAGGGCTAGTCGTCGGCGGGCGTCGGCGCCGCGTCCATCTCGGTGTCTTCGGCGTAGGGGTACCACGTCATCTTCGTGTTGCCGAGGTAGGGGTCCTCGTAGGAGGTCTCCTCCGGTTCGGCCATTCCGTTGAGTTCGTCGTCTGCGTGGCGGGCGATGAAATCACGGAAGGACTCACCATCCTCGCGTTCGGACTCGTAGACCCGGAGCAGGTTGTCGATGTACCCCGGAATCTCGTCGGCGGCGACGCGCATCTCGACCCAGTCGGCGAACTGCGGGTTCTCGCCCAAGCCGCCACCCAGTCCGATGTCGAAGGCTTCGACGGGTTCGCCGTCTTTGCGCGTCTTCATGCCGCGCAGGGAGATGTCGGCGATTTGCGGTTGGGCACAGGAGGCCGTACAGCCCGAGAGGTGGATGTGGAAGTCCTCGACGCCGTCGGGGACCTCGACGTTCTCCTTGAGCCACCGGGCGTAGCGGACCATCCGGTTTTTCGTCTCGACGATGGAGAGCGAACAGTACTCGGTGCCCGTACAGGCGATAGAGCCACGCATGAACGGGTGGGGGTCCGGCGAGTACTCCTCCAGAAGCGGTTCATCGAGGAAGTCATCGAGGTCCTCCTCGGCGATGTCGGCGACGATGACGTTCTGACGCTGAGTGAGGCCAATCATCTCCGAACCGTACGCCTCGGCGAGGTCCGCGAGTTCGATGACGTCGTCGGCCGACTGGCGGCCGACCAGCACGGAGAGTCCGACGAAGTACTGGCCGTCGTTCTGTTCGTGGACGCCGATGTAGTCGCCGGGTTCGTCGGCCTTGCCGGCGTTGTAGTTGTACTGCTCGCGGAGGTTCTCCCCCGCCGTGGGGAGTTCGTACTCCATGTACTCCTCTTGGAGGACGCGGCGGAGTTTCTCGGGACCCCACTCGTCGACGAGGAACTTGATGCGGGCGTTGAAGCGGTCCTCGCGGTCGCCGTGGTCGCGGAACAGCGCCGAGATGCCAGCCGACACGTCGGCGACGTTCTCGGGGCGGGCGAACACGTCGATGTCGCGGGCGAAGCGCTCCTCTTTCCGGGAGAGACCGCCGCCGACGAGCGTGTTGAAGCCCTTGACTTCCTCGCCGTCGATTTCCTTGACCGCGGGTTCGAAGGCGAGGTCGTTGATGTCGCCCTGTCCGGAGCCGCGGGTGTCGCCGGTGACCGAAACCTTCCACTTCCGGGGGAGATTCGAGAAATCGTCGTTGCCCTTGAACTCCTCGTGGAGTTCCTGAATGACGGGCCAGGCGTTGAGGTGTTCGTCGGCGTCTCGGCCCGCGACGGGCGAGCCGACGATGTTGCGCCAGGAGTCGCCGCAGGCCTGAATCGTCGAGAGGTCGTGTGCCTCCAGTTTCTCGAAGATGTCGGGGATATCCTGCAGTTGAATCCAGTGGAGTTGGATGGACTGTCTGGTCGTCCAGTCACAGTAGGCGTCGCCGAACTCGGGGTTCTCGACCGGTCCGGTGGCGTACTCCTTTGCGATTTCGCCGACGACCCGGAGTTGTTCGGGCGTCAGGCGACCGTTCGGTGTCCCGATGCGCATCATGAAGTACGACTCCTGGCCCTTCCGCTGGTGGTACAGTCCCCACCATTTGAACCGCTCGAACCAGGCGTCACGTTCGTCTTCGGGGATGGAACTCCACCCCTCTTCGGCGAACTGGAGGAGGTGGTCTCGGATTTCCGTCCCGTAGACCTCGTCCTTCCAGCCCTCGACCTTGCTCGGCATATCCGTACTCTACGCTCCCATCCATATACCACGCCCCCTCTCGTCAAGCCTCCCCGCGTCTCACCTCTTCCGGAGAAAATCTCCGCTTTCTCGTATTCGCCACTACTCGGGCGGGCGTGCCAGTCGGCGTCGTCGCTCCGGGACGTGGACGCTCGTGGTATCGACGGCGTAGAACCGACCGGAGTCCGGGTCGACGACCCGGCCGAGCGTCAGCCAGTCGGTGACGCCGCTCTCGCCGCAGTCGATACACTGGCCGGCGATACGGCCCTCGACGTTCGGGTGGTCGACGCCGATTTCGACGAACCCCTCGGCGAGGAAATCGGCCATCTCACAGGAACAGAACTCCTGTCGGGCGAGCCACCAGAGGTCGCTGACGTTCACCTCGCGGGCGTCGTTGACGCTGAGCCACGCGCCGTCGTCGAGCTGGTGGACGGAGGTCGGCATACCCGGAGACAGACCCCGCGTGCGGGTAAGGCCGTCGACCGTCACAGCCGTTGCCGAGCGTCCGGAAGTTCGGTGACGGTGTTCCGGCGACGTATTCGGCCGCCTTCTTGCGGTTTCGTTCGAATAGTGCCGTCGGAGAAAGGGGCAGTACCGTCCGCAACATGGGAGCCCGGGTAGGGATTACGGGCTAAGAGTCCCTTATACGGATGCCTGTTGTACAGAGCGACGATGACAGACCGACAGCGCGAGGGGACGCGTCAGCACACCTCTGCGGACGTGGCTCCCGAGCTGTACGAGGAGGATTCACGATGAGTAGGCAACTCGAAGAGACGCCGGACGACGAATCGATAGACACCAGCCACCTCGACGACGTACAGGACGGCTGCGGCTGTACCGAAATCTGGGAACACATGTCGGACGAGCGCGACGAGAGCGACGAGTAACGTCCGTGGCGGTTTCGTCACGTCGCGGCTCGGAGCATCGCGCTGGCAGGGGTGCTACACAGCGCCGAGACGTTTTTCATCCCGGTCGCCGTACCGCAGGGCAATGAATCGAGACCCGGACGGAGGCCCACCGGCCGACCGCGAGTCGCCGGTCGGCGAGCCGGTCATCCGCCGTGACCCACGCGTCGCCGGCGAGAGCGCCGTCCAGTTCGACCCCAACGACCCCGAAAGCCTCGCGGAGGCCGCAGACACCGTCCGACGGTTCGCCACCAACACCGTCGGCAGCGAGGACAACGTCTACATGCTTCGGGGAGCGGCCGCCTGTGCGGCTCTCGTCCGCGGCACCGGCTCGTACAAGGCCGCCGCCGAGGAAGCCGACGGCGAGGCGACCATCTCGTTTATCCGCAAGTGGGCCCGGGTCCACGACCTGCCGCGCTCCATCCGCCGCCACGTCGCCCTGGGCGAAATCGCCCCCACTGCCGCCAAACACATCGCCCGTGTCTCCGGGGAGTCGCGGTTCCTGTTGGCGTGGGCGGCGCTCGACCACGACCTCACCGTCCGGGAGGTCCGCGCCATCGCCTCCCGCGTCAACGGGGGTGCCACGGTCGAGGACGCCCTGGCCGCCGAGGGCATCGACCTCGGAGTGTTGTCGGTGTCCATCCCGCCGGACACCTACCGGGAACTCCGCCGCCACGCCGCTCTCGAAGAGGTCGACCCCGGCGACATCGTCGCCGAGGCCCTCGAGGAGTATCTATAATCGAAAGGATTTACCGCGAACCGCGGCAAGTCGGTCGTGAGGGCCGATAGCTCAGTCCGGCAGAGCATCTGGCTTTTAACCAGATGGCCGGGGGTTCAAATCCCTCTCGGCCCGTGATTTCTACGAGGAGTGATGCGCTAGCATAAACGACCGGCGTATGGAGGCGGTACGGTTACCCCATCGCCGCGATGTTCTCGGCTGTCAATGTCTACCGAGCACGGAGTCATCGACCAGCGAGTCGGGCTCCTCGGCGCGACGGGGCTCGTGGTTGGCAACGTCATCGGCATCGCCATCTTCGTCCTCGCGGCGCCGCTGGCAGCCGATACCGGTCCCAGCGTCGTCTTCGCGATGCTTCTGGCCGGCATTCCACTCGTTTTTAGCCTGCTGACGATTCTCCAGTTGGGCGGTGCGATTCCGGTCGCCGGCGGCACGTACGTGTACGGCTCACGGCTCGTCACACCGTTTTGGGGATTTGCGACGCCGTGGATGGTCGTCCCCGGCGTGTGGGCGGGGCTGTTGTTCACCGCCAACGGCTTCGCCGAGTACGTCGGCTACTTCTTCCAGATTCCACAGGAGGGGCTGATGTACGCCATCCTGCTTGTCTTTCTCGTCATCAACGTCGTCGGCATCCGGGTTGTCGCGTGGCTCCAGATGGCGATGGTCGCCGTCCTCGTCGCCGGCATCCTCGCGTTCGTGGTCCCCGGCGCGTTCTACGTCGACGCTGGCAACTTCACGCCGCCGTTTCCGAACGGATTCGGCCCGTTCGTCGTCGCCGTCGTCTCGCTGCACTTCCCGTTACGGGGGTTCAGCATGGTCATCGAAATCGGCGAGGAAATCGAGAACCCGGCGGAGAACATCCCGCGGGTTCTCGTGCTCTCGGCGGCCATCGGACTGACGCTCATGGTCGCGCTGTTGGCCGTCTTCGTCGGCGTCGCCGGCTGGCGCGGGGTCGACCAACTCGACGCCGCTGTCGCCGCCGTCGCCGGTCGGTTCCTCCCGGCGCCACTCGTCGGCTTGGTCGTCGCCGCCGCGCTGTTGGGGTCGCTCACCTCCGTCAACACCACCTTCGCCAGTTACTCCCGAACCATCATGCGTGCGGCCCGCGACGACGTGATTCCCGAGGCATTCGCGACGCTCGGCGACCGATTCGACACCCCACACCGGTCGGTGCTGCTGCTCGGCGTGCCGCCGATTCTCCTGGTCCCGGTCACCCCGTCGCCGGTCGTCCTCTCGATTTCGCTGTCGCTCGCCATTCTGTTTGCCGTCTTCGTCGGCGGGCTGGCGCTGTGGAATCTCCCGAAACTGTTCCCCCAACGCTACGAGTACTCGCTGTACCGGCTTCCGTTGCCGTTGCTCCGGGTGACGGCCGTCGGCAGCGTCCTCTCGGCGGTGGTGTTGTGGGTCGCGCTGCTCACCGAACTCCCGTGGATAGGAGCGGTCGTCTTCGGGTGGCTCTGTCTGGGATGGGTCGTCTTCCGGCTTCGGGTTCGGCGCTTCCGACGGGAGGGTGTCGACCTCCCAGAGCGGATGCGGCGGCTCCACGACCACGAGTCCTAGCGCAGTTCTTTTCCGGTGCAGTCGCGTGTGTCCGGGTATGAGCGACTTCGACCGCGAAGCCGAGCGCGAGAAACTGCGCGAGCAGTTCGAGCGCGACAAACAGAAGCGGGAGGCCTCAGAGCGGATGAGCGAACTCCTGTTGCAGGGCGCGACGATGACGAACCGCCACTGCCCGGAGTGTCACTCTCCGGTGTTCCGCTACGACGGCAAGGAGTTCTGTCCGACCTGCCAGCGTGAGGTCACCGAGGACGGCGAGTTCGCCGACGAGGCGGGCGCCGACGGCGAGGCGCCCGCGGCGGCCGAGTCGGCCGACGCTCAGGCGGCCACCGACGAGGAGACGGAGGCCGACGACACTGCGAGTGCCGAGGGCGAGGTGGACGCCGGCGTCGAGCGAACGGAGACGGCCGATACACCGGAACAGGAACCGGACGACGACCGGCCCACCGAAACGCGACAGCCCACGGAAACACAGGCGACCGAGGAGACGCGCCCGGCACCCGCTCGCGACCGACGGCCCGCCCGCGTCGACCCGCCGGCCCGCCGCGAGCGCTCGGCAACCGAATCGGAGGGTGGCGACCTCGGGGAGGCGGAGGCGGCGCTCGTCCGCGAGATAACCAACCTGACCCGACGGGCCGAGGAAACACGAGACGTGGGTCGGAAACGCGACCTCTTTGCCGCCGCCCGCGAGGCGACCGAGACGCTTCGAGAACTCCGACTGCTCTGACTCCCTAGCTCTGAACGCCGATTTCGAAGACGTAGACGACCGCTTCGCTGCTCGCGAGGAAACTCGCGTAGACCACCGCCGGAACCAGCAGTGAGTCCGTTCGGTCGTAGGTGGAGGCCGCGACGCCGATGACGGCGAGTTTCACGCCGACGAACAGCACTGCGGGAACCGTTTCGACGGCCGCGATGCCGGCGACGACCGTCCCTCCGAGGAGTATCGCGACCGGGAGGACCGACAGGTATCGAACCCACGAACGCTCGAAACGCTCGGTTCCGTACAGCGCCACGGCGATGGCGGCGACGAACAGTCCGGCACCGACGGTTCGCCCGAACTCCGGGAGTACATCGAGGCCACCGGAGGCGTCGACGAGGAGGAACCCACCGACCAGCGTCGTGAGCGCGACGGCGGTGTCGCCGTCGACGACGCGGCGAACGCTCCCCTGGACCAGCACCTGACAGACGAGAACGAGCGTCGGAACGCCGACGAACAGCGTCAGAATCGTCATCGAGACGAAATGCTCGACCGTCGCCGCGGGTCCGTAACTCCGCAAGAGAAGCGCACTGTATGTGGTCCCTGTGAGAGTGCCGACTAGCTTCGTCGCGGTGACGAGGGCAACCGGGGCCAGCACCGCGGCGACGACGGTCGGCACGCTATCGGTCGACGGGAGGGCGATGCCGACGGCCACGTTCCTGACCCTCGTGTAGACGACGACCACCGCGACGACGCCGACGAGGAGCAGTCCCCCGGTGATACCGCCCGCGACGAGGAGGCTGTCGACGGCCTCAAATCCGGGGCCGCCGGGGGCGAATCCGACAGCCGGGATGAGGAACTCCCGCGCGACGTACTGCCAGACCGATAACGCTACGAGCGCTACGATGACGGCGGCGAGTTCGGCCGCGACCGGGCGGGTAGAGCGACCCCACGTTCGGCGATTCGATTGGAGGGACATGGTCGATATCGGACGAGAGCGGCCTTCAAACCACGGGCGAGTACAGCCACCGATAATCGGACCAGTATGTGGGACTCAACAGACGGGCTTGGGGTCGATGCCCAGCGAATCGAGACTGTCGGCATACTCGGCGTAAGCGGCGTCGATGGCCTCGCCGGCGGCCACCGCGGCGCGCTTCCGGTCGTCGTCGCTTTCACACACCGCGTCCAACAGCGCCGCGCCGGTCTCGACCTGTTCGTCGGTTTCGGCCCGGAGGTCACGGAACGTCTCGGCGGCGGCGTTGTCACCTTCGTTGACGAAGAAGTTGATGACCTGCAGGAGGCTTCGGGAGGCCACAAGCGGTCGAGCGACCAGTCCCGCACCGACGCGGGCGACGGTATCGTCGAGTCCCCGGAGGTGCTCGTGGAGGTCGTCGGGGGACGGGTTCACAGCGCCCACCTCGCCAAGCGCGGACACTCGCTCGGAGTGGTCGCGCTCGCGGTCGCCCGCCTCGGCAAACGCCGCCCGGGCCTCGTCGTCCGCTTCGTCGTCGGCCCACGTCTCGAACGTCGCCGCGGCGCGGGCCTCCGCTTCGGCGGCGGTTTCGAGCACCGTCTCGCGGTCCAGTGCGGCCCGCGTCGTCGCGACGAGTGCCTTCTCGGAGCCGAGGCGGTCCAGCGCCGTCTCGTTGTCCGCCCGGACCCGGTCGATGAACTCGGAACTGTCCATGCAGTGTGTGGGTGTCCCACGCACAAATAACTCCTCGGCGTGCCAGCGGGTCGGTTTATGCCCCCGAAACACGTAGAGTGAGGCATGTCCGACACCGCGAGTGAAATCGCTCCGGAGGCCCTCGCCGACCGCATCGAGTCCCGACGACGGGTCGTCCTCCTCGACGTGCGGAACCGAGAGGAGGTCGGCGAGTGGCGAATCGAGGGACCGAGCATCGAATCGGTGAACGTCCCGTACATGAAGTTCCTCAGCGCCCAAGCGACCGGCGGAATCGAGGAGTTAGTCGACCTCGAGGAGTCCTACGTCGTCGTCTGCCCCCGCGGGGAGGCCAGCGCCGAGGTTGCGGACATGCTGACTGACGCCGGCGTCGACGCGGTCAATCTCGCCGGCGGCATGCACGGCTGGGCACGGGTGTACCGCCGACAGCGAATTGCCGGCGACGCGACGGCGGCGACGGTGTATCAGTACCACCGACCCGCAAGCGGTTGTCTCGGCTACCTCGTCGTCTCCGGCGAGGAGGCGTTCGTCGTCGACCCGCTGCGGGTGTTCGCCGACCGCTACGCCGCCGATGCGGAAGCCGAGGGCGCTTCGGTCGAAGGCGTCCTCGATACGCACGTCCACGCAGACCACGTCAGCGGCCTCCGACACGTCGCCGGGGCGACGGGGGCAACGGCATACCTCTCGGAGACGGCGGCCGACCGCGGCGTCACCTACGAGGTCGAGACGGTTGCCGACGGCGACCGGATTGACCTCGGCGACCACACCGTCGAGGTGCGCTCGACACCCGGCCACACCACGGGCGCGGTGTCGCTGCTCGTCGACGACCTGCTGTTGTCGGGAGATTCGCTCTTCCTCGACGGCGCCCCCCGCCCCGACCTCCAGAAGGGCGACGAGTCCGCCCCCGAGTTCGCCCGAACGCTCCACGAGACGCTCACCGAACGCCTCGCGCCGTTGCCCGACGAGACGGTCGTCGCGCCGGGTCACGTCCCACCCGGGACAGAGCCGGCCGACGACAGCACCTACACCGCACGACTCGGCGACCTTCGGGAGCGCCTCTCCGTTTTCTCGGAGTCACGCGAGACGTTCGTCGAGCGGGTACTGGGTTCGATGGGAGCCCCGCCAGCGAACTTCGAGCGCATCATCGCGGCGAATCTCGGCCGCGAGACCGTCGCGGACGACGACGCCTTCGAGTTGGAACTCGGGCCGAACAACTGCGCCGTGACGGCCGACTGATTCATTCCTCGCGGCGGTCGGCGTACGCCGTGCCGGTCACTTCCCGAATCCGCTCGGCGGTCACCGCGCCGACACCCTCGACTTCGAGCAGGTCGTCCTCCTCGGCGGTCATCACACCCTCGACGCTACCGAAGTGTTCCAACAGCGCCCGAGCGGTAATGGGTCCGACCTCCGCGATAGAGCCGACGACGTACTCCTGCTGTTCGGTCAGCGTCTTGCCGCCCTTCTCGCCGTGGACCGAGACGGTGCGGTCGTCGGTCTCCTGTTCGCGCGTGGCGATGACCTCCAGTAAGTCTGCGGTCTCTTCTTCGTCTGTGGTCTGCATCACGCTCGCGCCGAAGTCGACCGCCAGCGACGCGAGCGCCCCCCGAATCGCGTTCGGGTGGACGTTGCGGGCCTCGTACAGTCGGTCGCCCTCGATGATGACGACCGGTCGGGCATAGTAGCGGGCGGCCGCGCCGACCTGCTCGAACATCGAGCGGTCGCCGCCGACGAGCGTATCGAGGAAGTCCTCGACGGATTTGCGCTCGACGACCACGCGGTCGGAAAGGACGTAGTCGCCGACTTCGAGCGTCTCCAGTCGCGTCTCGATACCGTCCCGCGTCGAGAGGTCCCGGGCGATGTGGGAGTCGAGTTCGCGCTGGTCGGCGACGATTTCGACCGTCTCGCCGTCCGGTTCGGCCGTTGCGACGGTCCCCTCCGGTTCGGTGTCGTCTTCGTCCTCGCCGTCTTCTTCGCTGTCGGCTACCTCGCCGGCGAAGTCGGTGAGGCCGGCCTGTCCGTCCCCGTCGTCGGTTGGGTCGGCGGTTTCGGCGTCGGCTTCCGTCCCGCCGTCCTCGCCATCGTTGTTCTCCCCTTCGCCTGCCGCGTCCTCGAACTCCGCCAACCCGGTCTGTTGGGCGATTTCGGACTCGATTTCGCCCTCCATGTTCTTCAGTTTCCGGAGTTCCTCCTCCATCTTCTTCTCCTCGTTGCGGGAAATCCAGAAGAACGCCTCGTCGCGGGTGTCCTCGGCGAGAAGGACGACCACACGGCCATCGCTGGCGCGGCCGGTGCGGCCCTTCCGCTGGATGGAGCGGATACCCTTCGGGACGGGTTCGTAGAACAACACGAGGTCCACGTCGGGAACGTCCAGTCCCTCCTCGGCGACGCTGGTGGAGACGAGCACCTCGAACTCGCCGTTCCGGAAGGCGTCGAGGGTCTCCTTCTGTTCTTTCTGGGTCATCCCGTCGGAACCTTCCTTGTCGCCCTGCCCGACGAACCGTTCGGTGGTGAAGTGCTCGCCGAGGAACTCCGTCAGCGTCTCGGCGGTGTCCCTAGATTCGGTGAACACGATGACGCGTTCGCCGTCCTCGATGCCCAGCGTCTGGGCCAGGAGGATGCGCGTCCGCCGGAACTTCGGATGGAGGTCCTCGAAGGCCTCGGCTTTCCGCATCGCGTTTTTGACCTTGGGTTCGCTCACGAACCGCTGGCTCGCCTTCGAGGCTCCAGAGGAGCGGGCGGCGTCCCGCTGGCGCTCGAAGTACCGGCGCAACGATTCGACGCTCTGGGTTTCGACCAACTCGACGGCCCGTCGGAGTTTCATTATCTCGGCGTGGGCGGACATCCCTTTGTAGCCGTCACCGTCGTCGTTGTGGATGAGGTCCTGCAGTTTCGCCCGGATGGCGTTCAACTGCGTCTGGGACATACTCGGGTCCGTCGAGTTGGTGACGCCCAGTTGCTTGAGTTTCTCCAGCCGTTCGGAAATCACCTCGTTGAGTGCGTCCCGAATCTCGATGACCGTCTCGGGGAGTTCGACGCGCTCCCACTCGACGCTGGTGTCGTGGGTGTGTTCGGCCACGTCGGCGTCGTCTTCGGTCATCACCGCCACCTCCCGCAGTCCGAGGTTGTCACAGACGGTGAGGATTTCCTCCTTGTCGCCGCCCGGCGAGGCGCTCATGCCGGTCACCAGCGGGTCCTCGGCGTCCTCGTGGTAGCGCTCGGCGATGTAGTTGTAGGCGTAGCCGCCGGTCGCGCGGTGACACTCGTCGAAGGTGATGTGTGTCACGTCGGCCAGCGAGACGCGGTTGCCGACGAGGTCGTTCTCGACGACCTGCGGGGTCGCACAGACCACTTTCGCCGATTCCCACAACTCGGCGCGGTCGTCGGGCCGTACGTCTCCGGTGAAGACGACCACTTCTTCGTCGTCGACAGCCAGTGCCTCCCGGTAGAAGTCGGCGTGCTGTTGGACGAGCGGCTTCGTCGGCGCGAGCAACAGGGACTTACCGCCGTGGTCGGCCAGCCGCTCGGCGGTGACGAGCAGGCTCACGGCCGTCTTGCCGAGTCCCGTCGGCAGACAGACGAGGGTGTGGTCGCGTGTCGCGGTGTCGGCCAGCCGGAGCTGGTAGCGGCGCTTCTCGAGGAGGCCGTCTTCCAGCATCGGCCCCTCGATGTACTCCGGGCCGTCCGTCGCTGTCGCCATCTACCCCGGAGTTCGTCGTTTCGGCGGATAAGGGTTCGGCCAGCGCGGTGAAAGTAAACCGACCGCCGGCCGGGGGCGTGCGTTGCGACGCCGTACCACGAAAAATCCGACGGTTTAAACGTTCAGAGAGTCTATTTATACTGTGACAGAAGAGACACAACGTAAGAACCTCCGGATGCCGGGGGAAGACGAGATGTTCGCCGTCGTAACCGAGATGCTGGGTGGCCGCCGCGTGCGCCTCCGGTGTAACGACGGCAAGGAGCGAATGGGCCGGATTCCCGGTCGCATGCGCTTCCGGACGTGGGTCAACAAGGACGACGTGGTTCTCATCGAGCCGTGGTCGTTCCAAGACGAGAAGGCGGACGTCGAATGGCGCTACGACGGGCAAGACGCCGCCCAACTGCGTCGCGAAGGCCACATCGACTGAATTTTCGACTCGGCGCGCCCGCGCCGGATGTTTCGTTCCGACGATACGACGCCACGAGCGGTCAGTCCGCGCCGGCGGGCGCTGGCTCCTCACTGACGACAAACCGTTCGAACAGGCCGGCGTACTGCATGAACAGCGTCCCGAGGATGCTCATCACGAGGACGTAGCCGACGGCCACGGAGGGAATCGTCTCGGTCAGCACGACCGAGCCGCCGGAGCCGGCCGCCAGCGCCGCGATGATGAGCGAGAACTCCCCCCGAGTGACCATCCCACAGCCGACTCGGACGCTACGGCGGTCGTCGAGACCGTAGATACGGCCGCTGAGAAAGCCCGTCAGGAGTTTCGTCGGCGTCGTCGCGACGACTAACACGGCGAGGAGGCCGGCAATCGCCACACTCCCGAAGACGGTCGGGTCGGTGTTGAGCCCTATCCAGAAGAAGAAGACGGCCGCGAACACGTCCCTGAGCGGGATGAGTCGCCGTTCGAGGTCGTGAAGGTGGTCGGTCCCCGAAAAGCCCATGCCGATGAAGAAGGCAGCGACGGCCTCGCTGACGCCGAGGGCGAGCGCGCCGCCGGCGACGAGGACGGTGATGGCGACGGCCCGGATGACGAACATCTCCTGGGAATCGACGTCGAGAAACGCCTCGAAGTACGCCGACCCGAAGTAGACCGCGCCCACGAGGACGGCCAGAAAGCCCATCGCGATTGCGACCTGCTGGAGCACCTCGATGAACGTCCCACCGCCGAGTATCACCGCAGACAGCACGGCGAGGTAGAAGGCGATGAACAGGTCCTCGAAGACGAGCGTCCCGAGCATCGGTTGGGCCTCGTCGTTTGCGATCCACCCCAAATCGATGAGCGATTTCGTGATGACCGCCGACGAGGAGATGTAGACGATGCCGCCGAGGACGAACGCCTCCAGAACCGACCATCCCAAGGCGAGACCGATGGCAACGCCGATGGGGAGATTGACCGCGAGGTCCAGCGCGCCGGCTTTCCCGATGTTCTCCTTCGATTCGAGCAGTCGGTCGAGGCTGAATTCTAGGCCGAGAAAGAACAGAAGGAAGACGATACCGAACTCCGCCAACAGCGTGATGAACTCCTGGTCCTGTAGGGCGGGCAGGCCGAGCGCCCCGAAGACGTACGGACTGACGAGCACCCCGGAGACGACGTAAAACGGGATGACCGACAGGTCGATGCGGTGTGCGACCGCCCCGGCGACGGCGAGAACGCTAAACATCACACCCGCCTCGAACAACAGCGCCGCCATCGTCAGGCGTCCGTGTCTGCGTCGTCGCCGGATTCGTCGGCCGCCGCCGCGGCATCCTCGCCGGCCGTGTCAGTCCCGGCGGCCAGTCGCTCAACGCGGTCACAGGCGTCGCGGGCGCCGATGATGACCAGCGTATCCCCTGCCCGGATGGTGGTGTCCGCATTGGGGTTGGATTCTGTCTCGTCGTCGCGCTGGATTGCGACGACGGACGTGCCGGTCGTCTCCCGGAAGTCGACTTCCGCTAGCGTCTTGTCGACCAACTCCGACCCCTCGGCGACGGCGACCCACTCGAACAGCGTGTCCTCGTCGAGCATCGTCTCGGTCGTCTCGGTGGCGACCGGCTGGAAGTACGCGCCCTCCAGAATCGTCCCCACCTGTCTGGCCAGTCGGTCCGAGAGTTCGAACAGTTTCTCGGAGTCCTCCTCGCCTCGTCGGCGGAACACCTCCCGCTTACCGGTGTTGTGGGTGACGACAACGAGCTGTTCGTCGTCGTCGATTTCGATTTCGAACTTCTTGCCGACGCCCGGCAAGTCCGACTCGTAGACGGTCATACCCGGTCGTCGGTCCGTGGTCAATAAAAGGTGTAGGTCAGTCCCGGGCTACAGTTCCGCGAGCGTCGCACCGCTGACCAGTCGCCGAAGCGCGTCGGACAAGTCCTCGACGGCGACGCGGGTCTGGTCCGTTGAGTCCCGTTCCCGAACCGTCACCGTGCCGTCCTCCAGCGTCTCGTAGTCGACGGTCACGCAGTAGGGGGTGCCGACCTCGTCCTGTCGGCGGTACCGACGGCCGATGTTGCCGGTGTCGTCGTAGGCGACCTCGAAGCCACTTTCGCGGAGTTCGTGGGCCAACTCCTCGGCGCGGTCGTCGAGGCCGTCCTTCGTCATCAGCGGGAAGACGGCGACCGTCGTCGGCGCGATGTCGGCGGGCAAATCGAGGAACGCCCGCTGTTCGCCGTCGACCTCGTCGGTGCCGTGGCGATGGATGAGGACGCTGTAGACGAGGCGGCCGACGCCGAAGGAGGGTTCGACGACGTGCGGCGTGATGTGCTCGCCGGCCTCGGTCTGTTCTTCGACAGAAAAGCCGGTCTTCTCGACGGGGACGGTGTAGGACTCGCCGTCGACCTCGACAGTGACCTCCTCGCCGTCGAACGCCGAGCGGTCCCGACCAGCAAGCGCCGCCAGGGCGTCGGCTACGTCACCGGCCGCACCGCCGAACTCGGGGCCGAGATAGCTCATGTCGGGGTCGACCGTCGCCCGCTCTACGGTCTTCGGTTCGTCGTACTGCCGGAACAGCGTGAAGTCCTCGCCGGAGTACTCGCCGTGTTTCGAGAGGTCGTAGTCCGAGCGGTAGGCGAAGCCGGTCACCTCGACCCAGTTGCCGCCCAACTCGGTCTCGGCGTCCCAGCAGTCGGCGGCGTAGTGTGCCCGCTCGCCCGTGAGGTGCTGGCGATAGCGGAACCGCTCCATGTCGATGCCGATTCGCTCGTAGAAGTCCATCGCCCGGCCGAGGTAGTAGGCAACCCACTCGCTGCCGATGACGCCCTCCTCGACGGCTTCGCCGACGGTGTAGGCCTCGACGCCGCCGTCGTCGGCGTTCTGTGCTTCGGCGGAGTACAGCGGCACCTCGACGTCCGCGACGCGCTCAAGCGGCGGCTCGTCGGTTTCAGGGTCGATGAAGTGCTCCAGTTCGGCTTGCGTGAACTCCCGAACACGGACGAGCGCCCGCCGCGGCGAAATCTCGTTGCGGTAGGCACGGCCGATTTGGGCGACGCCGAACGGCAACTGATTGCGGGCGTACTCCTTCAGTCGGGGGAACTCGACGAAGATGCCCTGTGCGGTTTCGGGCCGGAGATACCCCGGCGACGACGACCCGGGGCCGATGTTCGTGCCGAACATGAGGTTGAACTCCTCGACGTCCGTGTCGGCCAGCGGCGCGCCACAGGAGGGACACTCGATGCCGTGGTCGGCGATGAGTTCGGCCACCGCCTCGGGGTCGTACGCCTCGGCGTCCTCGATGTCTTCGACGGCGTCCTCGACGAGGTGGTCGGCGCGGTGGGTCGACCCACACTCGACACACTCGATTATCATGTCGTCGAAGCCGTCGAGGTGTCCCGAGGCCTCGAAGACAGCCTCGGGCATCACGGTCGGTGCCTCCAACTCCATGTGACCCTCCTCGCGGACGAAGATGTCGCGCCAGGTGTCCTCGAGGTTGCGCTTCAGCGCCGCGCCCTCCGGACCGTAGGTGTAGAAACCGGCCGTGCCGCCGTAGGCCTCGTTCGACGGGAAGAAGAAGCCACGGCGCTTGGCCAACTCCGCGAGGTCGTCCAACTCGGTCATACGAGCGCCTCCAAGAGGTCGACGTCCCGGACCACACCGACCAGTTCGTCGCCGGAGACGAGCGGAATCTGCTCGATGTCGTTGGAAATCATCAGTTGGGCAGCGTCACGGGCCGTCTTCGACCGGGAGACGGTCACGAGGTCGGCGGTCATGAACTCCGAGACGGGGTCGGTGGGAATCTCGACGTTCAGCGTCGGAACCGCGCGGCTTCCAACGGCCTTGATTCCCTCCCACATCCACTCGTCGTCCTGA